>CAJYHS010000212.1 GCA_913774715.1 uncultured Siphonobacter sp. | reverse complement strand
TTACCAATGGCACGTCACCCCAGATTCGTACCAGATTAAAGTAATTCAACGCCCGGATGAATTTCATTTCGGCCAAATACCGGTTCCGCAACGTCGTGTCCATGGATACACTTCCGGCTTTACTCAGTACGGTATTGGCCCGGCTGATGCACCGGTAACTGTCCGTCCACATGGTTTGTAAATTCGGGTTGTTTTCCTCTACTCCGAAAATGGAGAAGAAATACCGGGCATTTGCCGAAACGGGCTCGTAGGCATTATCACTGGCCATTTCCCCAAAGACAAAATAGCTGTTATTATAGACCGGCTGGAGCTGGCTGTATACGCCCGTGACGGCGGCTGATACGTTGGACGCAGAAGTGAATAAATTCTCGGTTGGGATCTTGGTAGGATCCGTTAGTTCCAGAAAATTTTGCTGACAGGCAGATAATAGTCCTCCCAGCAAACTGAGCAATAAAAGGCTACGTTTCATAGGATATATGATGTCTTAGGGTTAAAAACCAAGATTGATACCTACAGTAATGGTGCGGGCCAGCGGATACGAGGCCGAATCATAGCCATACGTCGGGGCGGTTGTATTCCCGTTATCGTTGGCTTCTGGGTTATAACCAATGTACTTAGTGAAGGTGTATAAATTCTGGCCGCTCATGTAAAGGCGAGCCTGCTCGATTTTCCAGCGTTTGGTGATCGTCGCCGGAATGCTATACCCAATGGATACCGTACGAATCCGTAAAAACGAAGCATCGTACACGTAACGGCTGGAAGGATTATTGACTCCCCCTGAAGGCGTGTTGGTAGCTCGGGGCTGCCAGCCGTTACCGGGATTTTCCGCTGATCGCCAGCGATTGTCTACATCGGTAATGGTATTCGCATTCCCGTTGAAGAAATAACCCGATCTCAGCCATTGGGCCCAGATTTTATTCCCCTGCGACCCCTGCAAAATCACGTTCAGATCGAAACCTTTCCAGGTAAGCGTGTTGGTAACACCGTAGATAAACTTTGGTAACGGATTACCCAGATACGTTAAATCGGAGGCATTAATTTTACCATCGCCGTTGACATCTTCATACTTGATATCGCCAGGTTTTGATCCGCCACTGGCCCAGACGGCTCCGGCATCTACTTCTGACTGATCCCGAAAGACTCCCGTTTGTCGGTAGCCATAAAATTCACCCAACGGTTTACCCGGTTCTACAATGGCATAGTTGGTGAAACCTCCCGCACTGTAAAAAATGGGCTTTTCATTGACCAGAGAAATCACGCGGTTCTGATTAAATGAAATATTACCATTCGTAGTCCAGCTTAAAGACGAACCGCTCACATTCCGGGAAGTGATGGATAACTCCAATCCCTTGTTTTCAATTTTTCCGATGTTTTCCAGAACAGAACCGGCCGTTCCTACCAGAGCCGGAACGTTGCGGTTATTCAGTAAACCCGTTGTCAGGCGTTGATAGACATCGGCCGTCAGGTAGATACGATCTTTCCACAGACCCAACTCAAGGCCAAGATCCGTTTGCTGATTCGTCTCCCAGGTAAGTCCGGCATTGGCAATATTGGTAGCAGCATAGCCGTAAGTCCTAGCCCCCAGTCCTGATCCAAAGGAGTAATTCGCCTGCGTGGCATAACTCTGGGAAGCATAGTTACCGATATTATTATTACCCGTCAATCCATAACTTCCCCGGATTTTTAAATCACTGATGGTAGTGATGGATTTCATGAAATTTTCCTCCGATAACCGCCAGGCTGCTGATACGGAAGGAAACGTGGCGTACCGATTATTGGCTCCAAAACGCGAGGACCCATCCCGGCGGATAGCGGCTGAAAACAGATATTTATCTCGGTAACTATAATTGATACGACCCAGCCAGGAAGCCAGATTATTCTTCGAATAGCTATTGGTGGCCGTAGTCGTTCCGGCTCCGCTAATATTGGTTATCAAATCGTTGACAAAGCTTCCATTGACGCCCGTAATAACATTGCCAGAACCAACCGCCGACTGAGCCGTATAACCCGCCAACAGATCGAAAGCGTGATCCTCATGAAAGGTTTTCCGGTAATGCAGGGTGTTTTCCCAGAGCCAGTTCGAGCTGGCATTCACGCGTTTCGAGGCGGCTATGCTATTAGCCAAAGGGTTACTTATGTTGGCCGTGGGGGCCGTGTTAGAGGGCATCGTCGCGGGAACGAACTGATTGCGGGTATCGGTATTATATTCAACACCGAAACTGGTTTTCACGGTTAAATCCGGAATAATTTCCCATTCTACGAAGGAGTTACTCAAAAACCGTGGACTACTTCCCCGATCCCGATACTGATCAAACTGAACCGTCGGCCCCCGGAAATTAGGCGAAATGGAGTTAGATCCCTGCGTCAATGGGTAATTATTGGTATTGGCATAATCCCCGTTTGGCAAACGTTCTGGAAATAAGGAAGGCATCACTAAAGCCGCGGCTATAGGATCCGTTCCCACGGCAATAATGGAGGCATCGTTGGTACCGGCTACCGTCTGGTATTGCGTGTTAGTCAAGGAAGGGGCCAGTACTACCCCAGCTCGCACGCGTTTGGATAGCTGCACTTCCAGATTAGCCCGCAGCGTAAACCGCTCAAAGCCCGTCGCTTTCAGAATCCCTTCTTGTTTCAGGTAAGAACCAGACACGTGATACCTCACTTTTTCGCTACCACCTGAAGCGGAAAGCTCCTGCTGAGTCATAAACGCTTTGCGGTAAATCGCGTCCTGCCAATCCGTTTGCGGCAGATCACTGGGTGGGTTATCGTAAAAAGCATAATACTTCAATCCGGCATTTACGGCTGATTCTCTCGAAAAATCAATGAATTGTTCATTATTCATCAGGGAGATTTTACGAGCCAGACTTTGCACACCCGCGAAGGTGTTGAAGATAATCCGGGGTTTTCCTGCCTCGCCGCGTTTGGTGGTAACCAGAATTACGCCGTTACCACCTCTGGACCCGTAAATGGCCGCCGCCGCCGCGTCTTTTAATACTTCTATGGATTGGATATCGCCGGGATTAATTTGATTGAAATTATCAGCACTGGCCAGTGGGTACCCATCTACCACATACAAAGGGCTATTCCCCGCTCCGAGCGAACCCACACCCCGAATGCGAATGACGGGGGCAGCACCCGGTTGCCCACCCGTCTGGCTGATGTTTACTCCCGATACCTGAGCCGCCAGGGCCTGAGCCGGATTAGCTACGGGAATATCTTTAAGCTGTTTGGAAGATACTGAACTTACCGCCGTTGACAGGGATTTGCGACTCTGCTCACCGTACCCCACCACAACCACTTCGTTCAGGGCCTGGGCATCGGCAACCAGAACTACATCAAGAGTAGTACGATTGCCTACCAGCACCTCCTGCTTCACGTACCCAATCGAAGAAAAAAGCAGTGTTTCCTCGGCGGTTGGAAGCCGAAGCTGATACCGTCCTTCGGCATCAGTAGAGGTACCTATATTAGTTCCTTTCACTAACACATTGACGCCGGGCAACCCCTGTTCACCGGCGGCAGTTACCCGTCCGGTTAGCAGAATTTCCTGACTCATCCCTACATAAGGAATCACCAGAAAAGACATAATGAGTATCAGTACTCGCATAGAAAATAGATTTAGATAAATGGTGTAAGTCGCTTCTGAGATGAAACAGAATTGAGAATTGAAACATTTTATGATGATATTTAATCTTCATAAAATTCAATAAATGACAGGCAAAAGTAGGAAGCGGAGCCTTGGACTACTAGTAAGAGATGTTGCAGACACAGCGGGAAATGTTGCTTTTTTGCACGTCAAGGCCCTTTTTAAGGTTGTGAAGTCTCACCATAGAGCATAGTGATGCCTATCCTTGAATAATTGAGGAAAATCAATTAGCTCTTAATGTAACTGCCGGCTTATAAGGTCCTGAAGGTATTCGGTAGGAGCTTTGCCAAATTGCTTGCGGAAGGACTTACTAAAGGAAGAGGGATTTTTGAAACCCACCTCATAGGTGATTTCGGTAATGCTATACTTTCGTTCCAGCAATAACTCCATAGCGTGTTTAAGGCGGATGAAGTAAATAAATTCCAGCGGCGTCTGCCCCGTCAGGGCTTTCAGTTTTCGGAATAGGTTACTACGACTCATGCACACGCAATCACCCAGATCTTCTACACTGAATTCTTCATTACTTAAATTTTGCTCAATGGAATCCATCACCTTTTGGAGGAAAGCCTCATCCAGTGGATTACGGGTAAGGTCTTTCGGAATGATTTCATCCGTAGACTGATATTTACGAATGAGTTGCTGACGACTTTCGATCAGCGTTTGGACGCGAATACGTAATAAATCCGGATGAAAAGGCTTGGCCAGATATTCATCAGCCCCAACGCCGAAGCCTTCCATTTCACTTTCAACCCGCGTGCGTGCCGTAAGCAAAATTAATGGGATGTGGCAGGTATTGAGGTTGCTTTTCAGTTGACGGCACAGTTCCAGTCCATCCATTACTGGCATCATGATATCACTGATAATGGCCTGAGGTTCGTTGAGTTGCAGGTAATCCAATGCTTCCTGACCGTTTTTTGCCCGCGTAATCCGATAATGATCCTGAAAGAGCAGATTTAGAAAATCAAGAACTTCCTCATTATCATCGACAAGCAAAAGCTCCGGCTGTTGATCAGCTGTCACCTGAACAGTACCAATATCAGAGATTGCCGGAATGGGCTGAGAATGAACCAGCAGGGAGGGTACTTCTGTTGGACTTGCCTGTAATGGAAGCCACACGGTAAAATCCGTACATACATAAGGTTCACTCGTAACGCTAATGGAGCCGCCGTGTAATTCAATCAGGCTTTTAGCCAGCGACAAGCCCACTCCCGAACCTCCCCGATTAGGATCCGACTGGTAAAATCGCTCGAATAAATGACTTTGCTGTTCAGGAGTCAAACCGCTTCCTGTATCCTGTACACTCAGACTTACCTGATTATCAGTATGTAATGAAACAATCAATCGGATGGCACCACCACCCGGAGTGCATTTGAAGGCGTTTGACAGCAGGTTGTTGATGACTTTTTCCAATTGCAGGGGATCAATCATGATCGTTAATTCTGCATCTGGAGTGATCCAGTCAAACTGTATGTGTTTTCGTTCAGCCAGCTGGACAAAATTCTGGTAAATCTCCCCAAGCCACTGCGTCAGATTGGTGGGTTGCATCTGAAGCTTAATTTTTCCCTGCTCCATTTTCTGAAAAGTCATTAACTCTTCAATCAGCTGAAGCAGTTTACGACTATTCCGTTGCAGGAGGCTAACTTTTTCCCGAACGGTTCCTTTCACTTCCGTGCTACTCATCAAATCCTCAATCGGACCCGCCATCAGCGTAAGTGGCGTTCGGAATTCATGAGAAATATCCGTGAAAAACCGCAGTTTGAGCTGATTCAGATTTTTGATTTGTTCTTTTTCAGCCTGCTCCAGAGTCAGAGCATCCCTTTGTCGGGCTTGCCAGAGCAGGTGGCGAATGAAAATGAATAACAATACGTGAAACAGAAGAATGTACCCCACAATGGCCCACCAGGTTTTCCAGGGCGGAGGTAAGATGGTAATCGTTAAGGTCGTCGGTTGCTGGCTCCATTTTCCATAGCTATTAGCCACTTTCACCCGGAAATGGTACGTACCCGCACTCAGGTTGGTATAAGTAGCCGAACGATGCTGGGGATCGACCTTAATCCAGGCTTTGTCGAAGCCTTCCATCTGATAAGCGTAACTGGCCCCTTCGGGATTAGCGATCTGCAAAGCGGCAAAATCGATACTGAATACGTTGTTTTTATAATTCAACGTCAGATGTTGGGTTTGTTGCAGGGATTGCTTTAATACGGTATCGCCATTAATGGGCTTCTGAATGGCTACGCTTTCGTTAAATAGTTTAAAATCCGTAAGTACGGGCGTTGGAGGTATGACCTGATGCGTCAGCTGGCGAGGATCAAAATACAGGAATCCGTTCGTTAACCCATACGCCAGCTGGCTGCTTTTCAGGCGGGTAATGACGTTATAATTGAAATGCTGACGGGGTAAATACGTTTGAAAACGGGATGAATCGGGATGAAACCGCATTAATCCTTTGATTGTACTGATCCAGAGGAATCCCTGCTGGTCGGGAATAATGCCATTGACGGAAGGGTGCAGTAAGCCGTCTTTTTCCGTAAAGGTTTGAATGTGATAATGGCCTTTCGACTGAACCTGAATTCGATGCAATCCTGACTCCGAGCCCGCCCAGATGACATGACGGGGAAATTCCACGAGACTATAAATGGCCGTACCCAATCGCGGGATCGTCGTGTCTTTAATCCATTCAAATGTTCCAGAAACGGGATTATAACGACCCAATCCGCTATTGTCAAATCCAATCCAGAGGAAACCGAGGTGGTCTTCCATGAGAGAACGAACAAATTCAGTATCTGAATTCCCTAATCGGATTCGAGTTTTTTTCCCCTCAGGACTGCGTTGATACAAGCCTTTGTTGGTTCCCATCCAGATATTTTTTCTGGAGTCTTCCAGTAAACAAAAAACGGCGGCATCTTCCAGTTCCGTTTGAATCGCCCGGTTTTTCGTTAGTCGTAATGCTCCGCCGAGGGTTCCGATCCATAGGTCACCCGTTGAGCTGGGTAGTAGGGATCGATGGTCGTTCCAAAAGGGTTTATTGAATTCATATTTTTCAGTACGTCCATCCGTCAATGAATACCGAAACATACCCGCCTTACTCATGCCGAGCCAGATGGCATTGGATGAATCGGTGGCAATGCTACGAACCTGATTGTCGGGTACTCCAGTTGAAAACGAATACGAACGAAAGGGCAAAAAACTCAAATCCAGTGAACTGATTTCCTGCTCAGTCCCGCACCAGAGTACCTGAGTTCGATCCATGCACAACCGATATACCAGATTATTACTTAAACTCTGAGGATTGCTGGAATTAGTGCGATACCATTGAAGCCGGGCAGCGGGCGTATGAAGGTTAGTTAGGCGAGCCAGTCCCTGATCGGTTCCGAGCCAGAAGGCTCCATCGGGAGATTTGCACAGGTCGAAAATTTGCGTGTTTGCCAGCGTCTTGTCCTGAAAATTATTCATTGATTCGAAGCGGCCGTACGTCCGTGTACTTTCCTGATACGGTAATCGCCACAGCCCATCCCCACCCGTGGCGAGATACAAATGCCGATTGTCTTCCAGTAAAGACCAGAAATGATCACCGTACGCGTTAGGCTTCACGGAAAAAGGGAAAAAGGTATATTTCCCGCTGGCGACGTGATACCGAACGGGGCCATCGGCAGTAGCAATCCAGAGGTAATCTCCTTCCGAGCGAATCATGCGTCGGATTGGACGATTGAAGGGATAGTTTTGAAGCGTTTTAAACTGCTGCGTCCGGGGATTCCAGGTACTTAAGCCCTTAGGCGTGCCAATCCATAAGGTACCTTTGGTATCAACTACCAGGGCATTAATCTGATTGAAAAACAGGGATGTTGGATCGCCGGGTTTGTTTCTGAAATTTTGAAACGTTTCCCGGCGGGGATCAAAGCGGCTTAGCCCCTCGCGGGTACCAATCCAGATATATCCCTGCTGATCTTCACAAAGGTCATAGATCCAGTTACCCGCAATGGCGTCTTTATTTTTATAAAATTTCCGAAACTGATACCCGTCATACTGAGCCAGACCATTCATGGTTCCGACCCAGAAAAAACCTTTTTTATCCTGAAGGAAAGATCGCACCCGATTATCCGGCAAGCCTTCCGAACTACCATAGCGTTTAAAAATGAGATCTTCCTGCAATACCTTTACCGGCTTGATGGAAAGTTGAGGCTGTGCCCTACCAGTGGTTACCGTCAGGATCAATACTAGTAGATAGAACAGACTTTTCATGGGAATGGTAGTAAAGTAGATCTCTTCAATAAGGCTCTAATATTCCCAATATACTCTTAATTTTTAATGAAAAGTTTATAAAAATAAAGTAAGCAGATAGACCAGCAGTCCAAGAATTCCTGCGTAGCTGAGTATCAATATCATCAGGGATTTGATTGGTTTTCTTTTCATGAGTGGGAGGTACGGAGGCGGTGTACGTCGGATCTTCAAAGGGGAAGAAAATGAAACACTATCCAAGCAGTAGTTACCAGGACTGACTCGGAGAGTACATGGAGTGAGTAACTAAAAAGAAAAAGCCCCCTGCCTTTACCGCAAAAGGGCTTTTTCTTTTTTACTTAACGAACCTTTTAAAATACGTTTTTGAGTCTTCCTGAATTTTTACGAGGTATGTTCCCGGAGTCAGTTTCTCAATGTTATACTGAAACGGCTGCCCTGGCTGCGACAGCACTGAATGCTCTGCCACTATAGTCTGGCCCGAAAGATTGAAAATGCTTACCCGTAGCGTAACT
>CAJYHS010000211.1 GCA_913774715.1 uncultured Siphonobacter sp. | reverse complement strand
GTAAGGTGATTCAGAATATTCGGAAATCGAAATCTTCTAACCCCGTCTTTATTCTGGATGAGATCGATAAAGTATCCAGCGATTTCCGGGGCGACCCATCTTCTGCCTTATTGGAAGTGCTTGATCCTGAACAAAATGGAAGTTTTCAGGATAACTATCTGGAAGTAGAATACGATCTGTCCAAAGTACTGTTCATTGCTACCGCCAACTCCTTGGAACCTATTCAGCCTGCTCTTCGTGACCGGATGGAAATCATCGAGTTAACGGGATACACGATGGAAGAGAAGGTGCAGATTGCTAAAAAATACCTCATTCCCAAGCAAAAGCAGGAACACGGTCTGGAAGGCAAAATGCTGAATTTTACCGATGCGGCCATTCAAAAAATTATCGAAGGCTACACGCGTGAATCAGGCGTTCGTTCGCTGGAACAGAAGGTAGGTTCTATCGTTCGGAAAATTACCAAAGCTATTGCTCTGGAAGAGGAATACCCTAAAACTCTACGTCCTGAAGATGTAGTGAGGTTATTGGGAGCAGAATTTTTCGACAAAGACGAATACGATAATAATGATACTGCTGGCGTGGTAACGGGTTTAGCCTGGACGAGCGTAGGGGGTGAAATTCTGTTCGTAGAGTCCAGCCTGAACCGAGGCCGGGGCACGCTTACCTTATCTGGTCAGCTGGGTGATGTGATGAAAGAATCAGCTATTACGGCTCTCAGTTACATCAAAGCTCATGCTGACGAGCTTAACATCGACCATCGTCTTTTTGAGCATTATAATCTGCACGTACACGTACCTGCGGGTGCAGTGCCGAAAGATGGCCCTTCCGCCGGGGTTACCATGGTTACTTCAATGGTTTCGGTGTTTACGCAGCGAAAAATCAAGTCTAACCTGGCTATGACGGGTGAGATTACGCTGCGTGGTAAAGTACTGCCCGTGGGTGGCATCAAGGAGAAAATTCTGGCTGCAAAACGAGCCGGCATTAAAGAGATCATTCTTTGCAAGAAAAACCGCAAGGATATAGAAGAAATTAATCCTTCATACGTTCAGGACCTGATTTTCCATTACGTAGATCGTGTGGAAGATGTTCTGGCAGCGGCCTTACTGGACGAGCAAGTAGAACGTCCGATCAAATTTGTTTTCCCGGATGAAAAAGAAAAACCAGCCGATACAGCTACGCCTGAAGTGGTAGTGCTGAATTAATAAAAGCTCAGTAAAAACAAAAGCGATGGCTTCTGAAGAAGCCATCGCTTTTGTTTTAGCGGATAGGAGTGTCTTTACAAAACAGAAGTTTGCTTCTTCAGAAAAGCCTTTACCGCAGCATCTTTATCGCGAATTAATAACTTACCAAAAATTGCTTTTTGGGTAATCGAAGAAGAAACATTACTTACTCCAGCTGACTGCCGACCGCTCGTACTGGTTCCGTAAAGGGCCGCGTTAAGTAAGGTCTCCTGCGTGTTGCCTAAGGCATAAAGTGTGAAAGGCTCAGAAAGGGAGGTATTAGGCGTAAAACCACCCGTGTAATCAGACGCACCCAAGCTGTTATACACTTTCACAATGATGGGTTGCAGGGCGAACGAATATTTCCCTGAGTCATCGGTTAAGGTAGTAGATCCTACGTTTTTACCATAAGTGGTTTCTCCGATCAGATTAACGGTCATGTAAGGTTTTAACCCGTTAATCACCAGCTCGCTGGCGGATGCCGTCCACTCTGAAGTCAAAATAGTAACCTTACTGATTTGATTACCAATATTATTCGCTTCATTGGTGAAATACGCATTGAACACATCACTGCCATATTGTTGCTGAAGATATTGGTTGAGCAGGCTGTTGTATTCTTCTTTGTAGAAAATCTGTGAAGCTCCGCTGTATTTAACAATCAGACTGGCCAGATTAATAGCCGTCGAACCCGAACCACCAGGGTTATATCGCAGATCCAGAATTAATTCCTGAACGCCCGCCGATTTGAAATTACCGAAAATCTGACGCAGGTGATTATCATATTCATTGCTGGATGAGTTATTAGGACTGGAAACGAACTGGTTATAGATCAGATAACCTACTTTTTTGCCATTAACGGTATAGGTAGAATCTAAAAAGACCGGATCTTCCTGGAAGGTAGTAGCGGTAACGGCCAAAGTTGTGCTGGTGTCTTCAATCGTGTTACTACTACTCACCGTCCCCAACGTAAAAGAATAAGAAGTGGCCGATCCGTAAAGTAACTCGACATAATTATTGACAGTGAGCGTAGTACCGTTAACCTTCGTAAAAACGTCGCCGCGTTTGAAACCCGCTGTCGCTGCTGGCGAGCCTTTGAGCACATACAGCACCTGGGCAATAATATTGACGCGAGCATCGTCGCGGTAGAAAAGTCGAAACTGCATGCCCGTAGTCAGGCTTTCTCCATTCAAAGCAGCTTCCAGAGTAGCCGCATCCGAAGAAAAATAAGAGAAGCGGTCTCCATCAGGATTTGAAGTCGCGTCGTAAGTATTTAGCAGTGAGTTAAAGTAAGACTCTGGTTCTAGCGTTTGGTCGGTATTCGTTTCACTGGGAAGCTTATCGGTCCAGAAATAATAACTCGCCATTTGCTCATATATCCACTGGTTACCGGCTACATTTTCCTCAGAATTGGTTTCGGGGGTTGTATTTTCGGTATCTTTCTTGCAGGCAAAAAGGCCCATTCCTATGCACAAAGCTAATACTATGGAGGCTGTTCTTCTTTTCACGGTTTTCATTGGAATGATGTACCTGCCTTTACGCCAGCAGTCGAGGCAACGTTGACCTAAATTCTGGGCTTGTGGATTATAAAGGAGCTTTTGGCGACAGAGAACCAGAAATCTGCTACGGATGATTGGTACGTTTCTTTCGCCCATTGCAAATGGCACTAAGCCATTAAATTCTATTGAAAGGATGATACAACCTGAACTGCTCTACTTTAAGGATGATGGAACGATTCCCAATAGTCGCTACCCCGTAGTCGTATACCGTCAGGTATTTACTGAGCGAGAGAATAAAGCCGCAGAATGGTTGGAAGAACGTTTTTCGAATCACCATTGGACTAACTCGTGGCGAAACGGAGTATATCCATTTCATCATTACCATAGTACTTCTCATGAAGTTCTGGGTATTTACGCTGGATACGCTCGTTTGCAGCTAGGGGGTGAAAAGGGGCAGACGGTAGAGGTTAAAGCCGGAGATGTCCTCATTCTTCCGGCAGGTACCGGACATAAGAAACTGGAAGCCAGTACTGACTTTGGCGTAGTAGGAGCCTATCCCGAAGGTCGGGACTGGGATTTGTTGAAAGGAGAAAAAGATGACCGGCCTAAGGCTGACCGAAATCTGGCTTTAGTTCCTTTGCCCAATGAAGATCCTGTGCGGGGTGGAAAAGGAATAGAGTGGTGGCCTCTTAACTAAAAAGGAAGAGCTTTCACCCAAACTGTGAAAGCTCTTCTTTCTACTGATAAATTGAAGTTGAAGGTTGGATACTTTTAATGTGGTACTAGATCAATAAAATTTAAGGTGAGTTGGAATAATGCCGCTCTGAGTTTCAGTTTTGCCTCTTATAGGTTTGGAGCAATAAAAAGTTAAATTGAAAAACGTCAGCTCTCGTACTTGAAATAAACTGATTATATAAAGGTTGAAAAGGTTTGCATATTGTGGTTCTGAACATATCTGGCTGAAATGTTTGACAAATATATGCAGACATACAAAATGAGCTTTTTTACTTAGATAAATGGTAGATATAAAACCTTAAAATGTAGTATCTACGCTTTGTTTGGTAATTATTACTTTACTAATTTATTGTCTCAGTATACACGACTGATAGCTTTACACTATTCACTCATGAATTTTAGGAGCCTGCTAATTCATCAAGGCTAAGCTACCATAAAAAACGGCAAGGAAGTCCTCGCCGTTTTTCATAAACCAGCTTGCGTAGAATTGCTATTTGATAGCTCTAACCGAAGATCCACCCGTGGCTTCAATGGTTTGTACGAGGGTGCTTAACTTGGTACTTAAACTCTGAATAGCTTTAATGTGACGGGCTTCCAGATCGGGTAGGTTAGCTGTTGACTTAAGAGAAGCTTCATACAATAACCCCGGCAGCATCCAGGAAGCATACCCGCTGTAAGGATCTGAAGAAGCATACAGCGAACGATACCAGGGACCGAAGGCCATTCCTTTTTTGTCAATGAAAGACTGTTCCAGCTGCTGCATGACCTTGTTCAGTTCCATCACCTTATCCTTACGCCCCGCCGTTACATAATTCTGGCGAGCCGTCTCTGCGGCTTCTGCATTCTTTTTTAACTCAGTTACGGCAGACAGGATGGGATCAATGCTATAGCTGGGTGAATAAGCTTTAATGGCTTTTTCAGCAGCTTTTAAATGGGTTGTTAAATCGCTGGCATAGCGAACCAGATCATAAGGTAATACATCGGCATTCGCCAGTCGGAGCGTCATCGTTCCTACCACCTGTTCGACCATCGGCCCCATCTTATAAGTCGAATCCACGAACTTGTTGTAAAAGAATAAATCGTCATAAGAAGAGTGATAAAGGGTGGGGCCTCCCACGCCCGCACTTAATGAAGGTACGCCGACGTGCATATAAGGGCCAATATGATCGGAACCGCCACCTAGATTACCAATGATGGGTTCGTTAGCTGCCAGAGCAGGAGCTGAGGAGGCGATACCCACGGTGCTACCACCTTTAGGCGATCCCTGGGCCATCCAGTGTTGAAAAACTGTTTTGTTAGAATCGGGGTAATCAACGGATTTAGTAGCTTCAATTACCAGTTTTTTCAAAGAAGGTGAAGCACTTGCTCCGAAAACCTTACCAGAAACAGCCGCATCAAAGTTCATGTAAGCAACGGCTTTCTGCGTCAGCTCATCCCGGAACTGCTCCGCCCATTCCGCTGACCCGATAACGCCAAACTCTTCGGCATCCCAATGTGCCACTTTAATGGTCCGGCGGGGCTTCTGCCCGGCTTTGGCTAGTTTACCTAGTGATTCCGTCAGGCCTAAAAGCATAGCGGTACCACTGTTCGGATCGGTAGAACCAAAAGCCCAGGCATCGTAATGACAGCCTGCAATGATCCATTCATCGGGATAATCGGTACCCTTCAGCGTTCCTACGACCTGGTAAATTCGGGTAATTCCAATCTCCTGTTTTACTTTCAAACGTACCTTCAAATCCGCCCCGCCTTCCAGTCGATAGGTAAAAGGCAAGCCCCCCTGCCAGCCGCCGGGAACGGCTCTGGTGCCTTTCATCTGCTTCATAATTTCCAGAGCGGAAGCGTAAGGAATAGGCGTTACCGGAATTTTATGGAGATCAACGTCTTTAGGATCGAGGCGTTTAACCTTTACTTTTCCATCAATGGGTAAGGCTGGTTCGAAGGGGGTTAAGGGATCTCCGGTATAATTAACTGTTAATAAAGAACCCCGTTGAATTACACTTTCACTGGGTTGCGGTCCTTCGGGAAACGTTAATCCTTTCATATACCCATTATCCGCCGGGTCGGTGTAAATGATAACTCCAGCGGCTCCGTGTAGTTGGGCAAACTGGGCTTTATACCCGCGGAAATTACCGCCGTAACGGGCCAGAACAATCTTCCCCTTTACAGAAATGCCCAGGTCTTTAAGCTTCTCAAAATCCTCCTTCCGGCCATAGTTTGCATAGACTACTTCCGCCGTTACATCGCCAGAACCGGAGTACGCATTCCAACCAGGCATGAGCCGTGGATCAGCTGCGTATTTGTCTTCGGGGAAAAGGTATTCTCTGATATTCAGCGGTTGACGAATGGGAGTGACTACTTCTACGGCTACGTCGCCTGGTCCTTTGGGTAAGTAAATATCGTGCGGATAAATGTCTACCTGCCAGCCCGCTTTTCGCATGGTTTCGGCGATATAATCCCGAACTTTTTCGTTTTCGGGTGTTCCGGCTACGTGCGGTGCACTAGTCAGCCTTTCTAAATGCTTGCGGTAAGCAGCTGACGATTGCTGCTTTTTAAACTCCGCTTCCATGGTAAGCTCAGTGGCTTCGCGGGCCGGAGTAAAGCCCGTTAAGGTCTGAGCCTGAACCCAACCCGTAACCCCGAGGGCCAGAAGAGGTAAAAGTAGATTTTTCATTGGAAAGAAAGAACAGGTGATGGAGGGAGTTTGGGAAATAGATACTCCGTTATACGGAGTATATTCCGTATAAAATTAGGTTTATCGTTTGAAAGAGAAAAGAAAAGTTTGAGAATGTATGAATGTTTGGAATGTTAGGAATGTTAGAATCGTCTTCTATACTCAATTTTCAGAGCGTTGGAAATCGCCATTCAGATCTTTATTGCGGAGCCAGCCAGTTGAAAGGAGCGATGGGAATGTTTCGGAAAATCCAGAAGAGGCAAATGACAGCGAGCAGACCTAAAATGATTCGCGGGTTTCGGTAAGCCTGAGGCAAGGTTTCAAATCCTAAACCAAGCCAGTGCGTTCGGATACTTAATACCAGCCCCAGGCAGATATAAGGAATCATGAGTATCAATAAGGCATTGTAGCGAAAGGCTTCCCGAAGGTTCCCATGCAGAAGCTGATGAAAAGCTCGCTGAGCTCCGCAGCCGGGGCAATGTAGGCCCGTATATTTATAAAATAAACAGGGCGGAAAAAAGGCGTGTTCTACGGGGTTGAACTGGTAATAAAGAAAGGCGACGGCTACCAGTATAGCCGCCACCGTCCAGTATAAGAAAAGTCGTAAGGTAGAAACCATACATTAGTAAGTACTGGGAACTCCTCCATTTCTGAGGGTAGTGGACAGGATTGCTCCGTAAAAAATCATTATTCCCAACCAAAATACTACGCCTATAGCCAGCGGAACTAAAGTCCAGAGTTTGGCCTGACGGGCATCATTTTCAGCTCCGACATAATCGCCAAGGTTATACTTAGTCTCTACCCGGGCGGCATAGACGACCCCCACAACCCCTAAATAATTACAGCAAAAAAGAGTAACCAGAATGGCCGGGACCAGCCAGTTGAAAGGTTTGACAGGGGTGTTATAGTTGAAAGAGGGATTGCTTTCCGTAGGTTCCATAGGTTTGAAAGTAAAATCGAAAGGGTTTATCGTAAATGTGTCCTGGTTTCGAGCTTAAATCCGATAGTTATTCTGAAGCTGATTATACATCAGTCCACCGTAAATAAAGAAAGAAACAATGTTAATGATGAGTCCTAGAGCTACCAGCCCGGCCGTTACGTAAAACATGATTTTAGCCGTATTTGCCGCACTTTCAGCACCCAGGTAGTCACCCGCATTGTACTTATTATCCACTTGCGTAGAGAAGACAATACCGATAATTCCGGTAATCGCATTGACACCACAACAGCAAAGTAATCCTAAGACGGTGGCCGCAATATTTTCTGTTAGCCAGTTTTTGGGTTTTAAAGGAGGAGAGGTGAACGACGGATCCGTTGGAAAGGGTGGTGGTACGTAACTCATAGTGAAGTTTGAAGGGTTTTGCGTTTAGAGTTAGTTTCGTTGCTTGATCGTTTCATTAATAGGCAGGGGAAAGTACTCCTAAAGCAACTTCTGCAATATGTAATAAAGTTTTGAAACCTAAATAGATAGAAGCTAATAATTGGTAGTTTAAAAGAGAAAGGAATCAGAGGAACCTGTCACCTTTCTATAACAGCAATGGCTATACCCGATGAGCGTTTAACGTGAATAGGCAAGAGCTAAAAAAAACGCTCCGAAAAACAGAGCGGTTGAGACACATAGAGCAGAGGTTGATTATGCGAGTGTTCCGAAGGCTTCACCAAAGGCTTTCATTTCGTCGAGTGTCCCCATGGATACGCGGCACCAATGCTGGCCAGCGAATTCCCAGTTACGAATGGCAATGCCTTTCTGAGCCATTTTTTCAACGAAGGATTTACCATCCGATTTGAGCGGAAAAAGGACGAAGTTGGAAGACGAAGGCAGGTATTCATACCCTTTGTCTTTCAGGATTTTATACAGATATTCTTTTGATTCCTTACACCTGGCCTTGGAATACGTAATAAACTCTTCATCCATATAACTGGCAATGGCTCCTTTCATTGAAGGAGCTGAAATGCTGCCGCCGCCCGTGCAGTATTTATTAATCTCCTTCAGTGTTTCAGGTTGTCCCACAAGGTAACCAATTCGCAAGCCTGCAAAACCATGAACTTTAGAGAAGGTGCGGGCGATGAGTACGTTATGACCTTTACGGACGAGTTCCATCATGCTGCTGGCTTTGGGATCAGTGGCGTAATCCATGTAAGCTTCGTCGATGAAAAGCGGTTTTTTCTTAGCCATATCTTCACAAAAAGCCGACATTTTAGAAGCATCTTCCAGTAAACCCGTGGGATTATTGGGATTGCACAGGTAAACCAATGAGGTTTTGCTGTCCACTGCTGCGGCCAATCCGTTGAAATCGTAAGTAAAATCTTTGGTAACGGGGACTTTCTTGAAAGTATTTCCCAAATCAGAGGCGGCCCGTAATAATTGCATGTAGGTTGGGTCGCCGCCGACGATGTTTGTGCCCGTACCGCCTTTCATCGTGTAGTGAATACCCGAGGCCATGAGTAGCTCTCCTGAACCGGCTCCGAGCATGATGTGAGCTTCCGTAACTCCGTTTTCTTTGGCAATCATTTTGCGGAAAGCCATTGCTGATTCATGCTGATACATCCAGCCGCTGGGAATAGCCTCTGCCATCGCTTTCTGAGCTTTTGGAGATGGACCGTACGGATTTTCATTCTTATTCAAACGAGCCTTTACAACCATTCCTGCCAGGTGAGGAAGGCCTGCTTCCGCCGCTTCGGCGGGTCTCCAAAAATCGGGTACAGTAGCTCCGGCAACGGCTAAAGCCCCGGATTTAAGCCAGTTACGACGGTTCATAGCTATAAGAGTTTAGATGTATATAACCTGTTAGTGTTGTACGCCATTTTATTTCACCTGAACCGCTGAAAGACGGGTAAATGCCTGACCTTTATACTCCCCTATCCAGTTAATGGAGGCTCGGTTACCAGAGGTCGGGGCCGAAATGCCTAGCTGGGCCCACGTGGCTGTAAAGGTGACTACCCCTTTGCTATCGCTTGTCGCTTCACCAATGGGTGTACCATTACGGAGCGTTAGCTTAACGGGCAGATTTACTACCGGAATGGAATCAATACCTTTGGTATAATCCAGAATGTTAGTTTTGTCCAGTTCCAGAATTCGGGCAGTCAGGGTAGCTCCTTTGGTACCGTCAAGCATTACGGTTGGCTCTGTTGCAAAGTCAGTTTGGTAAGGTGCTCCCATTACCTGCACCAACACAGGCGAAACCACCCGGGGGACGAAGGGGTCTTCTGCTTTTTGACAGGCCGTGATAAAGCCCAAAGCAATAAGGAATACCAGGGGAGTTAAGAATTTTTTCATACAATCTATCGCTTGAACTTCATTGCTGAGATTAATACCTGTTTGGAAAAATAACCTACTTTTCAGCCCACCAGAGCTTGGTTTTGAAATCGTCGGCACCGCCATTGAGGGTAATGGCCGCCTTCATATTTTCACCATTCAGGGAAGCTTCGGAGCCAGGGTAGGTTAGCCGCGTGGGTAATATGCCATCATTCGCAAAAACCGAACGGGGATCTTTGGCGGGGAAAATGGGTAAGCCCGTCCGTCGCCATTCTACCCAGGCTTCGACACCGTTTGCAAAGAGGCTGATCCATTTTTGATCCATGATTTTTTCGCGGGTAACTGTGCCGACCGTTGTAAAGTAAGTATCAGGAGTCGTCAGGCTGTATTGAGCCATGGAAGCATTTACGCCTTTTTCAAAGTAATCTTTTGCGGCTGCCGCTCCCCCGTCAATATCTCCGTCGATGGCCGCTTCGGCCAGAATGAAGTTAAGCTCGGCCAGCGTCATGACTACCTCGGGAGCATCGGCTTTGGTGAACGTAGTTCCGATTTTAGCCGCCGTAGAAAGGTAAGTAGTAGCGATGGCATCGGGTAGCCCATTCGGAACACCCAGCCAGGTGCCTCCCTGTTGTGCCCCATACACAGTTAGTCGGGGGTCATTCAAAGCTACGAGTTTATCAACCAGCGTTTTGGATAAGTTCCAGTCGGTACGGCTACCCCAAACCATAGTTTCATTCCATTCGTTATTCGAAGGCCGGGAAGTAGTAGTCTTTAAACTGGCATTATCATCATTACTGGTGAAAATTGGGTAGGTTACTGGGTCAGCCAGTATTTCCTTCATAATCGCCCGCGATTCCGCCGGTTTTTTAGCCGCCTGACGGTTCGCTAAACGTAGCCGCAGGGAGTTAGCAAATTTCTTCCATTTGAGGATGCTACCATTGTATACGATGTCTCCCGCAATAGCAGGGCCTGAAACGGAGAGTTTTTCATTGGCTGTTTTCAGATCAGCCAGCATTTGCGTATACACCTCTTCCTGGGAATCATATTTGGGCGTTAAAATCGGTGTTTCCACGCCGCCTTTCAAAGCTTCCGAATATGGAATGGCTCCGAACGTATCGGTTAATAAAGAGAAAACCCAGGTTCGCATCACCAGAGCTACGCCGTAATAATTGGCATTGGGCTGGCTACCGTTTTCGGCAGTAATGGTCAGAATTCGCTGGTAATTCAGCTGTGAATCATTGAAGAAAGACTGCCAGTTATTCAGCATTAAAGCCTGGGAGGCTTCGTAGTTATCGCCTTCATTGGAGTAAATATTCCGGCCTAAATGTTGAATCCATAATTCGGCTGCATCCAAATTTAAACGTTCAAAACGGGTGTTACTACCCCAATACCGGTCAATGGATTTTTCCAGCCCATACGTCAATAAATACTGCGGAGAAATGGTCGTAGGGCTATTGGGATCTTTGTTGATGTTATCAAATCGACTCGTGCAGGCGGAGCTAATTAAAGCAATGCTGGCCGCCAGGGTTATATTTTTCAGCGAAAGTAGCTTCATTGTTCAGTGGTTATCGGTGATGAATCATCAAAAGAGTTGATGGTTATCAGGTCCTTAGAATCCAAGACTTAGATTAAAGCCCATGCTTCTCGATGAGGGCAGTTCGCCGTATCCAAAGCCCTGAGCGTTCCCACCATTAGCATCAATTTCGGGATCGGCGTGGGGGTGGTTCCGGAATAACATCGCCACGTTACGACCCACCACTGAAAGCCGGGCAGACTGCAAACGCAGACGCTTGAGAAAAGCCGATGGAATCTGATACCCGAAGGAAACTTCCCGAAGCTTGACGTACGAAGCATCGAAAATGGCGGCCTCGTGGTAGTTACGGGGGTTGTTATACCCATAATACTGATTCGCAGCTACGATGGTAGAGTTAGGGCTAAAGGTATATCCACCTTCTGTTCCTGTTCCGCGAACGGCAGTCACGCCCTGTCCAATTACGCCTTCTTCACGACCGATGGCCGTTTCCGCGTATTGACCCGTCCAGCGGGCGTTGGCGGTTCCTTCGTCGTACATGTCACCACCGATTTTGGCATCAATCAAAGCCGATAGAATAAAGCCTTTGTAGGAGAACGTGTTCGAGAAGCCGCCCGTCCAGTCGGGTTGAATATTGCCTAAAATTTTCTGCGTTGTTGAACGAACGGGTAATCCATTATTTAGCACCAGTTGTCCGGTATACTGCCCGCTCGGATCGTAATAAGCCGCCGATGGATCGCTGCTTTGGACGCGTTCAAA
>CAJYHS010000210.1 GCA_913774715.1 uncultured Siphonobacter sp. | reverse complement strand
CCAATGCACCATTCGCGGATTTACTTATCGATTCGCTGATCTGAAAGAGTTACTGGCCAAAGCCAGCCCGCTTCGCTCGGGAGATGGTCTGGCGGGTATTGCGGCTCAAACCTATGAAGAGCGAATAGCTGCACAAATGGCATTAGCGGATGTGCCCTTATCTAACTTTTTATCAGAAACGTTTATTCCTTACGAAAGCGATGAAGTAACCCGGCTTATCATTGACACCCACGACAGGCAAACCTTTGCTGCTATGAGTCATTTCACGGTTGGAGATTTGCGGGACTGGCTGTTAAGCGATGAAGCAACGCCTGAGCTTTTACCGTCCATTAGTGGTGGTCTAACTCCTGAAATAGTGGCCGCGGTATCCAAATTGATGCGAAATCAGGATTTGATACTGGTTGCTCAAAAGTGTGAAGTCATTACTCGTTTTCGAAATACGTTGGGGTTAAAAGGTCGCCTGTCCGTGCGTTTGCAACCCAATCACCCTACGGACGATGCCAAAGGAATTGCGGCCAGTATCATTGACGGTTTATTATACGGAAGTGGCGATGCCGTAATCGGGATCAACCCGGCCACCGACAGCCCCGCTACGGTATCCCGGTTACTTTTTATGCTCGATGACCTTCGCCAACGCTTTGCTATGCCCACACAGAGTTGCGTTTTGAGTCACGTTACCACTACACTTCAACTCATCGAGCAGCAGGTTCCGGTAGATCTCATCTTTCAATCCATTGCCGGAACTGAGCAGGCGAATGCCAGTTTTGGAATTACTCTTTCTTTATTACAGGAAGCTTACGAAGCTGGATTGTCGCTGAATCGTGGTACGGTAGGTTCAAACCTTATGTATTTTGAAACGGGGCAGGGGAGTGCCTTGTCGTCCAATGCTCATCATGGCGTCGATCAGCAAACGTGTGAAGTGCGGGCCTATGCCGTAGCCCGGTATTTCAAGCCATTTATGGTCAACTCAGTCGTGGGTTTCATTGGTCCCGAATATCTTTTCGATGGAAAACAGATCATTCGGGCCGGTCTGGAAGATCACTTTTGTGGAAAGTTACTTGGCGTTCCGATGGGAATGGACATTTGTTATACCAATCACGCCCAGGCCGATCAGGACGACATGGATACGCTGTTAACCCTGTTGGGAGTGGCGGGCATTACCTTCATCATGGGAGTTCCCGGAGCGGACGATATTATGCTCAACTACCAGTCTACTTCCTTTCACGATGCCTTGTATTTACGGCGGGCTCTGGGGCTTCGGCCTGCTCCCGAATTTGAAGCCTGGTTAATACAACAGGGGATTATGGGAATAGATCAAAAAAGACTTGACTCTGACGCCTCGCAAATGTTATACCGACAATTTTTTGGGTCATGAATGAATTACAAAAAAGTCCGGTTTCTCCCGACGAGTGGGAAAGTCTGAAAACATTTACCCAGGCCCGGATTGCTCTGGGACGAACGGGGGTTTCCATTCCGTTGCGGGAATCACTGGCTTTTAAACTTGCTCATGCTCACGCCAAAGACGCTGTTTATTCAGCCCTCGATATCTCTTTTTTCCTTGAAAAAGCCAAGCAGGCTCAACTACCCCTGATTACCGTTAAAAGTAAAGCTACTCATCGGGATGAATACTTGAAAAGACCCGATTTAGGCCGTCAATTACACGAAGATTCTCAACACGAGTTACGATCTATTCAATCGAAACCTGCGGATCTGGTAATCATCATTGCCGATGGATTATCAGCTTCAGCTATCAACGCTCATGCCTGGTCTTTGGTGATGAATTTTCGCGAAAAAGCCTTAGAGCAGGGATTCACCTTTGCCCCATTAGTACTAGCCAAACAGGCTCGCGTGGCTTTATCCGATGAAATCGGCATTTTACTTCAGGCCCGAATGGTCATCCAACTCATTGGCGAACGTCCCGGATTAAGTTCTTCAGACAGCATGGGAGCGTACCTGACCTATGCTCCTGCACCTGGTTTAACCGACGAGCGTCGTAATTGCATTTCCAACATTCGTCCTCATGGTCTTGACCTTACGCTGGCAACGGATAAGCTGATGTACCTGATACAACAGGCTTTTCGTCTGCAATTAACTGGTGTTTCGTTAAAAGATGACATGATCACTGGAAACGAATTTCTGGAATAATTGCTTGCTGTATTACCTTTACCATCAGTTGTCTTACTTCCTGCATGAATTTTTTATACCAGCTAGGCTCCGTTGTAAGCCTGTTTATTTTCATTTTAGTACAGTCCTTACTTTTCGTTTACGCGATTAACGTTCTCCAATCGCCGAACCGTCCTACCTGGAAAGCTCCCATCACAGTTTTCTTCTGTTTTCTCGTAACCGTTGGTCTCTATTATTACTCAAATGCTGATAATATGCCTTACATCAGAGCTTTATTATTCGTTTACGGCATAGAATGCATGATCCTCATTATTCTTTTTCTGCGAAAAACCCGATCCTGATTTCATACCTATTCGTATAAGTCTATACGTTTTTCAGTGACTTATTAATTAAAGGAATGTCTAAATTCCAAAGGACTTAGTTTAGTCTTATTTTTAAAAAGCTTACTGAACGACTGGGAGTGTTCAAAGCCCAGGTCATACGCAATCTCACTAACCGATAACTCAGTAGTCGATAGCTTTTCTTTCGCCTTCTCAATCAGCTTTGTATGCAAGTGTTGTTGAGTTGTCAGGCCCGTTAACTGCTTTAACAAACTATTCAGATATTTAGGTGACATACCCAGCGTGTCGGCTATCTGCTGAACCGTTGGTAATCCTTTGGAAAGTAAAGCTTCATTATTGAAATAATCCGTTAATACATCTTCCAGCCGGTCCAGGGTTTTGTTACTACTTATTTTTCGGGTAATAAACTGACGCTCATAAAACCGCTGAGCGTACGTAAGCAGCAACTCTAACTGGGCAATGATCACGTCCTGACTAAATTTATCAATGTTTGAATGATACTCGTTTCGGATGTTATCAATGATTCCATTCATAATTGATTCTTCCTTATCGGAAACAAATAATGCTTCGTGGGCTGCATAAGCGAAAAACTCATATTGCCTGATTTTTTTCGCCAAAGGTGTATTCCATAAAAAATCAGGATGAATAAATAACATCCAGCCTTTCAGATTCACGGGCACTCCATCATCCTGTCCCCTTAAAATCTGACCAGGCGACATAAAAGCCATCAGGCCTTCATCAAAATCATACTTCTGCTGCCCGTACAGAAGTTTATCGCAGCCTCTTTTCAGTGAAACCACATAAAAATCAAGTAATACCGCCTTGATATCCGAGTGGTCTTTAAAACCCGAGACATCAATGACTCCAATGAGCGGATGCTGAGGACTAGGAAGACCTATCAGGCGATGGATTTCTGCTATGGATTTGATCCGATAAGGTTTTGAAGATGCCATGGTATAACGTTAGCTCTAAAATTTAAAAGGATATTTTAGCCAAATTAAAAGTAATGGCATCGCAAGAAATGGAATTTCCATTAAAGCTATTCGGATGTTTCCAGCATTCAAAGCAAGGGCCATAATTACTAAAATGATAAAGGCATTGAGCAGGTTACCCAGAAAAAACGTCTGCGGGAAGAATAGCATTATTCCCACCAGTATTAAAAACACACCTGTATAAGGTAAAATGGCTTTGCTTAAGCCCAGTTCGGTCAGCATTTGAGCCTGTTCCGGATTGGCCGGCTGAAAAGAGTCCCATCCGTGTTTAATACTTAAAAAGCCAGATATGCACAGGAGTAAAATGGTGAAGATTTTCATAGCATTAGCCTTTTTTAAAAATTATGATTTTACATGGTTGAAGCTCTTAGTCGAGACGAATAGAAGCAAGGTCGAGAGGATAGATCAGGGAATAGTATATTTAACATAATGCAGATTATATAACAGCTTGTATTATACTAAATAATTAACCACATTGAAGTATTAAACCTCTTTCATTATTTCAAAATGAAAACTCCTAAGGATTAAAATTCAACTTTAGATAGCTCTTGCGATATCTTCCATAATCTTCTGGAATCCTGTACATCCTCCGCTTGTGCTGGTATTTTTGCCACAGCGGGAAATCCACGGGTTTCCATCAGCTTGTCTGGTCCATAATACACTCCACCTTTAGCCTCTGGAGAAGTAGCTGCATATAAGGTTGGCAAAGCCCCCTGGGCAGAGGGTTGAAACAAAAACGGTAGAAAGGTTCTGGCCATTCCTGCGGCACTCCATCGCCCTGCACCCGTAATAAGCAAATTTGTCCGGGACACACCTGGATGGGCCGCTACACTCGTGATACCCCAACCGTGTTTTTCACTTTGCCGCTGAAGCTCTAAGGCAAACATCAGGTTCGCCAGTTTTGATTGACTGTATGCTTTCGCCGGAGCATACGAAGATTTTGACTGAAGGTCCTCAAAATTGATGGTCCCTTCACGATTCGCTACACTTGACAGGGTAACCACGCGAGCTTCTGGTGATTGACGTAATAAGGGAAGAAGTTGGGCAGTCAGAGCAAAGTGGCCTATATGGTTTGTACCGAATTGTAGCTCAAAGCCATCGGCCGTTTCGAGTCGCTTGGGTGGCGTCATTACGCCAGCATTATTGATGAGGAGGTCGATGGCTTGCCCATTTGAAATCATTCTTGACGCAAAAGATTTGATAGAGGACAAGTCTGCAAGATCTATTTTCTCGAAACTTACGCTGGCTTTGGGGTTAATTTGCTGAATCCTGGCCATTGATTCCGCCCCTTTTTGAGTATTGCGTCCCATCATTATTACCTGCCATCCTGCCGATGACAGGGCCAGTGCATCCTCGTATCCGATCCCTTCAGTACTACCTGTGATGATAGCTAACCCATTGCTTCGTTGCGGAATATTAGCCGCCGTCCAATTTTTCATTTCCTTTAGTGTTTAATGTTTTTTGTTGATGCAAAGGTGAATAACATTAAAAACACAGGTGTAGTCAAAAGGCGTATTGTTGTAGTCGAAAGTAAGGCATCGACAAACATTTATCATTTTAGCATGGAGTATTAATGGACTTGAATATGCGACTCGGGGTAATCAGTATTTTGGAAACACCTAACCGTAAAATGGAAACGTTTCACTTGGTATATTCTGTGACTTTTGCATGAGTAACATCAAAGCAAAAGATCATGCAAAAAGTAACATTTAAAAACAAAAGTTGGGATGTAGTCGGAAACCTGTATACACCTAATCATTTCGATCAAACAAAGGCATATCCCGCGATTATTTGCGTACATCCAGGAAGCAGTGTAAAAGAACAAACCGCTGGATTGTATGCTAACGCTCTTGCCGAAAGCGGATTTATTACTCTAACCTTTGACGCATCTTTTCAGGGAGAAAGTGGTGGAGAACCCAGATTTTTAGAAGATCCAGCCACACGTGTGGAAGACATCCGTTGTGCAGTAGATTTCTTGACTACTCTTAATTACGTGGATCACAATCGTATTGGAGTACTGGGTGTTTGTGCCGGCGGTGGCTATGCCGTTAATGCTTCCCTTACGGAAAAAAGAATTCAGGCGGTCGTAAGCGTAGCAGGAACCAATCCAAGTCGTGCCTTCAGAGAAAGCGATCCGGTAGGAGTGCTCAAAGCAGTGGCTGACCAGCGAACGGCCGAAGCAAACGGTGCCGAAAAACGGATCAATAACTGGATTCCCAACTCTGCCCAGGAAGCCCTGGAAGCCGGTATGGAGGAACTGGATCTATTGGAAGCTATTGATTATTACAGGACTCCGCGTGGAGAACACCCCAATTCCTGCAATAAACTTTTGTTCAACAGTATGAGCAACCTGATTACGTTTGACGCTTTTCACCT
>CAJYHS010000209.1 GCA_913774715.1 uncultured Siphonobacter sp. | reverse complement strand
ATCCAAGTCTTTCTTAACGATACGACCGTTTTCGCCGGAACCTGTTACGTCTGACAGGTTAATACCTTTGTCTTTCGCAATTGATTTAGCTAAAGGAGAAGCCTTGATTCGACCTTCCGCATCATTGGATTGAGTAGCTTCCGCTGAAGAACCACTAGTCGAAGCCTCGGGAGCTTCTTCTTTGGCCTCAGCTGGAGCTGATGAAGTGCCATTTTCAGCATCCAGAATCGCCTGGAAATTGGCTCCTTCTTCTCCTACAATCGCAATGATCTGGTTTACCTGAGCAGCTTTACCTGCTTCTACGCCAATGTACAGCAGAACGCCGTCGTCGTAGTTTTCCAATTCCATCGTGGCTTTGTCGGTTTCGACTTCAGCCAGGATATCCCCGGATTTTACTTTATCGCCTACGTTCACTACCCAGTTGGCAATGACCCCTTCAGTCATTGTATCGCTCAACAGGGGCATGCGAACAGCCGTAGCTTTAATACTGGATAAGTCAACCGCAGCTTTAGGGGCCTCAGCTTTTTTAGGCTCTTCAGCCGCTTTAGGTTGTTCCGCAGGGACGGGTTCGGCTTTAGTTTCAGTGGAAGCACCATTAGAGGATCCACCTTCACCATCCAGAAGAGATTGATAATCTTCGCCTGGTTTTCCTACTACTGCCAGCACACCATTTACTTCAATAGCCTGACCTTTATCAGCGGCTACGTATAAAAGGGTACCATCTGCGTAGTTTTCCAGCTCCATCGTGGCTTTGTCGGTTTCAACTTCAGCCAGGATATCCCCGGATTTAACGGTATCGCCCACTTTTTTGAGCCACTCAGCGATGACCCCTTCAGTCATCGTGTCGCTCAGGAGGGGCATACGAATTACTTCTGCCATGTGTAAACTAACGGAAAGGGTTTAGAACAGAATTGCGGGTCAAAAATACGTCTGATTCTCAGATTTCTGCACTGGAATCTGTTAAGTTTTCCAACGCTACTGATTTTCAGTTCGTTTAAACCTGTTTATATACAACAATTTAAGATTACCTTTTGATTCAGCTTTTGCGTCTGATTCGGAAAGAATCCTGAATAATCCCTCAAAATAAAGCAAAAAGAGAGAAACCAGCAGGGGTTTTCTCTCTTTTCTCATTTCATTATTGCAATTACCTAATTACAATTCCTGATAATCAAAGGCTAACGATTTATACGACCCTTCGAAATATTAGGCCCGAACGGCTATGGGTTCCAGTTCTTCGACTGATTGCAGCGTAAACTCTTCCTTGCCGTATTTTCTCAAAACGCGGTAATGCGATTGTAAAGCCGTCCAGAAGGTTTTGTTTTCAATGTAGTGAATCCCGTGGTCAGCCGCTGTAGCTTTCACAATCTTGGAAATTTCGGGATAATGTATGTGGCAGATTTTAGGGAACAGATGGTGTTCAATCTGGAAATTCAAACCGCCACAAAGGAATGTAGCCAGAGAGCTGTTACAGGAGAAATTAGCTGTCGTTTGCATCTGATGAACAGCCCATGATTCCTCAATGTTACCGTCTTCATTAGGCTCAGGAAATTCAGCGTGCTCTACAATGTGAGCCAATTGAAACACTAAACCCAGAACCAGACCTTCGAAATAATGCATGACTAAAAAGCCAATGGCAAACTGCCACCAGGTGATAGAAAGTACGCACAAAGGCAGTACGATAAACAGCGTGTAATACACAGCCTTATAAAAAAAGAGATTAAAATACTCTTTGCGAGGGTGTTTACCACTGGTCGTTTTACCGATATCTTTCTGAAAAAACTTCACGTAATCTTTCCGTAATACCCAGCTCAAGGAAGCTAATCCGTACAATAAAAAGGCATAGTAATGCTGAAAATGGTAAATCTTTTTATTAGGCTCTTCGTGGTGAATACGCACCAGTCCAGGAGCAATTTCCAGATCCTCATCGTGGCCGGGAATATTGGTATACGTATGGTGTACCACATTGTGCGAAAGACTCCAGACGTAAGGATTTCCACCAATCAGGTGAAAGCTTAGACTCAAAAGCTTGTTCTGCCGGCTACTCGCACTAAACGAACCATGTACGGCATCATGGCAAATATTAAAACCAATGAAGGCACAGGTTATGCCCAAGGCAATCGCCAACACTAACATCACCCACGGATTAAACTGATTAGAAATAATCAGACCGTACAGTACCCAGAAGACGACCATATAAAAAATGGTTTTGTTCCACATGGCACGGTTACCAGTTTTAGGAATGTTGTTTTCAGTGAAGTACGCATCAACTCGGTGGCGGGCATCGGCAAAAAAAGTAGATCGCCGTTTGTCAACAAATCGGAGTTTCGACATTCAGAGTAATAAGGATTAGATGAAAGTGTATGAAATTTTGGTCAGACTTTACAGACAAGAGAATGCATTTAAACATACGATATTTTAAACGCACCAGCCTACAAAAGAATATAAATAACACGAGCCTTTTTTAAGAACCCGTGTTATTATAATCGTCAATTACTGATCATTTGATGATAGAAATGGATCCTGTAAACGCTCAAACTGCGTTAAATCTGACAGAATAGTTTAGCTCTCCAGTTTGAGAACGGCCATAAACGCTTCCTGCGGAATTTCTACGTTACCCACCTGACGCATCCGTTTTTTACCTTTTTTCTGCTTCTCTAACAGTTTACGTTTACGGCTGATATCACCACCATAACATTTTGCCAATACGTCTTTCCGAAGGGCTTTTACCGTTTCGCGGGCAATGATTTTTTGTCCGATAGCGGCCTGGATGGCAATTTCGAATTGTTGACGGGGCAGTAACTCTCGGAGTTTTTCACACAGACGTTTTCCCCATTCATAGGCTTTATCCCGGTGAACGATGGCCGAGAGAGCATCGACTTTCTCGCTGTTCAGCATAATATCGAGCTTCACCATGTCGCCTTGTTTGAAACCGAGGTATTGGTAATCCAACGAAGCATAGCCTCGTGAAATGGTTTTCAAACGATCAAAGAAGTCGAAAACTACTTCTGATAAAGGCATTTCAAATTGCAGCTCAATCCGATCCGAAGTCAGATACACCTGATTTTTCAGCACGCCGCGTTTATCCATACACAGCTTCATGATTACCCCTACGTATTCACTTTTGGTGATGATCTGAGCGGCAATGAAAGGCTCTTCAATGTTATCAATGTGATTTGGTTCAGGCATTTCGGAAGGAGCCGAAACTTTGAGGAGTTCACCTTTTGTCGTCTCTACATTGAACTGTACCGAAGGAACTGTCGTGATAACCGTCATGTCGAACTCGCGTTCCAGACGTTCCTGCACAATTTCCATGTGCAACATGCCCAGAAAACCGCAACGGAAACCAAAGCCCAGAGCCGCCGATGTTTCGGGTTCCCAGATTAAAGCTGCATCATTTAATTGCAGTTTTTCCATGGCTTCGCGAAGTTCTTCAAATTCACTGGTATCTACGGGGTAAATCCCGGCGAATACCATAGGCTTCACGTCTTCAAAACCTTTAATCGCTTCCGTAGCTTTGTTATCCATCCGGGTGATGGTATCCCCTACTTTTACTTCTTTCGCCGTTTTAATGCCTGAAATCAGGTATCCTACGTCGCCCGTTTTGATCACATCACGGGGCTCTTTTTCCAGACGTAATACGCCAATTTCATCGGCAAAATATTCACGACCCGTTGCCATAAATTTGATCTTATCGCCTTTACGGATTTCGCCGTTATAAACCCGGAAAATTACTTCAATTCCACGATACGAGTTGAAAACCGAATCGAAAATCAGTCCCTGAAATCCAGCATTAGGATCACCTTTGGGAGCTGGAATACGGTGAATGACGGCTGAAAGAATTTCAGCAATTCCAATGCCTTCTTTTGCCGAAGCATGAATAATATCCGAACGGTCACAACCGATCAGATCGACGATCTGGTCCGAAACCTCGTCGGGCATCGCTCCGGGTAAATCAATTTTATTTAATACCGGAATAATTTCCAGATCATGGCCCAAAGCCAGATATAAGTTACTAATCGTCTGGGCTTCAATACCCTGAGAAGCATCCACCACTAATAAGGCTCCTTCGCAGGCAGCGATGGAACGGCTTACTTCGTAACTAAAATCGACGTGACCCGGCGTGTCAATCAGGTTCAGCACGTATTTCTGACCCTCAAACGTATAATCCATCTGAATGGCATGCGACTTGATGGTAATGCCCCGCTCGCGTTCGAGGTCCATATCATCCAGCAACTGGTTTTGCATTTGCCGCTGGGATACGGTCTGGGTTTGCTCAATTAGTCGGTCTGCCAATGTACTCTTGCCGTGGTCAATATGGGCAATGATGCAGAAATTGCGAATGTTATTCACGTGTTATGTTTAGTTGAACAGCTAAGGCTGCTGGCTTTTAGCTTATAGGCTATCTGAATACCTGGAATGAATCGAAACGCCGGGACGCGTGTACTCGATCTCTCTTCCAATCTACAAAAATACACTCAATCTATCGAAAAGTCGCAACACTCGCACGAAAAGGCCATAAATGACTACGGGAAATCGCATTCCTGCGAAAAAATCAACTCTTCCTCCCATATTGCAACTAAGAAGTAAACCCTCTCCCATGAAGAAATTACTGATTTTAGTGCTTGTACTGTCGGGCCTTTGTACCGCCAAAGCCCAAACGCTCCAGGATTTCCGCCGAGACAGTCTTCGCCGGGCTTATGACCGCGAAACAATCTTTGTGTTTGCCAATGGTACCCGATTTGCTAAAGGCGGTAAAGCTTATCCCTCGGGTTTGGGCCAACGCAATCTGCAGAAGGAGTTTGAATTTTCTCCCTATGGCATGGCTGAATATCGGGGATACCGAAAGCTTAAGAATATTTCTTCGATATTAACCGTGGCTTCTCTGGGTACTACTATCGTCGGGCTCACTCAGATAGGTGGTAATCGGGGCCGCTCTTACTGGGCCTGGTGGGGGGCTGGAATCGCCATTGGGCTGGGTAATGGCATGGTAAGCGGTATGGCCAATAACCGATTACAACAGGCCGTCTGGATTCGGAATCGTGATGCCCTAACCTCCCCTGCTAACTAAAGTCTTCCCTGCATTCACATAACCATTTGATATGAAACACGTTTTCAAAACCATGGTCACGGTCTTAACCAGCCTCATGCTGGCTACTACTGCGACGGATTCTTTCGCCCAGGTGCCTAACAGCATGCGGGAAGACTCGCTATACGTTCGGGAACATTATACTAAAATCGAACGTATGATTCCGATGCGGGATGGCGTAAAGCTGTTCACTTCGATTTATATCCCTAAAGACGAATCAAAAAAATACCCTATCATGCTGGACCGCACGCCGTACAGCGTGGCTCCTTATGGTGAGGACAAATACAAAATGAGCCTTGGGCCCTCCATGCTTTTTGCCAAAGAAGGCTATATCATAGTCTATCAGGATGTTCGTGGAAAATACATGTCCGAAGGGGAATTCGTAGCCGTTAAACCGTTTATCCCCAATAAAACGAAAAAAACGGATGTGGATGACAGCTCTGATACCTATGATACCATCGAGTGGTTATTGAAAAATCTACCGACCTCGAACGGCAAAGTAGGTACCTGGGGAATCTCGGCTCCCGGTTTTTATACCACCATGACCGCCATTGAGGCTCACCCGGCTCTAAAAGCGGCCTCACCGCAGGCTCCGGTAACAGACTGGTTCATGGGTGATGATCGTCACCATAATGGGGCTTTTTTCCTGATGGGCACATTCTCGTTCCTGTCTTCTTACGGTGCCCCGCGACCCGAACCTACTACGCAGACGGCTCCGCAGTTCAGTGACTTTGGCACGCCCAATTCATACGAATTTTACAAGAACATCGGTCCGATCAAGAATATCAATGAAAAGATCCTTAAGGGTAAAAATGTCATCTGGAATCAGATGATGGAAAATGAAAGCTATAACGAGTTCTGGCAGGCCCGCTCGCCGGTTCCGCATTTGAAAAACATTACTCCGGCCATGTTAACCGTGGGTGGCTGGTTTGATCAGGAAGATTTATATGGCCCCCTGAAAACCTTTGCCGGAATCGAAAAAGGGAGTCCTAAGACTTCAAATTTTCTGGTTATGGGCCCCTGGATTCATGGGGGATGGTCGCGGGTAAAGGGCGATGTATTAGGTAACATTCGTTTTGACTCGGATACCGGACCGTTTTACCGAGAAAACATCGAGCTGGCCTTTTTTAATCATTACCTGAAAGACGGAAAAGATCCAAAGTTACCGAAAGCCTACATCTTCGAAACGGGTTCGAACGTCTGGAAAAAATACGATGCATGGCCGCCGAAACAATCGCAGGAGAAAAACCTCTATTTTCATCCGAATGGAAAATTATCCTTCGATGCTCCGAAGGCTGCTCCTACCAGCTTCATGGAGTACATAAGTGATCCCGACAAACCCGTTCCTTTTACCAGCGAAATTCGTAACGTTCGCGGAGCTGATTTTATGTACGAAGATCAGCGTTTTGCCTCTACCCGCCCCGACGTGCTGATGTACGAATCAGAGGTACTGAAAGAAGACGTGACCATTTCAGGGAATGTGATGGCCGACTTATTCGTCTCCACTACCGGAACCGACGCGGATTTTGTGGTAAAACTCATCGACGTATACCCCGGCGATGCTCCCAACAACAGCCCGATTCCAGGGACGAAAATGGGTGGTTTCCAGTTAATGGTACGCGGCGAAGTAATGCGTTCGAAATTTCGCAAGAGCTTCTCCAAACCCGAAGCCATGGTACCTAACAAGGTCGAAGAAGTAAAATTCGATATGCAGGACGCGGCTCATTGCTTTAAGAAGGGCCATAAAATCATGGTGCAGGTACAAAGCTCCTGGTTCCCGCTAGTAGACCGCAATCCTCAGAAATTTGTAAACATCTATAAAGCCAGCGAATCCGATTTCCAGAAAGCTACGCACAAGGTGTATTCCACGCCCAGCCAGCCTTCGCATGTGAAGGTACGGGTGGTGAAGTAGGCTATTAATTCAGGTTATGCATTAGAAAAGGGCGAAGAAACTCTTCGCTTTTTTCTTTCTAAAACATATTCCTATTGTGATAACCTTTACACAATTAATTTATGTAGTTATTATATTCACTTTTAACTGCCCCGAATCACTTCATGGAAAAAGCCCTGTCCGCTAGCTTTATTAATACAAAACTTAGGAATATTTATGAATCATATATCTTTCAATTAAAAGAAATTACCCGTTCAAATGGCGAGTTTTTCTCCTACCCTTTGTTAATGCAAACTTTTCCCGATTATGATCAGGTCAAGTATAAAGTTTTATACGTTGGGAAAGAAACCTACGGATGGCTCGGCACAATGAATGAACAGGAAAATCTGAATGTGAATTATATAACTGAATCCTATAAAGAGTTTGAATTTGGAAAAGAATATCACGGAAGGAATAGTCCTTTCTGGCGTTTTATTAGAGCCTGCCATACAAAATTAAACGGAGAAAATTATCCTTCTGGTTACTTGTGGACTAATTTTTCTAAATGTGATTCTAACAAAACCACCCCTACAGAAGAATTACAAGTAGCTAATCATATAGGGTTTGATTTATTAATCGATGAAATAAATATTATAAAACCTGATGCTGTCATTTTCTTAACAGGATGGGACTATGAAAAGCAATTCCAGCGAGTATTTCAAGGATTACAATATAATACGATTGAGGAGAATTATTTATACCAATGCGTGCATCCAAGATTACCTGTGCATAGCTATATGACCATGCATCCCAAGGGTCTTCAATTAAGAAACAAATTTCATGTAATGTTGGAGTCTATTGTAAATCAGATTACTCGGTAATCTACCTATTCCTAGCGTTTTGCTTAAACACTAGGACTGGACGAATACCAGAATTAAAGATAGCTTAATAGGGTTTTCAAAACTAAAAGCAGAAATTATGAAAAAAATTTCCAGTCAGTGCTTTGGGAAATCTCAGGGAATGGATTAGCTAAGAAATCATATTTGTTCGGGACTTTTCATGGGGCTTCAACACAGCTACTCAAACGATTTCCAAAAGTTATGAGTACCGCAGAATCGTGTGATTTTGGCCTGTTTGAAAAAGGTGGAAGTACTATAGGTATAGTCCAGGACGCAATTATTCATATCCCACCACTGGATTCTATTTTTACCAAAAGTGAATATGCCCTAGTTGATAGCTTTTTTACCGCTTCTCCGTATGGCAGCATCAAACCTCATAATAACAATGCCTCTTTACAAGCGATGGCTCAAGCCGTGGTAATGCTGAAAAAGTAAGAGACAAAAGAGCAAGCCATCTCATTCGATGACTTTATTCTCTTTGAAATGCAAGCCATGAACAAACCCACATTTCAACTGGATGAAACCGGACAAATGGCACGTAACGCGGCAAAACCAACCATCGACAAGTAGCTGAAGCGTTTATCTATTTAATTAAACATGAAATTAAAGAAGAGGAAATGGAGTCGCTAAAGCTGTGGAACCCAAAAATGTACAATGATTCATTGCGTAATGACATGATGCTCAATCAAGAAGCAAACACTTTGAACAAAGAAAAGACCATTGAAAGGCACAGTTTATGGCTACCTAAGATTGTATCCAAAATGCAGGAAGGTTCCTGTTTCATGACCGTTGGGCTACTACATTTGAAATATCAGACAGTACTAATCCAATTGCTCGGAGAGCAAGGGTTTGCAGTTAGATAGGTTGAATTGTAGAAAGGTATTTTCCGCACTTTCTGTTCCAAGTATTAAGCTCGCATAGCGACAAGCGAAGAAGTAGGTGTAGTAAAGTCAGATGCTTCAACACATATTCCTAGCTTTATGAGTAATTTAAAATATAGATGCGTTTTTACGACTACCTTATACTCTTTAACCGTAGAAATAATTAAAAGATATATTTTCTTAGCTTTTCTATTACATTCTCTTTCTCATAGCTCTGAAGCTCAAACTATCAATGGGGTATATTTTAAGTATATACCCTTCTCTACTAAAACAGTCATACCAATCAATGAAAAAATAATTCAAGAAATGAGTGTTTTTAAACAAGGAGGTATGCAAGAAAAGTATGTATTCAATAGAAGTGATATCATTAATCTTTCTGAATTAATACATAAAATCATTAACGATAATAAACCTATTAGTATCGTTAATGACTTAAGATTGCTAATTAAGATATCTAATGATAGCTATTACATTAATTGGGATAAAAAATACTTAATTTATAGAAAGAAAATATATTCAATTAATAATAGAGAATTCAATAAAATAATAAATTATATTCATTGCGACTGTAAATAATATTGCTAATACTATTAACATTAATTGAGTCTATCCAAGTGTCGATCTTATAGTTTTACACTTGTAAAGGCCAAGGAATGTACAAGAAGTTAAACTGAACCTCCTTAAAGACTTCTGGGCATTTCTGCCGTTGTTTGTTTTAGCCAAGCGTCACTAACAATCAATTAATTAGCTATCGAAGATAGGAAGCAAGCCTTCGAGCGGCAACCCAAATCAAGCTGCGGTCAGTCACAGACTGGCAGGTATCAGTCGTTCCAAGTGACGCCCTTCAGGCTTAACACTTGGAACAGGGGGGCTAAAGAATGAGACTAATGTCTCATTCTTTAGTTAATAACTGAAAATAGCCGATTCCAGCGAATTTTATTCCAGACCTGGGCCGCTACCGGGTCGATGGACATCCAGACGAATACGGCTTTTCCTACGATGTGATCGGCGGGAACGAAGCCCCAGTATCGTGAATCGTCGGAGTTATGCCGGCTGTCTCCCATCATGAAATAATAATCCTGTTTGAAAGTATACGATTGAATCTTCTTGCCATTAATTTCAACTTGATCAGGATTTACTTTCACGCTTTCTAAATGCTCGTAACGTTCAATAACCGAGCCGTAAACAGCAATGGTTTTTGCATTTATCGGAATGGTTATTCCCTGTTTGGGAACGGCTAAAGGACCAAAATTATCCCGGTTCCAGTGATACACGGAGGTGCCGTAAATGCCCGATTCTTTCTCCCCCGCCGGAGCCGTTAATGGTTCCATTGCTTTTACCCAATCCAGCCTACGTAACTGCTGGGCCGTAGCTTCCGTAGTTTGAATCTGATACCCTACAAGTTCATTTTTTTGTGTCTGTACATTATACATTTCTACCGGGTTCCAGTTAATAAATGGTCCTTCGGCTGACTGGTAATCATTAACCACATTATATTTTCTGAAGAACCGCTCATCCAGTATCTCATTGGTTTTAAGCAGGTAACTCGTCTGGGCATTTCTCGGCATCGATTGCTTTATCCCATTCACATATACCTGCTGCTGACGCACTTCAATTACATCTCCGCCAATACCGATGCATCGCTTAATCAAATGCTTCCGCAAATCTGCCGGGTGATCCTCCTCTCCTTCCACTTTCGGAGGGAAATTGAATACGACAACATCATTGTTTTTCACGCCCGTAAATCCGGGAAGCCGATAAGAAGGTAACTGAATAGCATCGCTATAAGAAGGCAGGTTGGTTCCCCAGATTTTCTGATGGGTCAGTGGTAATTGTAGTGGCGTTTGTGGCGTACGGGCTCCGTAATGGAGTTTACTGACAAACAGAAAATCGCCCACCATCAGATTTGCTTCCATCGAAGGCGTAGGTATGGCGAAAGCTTCCATAGTGAAGAAGCGAATGAGCGTAGCAGCCACGACTGCAAAAGCCAGCGAATTGAGCCATTCCTTCCCTACGGAAGTCGGCTTTTTAGACTTGGATTTGAACATAGGACCAGATCGTTGGTAAGACTTCATCTCAAGGTATAAAGCTCATTACTCTGACTCTAAATCTTTTACACCAGCGGTTAATCTCAAGATCTAATCTGGAAATGCATTCTAATCCTGAGTTTTTCTGTTACTTCGCTACTTTCTCAAACCTATCATACTCCATGAAATTTGCCTTTTGTGCCTTACCTCTCCTTTTCGCTACCGCCTGTCAATCTAAAAATGAATTAAAAGGAAGCTGGGAGCTCGTCGCTGCTCAGAAAATTGAAGCGGGAAAAACGACTTCTGATGATCTTTCCGGCCGGAAGATGATTAAGATTCTCAACGACACTCATTTTTCATTTTTGAATCATGATCTGAATGCCGGAAAAGACTCCGCTACTGCCTTCTTTGCTGGCGGCGGTGGCACCTACACCCTGAAAGGAGATCAATACACCGAGCAGGTTGACTATTGTAGTTACCGGCCCTATGAAGGGAAAAGCTTTCAGTTTACCATTGCATTTCATCAGGATACGCTTATTCAAACGGGTAAAGAAGAAATCAAAGAATTAGGTATTAACCACACCATTGTTGAAAAATACGTTCGAGTAAAGTAACATGCTCTTTGACCAGGGTATCAGCTTTTGTTACTACGTCACCATACTTATTTTTATTATTTATAACTATTCTAAATAAATTTATTCAAAAGCTGATATTCTTCATTTTTTGTACGAATTTGAGGCCACAATTTTGACCTTTCTTTCGACAAAAGATTACCATGAACAACTACTCGTATGTATCGCCCGCCGAGGCAGTTAGCCATATTGAAAGTCACGAACGCGTATTTATACAAGCGGCAGCAGCTACGCCCATGCCTTTGATTGAAGCTCTCGCTCAGCGAGCTTCTGAGCTGGAGGATGTCCATACCATTCACATGCATCTGGAAGGCAAGACGTTTCCGCTGGTTGAACCCGAAGCTCGTCGTGCTTTTTTCCCGAATGCCATATTTATTGGTTCAAGTCTCAGGAAAGCCGTTGCAGAGGGGTATGCTCAGTACCTACCCATTTTCCTGAGTGAGGTACCCAATTTATTTCGGAATCGAATCTGGCCGCTGGATACCGCCATCGTCCAGGTTTCTCCACCCGATCAGCACGGCTATTGCTCGCTGGGCACTTCAGTGGATGTGAGTAGAGCCGCCGTTGAGTCAGCGAAGAAAGTCATTGCTCTGGTGAATCCTCAGGTACCCCGCTCTCACGGGGATGGCATTGTTCACGTCCAGCAGTTTACGGCTATGGCTTACGTAAACCGACCTCTGTACGAGCATGAACTGAGCTTGCCGACGGAAATCGAATCAGCAATTGGCCGGAATGTAGCGGGACTGGTAGAAGATGGGGCTTGCATTCAAATGGGAATCGGCGGTATTCCCAATGCTGTATTACTATACCTGGAAAATCATCGCGACCTCGGCGTTCACACCGAAATGTTCTCGGATGGTTTATTACCCCTGGTAAATAAGGGTATCATTACGGGCAAACATAAGAAAGTGCATCCCGGAAAAATCGTATCGAGCTTTGCCGTAGGGAGTCGCAAGCTTTATGATTTCATTGATGATAATCCCGGTGTAGCCATGCTGGATATTGGATACGTAAACGATACCTCCGTGATCCGGCAAAATTCTAAAGTAACCGCCATTAACAGTGCCATCGAAGTCGATCTTACCGGACAGATTTGTGCGGATTCCATTGGCACGCGGATGTATTCGGGCGTGGGTGGACAAATGGATTTTATTCGCGGGGCCACTTTATCCCAAAACGGAAAAGCCATTATTGCGATTCCTTCGGTAACCAGCCGGGGGGAATCCAAAATTGTTCCTTTACTCAAGCAGGGAGCAGGCGTAGTAACGACCCGAGCTCACACCCGTTACGTGGTAACCGAGTACGGAGTAGCAGATTTGTACGGCAAAAACCTGGCCCAACGGGCCAAAGCTCTCATCCACATCGCTCACCCCGATCACCGGGAAGCACTCGATCAGGCCGCGTTTGATCGTTTACAGCAAATGCGTTATTAATTCCCATATACTCCAGAAATAGAAGAGGCCCGGTAATTACCGGGCCTCTTCTATTCTATCTGAACTGTCATTACTTACTTGAATTTATAAGCAAAGTTCAGGCGGAAGTTACGGGGGTATTCGTAGATGTAGGTATAATAACCCGTTCTCACGTTAGCGGGAGCACTGCCGGAAGTAAACATGCGTTTATCCAGCAGGTTATTGACCAGCAACGATACATTAATTTTTTTCATTTGATACGAAATCCCGGCGTCAACGCGGAAGAAGTCTGGGAAATTGGATTTTTTGAAACCCGCACCGGCAAAACGTTCGGCCTGCCACTGATACCCCCCTGAGAAACCTAGCCCATTGAAAGCCGAGCGGTCACTTCTGATCCGATACGTTAACCAGCCATTCGTAATGTGCTTGGCCGTTCCAGTCAAATACGTCCCGGTGCGGTTCGTTTCGGGGTTAGCCGTCTCGTCACGGGTAACTTTAGGGTCGGTATAGGCATAGTTTAAAGTGGCGTTCAGATCTCTGACGATTTCACCCGTTAAATCAAACTCTACGCCCTTCGACTGAATCTGACCCAACTGTACCTGCCAGTTCTGAGGGTTATTCGCTCCAAAACGAGGATCTGGAGTTAATACATTATTCTTGGTAATTTGATACACGGTTAACGCCGTATTCCATTTACCGCCAAACCAGTCTTTCTTGATTCCGAATTCGGTGTTATTTCCGAAGACAGGTTTGAAAATATTACCGTCAAAATCAGCCCCGGCCTGTGGTAAATAGCTCTGATCATATAGACCATACACCGACGTTTCGCGGTTAATCGAGTAACTTACGCCGATACGAGGGGTTATAACATTATCATCAATCGTAGTGGCCTTGGTCTTTCCAACATTCACCGAATGCGTGTACCGGGCTGCCAGCGTCAGGCGTAATTTATCCTCGAAGAAGTGCATTTCATCCTGTAAGTAAATGCCCTGATACGTCAGGTTCGTAGCGTACACGTTGGAACCGGAACGCTCCCGCAGGCTACGTGAACGATCAAACACGGGAATATTTGCCAGCGGAATGCCGTAGGTAGGATTGAAAATATTGAAGTTCGCGTTATTAGTCAGTTTCAGGTCGCCCAGCGTTGAGCTGCTGAAATCACCCCAGGTTTTCAGGTTACCCAAATCAATACCTCCCAGAATACGGTGAACAACCGAACCCGTACGTTCTTCACCCATCAGCGTAAACTGACCCGTTTTATTGATGGCCAGCTCGTCACCAATATTGTAATTCCGACGCATGTTGCCTACGCTGTCAATCGACGTTACCCAAACGGTTCCACCGCCGCCCAGCGAGTAATTGAAGTAAGCAATCTGAGCATTCAGTTTCCAGTTATCGTTGATGCGATGCGTAAAATACAGGAAAACGTTATGGTCATTCAGCTTGCGGGGGTCAAGGGCTGGATCACCCAGAAAGAAACTGGGACTCACTTCACCAAAACCGTTTTTCGAGAAGGTGTAATTTCCTAAGGCCTGAGCCTCTACGTGCTGGTGCGTATACTCAGCCGTGATTACGGTGTTCGAATCAATCTGGTAAGAGATCGAAGGAGCAATCACGTAACGGTCGTTGTAATTGAATTTGTTAAATGAATCGCGGTATTGATACGCCGTGTTGAATCGGTATAACAACTTGCCATCTTTCGATAGTTTACCATCTACGTCCAGAGCCGTCCGGATCGTGTTGTAATTACCCACCGTAAAAGAAACCGAGCTCTGGTTCGTACCTGTTGGCTTCTTGGTAACGATATTATACATCCCGCCGGGCTCGCCGTTAGCCATCATAAAGCCAGCCGGACCTTTCACAAACTCAATCCGCTCTACGGTAGACATGTCGTCGGCCAGCGGTCCCCAGGGCATTTTCACGTTCATTCCATTACGGAAAGCCGGAATCGACGTTCCCCGCATCGAGATATTGGCGTACTGGCTGTCCCAGTGACCGGAGCGGGTCGCTCCGCTGACGTTGCGGGTTACGCCATCAACCATGTCAAATACCTGTTGGTCGCCCAGTAACTCTTTCGTAATCACCTTGATGTTCTGAGGAACTTCCAGTAAGGGCGTTTGCAAACGCAGCGAGGGCGAAACCTTATCCGCTTTGAAACGATTCCGATTCGTTACCACTACTACTTCCTGCAGTTGGGCCAGGTCTTCAGATAATGAAAAATCAACAATAATGCTCGATTTCTCTTCGATCATTACCGTTTTCTCCTGAGGCATCAGACCCACGGAAGATACCTTCAGCAGGTGCGACCCCGGCTTAACCTTTATAATTTTATACTCTCCTGATTCATCCGTTAGCGAGCCGTGTGCTGAGCCTACGATGTTTACGGATACCCCTTCGGCAGGTTTTCCATCGCGAGTCGTAATCCGGCCCCGAATGATCCCCGAATGCTGGGCATAGAGCTTGGGTAAAATAAGTAATGAGAGGAGAAGAAAAAGTCGAAGTGATTTCATAATTTGGAGTTAATCTAAATAGGCCGCAAAAGA
>CAJYHS010000208.1 GCA_913774715.1 uncultured Siphonobacter sp. | reverse complement strand
GCTTTCATGGTATACACTGAGCCTTCCCCGCTGCCCACGAGATAGTAATTGGTGTGGTGAACTTCTAAGTTATTCCAGGAGAGACTTCTTTGGCGGTAGACATTATACGTTGAAGCCTGAGCCCGTTCGTATGTCAAGTCACTGTCTTTGGCTTCCAGAGCACTCAGCGCCTGAGGAATGGTGCATTGAGCCTGAGTAGCGGGTAGACCGGGAGCGGTGACTTTGAGCGTGTAGGTGCGTCCGGCGACGAGTTTGAAGCGGGAAGCCGCGATTTTATACGTATTGTTTTTGGCATTAATGAGCTGGACTTCCTGGGTGCCATCGGAAAGTAAGACGGTGGCATTAAGGACGGGATTGACGTTACCGCGGTCGCCGCTGCCCACGCCGTCGATGGGGCGGTTCTGGCTCACCAGAGCCGAGATTTCCGTGTCGGTGGGGTTTAAGTAGCACTCCACGACGAGTTTAGGGTCGCTGGCAATGAGGATATCGTTGGATTCTTTCACGCACGAAGTCAGCGAGTATACGATCAAAAAGAGAGAAGCGAGCGTAGGGAGAGCTTTCATAAAAAGAGAGTGAAAAAAGGGTGATGTCGAGCGGTGAGGCACGAGGGGTCCCGTCGGACTTCGGTAGGAGGAAGCCAGAAGAGAACGTATGCTAAATGAGTAATTGCTTTTAAAAAAGGGGTACGCTAGAGGGTTTGAGCTAGGTTACGCGTTGGTGTCGTTTGACTCTACAAAGATGGGGGATGCGGGGAGGTTGATATAAGATAGTTCGATCAAGTGCAGGAAACGGGGGGGAATTGGAGTGAGAGTAGGTATTGCGAAAAGATAAGCCGCGAAAAGGCCCCTGAATGGTTGAAAAAGCACTTTTTTTGGGAAATGCTTAAATAAATACCTAAATACTCATCAATAAAAATGATGCTTGATTAGCTTTGCTAATGAAAGAGGAATGCCTCTTTTACATGCTCAGAAATAATAAAAAAAGGAGAGGAATCTCCTCTCCTTTTTACGTAATCTGCTCTATTATTATGAAACTGCTTTTACTAAAGTCTAGTGATCCCGAAGAGTGGAGATGAGCAAAGCCACTACAAAAAATGAATTTGTAATTTTTAGTTTAGTCTCTGGAAATGTCAATAACTACTTACTGTGTTATCTGAAAATTCCGAAGGGATTATAGCTATGGATGTTGTTACATACTATACGTTTGTTAGACCCGTTCCTGAAAGCTGTATCTGTAAGAGATCAAGACATTCCATAGAAAAATGTCTAACTAGACTTGGGCAGAACGTTAGCTCAGCGTGTCTGGCTTTTGTTACTGTCTCTTAGACATGACAAAGATGAGGTAGGAATGAGGAGTTAAGGGTTCTAATTCGACTAAGGGTAGGAAAGCTCAGGTATTTGGTGGAAGTAGAAAGATAAACCACTAGGGATGATCCTGAAAATACCGATGGATGGCAAGAAATGACGTTTTTTCGGTAAAGGTACTTGAGATCAATTAGAAGGTACCTGAATGGGAGGCGTATGATTAGCCTGATAAAATACTAAAGAGGAGCTGCTAAGCTCCTCTTTAGTATTTTATATAATTTATGCTATACGTCGCAGATTAAAACTCCCTGTTTAAGGGAGGCTAACATGCCTTCTTTATCTTTCGGAGTAGGCACAAATTCCTGGCCTATGTACCCTTTATAGCCCGTTGCTACAATGGCCTTAACAATGGCAGGATAATAGATTTCCTGACGATCATCAATCTCGGTCCGGTTAGGCATTCCACCTGTGTGGTAATGACTGATATACTGGCCATATCGTTGAGCATTACGAATATGATCTCCATGCATGGACTGCATGTGAAAAATGTCGTACAGTAACTTGAATCGTTCTGAGCCAACGGCTTCGCAAAGTGCAGCTCCCCATTGTACGGTATCGCACTGATAATCGGGGTGAGAATGGCGGGAGCTTAGTAATTCCATCGTGAGCGTTACCCCGTTTTTCTCAGCCGTGGGCATAATACGCTTCAACACCTTCTGACAATTCAGAATGCCTTGATAATCATCGAGTCCATTACGGTTGCCGGAAAAACAGATTAGATTGGTTACTCCTGCCGCTTTTGCCTGAGGAATTAACTCTTCGTACAGACCAACGAGTTTATCGTGATTCTTAGGATTATTAAAGAAACTGGTTAAACCTGTACCATCGGGCCATTTATCAGCCTGACCTAAAGCAGACGTTAAGCCATATTTAGCCAGCGTAGGCCACTCGCTAGGGCCGGTAAGCTCAATCGATTCAATGCCGATGTTTTTGCAAGCCTGAGCAAACTCATCGAGAGGAATAGAACCAAAGCACCAGCGTGAAACCGAATGCTTGATATTACCTTTTAATTTAAGAGGAGCTGAAGCCGAAGCCTCCAACGTCGATCCGATCGTGGGAAGTGCCGCTACGGTAGCTGCTGAAGCCGTTTTCTTCAGCATGGAGCGTCTGTTCATAAATAGGTTATCAAAAGTAAAAACAATGGAACTAAAGTCCGCTATACTAGCATAGACCAATAAAAGTCATTTATACCCTTTAAGCTTAAAGGTTATTCAAAAATGTATCGTTATGCTGAGCCAAATGCAGTGAATGTTGTTCTGGATCAGGCGAAAGATCATTCGTAACAATTTTTAGTGATAACGTTTTAGACTCGATTCATCGCATTGCTAGGCAAAACAATTATAGAATAGCTTCTTTAAAAGGCTTAATTTCTACCCGATCCCATACATTCTGCACCAGATACGGTTCTGTCTCCAGCCATTTCATCAGTTGAAATTCTTCTGGGAAATTCATGATTACCACCGAACCAATCATTTGTCCAGCCTCAGAAAGTAATGCTCCTCCAAACAGGAAATTTCCGCTGGTTTTTAACTCCCGCATGCGGTCTAAGTGAGCGGGGCGGGCTTGCATACGTCGTTCAAGAGCTTTGTCGTCAGTGAAGTCATAAGCCTGAATATGATATTGCATATTATTCCAGATTAGCCTTGATACGCTCCGCAATGGCTGCCATTTCTTCCGAAGGGAGCTGAAGTTTAGGATTAGCAAAATTCATATCCCGCATGGATTGCATAGGTACCAGATGGACGTGCGTATGAGGCACTTCTAGTCCAATGACAGTTACGCCCAGACGCAAACAGGGGCAAGCTTTCTTAATAGCCGGAGCAATTTTCTTTGCTACCAGCATCAAGCCTGCCAGGGTATCGTCGTCCAGATCAAAAATGTAATCCACTTCTTGTTTAGGAACTACCAGCGTATGGCCTGGGACCAGAGGAGAGACGTCGAGAAAAGCAATAAATTGATCGTCTTCGTAGATTGTATGAGCGGGAATTTCTCCCTGAATGATTCGGGTGAAGATAGAAGCCATGCGTTACCTGTTTTTTAGATGATAGAGCATCATCATGCGTATCAAAAATAAGGGGAAGATGCTCAGAAATAACGCAGAGGCCATAAAAAACGAGGCCTAACATTACGTCAGGCCTCGTTAAAATAAGTATTACCAAGATTAACGGCTGATTTCCAGTACTTCAAATTCAGCTTTACCATTGGGTAAAGTGATTTCTGCAAACTCACCTACCTGCTTACCCAGCAGACCTTTACCAATGGGTGACTGAACGGAGATTTTACCCGTTTTAACGTCGGCTTCGGTTTCAGCAACTAATGTATAGGTAGCAATCATATTATTCCGTTTGTTCTTAATCTTCACGGTTGACATGATGGCAACTTTTGAGCTATCAATAATGGACTCGTCCAGGATCCGGGCGTTGGCCAGTAATTGTTCCAGTTTAGAAATCTTCAATTCGTGCAGCCCCTGAGCTTCCTTGGCCGCATCGTATTCCGCATTCTCTGATAAATCTCCTTTGTCGCGAGCCTCGGCAATCTGGTGGGCAATATGTGACCGACCTTTTGTTTTCAGTTCTTGTAATTCCGCTTTCAGCTTATTCAGCCCCTCTTCGGTATAATAGGCTATATTTCCCATATCCAGTAATCTAAATTTATAGGTTAAACTTTGTAAAGGCCGTTGTTAAACCGGCCACCCTAGGTGAAATTAGAAACAGGAAGCACAGGAAAAAAAACAGGTAGTTTTAATAGTAACAGCCTGTTTTTCAGTGTTCCTGTGCTTCGGTACTTCTAACGTAATGACAAAAAAAAAGAACGGTGACAAGACCGCCCTGGTTACTCAAAATAATTTTATGAGTGCAGAATCAATCTTCTCGCCGAAAAGTTCCTTCTCTACGGACTCCGTAGAGATTTGGTTGAACAAAATTAGCACATTTTACGGCAAAAGCAAGAAAAAAAGAAAGTCTTTTGCCTGTTGAAACGATAACTCTGTGAGTCTTACGTAAGAAAGTATTTAAGTTTGCAATTCTGCACAGAAACGAAAAGCTGACATACCTTTCGTAGCTTTATCTTCAGAACAAGTAAAGAAATTTATGCGAATTATATTTTTAGGAACGCCTGAATTCGCGGTTGAAAGCCTACGGGTTTTAGTCGAAAACCAGTGCGATGTCGTAGCTGTAGTAACAGCTCCTGACAAACCTGCGGGTCGCGGGCAACAGCTTCATCAGTCACCTGTGAAGCAATATGCAGTTTCCGTGGGCATTCCGGTATTGCAACCCGAAAAACTGAAAAACCCTGAATTTCTGGAAGAACTGAAAAGTTACCAGGCTGACTTACAGGTAATTGTTGCCTTTCGGATGTTACCGGAAGTGGTCTGGAATATGCCAAGGCTGGGAACGTTCAATTTACATGCTTCTTTATTACCTCAGTACCGGGGAGCTGCTCCCATTAACTGGGCTATTATGAATGGAGAAACGGAAACAGGGGTAACCACGTTTTTTCTGCAACACGAGATAGATACCGGTCCGTTGATTTTTCAGGAAAAAGAACCGATCACTTACGATGATACCGTTGGCGAAGTCTACGAACGTTTAATGAATTTGGGCGGAACGCTGGTATTAAAAACGGTGCAGGCCATTGAATCGGGTGAATATCCCCAGATTCCGCAGTCGGAGGCAGAAGAGATTAAAATGGCTCCCAAGATTTTCCGGGAAACCTGCGAAATTGACTGGAATAAGTCCTCTGAACAGGTACGTAATCACATCCGTGGGCTTTCACCATACCCTGCCGCCTGGACGACCTTAGCAGGAAAAACCTGCAAAATATTTCGGGTTTCCGTGACTGAAGTAACCGAAACGGGCGAAACAGGCATCTATCGAACCGATTATAAAACCTATTTACAGTTTAAAACGAGTGACGGCTGGTTAGCCATTGATGAGTTACAACTGGAAGGTAAAAAACGAATGGGCATCGAAGAATTTCTGAGGGGCATGCAGGGGAAACTTTAGAGGCTGGATTAAGCGTTAGTAAATTGTCACAAATTACCTGTTCCTGAAAAAAGATAGTTAATCTGATTTGTTTTGAGGAATGAGTAACTATTACCTAGGAGTTTATACTATTCTTCATCAGCATCTATTACTAAGCGGCGAACAGCCATGATCACCACCTCTGTTTTTGACCTATTTAAAGTAGGACCGGGTCCCTCCAGTTCTCACACCATCGGGCCTATGAAGGCTGCCTATGATTTTTTGCAGGAGATCAAAAATCATCCGCATCCAGGCCAGCACGTTGAAATTCATTTATACGGGTCTTTATCAGCAACCGGTAAAGGCCATGGCACGGATAAGGCCATTTTAGGGGGCTTGTTAGGATGGCTACCCGACACGGTCGATCCGAAGGCTTTGCTGGATTTAATGAAATTACCCGAGCAGACGTACGAGTTACCTGTAGGTGGAATATGGACAGGAGAAAAGGACTTTACCTATCACCGGGGTAAAACGGATTTCCCGCATCCAAATACCATGATTCTCAAGCTAACGGATGTTGAGCACAACGTCTTACTGGAGCACGAGTATTATTCGGTGGGTGGGGGTTTTATTCAGCGAAAAGGTCAGCCGATGGAGGGCACTCGTGATACCCAGCCCCGTTTTCCATATGAGCACATGGATGAGTTGAAGCAACAACTCAAAAACTCAGGACTGACATTGGCGGCTCTGATGATTCAGAATGAGAAGTCTTTGACAGGTTTGAGCGAAAAAGAGATTAATCGCAAACTCGACTTTATTCTGGAAGCGATGGAAAAGGCTGTGAAACGCGGTCTGCGGGCGAAGGGTAATCTGCCCGGCAAAATTCAGTTGAAAAGAAAAGCACCAGCGGTTTACGAGCAAGCCAAAAAGCACTCCTTAACTTCCGACAGTTTTCTGATGTTTCTGAATGCCTATTGTCTGGCGGCTTCGGAAGAAAATGCAGCCGGAAGTATTGTCGTGACGGCCCCAACTTCGGGAGCTTCGGGCGTTTTTCCTGGGCTTACCTATCTGATGAAACATCACTTTCATTATTCTCCTCAGAAAATGCGGGAAGGGATGCTGGCAGCGGCGGCGGTTGGTTTTCTTGTGAAACATAATGCCAGTATTTCAGGAGCTGAAATGGGCTGTATGGGTGAAATTGGCTCAGCTTCGGCGATGGGTGCGGCCATGCTGGTATACGCGGCTGGCGGAAGCATTAATCAGGTGGAAGCTGCGGCTGAAATTGGTATTGAACATCACTTGGGTATGACCTGCGATCCCATTGGGGGTTACGTCCAGATTCCCTGTATTGAGCGAAATGCAATGGGAGCGGTAAAGGCCTATAATGCGTACTTACTGGCTCTTTCCAGTGATGCTTCGTATCAGAAAATATCTTTAGACAGCGTCCTGAAAGTAATGCGGGCCACGGGCCGGGACATGTCCCAGAAATACAAAGAAACCTCCGAAGCCGGACTGGCTCTGAGTATGACGGAATGTTAAATGAGTTGTCAGTTTTGTAAGACGAACCAACTGAAAACTGACAACTGACAACTGACAACTAAAAAACACATGGTACATCTAGTAGTAGCCGTAGCGGAGAATGGGGCTATTGGTAAGGATAACCAGCTTATCTGGCATTTACCCAATGACCTGAAGCAGTTTAAAAAGATTACCTCGGGGCATACTATCGTGATGGGACGGAAAACCTATGAATCCATTGGTAAGCCGCTGCCCAATCGCACCAATGTGATTATTACCCGGAATCCGGAGTATCAGGCGGAAGGTTGCGTAGTCGTTTCTTCCTTAGAAGAAGCTATTCAAAAGGATACCGAGGTGTATGTCATTGGCGGGGCTGAAATTTATAACCAGGCCTTACCGCTAACGGATGTTATTCACATAACCGAAGTCCATACTTCCGTGGATGGCGATGCCTTTTTCCCCAAGTTGGACTCGGCTGAATGGGTAGAAGTGAGTCGGGAAGAGCACGCAGCAGATGAGAAACATGACTATTCCTTTGATTTCGTAGAATTAAGAAGAAGTCAGATTGAAAAAATACAAGCCTGATCGGGGCCTTAGAGAAGCCTTTGCTCTGGAAAGATGATTTATCGAAGGAATTGCAGAATACATCCCATCCTGTAACTTTGTTGAATTGATTAGCTGGTAATCTTTCGATTCGTTCGTTAATAGATTTATTCAAATGATTGTCACGTATTACCCGCTAGTGGTAATAGAAAAACAATACTCATGTCACAAAAAATTGTTCGCGTTGGGGATATCGAGTGTGGATCAGACGAGTTGTTCCTGATCTCCGGTCCCTGCGTTATTGAAGACGAAAAAATCATGATGACTGTTGCCGAGAAACTCAAAGAGATCTCGGAACGCCTGAACATCAAAATCATTTATAAATCGTCTTTCCAGAAGGATAACCGTTCCAGCCTGGATTATTACTCAGGCCCTGGTCTGGACGCAGGTATCAAAATTCTGGCGAAAGTGAAGGAGCAATTCGGCTTCCCACTTTTGACGGACATTCATTACCCCGATCAGGCCGCTCCCGTAGCTGACGTGGTAGACGTACTCCAAATCCCCGCGTATCTGTGTATGCAAACAACCCTGACGGTTGCAGCGGCTCAGACGGGTCGGGTGGTGAACGTGAAACACGGTCAGTTCCTGGCTCCTGAAAACATGAAGCACCCCGTAAAGAAAATAGAAGATGCTGGTAATGAACAGATTATTCTGACGGAACGCGGGTATTCCTTCGGTTATAATGACCTCATCGTTGATCCTCGTAGCTTCTATCACATGGCTCGCACGGGTTATCCGGTGGTGTTCGACGTAACGCACGCGATTCGTAAATACGGAATTCCTTCCAAAGATTCTAAGGGCGGTGCTCGTGAATATTTGCCCGTATTAGCTCGGGCGGGTGTGGCTGCGGGTATTGATGGTTTATTCGTGGAAGCTCATACGTGCCCTAGCGAAGCTCTTTGCGACGCAGCTAGTCAGCTGGACATTAGTTTACTCGAAGAATTCCTGAAGCCGTTAATTGAGTTGCACGCTGTTGAGGTAAAATACCGCAACTCATTACCTGAACTGGCATAACAATTTTGAAAATTTTCTGACTCCCCGAGTCAGTTACCTAAAACCTCGGAGTAAGCTCCGAGGTTTTTTTGTGCGGAGTTCATACTAAAGAAAAACGGTACGTTTATGGCACAGCAATCCAGCATACGGCCCGTTCTGGAGAAAATTTCCCGGAACCTTACGCCGAATTTTTATATCACGAATGACGATGAGGAAATTATCGATGCCTTAGTTGATCATGGAAAAATGGTGCAGGATTTTTCCGTAAGCCAGGTAACCTCTTTTTTAGCGGATCAGGATTTTTGCCTGGCCTTTTATTTCGCTGATGAAGTAGATCGCGGTTTTAGTATGTACATCATCCGTGATTTTTCCGTCAATATTCGGGAAATGATTCAGTTAGAATATGTGCTTGATCAGATCATGGATCATGGCTATAACTATCACCTTTTTCATTCGGCCCGTAGCAAAGTAGATGAAATGCTTTACATGGCACCGACCTTCCGGGCTATGTGGGAGAAAAAAAATCAGTTAGATGAGGAAGAAGAATGTTGAAAGTATCATATAAAAAGTCGGTTGCTTAGGGGCAACCGACTTTTTATAAATGGAATCTCATCAAAATCATCCCCACTTGGCTTTCTGAATATTATCGATACTGGTTTTGATACATTCCAGTGGTGGGCGTTTACACACGTCCTGTTCTACAAAATATTGCTTCAGACCCGCTTTCTTGGCATCTTTAAAGATGGCACCGAAGTCAATGCTACCCGTGCCTACTTCGGCAAACTCCTGCTGGGGCGTTTTAGCCATATCTTTCACGTGCCATAATGGGAACCGACCGGGGTATTTAGCGAAGTACTCAGCTGGTTTTTCTCCGGCTTTCGCTACCCAGTACAAATCCATCTCCATTTGTACAGGTGTATTTTTCAATAGTAAATCGTAGGGTTTTTCACCATCTATCTTTTGCGTAAACTCGAAATCATGGTTGTGATAACCCATGATCAAGCCTGCTTTCTTAGCGGTTTCCGTACTTTTATTCAGAATTCCGAATAAGTTTTTATAATCTTCTGATGATCGTTCGTCGTCTACGAGATAAGCAAGAACTACATATTTCTGACCAATGGCTGCTGCGTCATCAACGGCTTTGTCCCAGTTTTTAGTTAGACCATCGCCAGCTCCAAATTTTGTGGAACGAGCCGTCATGTAGTGGCCACTATACGCCGTCAATCCATTGTCTTTCAGAATTTTGTTGTACTCGGTGGGAGTCTTTCCAAAAAACTTACCCTGATTATAACCGAAATTTTCAACTTTCTTATACCCTAGCTTGGCTACCTGTTCCAGTACTTTTTCGATACCTTGTTTCTGGATATCTTCCCGAACGGTATACAACTGTAAGCCAACTGATTTAGCGTGTGCAGCGGCCAGAGCATCCAGACCAGCCAGTGAAAGAGCTCCAAGTCCGAGGGAAGTATGGAGGAAATTTCTGCGATTCATAAAAAGCTAGTGTATTAAGTCTAAAATGGACTTTCGTCTCATTCCTTAGAAATCAACGAATGGGCTAATGTATGAATCGCAGGGTAAAAAAATGGAAATATGACAATAATAAATTTAATTATTAATGTAACATTCTGAGCCTCAATCAGGCTTGTCCAAGCAGGCGTTTGACGTATTTTCCTACAATATCAAACTCAAGGTTAACCGAATCTCCAGCTTTCAGTTGAGCAAACGTCGTATGCGTGTAGGTATAAGGGATAATAGCCACGCGAAACGAAGAAGCTTTGGAATTGAAAACCGTTAAACTGACCCCATTGATGCAAATCGAACCTTTTTCCACCGTTACATTTCCAGCCGAGGTATCATATTCAAAATCAAATAACCAGCTTCCATTTTCATCCTGAACCTGAGTGCATACAGCCGTTTGGTCGACGTGACCTTGTACGATATGGCCGTCAAAGCGGCCATTGGCCTGCATACAGCGTTCAAGATTTACCAATGATCCAATCTGCAAGCTGCCGAGGTTACTCTTCTTCAGGGTTTCGTCAATGGCCGTTACCTGATGCACCCCATCGCCCAAAGCAATTACGGTCAGACAAACGCCATTGTGAGAAACGCTCTGGTCAATTTTTAATTCATGGGAAATCGGCGACTCGATACTGAAAGTAACATTAGTACCTTCCGCATGTAATTCCGTAATCACGCCTGTAGCTTCAATAATTCCGGTAAACATATTTTATTGGCTTTTGCCGTTAAGTTGTAGATTTTTGCAGGATAACATTAATGCATCGCAATTTGCACCCGTAAATAGGGAATTATTGATAGTTTTTGGTTTTTAGTTGTAGATCGGCTAAAAATGAGCCTTTTACCAAACGTGATGATCCATAACTCAAAACCCTGAACCCAAACTCAAAACCAATAATGAATAGTCGAAAGTTACTTTTACTAGCCATTGCCATTCTGATTGTAGGCATTGTAGCGTACTCCTTAAGTACTGGGAAAACCACTTCCTATGCCGATGATCTGCGGGCGGAACGGGTCGAAAAAGATGAAGACTACCGAACGTCAGCCGAATCGCCGATTAAGGATAAAGCCAGTTTTAAAGGACTGAATTACTTTCCGGCGGATTCAAGTTATGAAGTATTCGCGAAAATTGAAGAACTGGATGAAACCAAGACCTTTGCTGTGCAAATGACGGGTGGTCAGACCGAAAACTATACGCTTTTTGGTAAAGCTACGTTCGAGTTACAGGGTAAAACCTGCACTTTACTGGTTTTTGAAAGCAATGAAGCTCGTACATTATTTATTCCATTCAAAGATTTAACGGCGGGAAAAGAAACCTACGGAGGCGGTCGTTATCTGGATATTCCTCAGGGGGATATTACCGGAAATCGGGTTACGATTGATTTTAACAAAGCCTATAATCCGTTCTGTGCATATTCGTCGGAATATACCTGCCCGGTGCCTCCGAAGGAAAATAACCTGCCCATTGCCATTCGGGCGGGGGAGCAGAATTTCCATGAATAAACAGTAGTATGCTATGAAAACGATCTATCAGATTAAATCCATTACCTCTGGATTTGACATTTATAATGAACATGAAAACCTATTGACAAAGTTTCGGTACGATCACTTGTTTTCGAGTAACGGAAGAACCGAATTGCCGGGTAAACTCCTGTTAATCAAGCCTAAAAATATCTGGGCTTCGAAGTTTGATATCTTTATTAATGAAGTCGATAAGGGAGATATTGTTTTTAACTGGAAAGGTCAGATTATTATTCGAATTGATTATGACGGTAAAGAGAAAGTATTCCTGCTGAAGGGGCGAGGCTTAATGAATCATCATTTCATTCTGGAAAACGACATGGGAATAGTTACGATGGCCTTCAGACCCAAGTTTAACTGGACCTCTTTTCAGTATGAATATCAGGTAGAGGTAGAGCCCAATCAGGAGTCTCCGCTGGAGTTAGTAATCTCCTGCCAGTTCGCAATCAATTTGTACATGACCATGGCTACAGCCGCTGCAGTATAAAGAGAATATGAAAAAGGCTCTGCGACATCGCCGCAAAGCCTTTTTTATTACTTAGTGATTCAATTAGTATTTGAACACTTTATTACCCGCCATTACTTCCTGGTTTTTTTCATCGAAAGTAACACGCAGACCAGTACGGTAGGCCGCATTAGACATAATCGTCGCAATAGAGTGCTGGTAACCTGCTTCAATTGGAGCATTAGGAGTTTTACGGCTTCTTACGCATTCCATCCAGTTTTTGATGTGGTTGAATGTTAATACGTCACCGCCGGTATTGGCACCCGTTTCTACTTTAGGACCTTCCAGTTTGGCAGAAGCCAGCAAGTTTGCCTGCATCTTCATTTCTGCCGCTTCACGAGCCGTTAATCCACCCGTTGGAGAAATCATATTGGTATCGAGGTTCAACTCACCACCGTTCGAGTAATAGATTTCTTTTGTTCCACCAGCCGAGTTACTGAAACGGCTTGCAAAAGATACCTGAAAGCCCGTTGTAGGATCGTTTAATGGGCCGTAATCGAATACTACCGTCAGCGTATCCGCGTTTTTACGACCGTCTTTCCACTGATAAATACCTCCATTGGCAACGGCTGAGCGAGGGTGGGGAAGACCTGAGAACCAGTGTACGGTATCAATCTGGTGACTCATCCATTGACCGGGAATTCCTGAAGAATAAGGCCAGAAAAGGCGATATTCTAAATATTTACGAGGATCAAACGCTTCTTTTGGACGGTTGAGTAAGTAACGGTTCCAGTCCAGATCTTCCTGCTTACACTGAGCTACCAACTCAGGACGACGCCAGCGACCGGGCTGGTTTACGTTCCACATCAGTTCAACCATAGTAATAGGGCCGAACTTGCCAGATTTAATGAAATCTTCGGCAGCATGGTAATTCAAACCACTCCGGCGTTGCGAACCAATCTGTACGATTTTACCAGAAGATTTTACCGCTTTTAATACCGCACGTGCATCTTCCATAGTTTCAGCCAGGGGTTTCTCGGTATAAGTATCGCAGCCTGCTTTCACCGCGTCAATGGTGTGAATGGCATGCTGGAAATCGGCCGTACTGATGAACACCGCGTCAACGGCTTTAGCGTCGTAGAGTTCGTCGTTATTGCGATAATCTTTAATGGTTCCGCCTAATTGTTTTTCCAGGAAAGCCTTTCCTTCTTCACGGCGACGCTTCCAGATGTCAGAAACGCCTACCATCTCGAAGTTCATTTCTTTCGCCAGAGCTTTGAAGGGAGGTACATGCGAAGCCCGGAAACGATCGGAGAAACCTACACAACCCACACGAACCCGGTCGTTAGCTCCGAGGATTTTACGATAACTAGCCGCAGACATAGCGTTTACGCTACCCAGGCTCAACGCAGAACCAGCAGCGGCCAGCGATACTTTCTTGAGAAATTCTCGACGATTTTCCATAGTGTAAACCGAAAGTTAGTCGGCTTTTATAGGTTATTAATTGGGTTTAGGGTTTGGTGTTTAGAGTTTTAAGGGTAGAGTTATGGAAGCTTTTCAAATCGAAATTAAGGTAATAAATGAATGATAACCTAAAATTACATGGATGAAAGCCCCAACTCTAAATCCGAAACGCTAACACAAAACTTATTTTAATTCGCGAATTTTGATGCTTCTGAAGTTAACGATGTCGTGGTGATCCTGGAGCAGGATAGGGCCTTTTTCGGCAGCTCCGAACCCTTTGAAGGGAGCATATTTTGAACGTTCTATTAATGCCTTGTACAGCGGAGAATTACGTTCGTATTCCAGTACCTTAAATCCATTGAGCCAGTGTTCGACATGATTATTAGGATACACGATTACCCGGCCCTCGTTCCATTCTCCGATTTTCTTCACTGCGGCTTTGTTAGGGCCCGTTTTATCCGCCGGAATCAAATCATATAATGAGCCAATTTTGCGGTTACCGCCCGCTCCCAGTCTGGCATCCGGGTGTTTTTCGTCATCTAATACCTGAAATTCGGGCCCAACGGTTGCGACGCTTTTGACAGCTCCTGAAGGAATAGTATTGGAGGACTGATTCGGTTGATATTCGTAGGTATCCGTTACCCATTCATTCACAAAGTATTTCACGCCAGCATTTGCTGCTTCTGTTAATTTAAACTGGAATGTAAGTTCAAAAGCTCCGAATTTTTCATTGGTCAGAATGTCTCCACCACCGCCGGAAGCGACGTCCAGAGTCAATTCGCCGTCTTTCATAGTCCAGCCTTTATCAGGGAAAGTACTTTTCCCGGCTCCACGCCAGCCGTTAGAGGTTTTACCATCCCATAGAAGCTTAAAACCCAGGGCTTTCTCCTGCTCCGAAATGGTATTGGGGACTAGGTTAATAACGGGCGTTTGATCCACTGGCGAAGGCTGTAACTGATCCGTTTGAATGCGGATGTTTTTCCAGTGAATGGCCTTTCCTTCATGCGAAGCATCCTTACCAATGCTATGTACCTGAAGAGCGATGTATCCCTTAGGCGTCAGATCATCTACCAGATTAGAAACGGGAACGCCATTAACAAAGGTGCGGATGGAGTTACCTATTGCTTCAATCCGATACTTATTCCATTCGCCTCTTTTGAAAGCAGCCTTACCAGCTGGATTATTGTTGGGATTGCACAGCCAGCCGCGGCGGGCTTCGTCGTAAATGCCACCACTCCAGCTACGTTCAGCAGGGTCAATTTCCATTTGATACCCATGTACGCGTCCATCGCCTTGGCGTTGTAAGCTGCGAAACTGAATGCCAGAATTCAAATCGTTATCAATCTTGACATCACATTCGAAAATAAAATCGCCGTATTGCTGCTCCGTGAGAAGAAAGGTGTTGGGCGTATTCATCTGAGAAATACCAACGATTTCTCCGTTTTTGATTTCATACTTAGCCTTACCTGAAGCCGAACCGTCGGCTAATTTCCAGCCTTTCAGTGTTTTGCCATCAAATAAACTTTTCCAGTTGCCTTTGGGGGGATTGATAGCATAAGTTAAGGTACTACTGGAAAGTGCCAGTGTGACTAAAAGTACTGATAAACGTTTCATGTTTAATGGTTTAACGGTCAATGCAATGGAGAAGATCCAATGGATAAAATCATTCGGACACACTTCAATAATAAGACCTCATTTTTTGGATTTACCCTGAAAAACAGGATTCATTTAAAAAAGAGTAACTTTTTGTAAAAGGATGAATGATTGATTTTATACTGATTTTAGGGAAGAACTGGTACTGGTAATTCATCGGTAAGCCCGGTCATCTAAAGCGAAGCAAAAGGTGTTACTTTAGTTATCGACCATTTATTACTACAAAAACAGTTTCCTTATCAGGAAGCTAGGTAACTACGTAGTGAAGACATTTCCTGTGTTTGGTACAGTAGCATCTCTGACAACCTTTGGCTCGTTTGAATGGTAAACCCACCACAACGTAATGCATTCTGGCTAATGTAATGTAGGCTGCCAGCGAGAAAGCTGGCAGCGACCGGGTGGAAATATTGTTTACCCGCAACAACCAAAATCGTCAGGGGAAAATTAACTAATCGCAATCTTCTGTTCCTGTAAAAACTTCTTACTGGTTTCGGCACAGGAAAGAGCTGTCTTGCCCTGATCAGGCACGCCGTCTAGCTCAATGATTCCCCATCCTTTAAAATTGATTTCGTTCAGGGCTTTGAAAACTGCCGGGAGGTTCACATTTCCCTGACCTAGTTCAACGAACTTATAGGCTTTTGGATCAGAGTTACCGGGTAAGGGACAGCGAACATCCTTTAAATGAAGAGCATGAATCCGGTCTTTGTATTGGTGGATGGCCTTAGCCGGATCACCGCCGCCCTGATGATAATGGGCTACGTCGAGTAATAGCTTGACGTATTTCGGATTCATTTCCTGTACGATGATATCCACTTCTTCTGGCGTTTCGCCTAGCTGGTGCATGTGGTTATGGTAGGTCGTCTGAATACCCATGGCCGCCGTCTGCTTACCAATTTCGTTCATTACCTGAGCCAGCCGCTTCAATTCTTCCGTAGTGGGTTTACGGTCTTTGGGGCGAACGTTGTTGGTTAGCTGAATGCTGCTTCCGCCCAGAGCTTTGACAAAACTGGCGTGAGCAGTATGCATGTTAATAGTGCTCTCTTCTTTATCCGGGTCAATTTCTACGTTGCCGCTGGAAAACATGACCAGTTTTAATTTGTGAGCGTCAAGTTCGGCTTTGAGTTCGCTGGGTTTGTTGCGGTAGGGACCAAAGGCATTGGCACGAAGCTGAATTCCCTGAAAGCCGAGGGAAGAGATATCCTTAATGGCATCCAGATCCTTACCGCCCCAGGTAATAGCCGAATAACCGATTTGCAATCCCGATTTTTTAAAAGCGAAAAGATCAATAGAAGAGCCTAAAACAGTGGCTGACGTAAGTAACCCGGCCTGTTGCAGAAAAGAACGGCGGGAAAGTGAAGATTTCATAGTAGTCAGAGGTTTTTCTCAAGACGGAAATTTAGCCCGAAATCCCTGACTTTCTGCTAACTCATATTAAATTAAGGTAAACGACCCGATTCTTCCGATAGCTCCTGAAGGTGACGTTTGGCTTTTCGCTGACGAACTCGCTGGCCTAAATCCAGCCGGATTTTGGTTTCTTCCCCTTCATCTTTGGCTCTTAAATTAAGTGTCCAGCCGGGCGTATGTTCTTCGTCATATCGCACAAGCTCATAATCCTTATCGCGTTTGCGAAGGTTTCGCAGCGGAATCTGAACGAACAAGTCCGTCTGATTACCAAAACTGTAGGTTCCTCCCACAAATAAGGTAAGAGCCGTCGATTCGATGGCCATTTTGTCCATTTCAATTTCACGACCTTTGAAACGGAATTGACTCGTCAACGGAGCAAATTTGATATGGTCAAAGTTTCGACTTTTAAAAATGAATTTCTGAATGCCTTTGATCGGTTTGAACCCTATCAATTCACCATTACGAAGATTAAAATTCAGGTAACCTGAAAAAGTCCCGGGAATGGGTGTGTAATCCCGACGTAAATTCATTTCAATCTTCCCTTCTGAATTCCATAGCCCCCGGATGTTACGATGGGTAATGGTTTGCTGTTGGAAATCATCAAACGCCCAGAATAACTCCTGAATATTGGTATTACGTAATGCACAGGCTACACTTAACTTAGCAGGGTTGTTTTGCACATAATCTACTTTTCCACTAAAGTTAAAATTACCTTGAAAGGCATTCATCGCCAGGGACTTAATGTGCATTTTTTTATTCGTCAGATTAAGCTTTCCACTTACCTGGTTAGCCTTAAAGTGACGATACTGGAATTTGTCAAAACGCAGATCAATATCTGTTTCCAGCTGGTCAATAATACGATCAACTTTTGCAATGAGCTGCTTACGGGCACGTTTCCGGGATAAAGCCGAGCCTTTAGGTTTTAAAGGCATAATTTTAATCGCGTTGAAATTCAGGTTAGGCGAATAAATATCTGCGTCAGCATATAAACGAACGTGCGAGGAAGTAAGAAAAGGAATCAGCTTTTTAATCCGGCCTTTTACCGTTAGAGGGCTTTGGTTCAGGCGAGTGGTAATATCCTGAATCAACAAATCTTTTTCATTGAAACTAGCTTTTACATTCAGTTGATCGAATACAAGCTGTCGGTTCAGGTAACGAAAACTTCCATTTTCCACTCGGATCTTTCCCGTTAACAAACCCGACAAATCACCCGTTTTTGGGTTAATAACATCTATTACGCCACCTCTATACTGAGCATCAAGGTAAATTTTGCCGTTTTCAAGAATAAAGTTGCTGGAGTTGATATTATCGTTAAGCCGGGAGAAGTCGGTATCAATGTGAGCGGTAATAAAAGCTCTGGTTTTAATGAAGTTATGAACAATAATCTTTCCACTGACGGGTAAACCATCATCCCAGTTACCCGTGTATTCGTTGAAAAATACCCGCGAATTTTCATTACCTGTTGGAAGAGAACCACTGGCATGATTGGTGAAATGGCCCTTCACCCGAAGATTGGTTAACAAGCCCAGCTTGGATTCAAAGCGAGCGGGCCCGGTCGCGAAACGTACGTCGATTTGAGGTTCAACCCCAGCTCCAGTCGAACCATTTACGCGAACGATGGCACTTTCAATTTCCGGGTAATACTCAAACTTACCAAGCGAAGCAGCTAATTGACGGGGCATTAAATCCAAGGCCTTCGTTAGCGGTAGTCTGTTAAGATGAAGGTAGAGATTCATGGTAGGAGGCCGTTTCACAAAAAACTGAAAACGACCGTGAGCCCGTAACGTATCTTTCTTTTCGAAAACCAGTCGGGAAGGTTCAAGAGTTAATAACCGGGTTGCAGTATCTATACTAATATTGAGTTTTAAATCCGTTTCCTGATTGGTTCCGAAGCTTCCTTTGTTGGGATTAAAAGCCAATCCATCCAGGTGCATGGGACCACGAATACCAACCTTGAACTGATTTTTCTTCTTGGAAATCTGGCAGGTAATGTCTTTCAGTAAACCGCCGTACCACTTATGGTGTAACGAATCAGCGAAGTGTATCTGAATATTTTCAAGTCGAACTTGCTTGATGTCTACCAGAAAGCCTTTTTTCTTGGTCTGAACCGTCTTTTTACGGGGATCTTTTGGTTCAAAGAGGCTCCAGTTCGCATAACCATCCTTGAGTTTGATGGCATTGACGGTTCCATCCACCAGACGAATGTGACGAATCTGCACCTGACGTCGGAAGAGGTCAATTAAATCGAGCCGAACCCTTACTTCGTTGACGTGAAGAAAATCCAGGTGATGTTGGTCGTGCCGGAGATCCTCCAAACGCACGTTTTCAAGGCTGATCGTTAAACCCGGAACGCCGCCTTCCCAGAATTTAATATTAAAGTTGTCCGCATAAAAGTTGCCCTTAATCTGATGGCTGACTTCCTGCTTGATTCGATCAAAAATACGATCTCTATAACTATAAATAGCCGCCATCAACACAAGACCCAATACAAAAAACAGGGCAAGTATTCGTAAAGAAATACGTTTGAGGCGTTTAAAATTCATAGAGTTACCGAGAAATAAGGAGGTAAATGAATGGTTGGGGGTACTCCAGCTAAAGTAAGGAGATTTTTAAAGATCAGTGGCTGGATTAAATGAATTTAATGCGATCAGTTTTCTGAATCGTAGAAAAACAGAAAAGCATCAGATTGACCCGAAAAGTAGCGTAAAAGATCTTGCCAGTAGAAGCATCTTTGGCAGGGGAGGCATAAAAAAGAAACCAGACTTTTGTCGAAGTCTGGTTGTAAAGAAAAGTAGCTTAGACGGATTCTTCGCGGAACATCTCGTCAATAATTTGAGGAACATTAACCTCCCGGACTTCGCCGAGCCAAAGATTAGCGGGTTGAATGGCAACGACAGGTCCCTGTTTACAACGGCTCGTACATTCCATTTCCACCATCTCTACTTCTCGCTTCAGACCACGTTCTTTCAGTTCGTGCTTGAATGTTCGCCGCAAATCTTTTTGCAGGCGACTGCATTTGCTCCCTTCACAAATCATGATGACCCAGGGGCAGGTATCGCGTAATTCTTTCATGGCTATGCTAGTGTGATAAACAAAGATACAGCTTTGTCAGGGCGGTTGTGACGGGAGAAAGATATACCGAATAGAATATTTTATCCACCAATCGTTGTCATGGATTCATGAATGGAAGTACTTCGAAGGGTCTCTGCTTCGTAACCATCTTTCGGACGGTTTTTGAAAGTATGAATAAACTTTAACTGAAGCTCTTCATCCGAAATACCCTGTCGCAGTAAAGCCCGTACATCCATTACCCCATCATCATATAAACACGTTTTAAGCGTACCCTGAGCCGTCATCCGAATACGGTTACAACTGCCGCAGAAGGTTCGGGAAAAGGCGGCAATAATACCGATGTTACCCTCAAAACCTGGAATCCGATAATGGTAAGCTGTCGAATTAAGCGGATCGATCTGCTTCTGAATAGCAGGAAATTCAGCTTGCAAATGTTCCAGAATTCTTCGATACGTCCAGTGCAGCGTTGGGTAATGCGAGCCTTCTCCGTTGAAAGGCATTTCTTCAATGAAACGTACCGAAAGGGGATACTTCTCTGTAAGCCGGGCCAAAGGGATCAGGTCTTCGATGTTGCGGCCTTCCATGACTACAGCGTTCAGCTTTACTTCAAAACCTGCTTCCAGCAATTCATACAAACAGGCTTCTACTTTGGTAAACTCATCGCGGCGGGTAATATCATAAAAACGCTGACGATCGAGTGAATCCAGGCTTAGATTAATAGTTTTAACACCTATCTTTTTTAGGTCTGGAATGTATTTTTGAGTGAGAACGCCGTTCGTAGTAATGGCGATTTCATCAATACCTTCGATGTCGGATAACTGATAAAGAAACTTGGTGAGATCATGTCGAACGAAGGGTTCACCACCCGTAATGCGAACTTTCCGAACGCCCAATCCTGCCAGCACGGTTGAAATGCGTAGCATCTCTTCGTAACTCAGCAATTGCTTTTTGGGTAGATAGGGAATACCCTCTTCAGGCATGCAGTAGAAGCAGCGAAGATTACAGCGGTCGGTAACGGCCAGGCGTAAGTACTGGATGGGCCGTCCGTGGTTATCATAAATGAGAGGGCGATTAGTTAGCATCTTACGCAAATAAACGAAAAAAAGCCTCGCTTGTTCCCGAAGCTTTATCAACTTTGAAATATGGAATTGACAATACACTTATACGGGATTACCCGTGATATCATCGGAGGCTCAAAAAAAAGCGTCCAGCTTCCCGAAGGAGCCCGTGTGCAAGACTTACTAGAGCAGATTCGCAAGGATTATCCATCGTTAGCCGAGCTGAAATCATTGTTGGTTGCCGTCAACGAAGAGTATGCCGAGGCAGATGTAGTCCTTACGGAACGTGATGAAGTAGCCCTGATTCCACCGGTAAGTGGCGGATAGAGTTCAGCTAACGAGTGATTGTTTTTCTTGCCTCTTAATAACTATCTACCCATAACAATCAAGAAATGATAGAAATAACCGATCAGCCCATACAGGTTCAGAGCTGTATGGATGCAGTTCAGTCGGAGCGAGCAGGGGCTGTAGATGTCTTTATCGGCACCGTTCGGAATCATAATAAAAATAAAGAAGTCATTCGACTGGAATTTGAAGCTTTCGATGCGATGGCGGTAAAGAAAATGAAAGAGCTGGCTGAAGAAGCTTCCCGTCGCTGGCCGGTTGAAAAAATCGCTATTGTCCACCGCAAAGGCATACTGGAAATTGGAGATATCGCTGTCGTAATCGCCGTGGCAACTCCACATCGCAAAGATGCTTTTGATGCCTGTCGCTGGGTAATTGATACACTCAAAGAAGTGGTACCTATCTGGAAAAAGGAAATGTACGAAAATGGAGAAGAATGGCTGGAGGCTCATCCATGAGTTAGTTGCTTATGAATAGTTAGTGATAAGAATAAAAAGGCTGCTTCATCGAGCAGCCTTTTTTATTGCTAAACCGCCTAATTTTTTTCAGGAAACTCTTGTCAGTTCCAAATCATTTTTACCTTTGTGTGAAATTAGATTAAATCTAAATAAATATAATATTGCTCAACTGGTACCCCCGTGGCTGTCCATTCCATTATTCGATATGCATTCTTTTTAAGCCTGACGATAGGTCACGTCTGGGCTCAAACGGGTTGTGTTACAGGCAAAGTAACTGACGAAAAAGGCGAGGCCGTCGAGGCTGCTTCTTTGGTTATTAAAGGCACGACCTACGGCGTGATTTCTGACAACGAAGGCATTTATCTATTCAAAGATTTGAAGGCCGGCAGTTATGAAATTCGGGTAAGTAGGGTTGGGATGAAAAGCGTTGAATTGCCAGTGAAGGTGGAGTCTGGCCAAACGAAAACGCTGGATATTCAGGTTAAAACGGAACAGACGGATTTTCAGGAAGTCGTAGTTACGGGTCAATTTGAACCTCAATCACTCAAACAATCCGTCTTTCAGGTACGCACCATTGATCTGGAACGCATTCAGGCTCGGGCGGCTACCTCACTGGTGGGCGTTTTGAATACTGAATTAGGCATCCGTTTCTCAAATGACATGGCCCTGGGTACCTCTGATATTCAGCTGATGGGCATGACGGGGCGTAACGTCAAAATTTTGCTTGATGGCGTTCCAATGCTTGACCGGGGCGATACCCGCGAAAGTCTCAATCAGATTGATATTAATACCATTGCCCGCATCGAAATCGTGGAAGGACCGATGTCAGTCTCTTATGGTTCGGATGCATTGGCTGGTGTCATTAACATCATCACTAAAAAGCCGGGAGCGGAGAAATTTTCGGTCATGGCTCGGGTGCAGGAAGAAAGTGTAGGGAACGAATACGAGTTAGGACAAGGTAAAGGTTCGCATTTGAATAGTGTAGGACTAACCTGGCAGCGAAAAGGCTGGTTTGCGTCCGTAGGCGGAAGCCGCAATGATTTTGGTGGTTGGCAAGGGTATTCTCAAAACCGAACGCCCGACTGGCACGCCAAGAATCAATGGTTAGGTAACGGAACTGTGGGTTACCGAAAGGATAACTTTAGCATTCGGTATCGGCTCGATGGGTTACAGGAAACGATTAACTCTCTGGGTAATGTGTATGCAAATACACAGAAGGAAAATGTTGCTCGCGATCAGAACTTTATTACCAAACGACTCATGCATCAGGGGCAGGCGGAATGGAAAGTCAGTGACCGAGTGAGTTTGAATGCTATCGCTGCCTATACGGATTATACTCGACGGACGCAGACTACTCAATTCAACTTCAATACTGGCAGAAGAACGCTGTCTTTAGGCGAAGGCGAGCAGGACGTAGCCAGCTTTGATAACTTCATGTTCCGGGCTACGGCTCAGTATCGTTTGAATAACCAATGGTCGTTTCAACCCGGTGTAGAACTTAACCGTGATCAGTCCAGCGGTGCCCGAATTTCAGCGAACGACGGCATTACAGATATAGCCTTTTACGTTTCTTCGGAATGGAAACCCGTGGAAGCCATCGTGATTCGTCCGGGGTTACGCTTCATTCATAACTCCGTGTACCAGGCCCCGCCGGTTGTTCCTTCCATTAATACCAAGTTCGCTATTAATAGAAAACTGGATTTCCGGGCTTCGTATGCTCGTGGGTTCCGTTCGCCCGCGTTACGGGAGTTATACTTCAATTTCTTCGATGCCAGTCATTCCATTCAGGGTAATCCCAATTTAAAAGCAGAATATTCAAACAGTTTTAACGGATCATTTTCGTGGGAAATGGCCCGGTCTAAAGCGGGTTACCTGAATCTGGTTCCGGGATTTTTCTATAATGATTTTCATAATCTGATTTCCTATGGTAATGATCCGGTCGATCCCCGTATCATGCGGACTGTCAATATTGATCGTTTCAAAACTACCGGTGGAACGCTAAATACGGTATTGCAATGGAAAGCCCTGCAAGGCTCCGTAGGGTATTCCTATATCGGGCGTTTCAATCAGCTTTCGACGGATGCCAGCATTCCCGAATTCAACTGGGCCTCTGAAATCAACGCAAACCTGATTTATACAGTCAAAAGCATTAATACCAAGCTTAATCTCTTCTATAAATACACCGGAAAACGAACCAGCTACCAAACTGCCGCTGACCTCAGTGTGAATCTGGCTCAGACGGCAGCTTTTCACTGGATGGATTTCTCCATCAGCAAACCCCTGTTTCGGGTGTTAACCCTGAATGCCGGCATGAAGAATATCCTCAACGTTACCCGACTGAATAATACGGCTACTGATTCCGGCAGTGCTCATAGTAGTAATGGTCCGATCCCGCAGAGTTACGGACGGTCTTACTTCCTGGGCTTAACCTTTAACTGGAGTAAATAACGCCTCATCAAAAGCTAGTCACCACATCTAAATTCCTCCTATTTATAACCCAATAACGCTCATGAAGAAGCAGTTTTTATCTTTATTAGTTATAGTAACGATGGCAGCACTGGTTCCGGCCTGTAAAACCGAAGAGCCACCGCTTCCCGATAATACCGTTCAGTTTGAATCCGCTGAAAAAGGGTTTTCTTCGGATTCTTCTTCCGTTACTGTGAAGTTAAATCTGGACCGTAATGTAACCGCGGCTACTAACGTAGTAGTGGATTTAACGCCTACGGGTGTTACCTACGGAACGCATTTTACCACGACTCCCGCAGCTACCAATAACTCCATCACTGTAACCGTTCCCGCTAACAGCAACACGGCTTCAATCAAGGTTACGAAAGTGGCAAACATTTTCCTGACGGGTTCAGAAACCATCGATTTTGCCATTAAATCGGCCAATAACTTGGTTGTGAACGGCACGACGGCTACGCAGAAACTGAAATTTTCTTCCATCATTTCCAGCGGTTCTACCTTAAAACTGAACGGCGGAGCGGGGGGAGCCAGTGCGATTAATTCGGTCTTCGTCGATTTTAGTTCAAACAGCCAGACGGCGGTGGCCCGGAGTAGCTGGGATTTAGGTTTCTATAATGGAAATGAATTCCGGGTAATCCTGAATGCTACCACCGGAGCTACTGCCAAAGCCCTTACCAAAACGGATTTAACGCAGGTAACTGCCGCCGATACCACCGCTCTGGCCAGCGTATTAATCCTGGGAACGGGACAGGGAACATTTGATCTGGTCGATAACATCGATGGTGATCTGACGAAAACCGTTATTAAAGAAGTATCGGCTACGGATGCTGAAAACCCCGTTTACATCGTAAACTCAGGTAATGCCGGAGCCACGCAAAAGCCCTGGTACAAAATTCGTGTTCTGCGTAAAGGAACGGGTTATACGGTACAGTACGCCCGAATCACAGAAACCACATTCAAAACGCTGGATATTACGAAAGACGCTAGCCTGAATTTTAGCTACGCTTCGTTAACGCAGGGAAAAGCTGTTACAGTAGAACCTGCGAAAGCAAGCTGGGATCTGGTTTGGGGATTAACGACGTATAAGGCAACGGAAACCATTCCTTATACGTATTCAGATTTCGTTCAGATTAATCATCTGGCGGGCGTCGAGGCAGCCGAGGTGCTAACCAGCACCGTAAGTTACGATGCCTATGCTGAGGCAAACATCGCTGGCTCGTCATTCAAAAAGGAACGTAACGTTATTGGTAGTAACTGGCGGACGTCTGCGGGTCCTGGTGGAGTTGCGGCGGGCGTAAAAACGGATCGTTTCTACGTAGTGAAAGATGCTTCGGGCAACGTTTATAAACTGAAATTTGTCAATTACACGTCAACAGATGGCGGGGAACGCGGTTATCCAAACATCGAATATAAATTAGTGAAAAAGGGAAGCTGATCTATTACCCAGTTTTCACTAAGAAAAAGCCGCTGCATATGATGATGCAGCGGCTTTTTCTTAGCTGATTAGGTTAGTAAGCGTACTCCACCTCAAGCGGGAAGTGATCAGAACCAGTGATTTCCCGATGTACCTGGTGCCTTAAGACTTTGAAATGATTACTATGAAATTGATTATCAATGCGAATGAACCAGGGACTTCGATTAAGCGTAAAACCAAAACCACGCCCCGCCTCCTCGAAACTGTTTTTTAAGTAACGGCGGGTCTTTCCGTACGCCAGGCCGGTGGGCACTTCATTATAATCGCCACAGAGAATAACCGGATAAGGGCTGTTTTTGACTTTCTCAAGGGCTTGGTCAATTTCGGAACTGTGTTCAATGAACCCTTCTTTTAGCTTATACAAAATAGATTTGGTTTCAGCTTTGGCCACTTTCGAGTTTTTAGCCCGGGCAACATTACCCACCCGTACACCCATAGAATACAGGTGAATGCTGATCACCCGAATCATATCGTCTCCTTTCTTTATATCAGCCCAGACAAAGCCATTATGCCCTCCGGCATTATCAAACACTACATAACCCTGATCGATGATGGGATATCTTGAAAACAGAACCGGACCCAAAAATCCCCGTTCGCTTTTTCTGGAATTACCGGAATACCAATTCAATTCCTTGAAAATGGCCTTATAGGTATAGCCCATTTCACGGAGTTTGTCATTTGTTTTGTAGGCGTCAGGTAAGTCCGGATGATCCCAATTGTAATACTCCTGAAAACACAGAATGTCTGCCTGAGCGGTTCCAAACCACTTAAACATAGAACGAACGGGAGCAATGTCCTTATGTTCCATGTAGTCATTAACGGAAAAGGAGGTCGTATTGAACGTAATTACTTTTAGCGAGTGAGTAAGGTCATTAGGAGCTGGTTTGGCATGAAACCCGATGGTTCGAAGCCAGAAGGGCCAGCCAGCCAGCACAATCAGTAGCGGAATCCAGGCTTTTCGGACATTCTTCAAAAACCAGATGAAGGTTATCAATGTAGTAGCCATCATGACCCAGGGCATCAGTAATAACCAGAATCCAGTGAGCCAGTGCGTCCACCAAAGAGTATAGCCTAACGCGTACCCAATAATCAGGTACAGGCAGAGGAGATACGTAAGTAAAGAAAAAAGAGAAGTGAAAAAGCCACTCGTATGATTTCGGGAAGTCATTAAACTCTTTTTCAAATACGATGAAGGTTATTTGAGTCGATGTAAATTTGAAGGATAAACTTAAAACTCTTGATAGAAAACGAATATAATATTGCTTATGATAAGAAAAAAGTGTTAATTTGCAACAGATTTCAACGGAAAGAAGAGGGGCCTATCACTCCTCTTCTTTGTTTATACGAGTTTTTCGTTGGGAAAAACAGGTTTGGCGGAGTAGGGAAAGCCTCCGAAGCCACCTACTGCTAATGTGGTATGAATCTGAAGGAAAAAATTACGGAACTGGCTACGGCCTTACTACCCGATGAGAGTTATTATCTGGTAGATGTGCAGGCAAGTGAGTCCCGAATCAAATCGAAATTAACTATTTTGGTAGATAGCGACGCAGGCATCAGCATTGATGAATGTGCCGCTCTGAGCCGTGAATTAGGGCATCAGATCGAGGAACTGAATTTGATTGAAAATGCTTATACATTAGAAGTTTCCTCGCCTGGTGTCGATTTCCCACTAACTCAAACTCGCCAATACCAACGGAATGCCGGACGTAAACTCCGTGTTCAGTTTAAGGACGGGAGCGAAAAGATCGGCATGCTGAATACGGTAACGGATTCAGCTATTACGATTACGACGGATGGCACGAAGAAAGAGCCTGCAGTAACGCTCGTTATTCCGTATGCCGAGATTAAGAAAGCTCAAGTGCTGGTATCATTTAAATAATCGATTAAGTGAGCGTTTCGCCAATCAGGCAAGTCTAAATGAGACCAGATTGTAATGATCGTATGTTTCATGACTGGAAACCAACAAAAACTATGACGAACCGATGAACAGTGCAGAACTGATCTCTTCCTTCGCCGATTTTGCGAGAGAGAAGAACATTGACCGTCCGACGATGATCAAAATTCTGGAAGATGTTTTCCGGACAATGATTCGTAAGAAATTCGGTACTGATGAGAACTTTGACGTAATCATTAACCCTGATAACGGCGATTTGGAGATGTTCCGGACGCGTGAAATCGTGGATGATGATTCTGAAGATATTTGGGATTACGATAAAATTCCACTGGCAGACGCTAAGAAAATCGAAAAGGATTTTGAAGTTGGCGAGGAAGTAGTGGAAGAAGTGAAGCTGGAAGACTTTGGCCGTCGGATTGTACAAACCGCACGCCAGACGCTGATTCAGAAAGTAAAGGATATGGAGAAAGAATTACTCTATTATCGTTACAAGGATCAGGTAGGCGAATTACTGACGGTAGAAGTATACCAGGTGTTAGGTCGTGAAATTATCTGTTTGGATTCGCAGGGGAATGAATTAAGCTTACCCCGTGATCAGCAGATCCCTCGCGATCGCTTCAAGAAAGGTGATTCAACAAAGGCAGTAATCCATAAGGTGGAAATGAATAATGGTACACCTAAAATTACCCTTTCGCGTACCTCACCCGTATTCCTGGAACGTTTGTTTGAGCAGGAAATTCCTGAAGTTACGGACGGCCTCATTATGGTTCGCAAAGTTGTTCGCGAGCCCGGTGAGCGTGCTAAAGTAGCGGTAGAATCATACGATGATCGGATTGATCCTGTAGGTGCGTGCGTTGGTATGAAGGGTAGCCGGATTCACACGATTGTTCGGGAGATGAATAATGAGAATATTGACGTGATTAACTTCACCGATAATATCGAATTATTGATTGCCCGTGCGTTGAGCCCTGCCAAAATCAGCCGTATGAGCATTAACAAGGACGACAAGCGGGTTTCAGCCTGGTTGAAGCCCGATCAGATTTCACTGGCAATCGGAAAAGGTGGCCAGAATATTAAATTAGCTGGCAAATTAGTCGGAATGGAAATCGACGTCTTCCGGGAAACCGAAGGGCCGGTAGATGACGATGACGTTGAACTCAATGAGTTCTCCGACGAAATCGAACAGTGGGTACTCGACGAACTACACCGCGTCGGTCTGGATACAGCCAAGAGTGTTCTTGCCATGGGTAAGGAAGACCTGGTTCGCCGGACTGAGCTGGAGGAAGAAACCGTAGATGACGTACTGGAGATCTTGAGTCAGGAATTCGATTAATGCAAACGCAAGTTTATTAGGTTACGAACCAGGGGATATGGTGCGTAACCCAAGAACACAGACCGTTATGCATCATATCTAATTCAAACAACACCCTAAACTCGTACATAATAAACCACTCGTTTTGACGAATTCAGACAGTAAAGCATCCAACATGGCAGAAGAGATCCAAACAATGCGTTTAAATGTGGCGGCACGAAAGATCAACGTGGGCATGGGAACCATTGTGGATCGACTATCGGCCAAAGGATTTAAAATTGACAGTAACCCCAATACCAAGCTAACTGGCGAGCAGTTGCAGGTATTAGCGAAAGAATTTAGTGCTCCTGATTTAATTAAAGAGGGGCCCAAGCCTTCCGAACCCGCCGAGACGGCCCGTCCGAAAGGTGACGACGACCTACCTTTATACTTCCGTCAGAAAACGGAAGAGGCAACAGCTCCTGCTGATGTGAAACCAGCAGTAGAGAAGACTGAAGAACCTGCGAAGGAAGATAGTCGTTTGCAAGGATTGAAAGTACTTGGGAAAATAGATTTAGCTACGGGTAAACCCATTGCACCTCCGCAGGAAGCTCCCAAGGCTCCTGCTGCTGAAGCACCTAAAGTGGAAACCCCTAAAGTTGAACCAGCGGTAGTTGAACCTGTGAAAACAGCGACTCCTGCCGTAGAAGCACCCAAAGTTGAGCCCGTGGCTGAAAAGCCAGTTGTGCAAGAGCCAGTAGTGACTCCTCCAGTGGTGGAAGCAAAAGTTGAACCTAAAGTGGAAGTACCGGCCCAACCCGTGAAGCCTGAGATCAAGGCTGAGCCCGTTGCCGAATCTAAACCTGAACCTACTGTCGTAGCGACTCCCCCGGTGGCTACTGTGGTAGAGCCCGCACCCGTTGCGGCTGCTCCCAAACAGGAGCCTGAAACAAAAGCTCAAATGCCCCAGCCGAAAGAAGAACCTTCAAAACAGCCTCAGCAGGCGAACCGCCCCGCTGATCAGCAGAAGAATTTCCAGAAGCCAAGGCCCGAACAGAAACAAGAACCAAAGCCAGAGCCAAAACCGGAAGTGAAGACAGAAACACCTTCAGCTACGCCACCTGAATTGATTGAAGCAAAAGCCGATCGATTGAAAGGTTTGACCGTACTGGGCAAAATTGAATTACCCTCGAAAAATGATAATCGTGGTAATAATAACCGTGATAATCGGGGAGGTAACTCAAACAATGAGAAAAAGAAACGCAAGCGTATTAAACCGGTAGAGCAGGATCGTAATCAGGCTCGTCCGAACAATACTAATAACGCGAACAACAACGAACCTAATAACCGTCAGAACAATAATCAAAATCGTCAGGGCGGAAATCAGGGGAATCAGAATTCCAATAACCAGGATAGAAATCAGGGACAGGATCGCAACAATACTAACAACAATGCGAACAACAACCAGTCTCAGAATAATAACCAGGGCGGAGGTAACAACAATCGCAACAATAACCGGAATAACAACCGGGGTGGTAACCGTCGCGACGAGCCTTCGAAAACGGAAGTACGTGACAATGTAAAAAATACGATGGCCCAGATGGGCGGTGGTGGTGCCAAAAAGCAAAACTTTGGTGCCGATCGTCGTCGGGAACGTCGTCAGGATCGGGCCCGTCGCCGGGAGGAAGCCGAACAGCACGAACTGGAACAAGAGAAAATCCTCAAAGTAACCGAGTTCGTATCGGCTAGCGATCTTGCTTCGTTAATGGATGTTTCCATCAACGACATTATCCAGACCTGTATGAACATGGGTATGTTCGTATCCATTAACCAGCGTCTGGATGCTGAAGCAATTGCGATCATTGCGGATGAATTCGGATTTGATGTTCAATTCATCTCTGCTGAAGAAGAAGTTGAATCAGCTCTGATTGAAGAGGAAGATGCACCCGAAAGTCTGGTACCTCGTGCTCCAGTGGTTACGATCATGGGACACGTTGACCACGGTAAAACGTCCTTACTGGATTACATCCGTAAAACGAAAGTTGCTTCGGGTGAGGCCGGTGGTATCACGCAGCACATCGGTTCATATAAAGTTAAAACAAACGACGGTCGCGAAATTGCTTTCTTAGATACACCTGGTCACGAAGCCTTTACGGCAATGCGTGCTCGGGGAGCTAAGTTAACGGACGTAGCCATTATCGTAATTGCAGCGGACGATAGCGTGATGCCTCAAACTCGCGAGGCAATCAACCACGCTCAGAATGCTGGTGTACCAATGGTATTTGCTTTCTCCAAAGTAGATAAACCCGGTGCAAATACAGAGAAAATTCGTGAGGGACTTTCTCAAATGAACATTCTCGTTGAAGAATGGGGTGGACGTTTCCAAACCCAGGAAATCTCTTCAAAGAGCGGTTTAGGTATTGATGAATTGCTGGAAAAAGTATTGCTCGAAGCTGAGTTACTTGATCTCAAAGCAAACCCCAATAAACGTGGTGTAGGTACCGTCGTTGAAGCTTCGCTGGATAAAGGCCGCGGATATGTCGCAAACATTCTGGTACAAAATGGTACCATGAGTGTAGGTGACGTAATGCTGGCTGGACCGTTCTTCGGTAAAGTGAAAGCGATGTTTGACGATAAAGGTCAACGCGTGAAATCGGTTGGACCCTCAACGCCCGTACAGGTGTTAGGACTAAGCGGTGCTCCAACGGCTGGTGATAAAGTGAACATGATGGAAACGGAGCGTGACGCTCGTGAAATTGCTAACAAACGTGAGCAGTTACTGCGTGAACAGTCACTTCGTACCCGCAAGCATATTACTCTCGAGGAAATTGGTCGCCGGAAAGCGATTGGAAACTTCAAAGAGCTTAACGTCATCGTTAAAGGGGACGTGGATGGTTCAGTGGAAGCACTTTCCGATTCGCTGCTTAAACTCTCGACGGCTGAGGTTAATGTTAACATTATCCATAAGGGCGTAGGTCAGGTAACTGAATCCGACGTAATGTTAGCATCTGCCGGTGATGCTGTAGTAGTAGCGTTCCAGGTTCGTCCTTCGCTCAACGCTCGCCGCTTAGCCGATCAGGAACAAATCGAGATTCGGAATTACTCCATCATCTACCAGGCAATCGAGGACATCAAGAAAGCCATGGAAGGTCTGCTGGAACCCGAATTCCAGGAAGTGGTTACGGCCAACATCGATATCCGTGAAGTATTCCGGATTTCCAAAATCGGTACCGTTGCGGGTTGCTATGTAACGGAAGGTACGGTGAAACGGAACAACAAAATCCGCGTGATCCGCGACTTTATCGTAATCCACGAAGGAGAGATTCAGGCTCTGAAGCGTTTCAAAGACGACGTATCTGAAGTGAAATTCGGTTACGAATGTGGTTTGAGCATCAAAAACTTTAACGATCTGGAAGTAGGCGACACCATCGAATGCTTCGAAATGCAGGAAGTTAAACGTAAGTTATAAGTGGAGTTAGTTGTTGCTGGTTATTAAGTCAATAAGTAGTAGCGAACACAGATACCAAGAAGCCTTCATTCAGTTTTGGATGAAGGCTTCTTGGCTATGTACCTGAATCAACAACTGAGTTGCCCATTAGAGCAGAATAATTAGTAACGAGCAACTATTAACCCGCGGCGATCAACTAAAAGGCCCTTTTTTCGTTTATAAAGTAGATTTTCGTTTATTTAGGAATTATAGCGAGGCTGCGGCACCTAGCTCATCCACGTTTCACTATTTGCCTGTAAGAAATTCATGCAGTTCCTCTATCCTGCCTTTCTATGGGGGCTTCTGGCCGCTGCCATTCCCGTACTAATTCACTTATTCAATTTTCGAAGAATCAAGCGGGTTTATTTTACGAATGTTAGCTTTTTAAAACAGGTCAATACTACCACCAGCAGCTTTCGTCGGCTCAAGCACTGGCTGATTATGGCCGCTCGTATATTGGCCCTGGTTTGTCTGGCCCTGGCCTTTGCCCAGCCTTTTATTCCAGCCAGTAAAAGCACAGGCGTAAGCCGGGATGGGATTACCAGCATCTATTTAGATAACTCTTTATCCATGCAGAACCTGGTGGATAACCGACGTTTGCTGGATGTAGGCGTAAGTAAAATTGAAGAGTTACTAAGTTCATTTCCAAACGCCCCAACACTTCAGTTGATAACTAATGATTTTGGGTCCCAGGAATACGCTTTGCAGGGAAGCCAGAAGATAATGGATAGACTGGCAACCGTTGATTTTTCGCCATCAGGTCGCTCGCTGGAAAGTATCTACCGTCGCCAGCAGCAGTTAGCTTCGAATCATAGCGGAGGCAAAAACCAGTTATTCTGGTTATCAGATTTTCAGAAGTCCACTACTGGTGATTTTCAGAAAATTAAACCCGATTCTACTACTCAGCTCTTTCTGGTGCCCGTTCAGGGAACAACTACGCAGAATGTATTTGTGGATACGCTTTGGCTGAATACGCCATTCATTCGTGAAATGCAGTCGAATGTAGTAACGGTTCGGCTACGAAATTCTGGAACGAATCCAGTGGAAAATCTGAGCGTGAAGTTATTACTGGATGATAAACAGGTAGCCTCGCAGATCGTTTCCATTCCGGCAGAGAATTACGTACAGGCAGCTTTTAATTTTACTGTTCGCGGAAAAGGCTTTAAGAAGGGTCGGATTACCTTCGATGATTCGCCTGTCATTTTCGATAACGATTACTACTTTGTGCTTAATGCGGCCCCCCGAATTGACGTTCTTCATGTGTACGGACAAAAGACCAAGGATTATATACAAAACGTATTTTCGAATGACAGTCTGTTTCGAGAGCAGAGCTTTTCGGTTAGTAACGTAGACCTTGGAAAAGTTCAGTCCGCTAATTTGATTGTATTGGAAGGAGTCGAACGCGTGGAAGGGAGTTTACAATCTGAAATATTGAACTTTGTAAGTAAAGGCGGCAGTTTACTGGTTATTCCCCCGGCCAGGGTTGGCAATGCTTCCTGGTTGACGGCTTTAGGTATTCAGAATATTTCCCCTATACAAGGCGAACCCTCTACGCCAACTATCCTGGCTGACCCTTCCAGGCAAAATCCTTTTTTCAGCGATATTTTTGACCAAACGACGCAGAAAGAACAATTAATCATGCCGGTGGCTTCCTCTGTCTGGAACTGGCGGACTGTTGGCGATAAACTTCTGAATTTTAAATCCGGGGAGCCCTTTTTAACTTCTTCAAAATCAGGTCAGGGTAGGGTATACCTCATGGCTTCTTCGCTGGATGCTACCTTGGGTGACTTTGCTCAACATGCCTTATTCCTGCCCGTTTTTTACAAGATAGCTTCCTTAAGTGTCAGACAGGAGCCGATTGCTTACTCATTCGAAAGTCCTGATATTCAGATTGATGCTCCAGGCTCCCCGAAAAATGCCGTGTTTAAACTTCGAAAAGATAAACTGGAATTAATTCCCATTCAGCGGATGAATGGAAATCAGTTAACTTTTGAATTACCCAAAGCCGAGCAATTAAGTAGCGGGCAACCTCTGGAATCAGGCTATTATGAGTTAATCCTGAATGGGAAAGTAACGCAATTACTGGCCTTTAACCATGACGACAAAGAGTCAAATATGCAGACCTACACACCGCAGGATCTGCGGGATTTGTTTAAAGGCTACCGAAATGTACAGGTTTTCGATAACGTAAATCGAGCCGACGTAGCGACGGCTTATAAGGAGCAACACATAGGGAAAGACCTCTGGAAGTATTTTATTATAGCGGCGTTATTTTTTCTGCTAGGCGAAATTGCCATTGTACGTTTAATGAAGGCATAACCTACTAAAATAGTTAAATAAAAAAGCCTGAATCAGCGATTCAGGCTTTTTTATTTAACTATTTTGTTAAAAAATTTATTATAATCACACTTAATAAAAATTATTTCTTGAAATTATTCAAAAAATAAGGGTAAATGTATTTAGTTCATGTCCTGTAAATATCACTGACTTATTCTACGAAAAACTTGAACTAAATCATTACACCTATGAGAAACTTATTACTAAGTCTTTTCTTTTTGGGACTTGGTTGGAATGCGTTCGCTCAGGAGCGTTCCGTTAATGGACGCGTTACCGGAGACGATCAGCAACCCATTCCTGGAGCCAGTGTATCGGTAAAAGGAACAACACGCGGAGCGGTTACCAATGCAGAGGGAAAATTTACCATTAATGTTCCTGCCAGTAGCTCAACGCTAGTCGTATCTTCAGTTGGATATCAGACACTTGAATTTACCATTGGTAATCAAAATTACATGGAGTTAGTACTCCCTTCGAGTACAGCTGCCCTAACGGAAGTTGTAGTCGTAGGGTATGGTACGCAAAAGAAAAGTCAGTTAACTGGAGCCATTTCATCGGTAAGTTCCAAGGAAATTGCTGAATTACCTATTACTAACGCTAGGCAAGCTTTACAAGGTCGGGCCGCCGGGGTGGATGTTGTACAGGCCGGTAGTAAGCCCGGTTCCGGCGTTACAGTTCGGATTCGGGGTCGCCGTTCTATTAATGCTTCTAACGACCCTTTGTATGTAGTAGACGGAATTCCATTGGCTGGAGGGATCGATGATCTTAACCCCAATGATATACAGTCCATGGAAGTATTAAAAGATGCTTCTGCTACTGCGATTTACGGTTCACGAGGAGCAAATGGGGTAGTGATTGTAACGACCCGTCGCGGAACTACGGGCAAAACCATTGTTAGTTACGACGGGTATTATGGCGTTTCAAAAGCACTGGGTAATATTGAAGTAATGAACGGGGCTCAATTTGCTGAATACAAACGGGAGTCACGCCGGGCCGTAGGTCGTTATGACGATGCCGACCCTAATGCAGATAGTAAGATTTTTGAAGCCGTCGAACTGGATGGTATTGCCACGGGTCGTTCCACGGATTATCAATCGTATATCTATCGTACGGGCCATATCCAAAGTCATCAGGTAGGGGTTCAGGGTGGTAGTGAGAAAACTCAATTCTCTATTTCGGGCAACTTCTTTCAAGATAAAGGGATCATTAAAACTCAGGATTTTACGCGATATAGTTTTCGAGTTAATCTGGATCACCAAATTGGAAAAAGGGTGAAAGTAGGAACTTCGACGTTTGCGGTTTACAGCATAAACAACGGCGGTGATACTTTCTATCCGGGAGGAGGAAACGGTTTTAACCCCTTAGGATTAACCTTACGTGAAAATCCACTGGGTAAGCCCTATGACGATCTGGGAAATCTGATTTTCCTGCCTACTTCGGATGGACTTCAGTCGAATCCTGCCTCGGAGGTAGTGCCGGGTGCCAACATTGCCGAAACTAAAACCATTCGGATTTTTAATAGCTTATACGGCGAATGGAACATTACGGATGGACTGAAATACCGTCTGAATTTTGGTCCTGACTTCACAAACCGTCGTTTCGGCCGTTTCTGGGGAACCTTTACGAATGATCGTCGCGGTGGAGATCCCCGGGGGATGACGGATTACTCGCAGGGTTTCAATTATACCATTGAAAACATTCTGACGTACACTAAAAAATTTCGGGAAATTCATAACCTGAATATCACGGCTTTGCATTCCATTCAGCGGGATAACTATGAAACGGCTCGGATCAGTGTAAACGGTATTCCCGCAGCTACACAGGAATTCTATAGTCTGGGCCAGGCTCAAACCATTAATAGTGTAGGTACGGGTTTGACTCAGTGGACATTACAATCTTTTATGGCTCGTTTTAATTACGATTATAACGAGAAATATTTGCTGACGTTGACCGGTCGGTATGACGGTTCCTCACGTTTTGGTCGCAATAACAAATATGGATTCTTCCCCTCTGTAGCGGCGGGCTGGAACATCAGTAATGAAAACTTCTTGAAAGGTGTAAGCTGGTTGGATCAGTTGAAGTTACGGGCCAGTTGGGGGTCAATTGGAAATACCGCTATTGACCCTTACCAGACTCAAACCTTGCTGTCGCGTACAGTGTATGCCTGGAATACCAATGCTGCCTACGGTTACCGCCCCAACTCAATTGGGAACCCTAATTTACGCTGGGAAACGACTTCAACGGCAAACGTTGGGTTGGATTATAGTTTCTTCCGGGGTCGACTGGCTGGTTCTTTGGAGGTGTATCAGGCTGACACTAGGGATCTTTTGCTGAATGACCAGTTACCATACACTAGCGGATACGGAAGTGTATTGCGAAATGTGGGCAAAACCCGTAATCAAGGTCTGGAGATTACCCTTTCGACAATTAACATAGATGCTTCCAATGGATTCCGCTGGAGTACGGATCTTCAATTTACAAAAAATAAAGAACAGATTCGTGAACTCTTCAATGGTAAAGTAGATGATATTGGAAATGCTCGTTTCATTGGACAGCCCATTACAGCCATTTACGATTATAAGAAAATTGGCATTTGGCAGACTAGTGAAAGCGAAGACGCCAAGCGATATGGACAAAATGTGGGTGAGGTAAAACTGCTAGATATTAACGGAGATGGGAAAATTGATGCTGATCACGACCGTATGATTATTGGCTCGCAGATTCCTAAATTCACGGCTGGTATGACCAACCGCTTTAGCTTTAAAGGCCTGGATTTATCCTTCTTTCTGTATGCTCGGGTAGGGAGCACCATTACCAGCGGTTTTCACCAGACATTTAATACGCTGGCCGGACGTTATAACAACCTGAACATCAATTACTGGACTCCCAACAACCCGACGAACGATTTTCCACGTCCAAACCAGAATCAGGAAACGCCGATCTATTCCAGCACGCTGCGTTACTTCAGCGGTACTTTCCTGAAAGTACGGAACATCAATCTGGGGTACAACGTACCAGAAAATGTAGCAAAACGAGTGGGCATGACCAGTCTGCGGGTCTATCTGGCAGCTCAGCAGCCTTTTATTTTCTCTGAATATCGTTCGAAATACAAAGGTATTGACAACGAAACAGTAGACAGCATTTCTGAAAGCCAGACGCCTTCTACACGCCAGATTATCTTCGGTATTAACGCGAAATTCTAGCAAGTATTTGGAAAACCATTTCAGGATAAAGACTTAGACATTCATGAAAAAAATAGTGTATACCTTATTGATCGCCAGTCTGATGCTGACGAATCAGTCGTGTAAAGATCTTCTGGAGGAGACGCCCATTTCTTCGGTTGGGGCGGATTATTTCAATTCTCAGGCGGGGTTTGAAGCCGGCGTGAAAGCGGCATATTCATCGCTTCGGGATTATTATGGCCGCGAAATTGGCACAAATCTGACCGTTTTCGGGACGGACACTTACACCATGGGTGCTGATGGCAGTTACAAATACATGAATCAGTATACCACGCAATTTGGCTCCAACGTAGACATCCTTCGGGATTTATGGAATAACTTCTACGTGGCAATTAATACGATGAACGTGCTCATCGACAAAGCGAATGCAGGTACGGTGACGGGTTTAACGGACGCTAACAAAAACCTGAGGATTGCTGAGCTACGATTTTTGCGTGCCCACCATTACTTCATTCTGGTTCAAAACTGGGGACCCGTAGCCTTAACGTTAACGGGTAACCTGGAACCCAAAAAGGATTTTACCCGAGCATCGGTTAAGGAAGTCTATGCAGCGATTACCGCTGACCTGGAAGCGTCTCTGGCTGTGTTACCTAATACAACGACGGATTACGGTCGGGCTACCAAGGGAGCTTGTGAACATTTGCTGGCTCGGGTTTACTTGACAAAGGCGACCTCAGAAGCGGCTGCATCCGACGATTATGCCAAGGCGGCTACGTATGCTCAGAACGTTACTAAAAATTATGGGTATGCCTTATTATCGGATTTCGCGAACGTATATAATCAGGCCAATCAGATTAATAGTGAGGTGATTTTTGCGGTTCAGTATACGAATGATGCTTTGACGGATATTGGCCCCAGTGGTACAGGAGCCACTGTAAACGGGAATCAGACCCACTTATTTTTCGGAAATGAATATGACGTTCAGGCCGGAATGAAACGTGATCTGGCCAACGGTCGTCCCTGGAAGCGTTATATGCCAACGTCTTATTTGTTAAACGTTGTTTTTAATCCAGCGGATCGGACAAAAGATTCCCGGTACAAAAAGACGTTCAAGGATACCTGGTATACTAACAATCCCGGAACATTCACAAACGTTTTTGACAACTCGAAATCGAAGGTAACCCTGGCTCAGGGCGATACGGCGATTTATATTCCTGGAGTGGAATGGACAACGGCTCAACGAGCCGCTAAACCTTATCAGGTATTGGTGCCAAGTCTTTATAAGCCTAATTTATTTCCTGTACTTAACAAGTTTCTGGATCCACTTCGTCAGGATGTTACCGCAGAATGGGGAAATCGTGACTGGTTTGTAATGCGTTTAGCAGAAACGTACCTGATTCTGGCGGAAGCGAACCTAAAACTTGGCAAACCTCAGGAAGCTGCCGATGCTATCAATATGGTACGGGTACGGGCAGCCTGGCCGGGGCAACAGGATGCTATGAAAGTAAGTGCATCCAGTCTAACCATGGAATTTATTATGGAAGAACGCGAACGGGAGTTACTTGGAGAAATGTTCCGCTGGTACGATTTGAAACGGTGGGGCATATTGGTAGATCGGGTGAAAAAATACAACACCGACGCTGCCGCTGGAATTCAGGCTTTCCATAACCTGCGTCCCATTCCCCAAACGCAAATTGACCGGACTACGGGTGGAGCTTCTGCTTTTCCTCAAAATCCTGGTTATTAATTCATAATGCAACAAAATCAGAAAAGGGCTTTCTTCGCAAAAAGAAAGCCCTTTTTATGAAAATATAATTACTAATAACCAACAACAATCAACCCTTTTTCCGTAGTTCAGCTTTAGCTTGTTTACGGAAAAAAGCTTCGCGTTCGAGCCGCTGACGCTTGCGGTATTCTAATTGCGAAGCCTCATAATCTTCAATGGGTTCATTCAATAAATCCCGGATCACGACCGAAGCACAAACGGCTCCAAACGTAGCGGGTAAGTAAGAAATCGTTCCATAAGCCGAACGTTTGAAATTGGAACCGTCGGTCAGCATTAGGGAATCGGTACGAACAGTTTCTGTGGAATACACCGCTTTAATACCCGATTGAATACCATATCTACGTAACCGCTTCCGAACGTAATAGGCCAGTGTACATTCTTTCGTCAGAAATAAATTGGCTACCTGTACCTGCGTAGGGTCAAGTTTGCCACCCGCACCCATCGAACTAATAATGCGGTACCCTTTTTCGTGGGCCGTCGCTAACAAAGTCAGCTTGGGAGTAACGGAATCGATACAATCCATTACATAATCGAAGGGTTGCGTAAGAATCTCGCGGCAGGCTTCGGGCGAAAGGAAATTTTTCCGAACGTGTAGCTTTAATTCAGGATTGATACTCAGCAGACGTTCGGCCATCAAATCGGCTTTGGATAATCCATGGGTGGTAGCCAGAGCAGGTAACTGTCGGTTCCGGTTGGAAGGATCTACTACGTCTCCGTCCACAATCGTCATTTCGCCCACACCTGAGCGGGCAATAAACTCTGCGGCAAAGGAGCCAACGCCGCCTAGACCAATGACTAATACATGGGCCTGATTTAAGACATCAAGCCCTTCTGGCCCGATGAGTAATTCTGTTCTGGATAACCAACTCATAATTAATATAAATACTGCTTGTCAGGGAATGGGGGTAATTCGCTGAAAATTCCGCCAAATCTGATCTTTTAATATAGAAACAGGAATGTTCAAGTGCTTCGATGCGGCTGCAAAGATACTACTTATCGAAATCTCCTGAGCATCCGTTTCCAGAAATAGCCGATCTAAAGAGATCATTTTCAGGCATTTTACGGCGTTTGATTCGTCTTGTAATAGGGCTTCACCCAAAGAGAAATAGAAATCATACTTCTGAAGCTGCTGGACAACTTCCGGTTTATTATTAAAACCATGAACGATTAAAGGGGTCTTGATTTTTAGTCGTTTAACTAGCTGAATCACCTCAGGAAAAGTCCGTACGCAATGAATGGTTACTGGCATTTGATACTCATTGGCAAGTATTAACTGTCGTTCAAAAACAGATTCCTGAACAGGTAATGGTGCAGAGGTTAACCGATCCAGCCCACATTCGCCTAACGTTGCGATTCGTTTGGCCTGAATTGCTTTTTCGATGATTTGTAACTGTTCTTCTACGGTGTTTTCTTCAATGTACCAGGGGTGAATACCCAGACTGATTCGCTGCGTTTTAGGTAATGAATCGAACTCCGAAAAACGGGCATTGTAAATGCTTTCTGAATTTTCGCCAGAATTCAGGTGATGGGTATGGAAATCAAGAAAAGAAAGGTCTGTCATCATCGTAATAAAAGGCTTTCTGCCCCAAATTTTGCGTGAGCTAAAGCGATTGTGATCTAAAAATCTCATCCAGAACTGAAAACTGGAGGCAGTAAACGGAAAACTCTAAACCCTAAACGAAGTAAAAGGAGTAACTTTGCGACATCAAATGGAGCAGAGACAACCTGAGTAACAGGATCAATGGTACAAACCAGCGTAATCACTGACTCAACTCCAAAATTAATCTTATGTCATCAACTCAAGTTCGCGTACGTTTTGCTCCCAGTCCGACGGGAGCCTTGCACATCGGCGGCGTTCGCACCGCACTCTATAACTACCTCTTCGCTCGCCAGATGGGCGGAAAAATGTTGCTTCGTATTGAAGATACGGATCAGAATCGATTTGTTCCCGGAGCCGAAAATTACATTCTGGAAGCCCTCCAGTGGGTAGGCATTACCATCGACGAAGGCGTCGGCGTAGGTGGCCCACACGCTCCGTATCGTCAGTCAGAGCGGATGCACATGTACCGTGATTTCGCTGAAACACTGATTGCGGCGGATAAAGCGTATTACGCGTTTGATACTACCGAAGAACTGGACGACATGCGTCAGACCTTTGAAAAACAGGGTTCTACCTTTCAATATAACAGCATTACCCGTACACGACTGAAAAATTCGCTGACCTTGCCAGCCGAAGAGGTGCAGGCTCGTATCGCGGCAGGGGAACCTCACGTCATTCGTCTGAAAGTACCTGCGAAAGAAGAAATTCGTTTCCGGGATTTGATTCGGGATTGGGTAAATGTTCACTCTTCACAAATCGACGATAAGGTATTATTGAAAGCCGACGGAATGCCCACGTATCACCTGGCTAACGTGGTGGATGACCATTTGATGGAAATCACGCACGTGATCCGGGGTGAAGAATGGTTACCGTCTGCCCCCTTACACGTATTACTGTATAAGGCTTTTGGCTGGGAGCGTCCCGAATTTGCTCACCTGCCTTTGTTATTGAAACCCGAAGGAAACGGCAAATTATCCAAACGTGACGCCGATTTGGGTGGGTTTCCCGTTTTCCCACTGGAATGGAAAGATCCCACCAGTGGAGTCGTGGCACGCGGATTTCGGGAAGATGGGTATCTGCCCGAAGCAGTGATTAACTTCCTGGCTTTTCTGGGTTGGAATCCTGGAACGGAACAGGAAATGTTCACTATGGATGAGTTAGTTGCCGCGTTCAGTCTGGACAAAATTCACAAGGGGGGAGCCCGTTTTGACATTGCCAAAGCGAAATGGTTCAATCAGCAGTATCTCAAACAGCATTCGGATGCTTCAGTAGCTGAGTCATTAAAGGAGTCATTTGCAGGAAGTAGTCCTGAAAAAATTGAGAAGATTGTTCACTTGTTGAAAGACCGGGTAACCTTCCCACAGGAAATCGTCGAGCAGTCAAAATTCCTTTTTGAAGCACCTACGCAGTACGACGAGCAGGTAATGACGACGAAATGGAACGCCGACGTAGCGGCCGTAGTCGAACAATATGCGAAGGTATTACCCGAAGTAGAACCTTTCACGGCTGAAACGGCCAAGGAAGCATTACATAAGGTTACCGACGAAAAAGGCATTAAATTAGGAAAAGTAATGCAGCCGCTCCGCGTCGTACTCACCGGAGCCCCCGCCGGCCCCGACCTGATGTTATCCATGGAAATCATGGGCAAAGCAGAGGTAGTAGATCGGTTGAAGAAAGTATTATAAGCGTTTTCAGTTGTCGGTTTACAGTTGTCAGTTAATGAAAAGTAGATCTGTACTGGCAAAGTAGAACTGAAAACCGACAACTAAAAACTGAAAACTAGCAAGCCATGGCAAAGAAATCAGCGAAAAAGCCCGCTCAACCCGAAAAGCCGCGAGTTCATAAAGACTTAGACGGACTCGATATTACGATTAATAATTTTGGGGAACTGAATATGTCTTTGCCGATCGATAAGATCAACGAGTTTTTGAACCGTACGGTTGACGATAAAAAATTACGTCACCGCGATGATCTCGAAGCTTTGCCCGGTCGGAAAAAAGAAGATTCAGAAGAAGAGGAAGACGATTTCGATTTACCGGATGATCTCAAACGCGAACTGGGCGAGTAGTTTAGAAGGGTTTGAGCTGTTGATGAGTCGATATCAAAACATTACCTTATCAAACGAAACAAACCCTTACAAACCTCCCAAGCTATGCGTAGCCACGAAATTGATTACAAAATCATCGGTGAAGATATTCAGATCGTAGAAATTGAACTGGATCCCAACGAAACCGTAGTTGCCGAAGCCGGCTCCATGCTTTTTATGGAAGATGGCATTCAGTTTGAAACGAAAATGGGCGACGGATCTGAACCAGATCGTAGCCTCTTTGGTAAACTTATGCAGGCAGGCAGCCGGGTTCTGATGGGCGAATCGCTCTTCATTACGCACTTTACCAACCGTGGGTACCGTAAAAGTAAGGTAGCATTTGCGGCTCCGTATCCGGGCACTGTTATTCCGATCAATCTGGCTTCCCTGCCTGGTCAAACCCTGATTGCTCAAAAAGACAGTTTTCTTTGTGCCGCTTTAGGAACGAAAATTGCGATTACCTTCAACCAGAAAATTGGCTCCGGTTTGTTTGGAGGAGAGGGCTTTATTTTGCAAAGATTGCAAGGAGATGGTCTGGCTTTCGTGCACGCGGGTGGGGTAGTGATTGAACGTTACCTCAACAACGAAACTCTTCGGGTTGATACGGGTTGTATTGTGGCTTTCGAGCAGCAGATTAACTACTCCATTCAACGTTCAGGCGGTCTGAAATCCATGGTGTTCGGTGGGGAAGGCATCTTTTTAGCCACGTTATCAGGAACAGGTCGCGTCTGGATTCAGTCCATGCCGATTGTGAAATTGGCAAATACGCTCAGTTCAATGACCAGCGTTACTGGTAGCGGTCGGGAAAGCGGCTCGGTATTAGGTGGCTTGGGTAACTTGTTTGAGTAAGAAATAGATGCCGCTGGTAGTTTTTCTGCTGGCATGGGTAGTTTATCCATGAGTCAGGTGATAGTTAATGAATTGGGATACTGCTGCCAGCGTGGCCCGGCCAGCAGGTCGGTAGCGTTGTTCAATAAAAGCTAACTACGAAAAACACAGATTCACGAAAGAATCTTCGTACTTAGAAAATAATCATAAATTCGCGGGAATCCCATCACAAGGGGTTCCCGTTTTCGTTTATTCAGTTGTCAGTTTGCCGTTTTCTGTTTGGACTTCAATGAAAACAGAGTCCAGAACAAGAAATACTCCATACGGAAAAAGACAACTGTAAACTAATCACAGACCACAAAAAGATGCTTCGAACGATTTATTATAGCTTATGTACCATTCTGATCAGTTGCGTTTTGCTGGCTTGTGACGAAGATTATACCCCCAAACCCAAAGGTTTTCAACGCATTGATCTGCCACCGCATAGTTACCAGCAGCTTACAGAAAATCATCCCTATACGTTTGAATATTCTAAAGCGGCGGTTATTAAACCCGATACTTTTCTGAATGCAGAGCCGCACTGGATTTTTATTCATTATCCTGCTTTGAATGCAAATATTCAGCTTACCTATAAGCCCGTTCTTGGAAGTAAAGATCGATTGAGAGGATTCATAGCCGATGCTTATAAACTTGCTTCCAAACATCAGGAGAAGGCATATGCCTTAAAAGATGCTATGGCTTTGGGAAAAACAGGACAGAAATTTGTCATTCTGGAAATCGCTGGAGACGTACCCAGTCACATGCAGTTTTATACAACTGATTCGACTAAAAATTTCCTTCGCGGGGCCATGTACTTACAGACCGCTACCGAAAACGATTCACTCAAGCCCGTAGTAGAATACCTCAAGAAAGACGTGATGCATCTGGTGAATACAATGAAATGGAAGAAGTAATTGAATATACCACCGTTCAAACCGAAGCGGAACTTCAGCAGCTATATACCCTGATGCAAGCTAACCTGCTGGCGAATGTAACGACAGAGATAGCTCAAAATCAGGGATTTGTTACCATTCCTTACCAGTTGGACTTACTGCGTGAGATGAATAACCAGGCTCCGCACATCATTGCCAAAGAGGGCGAGAAGGTGGTGGGGTATGCCCTGACAGCCAGCCCAAAGATAAAACATTCTTTTTTCGACCCTCTGGTGGAAACGTTGTCTACCTTAACCTATAAAGGCAAGTTGATTTCCGAATCCTCTTATTACTTGATGGGGCAGGTGTGCGTAGCGGAAGGGTATCGGGGAAGAGGTATTTTTGATGGAATGTATCAACACCATCGAAACACCTATAGCTCTCAATTTGATTACCTGATTACTGATATTTCTGTGCGGAATACCCGCTCGCAGGCGGCTCACCGCCGCGTGGGATTCCAACCGATTCATACTTTTACTGACTCCACGGCCACGCATGATACCTGGGTTATTGTGTTGTGGGACTGGACCTGCTAGTAACTATGTCAACATTATTCAAACTGGAAGAAGCCCGCATCGGCTGGGAACGGGAAACGATCATTAGCGGGTTAAACCTCACCATTCAATCCGGTGAACACTGGGCTCTAATAGGGTCAACAGGTTCTGGGAAATCTTTGTTACTTTCTGTGTTGGCCGAAAAAAGAAGTGTTCTGGGGGGCACATTCCAGGCCATTCCCGCAAAGAAAGACATCGAACTGGTAGCAAATGACTTCAGTTTCAATCGAAACATTGCGGCTACCGTTACTTTCTATCAGCAACGTTTTAATAGCTATGCCTCCGAAGAAAGTCCTACCGTTTGGGAAGTATTGCAGGAGCAGGTAAAGCCCGCCGGAACGGTAGACGCTCATTCAGTAGAGTTACCTCCGCTGGCTTATGACGAAGAATATTTGCAGCAAGTAGCCACACAATTACGGGTAAGTCATTTGCTGCAACGCCACGTTACTTCTCTTTCGAATGGCGAAACCCGCCGGACGTTATTAACCCGCAGTTTCCTTAAGAAACCGAAAGTTCTGATTCTGGATAATCCCTTTGTGGGATTAGATGTAGACAGCCGGGCTTCGTTGCATGACATTCTGAGTCATATCGCCGAATCGGGAACGACCCTGATCATGGTTGCTCCGCCCTCGGATATTCCGGCGGTGATTACAAATGTGCTGGTATTGCCGAAAGGACAATCCCTTGTGCGGGAAAACTACGTTGTACAGAAAGATGAAAAAGAGCAAAAAATAATTCAATTACCTGATCCGCTCACCGAGCACGCGGATTTTTCCTACGCGATTCGGATGCGAAATATTTCGATTCGCTACGGTGAAACGCAGGTGCTGGATGGTGTAAACTGGGAGGTTAAGCGGGGAGAGAAGTGGGCCTTACTGGGACCAAACGGTTCCGGAAAATCTACCTTATTAAGCTTAATTACGGGTGATAACCCCCAGGCTTACGCGAACGATTTTGATTTATTCGACCGCAAACGAGGTACGGGCGAAAGTATCTGGGATATTAAGAAGAAAATAGGCTTCGTTTCTCCCGAATTACATTTATACTTCCCTAGAGATCAGAACGTCTGGAAAGTCATTGCTTCGGGACTATTTGATACCATGGGCTTGTTCAAGGTACTGAAAACGGAACAGACTGAGTACGTAGAACAATTTCTGAAAGCCTTTGAACTTCAGGACTTGAAAGAAAAAAGGCTGTCTCAACTTTCAACGGGCCAACAACGGTTGATACTACTGGCAAGAGCCTTAGTCAAAAATCCGCCTTTATTGATTCTGGATGAACCCTGCCAGGGACTGGATACCGAACAAATGATTCGTTTCCGGGATACTGTAGATGCTCTTTCCAAAAATTCGAATCGAACCTTATTATACGTTTCGCATTACACCGAAGAAATTCCTAGCTGCGTTAATCATACCATTCGACTAAATCAAGGGAAAGTGGTGGACATGCAATAGCATTTTAACTTTTCTGGTTGTAATCATCCGCCTTCCCGAAAGCTTTATACTTTCGGGAAGTTGAGAGCTTCATTCTAGTTACGTATTTTCCTGTAGCTGTTTTCTGGTTCTAGCCTAATCAAGGTATTATTTTTTTAATGAATCCCGCGTTGAGAATTCCCAACATTCGATCTTATGAAAAAAAGTACCTTCCTGACCTTTGTGGGAATGGTGGTAACGGGCGTATCTCTCGCTCAGGATTATCCCATTCAACCGGTTCCTTTTACCGATGTTAAAATTTCTTCGCCCTTCTGGCAGCCTCGCATCGAAACCAACCGCACGCGTACCATCCCTTTTGCCTTTGAGAAATGCGAAGAAACAGGTCGCATTGACAATTTTGCCATTGCCGGAAAGCTTAAAAAAGGCGAGTTTCGGGGGCAAAGATTTGATGATTCCGACGTTTTTAAAGTAATCGAAGGAGCTTCTTATTCGTTGGCCAGTCACCCTGATCCGAAGCTGGAGGCTTACCTGGATACGCTTATTACCAAAATCGCCGCCGCTCAGGAACCTGACGGCTACCTCTACACAATCCGTACCATTTTGGGAGATCAGATTATGGAGAAAGACTGGCGTTCTGGTTATACCCGCTTCAATTTCCTGAACGGTTCACACGAGTTGTACAACGTCGGGCATATGTACGAGGCCGCAGTTGCCCACTACCAGGCTACGGGTAAAAAGAACTTACTGAACGTAGCTACCAAAAATGCGGATTACTTACTTACCGTTTTTGGTCCAAACAAGCTGGTTGAAGTGCCTGGACACGAAGAAATCGAAATTGGTTTAGTAAAGTTATATCGGGCCACTAAGAAGAAAGAGTACCTCGATTTAGCCAAGTTTTTCGTTGACATGCGGGGTCGAAAAGATCTGCGTCGCATCCTGATCGTGCAGAAACCCGACGGCAGTGCCACACACGCCGACAGCATGTATTTTCAGGATCACTTACCCGTTACTCAGCAAACGGAAGTAGTAGGGCACTCGGTCCGGGCAGGGTATTTATACGCCGGAATGACGGATGTAGATGCGATGATGGGTTCTAAAACGTACGGGAAAGCCCTGCAAAAATTATGGCATAACGCCGCTGACCAACGGATGTACCTGACGGGCGGGGTCGGTTCAGATCGCTCCAACGAAGGTTTTGGTGAAAATTATCACTTACCTAATAAGGAAGCTTACGCTGAAACCTGTGCTTCAGTGGCTCAGATGTTATGGAATTATCGAATGTTCCTGGAATCTGGCGAAGGAGCTTATCTGGATATCTTTGAGCGAATCATGTATAATGGTTTTCTCTCGGGCGTTTCGCTGGATGGCACGCACTTCTTTTATCCTAATCCGCTGGCTGCCGATGGTGTTACTAAATTTAACGGTGAAGCTACACGGGTTGAGTGGTTTGCAACCTCCTGCTGTCCTACTAATGTTACCCGGGTTATGCCTTCACTGCCGGGTTATGTGTATGCTACAAAAGATAATAATCTCTATTTGAATCTGTTAATGGGCGGAACAGCTAAAGTTTCGGTCCGTAGCACTCCCGTGGAATTAATTCAGGAGACCAATTATCCCTGGAATGGTTTTATGAAACTGACCGTGAATCCTGAAAAATCCACGGGTTTTGCCTTACAGGTTCGTTTGCCAGGCTGGTCTCAGGGAAAGCCCGTGCCGGGTGATTTGTATCGATATCAAAATGCTGAAATTCAACCTATTGTTATAAAGGTAAATGGCAAAAAGGTTAAATATGAAGTATCCAGAGGCTTTGCCTCCATTAGTCGAAGCTGGAAAAAAGGAGATGTTGTGGAGATGGACTTGCCGATGCCAATTCGAAAAGTATTAGCCAATGAGCAGGTAGAAGCGGATCGGGGCAGAATAGCTCTGGAGCGTGGTCCGCTGGTGTATTGCGTAGAAGGTGTGGATAATGGTGGCAATGTAGAGCAAATTTCGGTAAATGATCAGACGAAACTGAAGTCAGTAAATGCTCCTGATTTCATTACAACCAGCGTTTTAATTAAAGGAGAAAACGCAGACGGGAAGAAATTCACGGCTATTCCTTATCACTTGTGGAGCCATCGTGGGGTAGGTAAAATGGCCGTCTGGGTTTATAATAAGTAATAAATAGTTTGATTTGTTTGAGAAGGTTAGATAAGTTGATTCGGTCTGAAGACTGTAATGGACTGTTCTAACCTTCTTTAATTATTTCTTCATAAAATGCTAAGAGCTTTTGCTGTTCAGCGGCCCAGTTATAATCGCTATGAACGGCTTTTTTGCCGTTAGTGCCCATCTGCTTTCTTTCATCCGGACTTTCAATAAGATATTTCAAACTTTCATACAGAGCCTTCGCATTCGTCGGCTCGATGCAGAATCCGCAGTTATGTTTTTCTACTACAGACTGGTATAGTGGGAAATGAGAAGTTATGACGGGTAAGCCTAAAGCCATATACTCAAAGATCTTAGTCGGATAGGAGCCTTCAAAATCGCCGAGGGGTTTAAGTAAGGCAATGCCAGCCAGACATTGTGTTCCTTTCTGATAGGCCTCTATTGCAGGAGTATAGCCGTAAAAAATCAGATGGTCTTTCACTTCTGCGTAACCCGGCATTTGTTCAACTTCTTCCATCGAAGTCAGGTCAAAGCCAACTTTTCCGAAAATATGCCAGCGGAAATTAGGGTAATCTTTTCGCAGTAAAACAGCCGACTCAATCATTACATCCAGACAGCGGGCTTTGCTTAGTTGTCCTAAGTAAAAGAAGGCCGGTTCTTTAGGAGGGTCCTGTACTAAGGGAATTGAGGTTAAGTCCGGGAAATTATGGATAACGACGCTTGATTTTTTCAGGTCTGGGTACGATTCCTGATAGGAATCTTCGGCAAAAATGAAGTGAAATTTCCGACGGGCGATCTGATCGAAAATCTTGAAAAAACTCCTGAACAGAAAACTATTATTTACCTGCTTGTCTTTCAGTTGTTTTCCCATGTTTTCATACACGTCGAAAATAACTTTAGCTCCTCGCCAGTAATGCATCAGGGCAATGGGTAAAGCTTCGGGGGCATGTACGTGAACAATATCCGGCTTCAAACGAAGACTTTTCCAGAAAGCTAGGGGATGAACTAAAAATATACGTTTGACAAGCGAAGGCCGATAAGGTAAATAATGGGATTCAAGAGCGGGATTCGTGGGTGAAGTTTGCGTAACCAAAACAAGCGTTCGGTACCGCAGAGCCGTACTGGAGGCCATTTTCTGTATCATCCGCGAATCATCGCCCCGATGTAAGGTACTTATATGCAGCACTTTACTTTTCATAATTTATATACTCCAGAATTGCACTAAAGTAGGAATATATGCCTAACTGAAACTATAAAAGTTTATTATTTACAAAAGTAGTATCAATGGCTTTTCGTCAAAGGATTGCATTTGCTGACCTTTTAGAAAAGTATTACTTACACAAGTAAAATAAAATACCGGTTAACCTATGTAGAATAGCACAGATACTATTCATTCTATTAAATTTGTTCTAAAAAAATATAATAAAATTATATTATAGTGAAATTAAAATGAAGCTACTTTTCCTTATAATTGCTGCTAATGTATTGATTCTGACTAGTTGTCAGAAAGATAAGAGCGAATATACTTCATTGACTAGTAACCCTGACTTTTTAAGAAAGGCAGAGCGTAAACTTACACAAGTCATTATACACGATGTGTTTGGCCCACCTGTAGCGGCCCGCATTTATGCCTACTCCAGTTTGGCGGCGTACGAAGCTTTACTACCCATGTATCCTCAGTATCGGAGTATGGAAGGGCAGTTAAATGAATATACGGCTACACCTAAACCTGAAGCCAATCAGGAATATTGTTACCCATTGGCGAGCAGTCGAGCCTTTTTGATGGTAGGGCGGCAGTGGACTTTTTCAGGCGATATAATTGATGATTTCGAAAAAGACTTTTACAAGTCATTTGAAGATGCTTTGCCTTCGGACGTATATGAACGTTCCATGCAATATGGGGAAGCAGTTGCTAAACACGTCATTTCCTATTCTTTGAAGGATCATTATAAAGAAACCCGGGGATTTCGTTATACCGTAACCAACCATAAAGGGAGCTGGGTGCCTACACCGCCCGCCTACATGGATGCTTTGGAACCGTTCTGGGCTAAAATCCGACCAATGGTACTTGATTCAGCCGCACAGTTTCGGATTGAAGGTTTTCCGGCCTATAGTACCAATTCCAATAGCGATTGTTTCAAAGAGGCGAAAGAGGTTTATGAGGCTGTCAAATTTAGTACGAAGGAGCAAAAAGAAATTGCAAATTTCTGGGATTGTAATCCTTTTAAAATGAATATTCAGGGGCATGCCGCTTTTGCTACCAAAAAAATGTCTCCGGGTGGGCATTGGATGAGTATCGTAGGATTAACCACTCGTCAAGCTCATAAAGATTTCATGCAGACTGCTGAAGCTTATCTGCTTACTTCCATTGCATTATTTGACGGTTTCATTGCTTGCTGGGATGAAAAATACCATTCCGTTCGCATTCGACCAGAAACGTATATTAATAACTTAATAGATGATCAATGGCAGCCTTTATTACAGACTCCACCTTTTCCTGAGTATCCTTCTGGCCACAGTGTCATTTCAGCTTCTTCTGCGGTTGTTTTAACAGCTCTCATGGGAGATCATTTAAACTTTGCTGACTCTTCTGAAATAGCCTATGGGTTACCCGTACGTCAATACCCTTCTTTCAAAGCCGCTGCAACTGAAGCAGCGATTAGTCGGCTTTACGGTGGAATTCATTTCAAGTCTGGAATCGACGATGGTTTCAGTCAGGGAGAGTTTGTTGGGAGCTGGATATTGAATCACGTAAAGACAAAGCATTAGAAAACTATTCTAAAGAAGAATGGAAGTTATTATTTATATGTAATTAAGTATTAAATATTAATTTAAAATAAGTTTTTATACTCAAAATTTTTTAAAAAACTTTATATATAAATTGTATTATGTAACTTATTTATTGTATTTTGCGGTCCCATGAGGCTGTAAAGTGTATTCATCCACTAAAATACTAGACGAAACCAATTTGGACTTACTTCTATCTTTTGGTTGGACATACATACACTTTCTTTTCTTGTTACTGATATAATATATAACCCTTACACATGATGAAACAGACTTACTTGCAACGTAGCTGGTTAGGTCAGAAAAGAAAACTTAGACATTGGTTTACTGGATGTCTAGGCCTTTTAATGATTTTTCTCAGCGTAACTACTTGGGCTCAACAGCGTATCCTTTCAGGAAAGGTTACTTCAGCGGAAGATGGGAGCGATTTGCCTGGAGTGAGCGTTTTAGTAGTGGGCACTTCTACAGGTACACAAACGACAGCAGACGGTACGTATAAGATTAGCGTTACCTCTGGTTCTAAACTTCGTTTTACTTCCGTAGGTATGATTTCCCAGGAAATTGACATTACGAACCAAACCACTCTTAACGTAATCTTACAGCCTAATTCACAAGCCCTTTCGGAAGTAGTTGTAGTAGGCTATGGTACACAGCGGAAAGCGGACGTAACCGGAGCTACAGCAACCGTTACGGCTAAGGATTTCAACGCCGGGGTACTTAACAACCCTTTACAGGCTGTACAAGGAAAAGTATCGGGCCTGGTAATCAGTGCTCCAAACAGTGATCCAACGAATAACCGCCCAACCATTCGTTTACGCGGAACGTCTTCTCTTTCGGCTAACTCAGAGCCTCTCATTGTAATTGACGGCGTAGCAGGAGCTCCGTTGAATAGTGTGGCTCCCGAAGATATTCAGTCGGTTGACGTACTAAAAGATGCCTCTGCTGCCGCCATTTACGGTTCACGGGGAGCGAACGGGGTAATCATTGTTACTACTAAAAAAGGAACGGCAGGTCGTACTTCGGTCGAATACAGTGGATACATCTCCATGGGTAAAGAAGTTCGCCGTCCTGGTTTCCTGACGCCAGACGAGTTCCGGGCTAAATTAGTTGAACAAAACATTACTGGCCAAGATTACGGATCTTCTACGAACTGGATTGATCAGGTAACGCAGACTTCATGGACGCAAAATCACTCAGTTGCCGTTAGTGGAGGAGCTGAGAAATTTAGTTATCGTGGTTCGCTTATTTATTTGGATCAGCCAGGTATCGTAAAAAACTCAGGTTTTAACCGGATCAATGCTCGGTTGAACATGGTACAGAAAGCTTTAGACGATCGTCTGGAAATTCAGCTTTTACTTTCACATCAGACGAATAACAAAAAATTCGTTGATTATGGAGCCCTGCGTTCGGCAGTGCGTTTTAACCCAACACAACCGATTTACAACGCTGACGGAACCTTCAACCAGCCCCAGGGCCAGTTTGAAGTAGAAAATCCACTAGCTCGTCTCGTGCAGTTGACTAATCAAGGAAAAGAACGCCAGACGTTGTTGAATGCTAAAGCTAGCTACGAAATCGTGAAAGGATTAAAAGTAGGGGTAAATGCTTCGCAAAGTACATTTGACTATCTCTATGGCTTTTTCATTCCCAGCTATTTCCGGGGTAGTGGCAATAGTATTTCAAGAGGTCGCCGTGAAACCCAGGAAGTGCTGGATCGCCTGATTGAAAGTACTGTTAACTATACCAATACTATTGATAAGCACAATTTTAGTGTTCTGTTGGGTCATACTTATCAGAAAGTGAGTAATGAAGGATTTGGTGCAGAAAACTCAAACTTCCCTGATGCCTTTGGCTACAATAACCTGGGAGCTGGAAATAGTAACGCTGATGGTTCAACTAACCGGCAGGTGAATTCCTACAAGTCTGAAGCTATCTTGGTAGGTTTGATTGGTCGTATCAACTATTCATACAACGAGAAATACCTCTTGACTGCGAATATCCGTCGGGATGGTTCTTCTCGGTTCGGGGTAAACAATCGTTGGGGTTGGTTTCCTTCGGTATCGGCAGGATGGCGTTTGATCGAAGAGGATTTTATTAAAAGTGGGAATGTATTTAGCGACCTGAAATTGCGGGCTGGGTACGGGGTGACGGGTAACCAGGATGGTATCGCCGATTATGCCGCTCGTATGTTGTACGGTTCGCAAGGGTCTTACTTTACCAACGGTGGTTTCCAGACAGCGTATTTTTATTCACAAAATGCGAACCCAGATCTAAAATGGGAAACTTCAGCGATGACCAATATCGGTTTGGACTTTGGATTAATGAAGGGCCGTTTGACGGGATCAGTGGAAGTTTATTACAAAGACACGCGTGACTTATTATTCAATTACCCGGTTGCAATTGGCTCTAAATATGGTTCGCAGCAACTAACAGCCGTAACGAATAACGTACTGGCAAACGTAGGCCGGGTATCCAACAAAGGAATTGAGTTGTCGCTGGACTATCAGGCCGTCAGCACGAAAGATTTTGAGTGGCGTACCTCATTGAACCTGGCTCATAATACTAACAAAATCATTTCGTTAAGCAATGCCCTATTCCAATACAATACCAATAACCCCATTTTATATGGCGGATTTGGTAGTGGTCAAGGAGGAATTGCTTCTCCTATCGTACTACAGGAAGGGTATGCAATTGGTACGTTCTACGGTCCTCGCGTAACGGGCTTCAACGACAAAGGCGAGTACATCTATCAGGATTTTGGAGGTGGGGGAACGCAACCCGCAGGTGCAGACCGTACGTACCTGGGCAATGCTCAACCGAAGTTAACTTTTGGCTGGCAAAACAACTTTACCTACAAGAACTGGGATCTGTCCTTTTTCTTCCGTGGAAGTGTAGGCCAGAAAGTGGCAAATGGAATGTACATCTACTTTGCAAACCCCAACCGATTCCCTGGCGAGAACTTGCTGAAGGATGCATTTTCAACCGGTATTGGCAAGGGAGTTTCTTCGGCTTGGTCTGATTTGTGGTTAGAAAATGCTTCTTTTGTTCGATTGGATAACTTCCGCTTAGGATACCGGATTCCGGGAATGAAGAAGGTTCTGCAAAATGCTCAAGTCTACCTGTCAGGTCAAAACATTTTCGTGTTTACGAAATATCGTGGTGCTGATCCTGAGGTGCGTACGGGTGATTCGCGGAGCCAATACGGATCCATCAGCGATGATAACCGGGCAGTAAACCTGTCGCCGGGAGTTGATCCTATTTCCTATTACCCCCGAGCACGTACGTTAGTGGCAGGTGTTTCACTGACGTTCTAGCCTATAGAGTACTTTCATTATATAAGCAATCAGTTATAAGCTTTAGGCTTATTTAGAATACGATACTTTCTTATGAAAACGCTTAAAATTTTATACGGACTCGGACTAACGGGATTGATGGTATTCAATCAGTCCTGTACTAATCTGGATTCTACGGTGTACGACCAAGCTGACGCGGGAACGTTTCCTGCTACTGAGTCGGATCTGAATTCGGTGATTGGCTCTTCGTATGGAACCTTACGATCTTTCGTCGATGACCCCTTCGTATTACAGGAAACGACTACGGACGAAGTCGTAGTACCGACGCGGGGGCCTGACTGGTACGATGATGGACGTTGGCAGCAACTGGCTAAACATCAGTTTACGCCTTTGATTCCAACAAACATCAATGGAGCCTGGGAGGCATTCTATCGTAGTATTGCCAACGTAAACATCAATGTCGCTACGTTGAAAGCTTCTTCACTAGCAAGCAAACAAACGACCATTGCTGAATTACGGGCCATTCGAGCCTTGAATTACTACTATTTAGTGGATCTTTTCGGGAATGTACCCATTCTGACTGAAGACTCGCCCGCCGGTAATCCGGCCCAAAGTCCACGAGTGGATGTGTATAATTTCATCGTAAAGGAGCTCAAGGAGGCGATTCCTCAGATGCGTAACGAGAGTAGTATAGCCATGTATGGACGAATGTCCCGGGGGGCCGGACACGCTTTGCTCGCTCACGTGTATCTGAATGCAGAGGTATTCACGGGTACGCCCCGGTGGACGGAAGCATCTGCCGAATGCGATTCAGTCATTAACTCGAAACTGTATTCATTGACGTCTAATTTCCTGGACAATTTTGCCGTCAATAATGACAAGAACGGGTCAATGCGTGAAAACATCTTCGTAATTCCTTATGATAAAACGTTCGCTACCGGTAACACTTTCCAATTACGTACGCTACACTATGCTCTGCAACAGAAGTATGGATTAGCTAATAGCCCCTGGAATGGATACTGTACCTACGCAGATTTTTACTCAACGTTCAGCGATCAGGATGCTCGCAAAAAGATGTGGCTGGCAGGTCCGCAGACGGGTTCAGATGGCAAGGTAGTTCAGTATGATGACCGCGTAGATGGCTTACGGCATGATGTAAACTTTACGCCGGAAATCAGTGCTTTGGAACGAGCCTTAGCTTATCAGGGGGTACGTTTCCAAAAGTTTGAAATTCAAACTGGAAACCTGGTTACTAGCCAGGATAACGACTTTCCCATCTTCCGCTATTCATCTGTGTTGATGGCTAAAGCTGAAGCACTGGTTCGTTTAGGGAAAGCAGCCGAAGCTTTACCTTACATCAACCAGGTACGCAATCGGGCAGGAGTATCTGATTTTACTACGGCTGATCTAACGTTGGACAACTTGCTGAAAGAGTACGGACGGGAGTTTGCCTTCGAAGGTCGTCGTCGTACTGATTTGATTCGTTTCAAATCTTTCACTCAGAAAGCCTGGCAATTCAAACCTGTGACGGATTCCAAGTATAATCTGATGCCGATTCCATCGGTACAGATTTCGAGTAACCCCAACTTGAAACAGAATCCTGGTTATAACTAACCATTGATCTTTTTCTTTGCAACAGGCTCCTTTCCAGCATTGGGAAGGGGCCTGTGTTGATACTAGCCTAAGTAAAACAGAAGTCAATGCATTATTTGTTTCGCGTATTCCTGAAAGGAACCAGTATCGTAATCGGCTTCTTGCTGGGCTTGACCGCTTGTACGTCTTCCGATGAAAAACCCCTATTTGAAACGTTAGATTCCACTCAAACAGGTATTACATTCCAGAATAGCGTTCTGGATGATGACAGTCTGAACATTGTAGAATATCTGTATTTCTACAATGGAGGAGGGGTAGCGGCGGGTGACATTAATAAAGATGGTCTGACGGACGTATACTTTGTCAGTAACCGTGGCAAGAATAAATTATACCTCAATAAAGGAAATTGGAAATTTGAAGATATTACCGAACAGGCGGGCGTAGGCGGCTTTGCCGACTGGCAGACGGGTGTAAGTATGGTCGATGTTAACGGCGATGGTTGGCTGGACATTTATGTGTGTGCTGTAGGCAATTACCGGGGGCTGGAAGGCTCAAACGAACTTTACATCAACAATCAAGACGGAACTTTTACAGAAAAAGCAGCAGAGTACGGACTGGATTTTACGGGGTTTTCAACGCAGGCAGCCTTTTTTGACTATGATCACGATGGTGATCTGGATTGTTATTTGCTTAATCACGCCATTCATAAAGCCATTTCCTATAATAACGTGAATGCCCGGTTTTTACGGGATAACGAAGCAGGGGATTACCTGTTTGAAAATAAACTCATTGATAAAGGCACTCAGACTAAACCCTTATTCGTAAATGTATCCGAAAAAGCGGGTATCTACGGAGCTCCGATGGGTTATGGTCTTGGAATTGCCGTAGGCGATCTGGATAACGACGGCTGGGAAGATATTTACGTTTCCAACGATTTTCATGAAGACGATTACTACTACCATAATAATGGAAACGGCACCTTTACCGAAAAGCTAAAAGAGGTTTTTGCACATACCAGCCGCTTCTCGATGGGGAACGACATGGCCGACATCAACAATGATGGTTGGCTGGATGTCATGACGCTGGATATGTATCCCGAAGATGAAACCGTTGAAAAATCATCGGCGGGAGAAGATCCATTCGACGTCTTTTCGTTCAAACTCAGTTTCGGGTACCATTACCAATACGCCCGCAATTGTTTGCAACTGAATTTACAGGGTAAACGGTTTGTGGACCTTGCCGCTCAACTCGGCATGGCCGCTACCGACTGGAGCTGGGCACCGCTCTGGGCTGACTACGATGGTGATGGAGTGAAGGACGTCTTCATTACTAACGGCATTGTCCGGCGACCCAACAACATGGATTACATCAAGTATGTGTTTCAGGATTCGGTATATGCGGCTTTGGACAAGCGAGTGAAAGAGGTGGTCCGAAAATCCATTACTCACATGCCCGAGGGAAAAACGCACAATTACCTCTATCAAGGTATCGCGAAAGGACCCTTCGATTTTACGTTCAGGGACCGCTCGAAAGACTGGGGATTTGAAAAAGAGAATATTAACAATGGAGCTATTTATGCCGATCTGGACAATGATGGTGACTTGGATTTAGTAAGTAATGCCATTAACGAGGCAGCGGGCGTGTATCGAAACAATGCTCGGCAAACGTTGGGTAACCATTACCTGAAAGTGAATTTTATAGGTGATAAAGCCAATGTTCTGGGGGTGGGAGCAAAGGTGTTACTGAAAGACAGTACCCAACTTTTTTATCAGCAGAATAGCCCGGTGCGGGGCTTTGAATCATCGGTGGAGCCTCTATTGACTTTTGGCATTGGAAAGCAAACGTCTATTGATAGCGTATTAGTAATCTGGTCAGATGGGAAATCGCAGACCCTCCGCCATGTAAAAGCCGATCAGACGCTGACCGTTCAATATACCGATGCTAAAGAACAGCCTGTTACTTCCTGGTGGATTACTAGCCAAAGGCCAGTTCTGGAAGAGGTACAGCCTAATCCGATTACCTATACCCATCAGGAGAATAAGGATTATTTTGACTTTAGTCGCGAACCCTTGATGCCTTTTCAGCTTTCGACGGAAGGACCGCGGCTGGCCAAGGGTGACGTGAACGGGGATGGGCTGGAAGATGTCTATATCCCTGGATCCAAATTCAAGGTAGGCCAGTTGTTTTTGCAGAAACCCGACGGCCAACTTGTCCGTAGTTCGCAGTCCGGATTCGACGCTGATTCGACGGCTGAACACGTAGCTGCTACGTTTTTTGATGCCGATGGGGATGGTGATCTGGATTTATACGTCGTCGCTGGTGGGAATGAATACTATGGCGAAATGGACCAGTTACAGGATCTATTATACTTTAACGACGGCAAAGGCTCCTTTACCAAACGCATTACGGCATTACCTAAAATGCTGGAAAACAAGTCGGGCGTATACCCAACCGACTTCGATAAAGACGGGGATCTGGATTTGTTTGTTTCGGGCCGGGTGACGGCTTATGCCTACGGTAAACCGCCTCGGTCTTTCCTGCTCGTCAACGATGGCAAGGGTAATTTCCAGGACCAAACGGATCGACTAGCTCCTGAACTACGTTTGGCAGGCTTACTGACGGATGCCCACTGGAACGACTTTGACGGAGATCAGAACCCCGATCTACTAGTCATTGGAGATTGGATGGAGCCGCAACTTTTTGTGCAAAAAGGAGGGAAATTTAGCCGCAAACCCATGCGTTTGGAGGAAGCTGATGGTACTGAGTCCACGCGTATGAAGGGATTCTGGAGTCGTATGGTCTGGGCTGACCTGAACAAAGACGGGCGGGAAGATGCCGTGCTGGGTAACTTGGGTCTGAATAGCCGTCTTCGCCGAAAGGGATCCAACCATTTGAAAATGTGGGTCAAAGACATTGACTCGAATGGACAGGCAGAACAAATTCTGGCTTATGAAGATCAGTCTGGCTCATACTATCCCCTGGCGGGCAAGGATGAACTCGGCAAACAGCTTCCTTCGGTCATCAACAAGAAATTTACTACCTATGCCGATTTTGCCGGAAAAACCGTAGAAGATATCTTCAATAAAGGCGAGTTGAACGGAGCGACTGAATTCGAAATCAATCGTTACAGTTCCGTATGGCTGGAGAACAAAGGTGGTCTTCGGTTTGTCATTCACGAACTGCCAGCTTCGGCCCAGTGGTCAAAAATCTACGCTTTTGCGATTGGCGATGTAGATAGTAATGGTACGCTGGATGTGCTAGCAGGTGGAAACCTCTACAGCGTTAATCCTGCTCAGGGCCAGTACAATGCAAACCCCGGCCTGGTATTACTCAACGATGGCAAAGGTAACTTCCGACCTAGCCCGGGACCTTTTTCTGGGTTTTCGGTAACCGGCGAAATCCGGGATATACAGGCCCTTCGAACGGCAGCGGGCACCCGCTGGCTGGTCAGCCGGAATAATGATCGGCTCTTGGTATTTCAAACCCATACGCACCCCATTCAGTGAATTCCCTATACCCCATGAAACAGTATATTCTGATAACGGCCTTGGCCTTGGTTTTGGCCGCGTGCGGAAAGAAGCAGGAAGAAACCCTGTTTGAGTCGCTCCCAGCGGAACAAACGGGTATTACGTTCGTCAACGAAGTAAAAGACGACAAGGAACTGAACATTTTCAATTACCGGAATTTCTATAATGGTGGCGGAGTAGCCATCGGTGACATCAACAATGATAGTCTTCCCGATGTGTTTCTAACGTCCAATATGGGCGATAACAAGCTGTACCTGAATAAAGGTAATTTCAAGTTTGAGGATATTTCCGAGAAAGCTGGAATCAAAGGAAAGCATGCCTGGAGTACCGGAGCCACCTTCGCGGATGTAAACGGAGATGGTCGCCTGGATTTGTACGTTTGCAACGCAGGGAACCGCCCCAATGACGATCGGGCCAACGAACTGTTTATCAACAACGGAAACCTGACTTTTACCGAAAAAGCCAAAGAATATGGGTTGGATGACCGGGGGGTATCGACGCACGCGGCCTTTTTCGACTATGACCGCGATGGAGATCTGGACATGTTCCTGCTCAATAACAGTTTCATGCCGGTTGGACGATTGGGCTATAAAAACTTGCGAAGTCAACGCGATTACGACGGCGGTCACAAGTTTTTTGAAAACCGGATTATTCACAAAGATACCGCTCCGGTAACGACGCAGTTCGTGGATATTTCGGAGAAGGCCGGAATTTATGGAAGTGTCATTGGGTTCGGATTAGGCATCACCGTGGGGGACGTGAACGACGACGATTGGCCGGACATTTATGTTTCCAATGATTTCTACGAACATGATTATCTATACCTGAACAATCACGACGGAACCTTTCGGGAGTCATTAAAAGAAGCTTTTCCGCACATCAGTCTGTCTTCGATGGGAGCCGACGTAGCCGACATGAACAACGACGGACGCCTGGATATTTTCGTAACGGAAATGTTGCCTGGCACTGACCGCCGACTAAAAACGACTACGCTGTTTGAAAGCTACGAGCTGGAGCAGTTCAAGCTCAGTCAGGATTACCATCACCAGTACATGCGAAACATGCTGCATTTGAACAATGGTTTGGACGCGGAAGGAAAATTGACGTTCAGCGATGTTGGGCAGTACGCGGGGGTAGCCGCGACCGACTGGAGCTGGGGAGCCCTGCTTTTTGATATGGACAATGACGGGCAAAAGGATATTTTCGTCGCTAACGGCTTGTATAAAACCATCTCGGATCAGGATTTTATCTCCTTCTTTTCCGACGACAATACCATGCAGCAAGTCGTGACACAGGGGTTCAATTTTGCGGAATTTCTAAGCAAGATGCCTTCGGAGCCCATTCCCAATTATGCTTTTCGTAACGAAGGAAATCTGAAATTCAGTAACCAGGTCCAGGCATGGGGACTGGCTGAACCTGGCTTCTCGAACGGATCGGCTTACGGCGATCTGGATAATGATGGGGATCTGGATCTGATTGTCAGCAATGTCAATCAACCCTTGTCAGTATACCGCAATCATGCCAGTGATCGGAATCACCAGCATTTTTTACGCGTAAAGCTGAAAGGAACCGAGCAGAACCGGAATGGAATTGGAGCGAAAGTTCGGGTGCATCAGCCCAATCGTACGATACTTCTGCAACAAATGCCGAACCGGGGTTTTCAGTCTTCCGTGGATTTGACACTGGTCTTTGGTTTAGGAAAAGAAACGGCAATTGATTCTGTAACGGTTGTTTGGCCAGATGGTCAGCAGCAAGCAATCCCGAAGGCAAAAGCGGATACGGAACTCGTTCTGGATTATCGTCAATCAAAACCCCGAACTCCACGAATGGAAGCAAAGCCTGCGTCTTATTTCACTGATGCAACGGCTTCCTCCCGCCTGGACTATACTCACGTGGAAAACGCATTTGTAGACTATAATCGTGATCCGCTGCTCAAGCAGATGTACTCCACGCAGGGACCGCCGCTGGCCGTAGGGGATGTTAATGGAGACGGTCTGGATGACGTATACCTCGGCGGAGCTTCCGGCTCGCCTAAAAAATTATTCGTGCAACAGGCCAATGGTACGTTCAAAGGTCAGGAGCTGATCATGCTCGATACTGAACGCCTGTACGAAGATGTCGCGGCTACCTTCTTCGACGCGGATCAGGACGGCGACCAGGATTTGTACGTAGTAAGCGGAGGTAATGAGTTTATCGACGGTTCTGCTGAACTCGAAGACCGCCTGTACCTGAACGATGGAAAGGGGACTTTTACCCGCGATCGTCGACTGCCCTTGCTTTATCTGAACGGATCAAGTGTTACGGCGGCTGACTTCGATCACGATGGCGATCAGGATTTATTTGTGGGCAGCCGCATGGTCTCTGGACAGTACGGCATATCGCCGCAGAGTCAGTTACTCGTCAATAATGGTCGGGGTGAGTTCAAGGTAATGACCAAACGATACATCCCCGAATTCTCAAAAATTGGAATGGTAACCGACGCGGTATGGGCGGATGTCAACCGCGATTCTTGGCCCGATCTAATCATCAGTGAGGATTGGGGTCCGGTTACTATTTTCCTGAATGAAAAGGGACAACGCTTATCGAAGTCGCCTCAGCTATCGGAATTAACGGGGTGGTGGAACCGCCTGTACGTACGGGATATCGACGGGGATGGCGATCTTGATCTGGTGGCTGGTAACTTGGGTGGCAACAACCGCTATCATGCTTCGGCGGAACACCCGGCGGAGTTGTACGTCAACGATTTTGACCGTAATGGTACGATGGAACAAATCATCAATTGCTGGACCGAAACCGGTAAAAGCTATCCGATGGTACTCAAACAGGATTTACAGAAAGCGGTGCCTTCCATCAAAAAGAAATTCCTAAAATTTACGGATTACGCCGAAAAAACGGTTGAAGACCTATTTGATGAAAGCTCCCGTGAGGGAATGATCAAACGTTCGGCAGTAGAAGATCGGACGGGCGTATTCTGGAATGATGGAAAGGGAAATTTCCGTTTTGAAGCTTTACCTCGGGAAGTTCAGTTTTCACCCATTTACGGCATCAGCAGCGTAGATTATGATCAGGATGGAAAACTGGATTTGATTTTGACGGGTAATTTCTTCGAGTGCCTGCCCGAACTGGGCCGTTACGACGCCAATCGGGGAGTCGTGCTAAAAGGCATGGGACAACAAAAATTCAACGTCGTACCTTCCGCTCAGACGAGTTTGGTCATTGAGGGGCAGGTACGACGTTCAGCAGAACTAAAAACTCCGCAGGGAGCCGGAATAGTTTTCGCCAAAAATGGAGCAGCGGCTCAGTTGGTGCGTCTGAAACACTAATTAATAGGCAGTTTCAGCAAAAACCTGTTTTCTGAACGATAGTCTTCCCGAATGTGATTGATACTGCTGAGTGTATTCAGGTCAGTTTCACTGTACATGGGTCCAAAGAGGTAACGGCCATCCATATTTTCAACCTGAGAAGCGTAAAAAGGCGTATCAATATGGAATTCCGTCCGAAATTGAGCGTCAGTGGAAAGCGTTAAGTAATTACGGAAACTCAGAGGGGTATTCTTATTCGAGAATTTATAACGAATCAATTGTGTCTTCTTTTTATGGTTGGATTCCGAAGTAGGTATTTCTACTTCTTCTGCTGTGCCTTCGGAAGCAGGTAATGGCCACCCTCTGCCCGGAGCTACCATGAAGCGGGATTGGTTAATTTCTGTTTTAGGTGGTATAAATGAGACCTGCTCTTCTTTTCGAATAGTTCCCTGAAAAGAACCCCAAGTATAGCCGTAAAGAAATTGATTGTAACGGTTAAGTGAAGGCCGAAGGTCTGTGCCTGTTGTACCACTATATTGACCCTGAAAAAAAGCTTCATCCACCCAGTAATCAAACTTCTCAGTGCCTTTAATAAAAGCCGAACGCTTCCAGTCAATATAAAGTGGTATCCCAAGTTTATTATAGATATTCATCCGAATGACCCCGTTTGCTCCCTGGAAGTTATAGGTAATGCGTAAGGAATCCGTATCGTAGATAAACTTGTTATCTTTTAAAGCTACGTTGTCGCTCTGCAAAGTCACGACCTGGACTTTTGGCGAACAGGCATAAAATAAGCCGGCAAGGATAAAAATTGATAAAGTTTTCATAGCGGTTGATTTTAAAGGAAAACTATCAAAAAAGCCTTAAAAAGACATGTTAATTCTTCTTAATAGAGAAATTTTGGGTAAATGCTTCCTATTCCCAAGTTATAGATCTCAACGTGAAAAAGAACCTTTATCTAATTTTGATTTATCAGGATTTACACTAATTTTATCCTTTAGATGAATTCGAGCCATGTAATGCGTAACTTCTTAACACTGAACTGAATAAATAATAACAGTGTGGTTTAAAACTGGCATTATTTTTTAGTCTTCAGCGGTGCCATTCTTTAGTTTATTCCAGTACCAATCATTTTCATTTTAATTCGGCTTCGCGGCCTTTAACGTTTATGAAACAGTCTTTACTCGTTTTTGCTGTTATGGCCGTGCTATGTTCGGCCTGCAACCCTAAAAATCTCGTTATTCACTCCGGGTACGCTCCAAATTATACGCACCTGTATAATACGTATTGCATCGCTTTTGATCCCGTTACTGCGGAGGACACTACGCTTCAACACGACATTATTACCGCTGAAATTAATCGCCAAATGCAATTAAGGGGCTTTCAGTACACCACTCAAAACCCCGATGTACTGGTCTTTTATTCCCTACACCCTGATAAAATTAAATTGAATACGTATGTTAAAAGTTATCGTTCTCCTGAAGTGGATTATGTGGTCGACAAGACGTTTTTACGGAAGGGAACCTTACTGATTCAATTTCAGGATACATTCATGAATAAAACCGTCTGGCAGGGGTATGCCGCGAGGGTTTCACCAGAAGGATTTTTTGATAAGAAAGCGGTTCGAACGGCTGCCCGGAACGTACTCTTGGGTTATCATACGTTCTCATTAACGTATCAGGCCCAAAACCGAACCTCTTCTTACTAGTTGGCAGTTGTCTGTTTACAGTTTTCAATTGATGCGAACGGGCTGGTTAGGAACCAGCCCGTTGCTCTTACGTAGAGACTCAATGGATCGAATCTGAGTAGAACAAAAACGATTTAAAACAAAAAAGACGCGATGAAATCGCGTCTCTACTAATAACTAACAACCATCAACTATTGATAGCCTGCTCGATCACCACGGGGAAACATTCGTATTCCAGAGCATGACATTTTTTAGCGACGTCTGCGGGCGTATCTGTGGATTCTACGACGAAAGACTTCTGGAAAAGTATATTTCCTTCGTCGTAATGTTCATCGACGTAATGAATCGTAATACCCGATTCAGTTTCTTTCGCAGCGACAACGGCTTCATGAACAAAACTGCCATACATTCCTTTGCCGCCGTACTTGGGTAATAAAGCAGGGTGAATATTCAGAATCCGGTTCGGATATGCTTCCACCAGATTTTTTGGAATCAGCCAGAGAAATCCAGCCAGAATAACCCAGTCGATCTGAGCTTCCTGAAGCCAGCTTAATACTTCTCCCGAACGGAATTGCTCGCGAGTGAAGAGTTTTAAAGGAATGCCGAGGCGAGCAGCTCGTTCGATAACACCAGCCGAAGGGTTATTGCAGAGAACCATCTCTACGGAAATAGATTCGTGATTTTTAAAGTATTCGGCGATATTCTCGACGTTCGTACCCGATCCCGAAGCAAAAAGTGCAATACGTTTCAAAAGAATGCTGATTAAATCAATGGTAAATCAAGTAGTTATCGCAGATAAACACCCATGTCTGGCCCTTCCAGTATCACGTCAATGTGATCATTAAGGGTAGTCATCAGGGCATATCCAACGAAGTCAGCAGATACCGGATAGCGACGATAATTCCGATCTACCAGAACGGATACCTGAAGGCGTTTTACTTTCGTCTGAAAAAAAGGCAGAAGGCTATAGGCCAGCGTGCGGCCCGTGTATAGGACATCATCACAAACGATGACGCATTTACCCGCTAATGTTTCGGAATCTATATCCAATTTGATAGTATGGGGCGATGGATCCGTTTTCTGAATCTGGATATCAATCTGTTGCACTTTCAGGGGAGAGATCGCTTCCAGTTGCTCTTTCAGCAACGAAGCCATACTTACTCCCTGACCAACGATTCCCGCCAGTACAATTTCTTTTTCTTCGAAATTGGTTTCGTAAACCTCAAAGGCAATCCGGCGAATCTTTTGTTTGAGCTGTTCGGGGTTCAGAAGCAGCGTTTTTTCAGTTGAAATCATGGACGAATGTACAGCGACAAAAGCTTTTGAAAATGATTCTGAATTGCAAAATTCCGAAAAGTGCCCGAATCGACCGAGGAAAACGAGATTTAATTAATAAATAATCAGTGCAGTGCGAGAATATCAGAGCGGGATTTTACAGTACTACGTCGTTTTCGTATTTTTGTATTCCATCTGAAAAGCACGCGGTGTTTTTCGCTTAGAAGTCACTCTATTAAGATAAAATGGCAAAAGTTCCGGTAAATCGCTACCAGCAGCCCTACATTAACAATGGTCAGGCGGCAATGCCTCAAGGCGTTCGCACGAAAAAATACGGCCTGGACCCCAAAAAGTATATTAACCTGGCCCTGCGGGACTGGATCAAACAGGAATGGTTCTGGTTTTTGATTCCCGTGGGAGTAATTATTCTGAACGTCATCCTGAACGTAACGAAAGCCTATCCAAACTGGTGGATTTACCTCGTAGCCGTACTCGGTGGGGTAGGTTTCGCTCTCTTCCGCGGTATGCAGTTTACGGCTACGACGCAGGTAGAACAGAATAAGCAGATGTTCGAAAAATTCGTGTATGAATTTGATAACCGTCAGATTTTTGTCTGGAAAAATCGCGAGAAAAAAGAAGGCGGCCAGTTACCCTGGAATATGATTCAGTCGGTTAAGAAAGAGAAAGATGCGTACCTGTTTAATATGGGCAAATATCAATACCTCTACCTTCCGTTCGAAGTCTTCAATTCAGAGCACGACATAAAAATGTTTGAGACGATCCTTACTCGTAAAGAGCTGCTGAAGTGATCGACAACAGGATTACAAAAATTTAATTTGAGGTCGGTGGGTTGCCACCGACCTTTTTGCGTTTTACTAATAAGTACCCCAAAATTCGATTTATAATGACGAACCCCCTGGAAGTACTCGAAGCTCGTCTGAACCCGCTGCGTCAGGAGCTAATTGATCATTCAGTTTACAACCACATTAACTCGTTGGAGGCCTTGCGGCTATTTACCCAGAGTCATGCTTTTGCCGTTTGGGATTTTATGTCCTTACTAAAAGCATTACAACGTCAGTTGACTTGCGTACAGGTACCCTGGTTGCCCGCAGTTTCGGGATCAACAGCGTATCTAATTAATGAAATAGTGACCGGGGAGGAAAGCGACGTAGATCAGCACGGCGTACGAATGAGCCATTATGAGTTGTACCTGCGGGCCATGAATGAGTTGCAGGCCGATACGTCGGTAATAGAACAGTTTGTGACTGAGTTACGATCGGGTAAATCTGTTTTTGAAGCCTTGGAAAATACCGCTATCCCTGCCGGAGCCAAAGCTTTTGTGAGTTATACGTTTTCGGTAATCGAGCGAAACCGTCCGCATGAAATTGCGGCAGCTTTTACGTACGGTAGAGAAGACCTCATTCCAGAATTATTCATTGAACTGGTTCGTAATCTGAACGAGCGTTTTCCTAATCAGCTCGATACGTTTCGGTATTATCTGGAGCGTCACATTGAAGTAGACGGCGGACATCATGGCCACTTAGCCGAAGAAATGGTCCGCGAGTTGTGCGGTGATGATGCTCAAAAGTGGGAAGAAACCATTTCTACGGCAGAGGAAGCTATTCGCCAAAGAATTTACTTATGGAATTCGATTACGAGTTGTTTAAACGAATGAGCTTTAGTTAATTCGTAAAATTTTTAATAAATAAATCACTTAACTTATACCAAGTAACGTTACTAAAAAGCTTACTATTTCAAATAAAAAGTTATATAATTAATAGAAATTATTCAGTTATCCAGGAGTATCGTTACCATTTAAACATAACAACGAGTCTTTACCTATTTCCTGACATGAACAGTTATCAAATCCAGGAGGCCCCCGAAGTCTTTGACGTGGTTATCGTCGGGTCTGGAGCAGGCGGTGGCATGGCGGCTTATCAGCTATCAAAAGCCGGAGCCAAAGTTTGCTTACTGGAAGCCGGAGGTTACTATGACCCCGCCGATCCTAAGTATATTACTCAATTAAAAAATCCCTGGGAATCCCCTCGCCGTGGGGCCAGCACTACGCGTCCCTTCGGTGATTTCGATGCTGCCTGGGGTGGCTGGCAACTGGAGGGTGAACCCTACTCAGCGGCTCCCGGTACCGAGTTTCACTGGTTCAGAAGCCGTATGTTAGGCGGTCGTACTAACCACTGGGGTCGTATTTCGCTGCGTTTCGGACCCGATGATTTCCGCCGCGGTAGTATGACGGGCATTGGTGATGACTGGCCGATTACTTATGATGACGTGGCTCCTTACTACGATAAGGTAGATAAACTCATCGGTATTTTTGGCTCAAAAGAAGGGCTTCGTAACGAACCTGATGGACACTTCCTACCTCCGCCAAAGGCTCGCTTACACGAGTTAATGATTCAGAAAGCCGGTAAAAATCTGGGTATTCCCGTGATTCCTTCGCGTCTGGCGATTTTGACTAAGGCTATCAATAACGAACGTGGCCAATGTTTCTACTGCCATCAGTGCGGTCGGGCGTGTCAGGTGTATGCCGATTTCTCTTCGTCTTCCTGTTTGTGTAAACCTGCGGTCAAAACGGGCAATACCCGACTGATCAATGGGGCAATGGTTCGCGAAGTATTAACTGATCAGAAAACGGGGCTTTGTACGGGCGTTTCCTACGTGGATACCGCTACTTTACAGGAAAGAACCGTTCGGGCCAAAATTGTGGTAGTAGCGGCCAGTGCCTGCGAGTCTTCACGTTTGTTGCTCAACTCCAAATCAGCTCGTTTCCCGAATGGTTTGGCTAATTCCAGTGGAGTAATTGGCAAATACCTGAATGATTCTACCGGGGCCAGCCGCTCCGCTTTTATTCCCTCATTGATGAATCGGAAACGGTACAACGAAGATGGGGTAGGCGGCATGCACGTATACACACCCTGGTGGATGGATAATAAAAAACTGGATTTCCCTCGTGGGTACCACATCGAATACGGCGGTGGAATGGGCATGCCCAGTTACGGTTTCGGAATGGGTATTCAGGGCATGAACGGTAAGTATGCCTATGGCGACGGGAAAATGCAGCAGGCGGGTGGCTACGGTTCGCGTTTGAAAGAGGACACACGTCGTTTTTACGGAGCTTACATCGGCATGGCTGGTCGAGGCGAACCCATACCTTTAGAAAGTAACTACTGCGAGATTGACCCTAATAACGTCGATAAATACGGAATTCCGACGCTTCGTTTCCACTACAAATGGTCGGAAAATGAAGTAAAGCAAGCCAAACACATGCAGGATACATTTGAAGAAATGATCCATGAAATGGGTGGAATTGCCTTAGGGACCAAGCCTGGAAAAGATCAAAACTACGGGCTAGAACCTCCAGGAAAAATCATCCACGAAATTGGTACGGTACGGATGGGTAATGATCCTAAAAAATCGGCACTGAATTCCTTTATGCAGGGTCACGACGTGAAAAACCTGTTCGTCGTAGATGCCGCTCCCTTCGTAACGCAGGGCGACAAAAACGTAACTTGGACGATCCTGGCTATGTCTATGCGGACGAGTGATTACATCATTGACGAAGTGAAGAAAAAGAATCTGTAAACAGAGTTTTGGGTTTAGAGTTTTGAGTTAATTGGTTTAGTTGATGGCGACTATTCAACGGTTTGAAGATTTACAGGTATGGAAAAAAGCTCGTCTCTTTTCTAAGCAGATTTTTGAATTAGCTAAGGAGGGGCCATTGGCGAATGATTTCGATCATAGGCGTCAGTTACAAAGGTCAGCAGACTCGATTATGGACAATATTGCTGAAGGGTTTGGAAGGGGAAATCGAAATGAATTTGTCCATTTTTTAGCTATAGCGAAAGGGTCTCTGGAGGAGTCCAAATCACAGCTCTATCGTGCCTTGGATCGTCATTATATTAACCAGAAAATATTTGATGATCATTACAAGACAGCTGAAGAAATCGGAGGAATGATCAGAAGACTTATGCAATATCTGAATCAGTCTACTATCAAAGGAAGTAGATATCAATCAGCTGGTCACTCATCAACTTTAGAAGAAGATTTGGTTAACTATGAGTAACTATTGGAAGTAGGAAAATACTAACTCAAAACCCTAAACACAAAACCCCAAACTGAAAAAAATGAAACGTCGCGATACACTTAAGTCGATTGCTTTGGGGTCGTTGGGCATGGCTACCGTGCCATCTACGGATCTGGTCGCAGCCCCACCTGAAAAACCGCTGGTAGTGCCCGGTGGCCGTCAGAAGTCAGAAGCCGTCCGGGATGCCAAGCTCATGGCTGAGAAGTTCTTTACGCCGCATGAGATGAAAACCATGACCGTTCTCTGCGACATTATCCTTCCGGCTGATCAAAAGTCGGGAAGTGCTTCACAGGCGGGCGTGCCTGCTTTCATTGAATTCATGGTCAAAGATCAGCCGGTACATCAGGTCCCTCTTCGCGGAGGTCTGGCCTGGCTGGATAATGAAAGCCGGAAACGCTTCAGTAAAAAATTTGTAGAGATCACAAAAACTCAGCAGATTGAAATCGTGGATGACATTGCTTATCCGGAGCAAGCAAAGCCGCAATTTTCACAGGGCGTTGCTTTCTTTAATAAAATGCGGGACATGAC
>CAJYHS010000207.1 GCA_913774715.1 uncultured Siphonobacter sp. | reverse complement strand
AAAGCCATCGACATATCAATAACAATAGATGGAAGGCGTGTATTTATAACCCTGCCACCCGTAAAAAGCTTTACGAATAAAGCCATCTCTCCATACTAATTTTGGAAAGATGGCTACTTTGAAGTTAATAACCCGGATTTTGAGTCAGATTCGCGTTAATATCTCTTTCCGACTGCGGTATGGGCCACAACTCATTTTTACCCGCTATAAAATTCCGTTTCTGATAGATATAAAAGCCCTGATTGTCCACTGGGAAATCTTTGTAAGTAGCAGGCGTATTTGTGAGTTTCATACCCGTAAACTGCCGATTTAATTCACTGGCCGCTGTTCCCCAGCGTTGAATATCGAAATAGTGAATACCTTCGAAAGCAAATTCTGCCTTTCTTTCCCGGCGGATAATGGTTCTTAAACCTGCTGGATTAGTAGTAGTAACGGCAGGCATTGCTACGGAAGCCCGGCCCCGAACCTGATTGATAGTAGCATTTAAAAGGGCCTGATCAATGGCATCACCCGCCTCAAGTTTCGATTCCAGGTAACTTAGCAAGACTTCCGGGTAGCGAATAAGTGGGAAATTACCGCCGTAGTTAGTCAGACTTCCTGAAAATGAGGGATCCATGAATTTGTTAATGCAGTAACCACTCCAGTTGTAACGGGTAATCCGGTCGGGCGAATTAGAGTTGGGACTGGCTTCATAAGTAACGCCTTTAAACGTAGTACGCCCTGAAATCATAATGGTGTAATCCAGACGCGGATCCCGATTGGCATACGGATCACTCGACTTGTACAGCGGTGATTCTTCTACCGTTTTTCCATCCGTACATTCGTAGGATTGCACTAATTCATTATAGGGCGAATACTGATGCCACCCCCCATAAGATTCCGGATAAAGGTATTGCAGCATAACCGTACCCAGGAAGTCTTCCAGATACTCGTGGGCGAAAACGACTTCTTTACTGTTTTCACCCGTTTGACTGAATAACTGGGCAAATCCAGCCTGATCTACACTATAAACTCCGCTGTCAATGATTTGCTTATAGGTAACGGCAGCATCGGCCCATTTCTTTTCGGCCATTTGCAATCGGCCTAATATGGCTAAGGTAGCACCAGCAGTGATTCGTCCCCGTTCTGAGGCAGGACGGGTAGAAGGAAGGCTGGCAACGCTGCTTTTTAACTCATTTTCTGCAAAGGCCCATACTTCTGCTTTGGGCGTTCTTTTGATGCTATTAGCTTCAGCTATACTAAGCGACGTGGTAGGTAGCGGTACATCACCAAAGTACAAAGCCAAATTCAGATACAGATACGCCCGAATCGTTTTTACTTCCGCAATCATCATGGCCTTTCCTGCGTCGCTCATGGGGACATCGTTAATGCGGTCAAGAAAGTTATTACAGCGAGCAATAGTTCGATACGAGTTACTCCAGAACGCATTCGTTAGCCAGTAATCCGAAGCTAAGGTACCATTGGTCACGGCATCGGGGATCAGCTCTTTTTCAGAACCGAATCCAGCCATCATATCCAGATAAATCATGGAAATGCCACCAAAAAAGTCTCCTGAAGCCCAGCCGGAACCGAAATCATAACAACCCACTAAGGCCAGATTGGCATCCTTTTCGGTTTTCCAGAAGGTGGCATCCGAAATAGCATCCAAGGGTTGTTTATCGAAAAAATCATTTTTACAGGAAGGTAAGAAGCAACTCAGCACTACAACCAGCGTTGTTTGCAGCACCCGTTTGGGTGAAATATTTGATATATTTTTCATAAAAAAAGGATCTTGAAAACAGCTTACTACAGGTTTAGATTAATACCAAAAGTGTAGACTTTGGTAATGGGGTAGAACTGACTTCCATCGCCCGTAGGATTGGTCATTTCCGGGTCCCAGCCTTTGTAGAACTTGTTAAGAGACACCAGGTTCTGTCCACTGAAATACAGACGTAAACGGCTGATTTTCCACTTATGGAGTACTTCAGCAGGAAGGCTATAGCCAATCTGTAGGTTTTTCAGACGAGCGAAGCTGCCATCCCGGTTCCAGTAGGTAGAGGTTTGAATGGTTCCACTACCCATCTGCAAATTCGTTAGTTTGGGATAAGCTGCATTGGGGTTTGGGTTCTCAGCAGTCCAGCGATTGTCTGCCTGCCAGCGTTGGATCTGCCCACCATTATAAAAAGCAAAGGCTGAGTACGAACCGATTTGTTTCTCATAACCTGCTAATCCTTGAATCAGGGCTAAGAAATCAAATCCTTTGTAATCTATGGATAGGTTCACGCCGAACGTATATTTAGGAACGGTAGTGCCAATTACTTTGCGGTCATAGGTAGGATCTACTTTTCCATCCGGAACTCCATTGGGTCCGCTAATGTCTTTATAGCGAACAAATCCGGGCTGAGCGGCGTAGGGCTGAGTAGCGTATTGATTGATGTCATCCGTAGAAGTAAATAAGCCATCCGCTTCGTAGCCATAAATTACGCCAATGGGTTGTCCCACGAATAAACCACTGCCAATGTTCTGCTGTAATCCATCGGCCAGGCCGGTAATGCGATTTTTAATGTAGGAAAAGTTCGGCGAGATGGACCAGTTCAATCCATTGCTTTTTCCGCGATAGGTAAGCATGGCTTCAAAGCCCGAGTTCTTTACGCTACCAATGTTCACCGCAGAGGTGCCTAAGCCCAGGGTGGAAGACGTAGCGATGGTATACAATACACCGGTGGTTTTCTTATCGAACACATCAAGTACTAAACTAAGTTTTCCACTCCAGAGGCTCACGTCCAGTCCCAGGTTGGAAATCGCCGTTTCTTCCCAGGTAATGTCTCCGTTGCTAAGTCGGGTTGTGGCGGCCCCGGTTACTAAAGCTCCGCCGAAGGAATAGTTTTGACCCAGACTGACCAGGTTTTGATACGGATAAGTACCGACATTCTGGTTGCCCAATACTCCGTAGGAAGCCCTTACTTTCAGGTTGTCCAGCCAGGTAACTTGCTTAAGAAAATCCTCTTCTGAAATACGCCATCCGGCTGAAAAGGAGGGGAAAAGTCCCCAGCGGCCTTTGGCAGGGAAACGGGAAGTACCATCGGCTCTCAGATTTGCTTCCAGCAAATACCGGTCTTTGAATGAGTAATTGACTCGGCCAAATAAGGACCGAATTCCCCAGGTAGAGGCCGACCCTGAAGAGGTCATACCCGTAGCCGAGCCCGCATTTAATTCATAGAGCAATGCGGTAGGAAAGTCTTTACGAAATCCTGAAATATAGGAGTCATTGTATTCTTCCTGAGAGGCTCCTGCCAGTACGGTAAAGGAATGATTCTGAATGACTCTGGCGTAGGAGAGTAAGGATTGCAGCGTCACCTGATTCCCCTGACCTGAATTAACGCTGAGGTTGTTAGGGCCTACGTATTTATTGGCATCAAACTGAAAATCAGAGGCATAATCCTTATTATAGTTACTCCAGAAGTTATACCCGATTTTGCCGCTCAGATTGAGACCAGGAATAATGGTCCAGTTCATTTCTGCTCCCCCTAAAAAGTACTTATTTGTTCCTTTATAGAAAGAGTTACTCGACATCCAGGCTTCAGGACTGTAATTATCCTGATAGCCATAAGTGCCGTCGGATTTTCTACCGGCGTAAATGGGACCTTGTCGAACGGCATAGTTAATCATGCTGTTCATCCCTCCGTCATACTGCCGAGGCGAATGATTTTCGGCGGTGTAGCCTTGTAAGCTTACTTTCAGCGTCAGCTTATCATTGAGCTGGCTGTCATTATTGAAGAGGAAATTATAACGGGAATATCCGTTTTTAGCCACAATACCGTCCTGCGACAGATAACTTGTGGAGAATAAATAACGGCTCCGCTCATTACCTCCTGAAAAATTCAGGGAGTGAGACATCTGAAAACCACTACCCGAAGTAAGCAGATTCTTGAAATGCGGAACATTGGGATAGTTGTCCGGATCGGACTGATTACGGAACGTTTCAATCTGAGCAGCGGTATAGGAGGGCGATTGACCCGCATTTACGTTAGCTTCATTCTTCAGCTGAGCGTATTCCCAGGAATCTACAAACTCGGGTAGGGCAGTAGGCGTTTGACAGCCCAGGTAATTGTTATAGCTTACCTGAAGTTTGCCGCTTTGACCCCGCTTGGTTTCAATGAGAACAACCCCGTTTGCAGCCCGACTTCCGTAGATAGAAGCCGAAGCGGCGTCTTTAAGCACAGAAATACTTTTAATGTTATTGGGATCTACATCATTAATGGAAGTTGCCAGACCATCCACCAGGATCAAAGGCCCCCCGCCAGCTCCGTACGAGCCAATCCCCCGGATGGTGATACCCGCCCCATCATTGCTAGGCTGGCCCGATCCCTGGGAAACAACGACGCCCGTCACTAAACCAGCCAGTGCCTGAGAGGCCTGGGTAATAGGGCGGTTTTCAATTTCTTTCGTTGAGATGCTGGATACTGATCCGGTTAAGTTAACCTTCTTTTGTGTACCATAACCCACCACTACTACTTCCGTTAACGCTTTACTGTCGGTTTGTAAAACAATATCAATGGTAGTTTTACTGGAACTTACCACAACAGTCTGATTGATGTATCCTACTGAAGAAATGAGTAAGGTGCCACTAGTCTCGGGAATAGTCAGAGAAAACTTTCCATCGGCATTGGAAGTTGTGCCAAGGTTTGCATTTTCCTGCAAACGGATGGTTGCTCCCGGAACCGGGCTACCTTTTTCATCCGTAATTTTTCCCGTAAGAATAAAAACGGGGTTATTCTGTTTTCTTTCCTCTGGCAGGGACAATCGAGAAATTTTTCCCGTCAGGTGAGGGAGTCCCAGTCTCGATTCCGCTTGCGAAGAACTGGCTACCATAATGCATCCCATCAGAACAGCCCGTTGCAGCACCCTTTGGGAAGAGGGGGGTAGAAATTGGTTTTTCATAGTAAATTGTATTAAAAGATAATAAAGGTCTAAGCAGCTTGAGGTAAAAAGCTGCTGGCTTAGGCATATCTATTCAAACGGTCCGATCCTTGCCCTTCTGAAAGGCAGGTTTTGATCAGAAATAATCAAAGATTGGCTGAAGGGTTAAAGTAGCAATCTGTTAAGGCATGGAAAGGGCACATGAGAATAGCAAACGCGATCCTAGTCTTTGAATGCACGCTTGAATTTTTATCCAAACGTGCATTCAAAGCCCTAGTCATTCAAACTAACTGTACTATATATACGTAATTGGCGGAATTACGGAAGAAAGGGAAACGAATCGGTTCGATCAAACAGATGTCAACTGATAAATACGGGACATTTGTACCCATTTTTCGTTAGTAGCAGACCAGCTTAGTGGCAGTTGAAAACCGGACATTAAAGCCTCCCATTCCATTACTTTGGCATTGCATTGATCCATCTGCTGTTTACGCCCAAAATCAAAGTCATCGTCTGTTTCCATAATCATGAAAAGGCGATTCCCCGTACGATAGATTTCCATGTTTTGGATGCCACTATCCAGGATGCTCTGTGTAACTTCAGGCCAGGCATTTTCGGACTGATGATACGTTTCGTACTGATGGATAAGCTCAGGATCATTCTTTAGGTCAAGGGCCAAGCAGAATTTTTTCATACGGGCCTATACAATTTTTAGTACGTTAGCGTATGACAGAGCAGGCTTATTTTCAGGGAGTTGGATGACAAGACCCTGGTTAGTTTGCTCAAATTTCAAAGAATCGTTACCTCCCAGTAAGGAGACTTTATGAATAGGTCCTTGCCGTAAGGATTTTCCGGAAGCCAGTGAGGTAATGACTACTTTTCTATCTTCAGGCCAGCCCATAATCGTCGCATACAAAGCGTCACCTTTGGTGGTAAAACGAATGTCTTGAGCGGTAAAGGCTTTGCCTTTGCCTTCGTTGAACCCCTGAGCGGAAAGGGGAGCTGCCCCTTCCTGAGCCGGGCCTTCGCCAAATACCTTCCAGGGCTGTGTAGCATAAATGGCTTCATTGTTGATTTTCATCCACTTGCCAATCTCGACCACAACGGCCCGTTCCAGTTCATCGATGCTGCCATCGCCCCGTACCGGCACATTGAGCATCAGGTTTCCATTCTTACTAACTACGTCAACTAAGGTTTGAATAACCGTTTTTGCCGATTTATACCCTTTACGATTGTATACTTCTCGATTGTAGTGCCAGTCTCCAAGACAGGTATCGGTTTGCCAGGGAAGCGGTTCAATGGTATTGCTTTGCCCGCGTTCAATATCCCAGACCATACATTTTCGTTGCTGCTCATCCAGGATTTTGCCAAAAACGACCGCCTGTTGACTACCATGCTTGGCGACGCTTTTGTTATAGAGGTGAGCCGCGATTCGTAGTCCGGCATCGTCGATGGGCCACATAGGTAAAGCTGTGTCATCGAAATAAATGAATTCGGGATTATACTGATCGATGAGATCAATGGTTCGCTTATAGAATTTTTCTATGTATTCTTTCGAAGGTTTAGCGACGCCATTGCCCCAATTCCACTGTCGGTGAATCATGCCATCATCCAGACTATTTTCGCTTAAGGGGTGATTCTGAGCGTATAATTCCCGCGGATCCATGCCTTGCCACCATTTTCCTTTTCCGTCCGCTTTGGTAATTTTTCCATCGTACGGAACGCCTTTGTAGGGGCCCTGCTTGTCGCTTCGCTGAGCCGTTTCCATCCAGCTCCAGGTATGAGCTGCGTGTACGCTTACGCCAAAGGGAAGTCCTTGGCGGCGGGCTGCTTTTTCCCAGCCCCCAATGATATCTTTTTTAGGACCTACCTTTAACGAATTCCAGGACTGATGTTTACTGTTATATAAATCCAGATTGTCATGGTGATTGGCCATAGCCATAAAGTACTGAGCCCCTGCCTCCTTGTATAAAGCTACTAATTCCTCGGGGTTCCAGTTTTCGGCTTTCCACTCATGGATAACATCCTTAAATCCAAATTTGGAAGGGTGACCGTATTTATTCAAATGATATTTGTATTGATGGCTGCCTTCCTGATACATACCCCGGGCGTACCAGTCACCCGCTTCTGCCTGACACTGAGGTCCCCAGTGAGCCCACATCCCAAATTTAGCATCCTTAAACCACTGCGGGGTTTGAAACTGTTCCAGCGATTGCCAGGTAGGTAAAAATGGCCCTTTGCGTATGGAGTCTTCCGCAATGGAAGCCATGAGAGGCTTCGACAAAGCTAGACCGGGTAATAAACCAAGCGTACTTTTAAGTAGGGATCGACGATTCATGAGCGATACGGAAAATGAAACTGATTTCCTGAAGAAATGACTAAAACAACGATACAAATGTATAGTATAATAAAATATTCAAATTGTACAAAATGGCTTTTGTTTTTAACAAATCGGGTTTTCTAAATATATTTGATTTTAGTGTTGACGTATACCGAGCTCAAAAATGCATAATACAGGCTTTAAAGCGACATTTTCGTTATTACATACCGATTATGTTGAGTTGAACAAATCATGGAACTATAAGGATGTCATGAGTCCATTCTGTCGAATTTATTTAATCGATGGGGGCGAAGGCTCGTTAGGAGATACCGATCAGTCGTTGCGATTGGAGAAAGGTTATTTATATCTAATCCCGAGTTTTACGCGGTGTGACCATGCTTGTCAAGAATACCTGAGTCAGTATTACGTGCATATCCTGGAGGAAAACCCGGCGGGGTTATCCCTGTTTGCTCATAACAGACGAGTAATCAAAATAAAATCTAATCCTGAAGACCTGATTGTCTTTAAACGGTTACTAGTGTTGAACCCTGAGCGGGATCTAAGAAGGAGTGATGACCCTAAAGAATATCAGAATCAACCTTCACTCAAGGATTTTCAACAGCGGAATAATGAAATTCCCTTTTCCGCCTATTTGGAAACCAATGGGTTAATTCTTCAGCTGTTATCCCGTTTTTTAATGGAAGAAGAGCTCGCGTTCTCCCAGCAGACCCGATTACCTGCTAAAATTGAATCGGCGGTATCTTATATTCATGCCCATTTATCAGAGACTATAACCGTGGAGTTATTAGCTGAATATGTCAGTCAAAGTACCCACTATTTTTCTAAAACTTTTTTATCCGCTACTGGCCAGCGACCTCTGGAGTATATCATGCAGAAAAGAATAGAAAAAGCTCAGTTTTTAATGCTAACCACTCCCTTAAGTCTGTCAGACATTGCTATAGAAACTGGTTTTGAAAGCTTATCCTATTTTTCCCGAAGTTTTAAAAAGGTGGTGGGGCAAGGTGCCAGACAGTACTACAGAGCTAATATATTTTAATAAGTAAAAACGTTTAATTTAGGATTCGTCTTTTGAACTAATTGATTTATATAAATCTGCTTGCATAACGATTGTCTTTTTTATCAATTTTAAGAAAAGTCAAATTGATTAATAGTTAATCTGTTAGTTATGAAATGATTATGGTTTGAGTTAATAGAAAGGAAGTAATGAATCCAAGCAGTGTTTACAAAAAGCTTACGCATAGAAGGCAAGATTTTATTAATTTAACATAACCAAAGTTATAAGACCATTATTGATTTATTTATACACTGTATGAACTTATACTTAGTAATAGAAGTAATGAAATTGTCCTTTAAAAATCAGCATTATAACGATTTGAATACTGCTATGAATACAAATAGATCGATCTTTTTAACTAACTAATGCAACCTATATAAATAATTCAGCATCCTGAGGTAAGGCATCCTTAATCAGTAAAACATGGGTGCCCAATTTTGCTTTTACCCACTATATATGCTTTAAATTATGAAAGATGTTTTCACTTTAATTACTCGGTCTTTCCTTTTAGTGATGATTTCTTTTTTTGCTTCTGCCCAGGTTACGCTTCGGGCGGGAGGAACATTCTCTAGTCTTCGCATTGAAAGCAATAACTCTTTACCATATGAAGGACTAAAGAGAAATTATGCAGGTGCGTATATCGGATTAGGTTATCAGCAGTCGCTGGGTAATACCTTTCATTTAGTATATTCGGCTGATTATCTTCAACGGTACATGAAATCCAGAGTACCCTTTGTGACTGAGGCAAATACTAAGTCTTTAACGCATCATTACGCTTCAGTGGGAGTAAAGGCCGGGGTAACTCTATTTTCAGCCCTGCATGTACGAGTGGGAGGAGTAGCTAATGTACTACTAGCGTCTCCGAATCAAACCGACTGGTATAGAAAATCTAATGCGATTGAGCCTCTAGCCGTTGGAGAATTGGGCTATAGTCTGGGAAGACTCGAACTTCAGGCCGGCTACCAACATCCTTTGGGTGCTTTTGCGACCATGCAGCCTACCAGCATCGATACCAGAACCTTCCGATTCTATAACCCAAGTTTTTACCTGGGAGCCGCCTTTAAATTTAAGAAGTAAAGCGTACGCGTGCCATCCACCTCACTCTATGAAATATATTCAGTGGATTTTTGTCGTTGGACTGCTTTCCTGCACGAAAATCTTACCGCTGGAAGGGCCAGCCTTTGAAAAGAAAGCCGTGCTAACGGGGCTACTGCATCCCGATAGCCTGCTTTCCGTCCGGCTCACCTGGTCTCGCCCTCTTACTGAAAG
>CAJYHS010000206.1 GCA_913774715.1 uncultured Siphonobacter sp. | reverse complement strand
CATTCACGCTACGCACGAACAATGGGATGGTTTAACGGATGCCGGAACCACTACACCCAGTGTACTGAATCTGAAGATGAGTGAACACACCGGCACACACGTGGACGCTCTCAATCACATGGGCCGGGAGTTTGCCGGCCAATCCATTGATACCATGCCGCTTTCGATGTTTTATACCGAAGGCCTTTGTCTAGACTTGTCGCACAAGGGTTTCCGGGAGCTCATTGAAGCCGAAGAACTGAAAGCCGCCTGCCGTACTGCTCAGGTAACGATCCAGCCAGGAGATACCGTTTTGATTTATACGGATCATTACCGAACGGCCTATAACACCGAAAACTGGGGTAATGGCCCCGGTCTCACCGCCGAGGCCACTCGCTGGCTGGGAAATCAGGGCATTGCTGCCTTTGGGGTAGAAACCATGTCGCCGGGAGTCCCAAAAGTTTCCAATTCGGAAGTTCACCGGATTTGCGGTGAAATGGGCTTTACCCACTACGAAAACATGATCAATCTGCATGCACTCATCGGTCGGGGACGTTTTCGATTCATTGCCCTGCCGCTCAAGATTCGCGGTGGGACAGGTTCGCCCGTACGGGCGGTAGCGGTGTTTGAGTAAGAGGCTTAGCTCATACCTGAAAGGGAGCAGGCATAGACTTTTCGCACTAACCGATGTCGTGTGATTATAAAACTTACTTCTTATGCCGCGTTATCAATTTACTGCCTGCGAAGAATCTTCCGGCAAAGCGTATCAGCTAACCTTTACTTACATCAGCCTGGACGGGGATGAAGGTCACGAACGTCAGATTCACATTATCGGCACCAAGCCCGAAAACTCAGAGGAGGTAGAAAAGTACCAGCTATATCTCTTTTCAAGACTAGTCAATTTCATGCAAAGCTACTGGGAAGATAGTTACCAGATTCCCGAGGATGAGTACCGGCTTCATGATTCGGATAATCCTCAATTGGAAGGTTCAAATCATCCCGACTTCTGGAAGGATTATATTCTGGAGCTTAACTAGGCAATCTCATGGAAAGCACAAACTGTAAATCAAGTCAGGCACTGGGTCGTGGAGCCGTGGGGGCTCTAGCTATAGGTTCGTTCGCATTAGGAGCCTTAGCCGTTGGGGCTTTAGCTATCGGAGCCGTCGCAATTGGTCAGGCTACACTAGGACGCGGCTATATTCGAAAATTACGCATTAAAGAACTTGAAGTTGACAAACTGATTATTAAGGAGCAGATACATTCTTAATGTTTCGAAGTAGCTCGACCAAGAGAATGACTTCGAAATAAGTAACTTCCCGAAAGTTCTGAAACTTTCGGGAAGTTAAGGTTTATAGTACCAAATCCCCCGCCTCTTCAATCTCACGCGGCACACGTTCCAAAGCCTTATGCAAAGGATCGTACGCTTTTACTGATGACAAATCCAGACCCGTGATTTCTTCCAGTTTTTCAAGAGAAATCTGATAGGTCTTGAATGCTCCGAAAACGAAGTCTGTCATCACCCGCTCCAGCCCGCTAATCATTTCTTTTTGCGTCAACAGGTAACCCGTTACCGAAGGCGTTCCGTCAGTTCTGATCATCGCTACCATTTTGTAAAACTGAGCCGGCACCAGAGCTTCGCGGTAATGCACGTAATTTTCATCGAGTACGGGTCCCGTAAAAACTGATACTTTCAGCTGATGGGTTTTTGTACTATTTAACACGTAGTCTTCCAGATTCAACCAGGTTTTCTGATTCAAATCTTTGTGCTGTGGACAGGAATTAGTGTAATGAAACGTGTCATCGTTGGCCGTTTTCGCATCTGGTCCCCAATTAGGATCTTCCCGACGCACCATATGCCCGCGATCCAGATCATTATTGGCATATACCGCATTCCCGAGCTGATACTTCAAATCCATACGTCCATCCAGCTGCCAGTTATCATTCCGGGGCACTTTCACCGTTTGCTGCCCATCAATATTGACCGCCGTTAACAGACACATCCGACGAACTTTGTGCATCACCACGCTGAAGTGTACATAGCTTAGTTCAGATTCTTCTGACAACGTCGGAGCAATCAGGTTTTTATCGGCAAAGGGTTTATATAAACTTTCCAGCTCAATGGATAATTCGCCCAGAAAATCAGCGACATACCCTTCCCGATTTTTAATGTTTCGGTTTACGGGATCATTGGTTGTAAGCGTCTTTTTTTCTAATTCCCCATCAACCCTAATGGCTTCTGTATTCACCAGCTGAGGCGTACCGATTTTGATTTCCAACGGAATATTCAGACGAATCACTGTTTCAGCAGCGACATTGTTCATGGGCGTAACAGACTCTTTGTTTTCTGACATAGGCTTGGTTTCTTGGATGGATTCCAGTGAAGGAAGTGGAGCAGCCAGCGGACGGGCATCCAGAAAGGGTTGAGCCGGAAGCGTTTCAGAGAAAGGGGCCTGAGCGGCCTTCGTAATTAACTCATACGTCTGGGTATGATTTTCCTTCAATTGCTTCATAATTGCACTGACCCGGATGCCTTCATTAGCCGCTTTAGGGTATTCATTCTCGTCGATCTCGCCATTACTTGCTTCCTGTAAATCATCCAGCGACGAAGGAACGCCCGCATGATGCAACGCCACAAGTACCCATTCGTAATTGAAAACGGGTGAACCCGAAGCTCCTTCGTCAGTGTCGGTGCTATACAGTAAAAAGTCTGGATGACGGTCGTATAATATGGCATTTTCAAACAGAACAACCTGCTTAGGTTTGCCATTAGGGTGCTCAATCAAGGCCGCAAATTCACCTTTAGTGATCTTGCCGCTTTCTTCAATCAATCGTAAATACCCAAAATCAGTAATGGACTTTCTGGATTGATTTAGCTCCTGCGTAACGACTTTGACAACGGTAAAATCCAGGTATTCATTGGTATAAAAAAGTTCGTCGGGAGCAAAGGCGTACGCGTAGGAAGTAGAAAGATTTCCTTCGAGGTTTCGCTGGTAATTCATCAGTACCCCCCACTGCTGGGCTTCTTCTCGGGAAGAAATGACGTGATGATTTGTGATCAATACGCCGGGTGCCACCAGAAAGCCAGTACCAATGGCAGCACTGTCCATATCCGGTTTGCGACGGTCATATATTAAACCTACGGACATGCCCACTTCAAACCCTCGCAAAAAGGTTGCTACCGAAGTGAGGTTATTAGTTCCCCGAATTTTTTCCAGAGCTTCCTGCGGCTTGTCCAGCGAGTTTGCCACCATGACGTTAATTCGGGTGGCGGTTAATTCCGGCTCCACAGGTAAAAAGGTCTGCTCCTGGATATCCTGGTATCGTTCAAAAATTTCGGTTAACTGACTTTTAGAGATTGAGGCCATTCCATAGGTTGATTTAGCGGAGATTCTTTAAAGACCTATTACATAAAGTTAATTACCAACTGTTTCCTGAAAATGAAGTCAGTTTTATCGTGTTATGAATCTTCAAAACTTACGTTGAATCCAATAAAACAGTCCATTGAATGGTCGCTTATGTTTTTTTTTATCCATTTTACACTGATTCAGTACATCAGTAAAAGGCTAGCAGACATTAACTTTCATGTAAAAGCTTGACTTAAGACGTAAAACAATCATACTTTTAAAGGATTATGCTATATAGTTTGACGGCAGTCTTTGGCTTAAAGGAAAACTATTTTAGGTGTTCGGACTCGCTTCGAAACCCCATGAGTTACTGATTTGAAGTAGGTTACGAAGTTATTAGTACATCTTCCTGCCAATCATTTTCTTCTTTCAGCGTTACAAGCGGGGGAGCAATCGTGGGACCAGCATCGGCGTAACTCTTACATTCTTTCCATTTCAACACATTATTGAATTATTAAATATGGCTGGAGTACCCGTTTCTTCTACATCGGCCGCCCGTAGTGATGGCTCCACCGCTGGAGCTAACTACCGTGGCCCGCTCATTACCGTCACGCTTCTCTTTTTCATGTGGGGATTGATTACCTGCCTCAACGACATCCTCATTCCGAAAATGAAACAGGTGTTTGATCTTCAGCACTGGCAGGCCATGCTGATTCAAACGGCGTTTTTCGGAGCTTACTTTATTGTATCCCTTATCTATTTCATTCTGTCAGTAACCAAAGGTGATCCCATCATGCGGATTGGTTACAAAAACGGAATCATCCTTGGATTGTTAATCGCCGCTGTAGGCTGCGTGCTGTTTCTACCCGCCGCGAGTCTGGAAAGTTATGGTTTCTTTTTATTAGCTCTGTTTGTACTAGCTTCGGGTATTACGTTGCTTCAAATCACGGCTAATCCTTACGTCTCCATTTTGGGCCCACCGGAGAGTTCCTCCAGCCGGATGAACCTGACGCAGGCCCTGAACGCTCTGGGCACCACGGTAGCCCCCATTATCGGCGGATACCTGATTTTTGCCGGAGCAGATTCTTCTTCGGGTGCTGATTCGGTTCGGGTACCTTATGTGGCTCTGGCCGTTATGTTATTACTGATCGCCGGAATTATCAAAATTTCTCCCCTACCCAAAGTTGGGAGCGAAGGTACCATTGTGAGTGATGCGGGTGCATTAAAGTATCAGCATTTGGTACTGGGCATCATCTGTATTTTTGCTTATGTAGGTGGCGAAGTGTCTATTGGTTCCAGCATCATTGGTTTTCTGGAATTACCCAACATTGCCGGGTATAACGAAGCTCAGGCTACGTATTACCTTTCCTTTTTCTGGGGCGGTGCTATGGTAGGACGTTTCTTTGGAGCCGTAGCTCTGGCTCAGTACCAGTCGGCAATTACCAAATACGGCATCATGGCCGCCATTGGTCTGGTGGCTTTCGCATTGGTATACACCCTTTATGATCCTGCCATTGCCATGATTGTGTTGGGGTTAATGGCCTTTAATATTTTCGCATTCATTTTAGGAGCTTCCAATCCCAGCCGTTCCCTGGGTCTTTTTGCGTCGATTACCGTGGTTTTACTGGCGGTTGCTATCTTCGGTCAGGGTTCGATGGCGATGTGGGCGGTTATTTCGATTGGGTTATTTAACTCCATCATGTTCCCTACCATTTTCGATTTAGCCATTAAAAACCTAGGCATTCATACCAGCCAGGGATCTTCACTACTGGTAATGGCGATTGTGGGTGGAGCGATAATCCCACCACTACAGGGAGCATTCGCTGACATTACCCATAATCTCCAGCTTTCCTTCCTGTTACCGCTGGTTTGTTATGTATATATCGCCTTCTACGGATTCATAGGGTATAAGCCTTCTCGTTCGTAGTACTGATTGTTTAACCAAGAAGGGGCCCCTGATTTTCTTATGCAGAAAACCAGGGGCCCCTTCTTTTTTCAATCGTTTAATCCATTTTTGTAAGAAATCTACCGTAAAATGAAAGGTTTTTTCTGATTGTATTCTTTTACAGCCCTCTACCTTTGAGCCTTTAAGAAACAACCAAGCATTGGTGTTTCTTCCCATTTTGCTTGATAAGAAATGAAAAAAGTCTCATTACGCTGGCCTTAGGCGGTTTGAGTATTGGTACCACTGAATTTGTAATGATGGGCTTGTTGCCCGACATCGCCAGCAATCTACGGGTTAGTATTCCCGAAGCAGGCCACCTGATTTCAGCTTACGCTCTGGGCGTTGTTATTGGAGCACCTTTGTTAGTAGCCATGGGCAGTAGTCATCCTGCCAAAAAGATTCTGTTAGCGTTAATGACGATCTTCGTTGCGTTTAACGGATTATCCGCTTTAGCTACCAGCCATTCTTTGTTAATGATGGCCCGTTTACTAAGTGGATTGCCCCACGGAGCCTTTTTTGGTGTGGGTGCCGTAGTGGCCGTCGACTAGCAGATCACGGGAAAGAAGCCCGGTCTATTTCTATTATGTTTTCGGGGTTAAACGTAGCTAATCTGGCGATGGTACCGATTGGAACCTATATTGGTCACGAATATTCCTGGCGGTACCCATTCGGTATCATCGCGGTTTTGGGAATCATCACCATCCTTTCCATCCTGTTCTGGTTGCCCACGATGCCCGTAAAGCGAGCCAGTACCCTTCGTTCAGAATTGGGATTTTTTCAAAGGCCCGAAGCCTAGTTACTCATTGGCATTACTTCCATCGGAACGGGTGGATTATTTCCTGGATTAGTTACATCGCATCCCTAATGATTGAAACGGTACCGTATATCATGATTCTGGCCGGATTGGGAATGCTGGTAGGTAATGTCATGGGGGGAAAACTCGCCGATACCTTTCCGACCATTAATGCATGCATAATTAGCCTATCCAGTATTGTTATTTGTCTTTTTCTGGATTACTTGGTCGTGTTTAGTCAACCGCTTACTTTGCTGATGACCTTTGTTACCGGAGCCGTAACTTTTACACTTTCAGCCCGCATTCAAATTCTGATGATCCGGACAGCAGGTGACGCCGAAATGCTGGGAGCTTTTTTGGGGCGGACTACCCATTGATGCGGGTTTGGGTTTTGCATCTCCCCTGCTGATGGGGATGGTCCTGGCGACCTTCGGCGTTTTTCTTATCCTGGTCCTGATGAAGTATCAAAGAAGACAAGTGGCTTTGAAATAACTATCTAATTATTAAACAATTGCGTTTACTTAAATAGCTTACGTATATTTTTAATCGGTAGATTAAAGAGTTACACTTCATTTATCTTTATTCATTTAAATCTCGTAACCATGAAAAAAGTAACTTTAGGAAAAACAGATCTTCAGGTAGCTCCCATCAATTTTGGTGGTAACGTTTTCGGCTGGACGCTGAATGAACAGGAATCATTTCAGATGCTTGATTCATTTACCGGAGCTGGTTTCAACTTTATTGATACGGCTGATACGTATTCGGTTTGGGCTCCGGGTAATGAAGGAGGCGAATCCGAAACCATCATCGGCAACTGGATGAAAGCTCGCGGAAACCGTCAGGATATTGTGCTGGCTACAAAAGTTGGCTGGGATTTCGGAGATGGGAAAAGGAAAGGCCTTAGTGCGGCTTACATCCAGCAGGAAGCCGAAGACTCTCTTCGTCGCCTGAAAACCGATTACATCGACCTATATTACACTCATATTGACGACGAAGTAACACCGATTGAAGAAACGCTATCGGCTTACCAGGAGTTGATTAAATCGGGTAAAGTTCGTTACATCGCAGCTTCCAACGTTCCAGCCAACCGATTGATTGAATCGTTAGAGTTAGCGGAGCGAACCGGACTACCTCAGTATCAGGCTCTGCAGCCGCACTATAACCTGGTGGAACGTACCAAGTTTGAAACTGAATATGCTCCCATCGCGGAAAAGTATAACCTGAGTGTGATGCCTTACTGGTCACTCGCGGCGGGCTTTCTGACGGGGAAATACCGCTCGGAAGAAGACCTGAACAAAAGCGTGCGAGGACAGGGAGCGAAACAATACCTGAATGAAAAAGGCTTGGCCGTACTTGACGCCCTTGATCAGATTTCATCTAAACACGACAGCAAGCCTGCTACCGTAGCCCTGGCCTGGTTATTAGCTCAGCCACTGGTGGCTGCTCCCATCGTAAGTGCTACGAGCCAAAGTCAGTTAGAAACCTTAATGGCTGCTCCTTTACTGGATCTAAGTGCTGAAGATCTAGCTTTATTAGATCAGGCAAGCCGATAATTTTCTGAACACTTATTACCAATGAAAGCCGCTGCAAAGTTTTTGCAGCGGCTTTCATTGGTAAAACTCCTTCGAATAGATAAAAGGTACTAACCTATCCTTCATTCACTTAAATAATAAGTATTCATTTTATCAAAAATTAACACAAACGTAAAATTACCCGAGTATTCAAATACATTTTAACAATTATTATACGACCTTACTATCTATAAAGTATTGATAAGCATTTATATTTTGCATTTTAATTCACTCTGGCATCAATCGATATACCTTTGTATTAATTATATATCCTACAAACCTTCCATCTTTAATGAAACGTACCTGTTTATCTCTTTTATTGTGGGGAATTATTTTTTCTTTCCCAATCTACGCCCAGAATCAGAATGTATCTGAATATAACTCAGAACTTCCCTTGTTACATCAACCTAAACAGATACTTCTTAGCGGAGGAGTTACCATGTATGGCTCTTCCGTTAGAGTAGGCTACTTTCCTAAAAAACATTGGTGGATAGGAACAGAAGGCGAACTTCATTTTCTATTTTCTACCCGAAGAGAGGCTGGAATATTTACCCGTTATTATACGGGTAGTCTTAAAAGTGTAAACGCATTCATTGGTACGGGTATCAGCTACGGACATTTTAAAATGTTGAATTTCAATATCGATGATCCCAGACCTGATGAGGAATACTCCAGCCCCAAAATTAATGCTTTAGTGGGGTTAGAACTCCGGCTTAGCCGCACTATCAGTCTTGAAGGGGTTATCAAAGCAGGTAAACTTACCCAAGTCAACTGGACTTTACCTAGTTTGCAATTATCTGCAAATATCTATTTGGGTAGAACGTTGAAAAAAACTCAGTAATTTCTAATTAGATTTTTACATTATAGAACAGGAATACCCATTCTGTAATGTAAAAATTTTTATTATATAGTTTTAACTTTCTTTAAGTATACAGAGAATACATCCTTCTAATCTAGTCTATACATTTGAAGGGCACCAGAGTAAGTAGTATTATGAATAAATTTATATATGTAGCATTAATTCAACTGTATAGTTTACTAAGTAATGCTCAGAACTTTACGTATAAATCTGATGGTCAGGATTTAAGTACAAGTCAATCCTTCTATAAAGAGAATGGAACGAAGAAATCAGCAGTTAGTGATTATATCGGAGTCTATCAAACTTATGTAAGCGGTATCCGGGGACATCAGTGTCCAATGTATCCCAGTTGTTCGAATTACGGTTTAAAAGTTTTTCAGGAAACTTCGTTTATCAATGCATTTATATTGACATCAGACCGGCTTCTAAGGTGCGGACATGATCAGAACTATTATTCACTGACCCTTAATAATTCAGGTTTCAGATATATCGATTTCCCAGATTATGATCCAGCTCCTGAAAACATATATTACAAAAAAAATACGTATGCGTTCGCTTTTACAAATACATCTGCCCCCGATTCTACACTGAAATTAATTAAAAAACTGATTAACAATGAATTTTATCACGAAGCTTTACTAGAGATTCATCGTATTGAAGGCCAGGTAACTACGCCTAGTTACGAATTAATTATAAATAAAATAATTTGCTTAAAAGCGACCAATGCTTATGAAAAAGCAATTTTTGAATACGAAACCAAAGTTCCGGAATCAATCAAAGGTGAGCCTGAGTTAGTTTACCAAATTGCTCTCATTCATAACCAGTTGCACAACTATGATCACGCCATTCAATTACTTAAAAATACGCTTAACACTTCTGATTTAAGTATTACTAAACCTAAGCTATTACATTTAAAGGCTTTGCTTTACGCAAAACAAAAAAAATGGAATCTGTCTCTTCAAAGTTATCAGGAACTTGCAGCTTATCAGAATTATAGCTCTCTTTCGAATTCAGCTATTCAGTCCATCAATAAAATTAACAATCAAAAAGAGAAAAGTCCGCTTTTGGCTGCGGCTCTTTCAGTGATACCGGGAGCGGGCTATTGGTACACTGGTCATAAACAAACCGCTGTTACTTCTTTTCTAGTCAATGGATTACTAGGTTTTGCTACCTACTCTAATGTTAAAAAAGAAAATTATGGAATGACGGCTTTAACTGGGGTATTTAATTTAAGTTTTTACCTAGGCAATATCACGGGCTCTGCTAAAAGTGCTAAGCGTTACAATGAACAGCAAATTCAGCAAGTAATTAATAAACTCGAATTTAATTCTCACCTATAAGTATAATCCAATGATCAATTCTATCTGTAAATCCACGTATGTAAAGCACATTGCTTTGTTATTGGTAGTTGCCATTACCTGTATGTCCTTTCGGATGCGAAGAAATGGCGAGGTGCCATTGAATGCAGGAACTCCCATTCCATTAGAAACGTTATCAATGATTCGTTCTGATCAGGTTATTCCCGGACAGGTCATTGATTTTCGCGTTAAATACGACATCAAATCGGACGATCAAGTGATAATACCTGCTGGAACGATTGCCAAGGGCCAGGTAATGCGTGCTCAGAAAGCAAAAGGCTTAGGTAAAGAAGGATTTGTTGAAATTCAGATCAAGTCGGTACAGGCTGTTGATGGACAAGAGATTTTTCTGACTGGAGGTAATCTTTACAATGAAGGTGAAGACAAACAGACTTTATCCATTGTATTAGGGGTGTTTGTCTGCATCTTATTTCTCACCATGAAAGGTAAGAATGCTGAAGTTCCTCCCGGAGTCGAAGTGAGTCCCGCCGTAGCGACTTCCATGAATATCAACACTAAATAATAGTTTGTAATAAAAAAGGAAAGGGAAAGAAGGAACTCTTCTTTCCCTTTCCTTTTTTATTACAAACTGAAAACCATTCTTTAATAGCTCATGTCTTACTGTCATTACATCGAAAATTTAAAGGGCGATCAAAAAGCTCTGCACAAAGCCTATCACGATCATCATTATGGTTTTCCTATTCATGATGATCATGAATTATTTGGTCGTTTACTACTGGAAATCAATCAGGCGGGTCTGAGTTGGGAAACGATTCTGAAGAAAGAAGTAAATTTTCGAAAAGCATATAGTAATTACAACCTCAAAGAAGTTGCTGCTTATAGTGAATCTGATCGGGAAAGATTGATGAATGATGCTGGTATCATTCGGAATCGCCTGAAAATTAATGCAGCAATCGAAAATGCCAAAACGATTCTACTACTCCAAAATGAATTTGGTTCCTTTGAAAAATGGCTTGAGTATCACCATCCTAAAACTCGGGAAGAATGGGTAAAGCTCTTCAAAAAAACCTTTCGGTTTACAGGTGGTGAAATCGTTCACTCGTTTCTTATGAGTATTGGGTACTTAGCCGGAGCACATTCCCCTGACTGTCCTACTTACCAAAATACATTAAATAAAAACCCCATGTGGGCAATTAAAAACTAGTATTTTCTATTGGATTACTTATATACGTTTAGTTGGACGTTTCCTAGAAAGAGCTTTTAATTAAATGTAGTTTTGTTGGTGAAATCTTAGTATAAAAGCTGGATGAAAGCGGTTCATTCTTTGAAGCTAAACGATCTAATGTAATACTTCACCCTCTTAGCATTAAATATATGATAATGAGAGGTTTAGGATAATAATACAGAAAATTAAATGTAGTTTGGTAGGTAACAATTGAGAAGGTAAGCTTGGCCCATTGTAGGTGAAGTAGTCACCAACTAAACCTCATTATTATAAATAAATACTTTTGGGTAGTGAAATGTATATAATCTTCTGATTTTCAGTGATATAAAGCTAATAAAATGTATTTTGGTTTATTCAATCAATATAACGGCTATTCAGTAATTGAAGTTATATGCTTTACAATAAAATGTATTTTGGTTGGTTATTAAACGTTTGATTATCAATTGGTTAGTTCAAATTATCATAATTGGGTTAACTAATAAAATGTATTTTGGTTGGTTACTAGAGAGCATTCATCAGATTAATTGATGTATAAGATTTAATAAAATGTAGTTTAGTTGGTGATTTAATCTTGCTATTATTTTAATTATAAATCATTAATAATTAGACGATTATGTTTGTGAAAGATCTTTATTTTACGCAAATTAAATGTATTTTAGTTGGTTATAAGGATGTTAGGAAGGTAATGGTATAGTACGAGTATAAAGTTTGATAGTAAGATGCTCAACTGAAGCAATGACTGAAAAGGTATGATGACTAATAAAATGTATTTTGGTTGGTATCTGATCATTAAATAGGTTTGAAGGTCATTTTATTTGCTGTAAGCTTATCAAATAGGGCTTTCCAGGTAGGACGTAGGCAATTAGTGAGAAAGTGTCTTAAAATGACTTTGTGATTGAAACACAGTGGTAATTAATAACACTGTAAGTCGAAGAGAAAGGTAAAGTTTATAACTAATTTTTTAGTTCAAGGCTTTTTCCCCTGTTTAATCCCCCGCTTCTTGATTTTTGTTTTAAATGTATTTTGATTGTTTTCACTGCTCAAAGCGGGGCCTATTTTCATTTATCAAGAGTTTGTGTTTTTCAATATCTCTTGATAATCTCTTGAAGAATTTTTTAGGCCTTATAATTCTTTGAAAATGAGTAACATATCCTGTGGATAACTTTTATAAAATGTATTTCAGTTGGTAAAAAAATGTACTTCGGTTTGTATAAGGGGATGAATAAAATGTGGTTTGGTTCGTGAAAGGAGCCTTAAAAAAAGGGGTTTGGTCGGTAAAAAAATGTATTTACTCTTTTGGAGTACATTATATTTGATTTTTTCCTTTATTTGCCTGAAAATCATATCCTCTCCCAATGAATACACCGATTGAGATTTATCAGGATAACTTTATTACCCAAGCTCGTTACGAAATGACCGAGACCGAACGAAACATCATGTACATGGTGATTGCTCAAGTACGTCCCGACGATTCTCCGCTGAAGGTTTATAAAGTTTCCATCAAAGAAATCGCTCACATTATGGGTAGTGGTGAGATTAACTTTGAATCTTATAAAAACGCTACAGCTCGTATCGTGACGCGTTTGGTTCAGGGGTATCTTCCCAACGGAGATTTTTTACAAACAACCTTCGCCGCATCAGCCAAATATAAGAAAGGAACAGGAATTATAGAAATTGCACTTTCCCAAGAAATCCGTCCTTTTTATGTAGATTTGAAAGAGAAGTTTACCAAAATACAGTTGCAAGCAGCTATCAGCCTTCAATCTATCTATGCCAAACGGATTTATGAATTGCTCTGCATGTACAAAAACATGAAGAACAAGACGTTCCGACGCAACTTGGTTGATCTAAAATTAATGCTGGGTGTAATGGATTCTAAAACCGGAAAGGATAAATATCCGATCTGGACTCAATTTCAGCGGGACGTACTTGAAGTGGCCAGTAGAGAAATCAATGGGAATACAGATTTAACATTTACCTACTCTCCGATTTTGGGCGACCGTCCTGGTCGGGGTCGTAAGCCGGTTGAGCAAGTCGAGTTTGAAGTTTCATATCTTAACAAACCAAGCGTTATTGACCTTAATCCGCTCATCAACCGACTAATGACCCGCTTTAAATTAAGAGCAGATCAGGCGGAGGAAATAATTGAATCGTTCCCTATTGATAAGATTAACAAGATTCTCTACGATATTGAAATCAGACTAGCTAATAATGAAATAAAAAATGTGGGGAGTTATACGGCAAAGTCTTTTGGACTTTCCTAGCCCCTCCCCTACCCCAGCGGTTCATTAATCGACGCCGTATTTCCGTTTTTCTCGTTCTATTTTTTCCTGGACGGCTTCTACAATCCAGTCCGTTACAGAAATGGTGATTTTACGTGCCCTTCCGCGTTGAGGCCGATGGGTGCGTAGTTGTTTAATCATATCCGTTTCTGATTCGGTTAATTCAATTGAAAAACGTTTTAATACTTCTACAACGGGCTCCGGAAGAGGTTTCTTTTCTACCGTCTTTTTGACTTTGGGAATTTTAGTTTCTGATGCTGATTCCGTTACGCTGGTTTCTGGAGATTGACGGGTCGTAGACCCCCCTCTATTAATTACTTGCAGAATTTCATCTTCATCAACTACTTCAACCGGTGCTTTTTTCTTTGGTGCTGAGGATATGGCCATAACGTTAAATTCTTAAAATGACGTTATTTGTATAGTTAATTTTAACGTTAAAAAAAGCGTCAATATTAATTCTTGTTTGAACGTTTTAAATAACGCTTTATTAAACGTATTAACATTTACTTTAACGATGAGCTTTATTCTTCTTCAGTAGAGATCAACTCATTGAAGGACTCAAACAGAGTCGTAATTTCATTAACGGCTTTAGTGTCTTTCGTTTCCAGTTCAATTACACCAAGCCCCTGAGAAGCTGCATTAGAATAAGCTTTCCGGTTGACTAGAGCCGTAGGTAAATACGTAAATACTTCTGAATCTTTTAAAAGCTCGGCGGCATCACTGTTATCAGAGCCTTTAGGATCAGCCCGGTTAAGGAAAGCATAGGCAGTCAGCGGGGTCGACTTAACCGCCCGAATTTCCTGGACCAGTTTCTCTACTTTATTCAGCGTCCATAAATCAAAACTCCGCGGATTGAAAGGAACCAGATAGGCATTCGAAACCGTCATGGCCGCTCGTTGACTTGTCGTGTCCCTACCCCCGGTATCAATAACAATATGATCATACTTGGGAATAAGCTTCAGAATTTGACTTCGAACGGCCTCTCCCGAAAGTTTGATGGCTGTATAACCGATTTCTCCTTGAAGATTTTCTTCCCGCCAGGTTGTAAAATCAGTGGAAGTTTCCTGTTCGTCAGCGTCTACTAAAAGAACATCGAAACCCTGCTTGGACAGCAAAACGGTTAGATTAGTTGCAATGGTGGTTTTTCCACTACCACCTTTAATTCCTCCAACGGTAAAAACCATGGCCTTGAAATGACGTTAGATAAGAAGTATAAAAAAGAGTCAAAAAAGACACTAAAATTAAAGTTAATATTAGTGCTGTTTTGAAAGTCTTTCACAAAGTTAAAAAAAGATTTGATATTAACGTGAAAGGAATAGGTGTTTTTAGTGTAATTATCAGCGTTTCATTTAAAGTTATTAATGGCTTTTATTAAAGAGCTTACATTAGAGTTATAAATTAAGCTTATATTAACGTTATAAATGGAAGTAAAAACAGTTTTCTAATAAAAGTTGTATTTAACGTTATATAGTACTTTAAATATAAATCTAAAATAAGAGTATAAAACAACGTATATATAAGCTTTATTTTAAGAGTAGTATACAACTCTAATTTTAACGTTAAAAATGAATCTAAAAGAGACTTATGATTTTTGGTTTAATGCCTTTATAATTAGAGTTTTTTTTAGCGTTAAAAAAAGCTCTAATTTAAATAGCTTATCGAACTATTGTATGACGTTGTTTTTAACGCTAAAAATGAAGTTGTTTCTGAAATTAGAAAAAGTGCTGATATATATAAAGGAGCGACATTAAAAAAAACGTTTTTTTTAGTGTTAAAATAGAGTAGTGCATCGTAATATCTATTCTAAAACATACCTCTATTTTTAACTTATTTTTTAACGTCAAAATATTATAAAAAACTACTGATTTTCAAAGAACTATGCGTAGTGGTTCAATTTTTAATTGAATCACTACGCATAGTTGGTAATTAACGGACTACAGGAAATTGTGAAATTCTCAATTTAGTACATCCGTAAGGAATTAATTCAATTTCTTCAGTCGGTCCTGTTTCCAAGTTATAGGTAATGCTATAAGGAATCTGACCCGTCATTTCATTATAAATTCCCCAGGATGGAATACGTTTTGCTTGAGTTTTAAGTAGAATAGGGGCCTCATCAGACTTCCAGGGGAAGTTAGAGTTTTTGCCAGTTTTCTCTATTCTATATTGCTGATCAAGTTTAGAAGATGGAGTCCATAGTAAGCCATAGTTCCAGGGAGTTGTAGGATGTATTTCAAGGTAGGTATCTCCGTAGTCGATAGGGTCTTTTTCATTAACTACTTTCTTGACAGATTCTCCAATTTTTAGAGCATAAGTAATAGGTCCTCTTTCAACGGATACTGAGTTTTCATACCAGTTGTTCTGAAATATATGCATGGGGAGATTCAATTCAATAACGTCTCCCGATTTCCATCCTCTACTTATAGTAATAATCTGGTCCCCCTTAGGCTCCTGAACGATTTTTCCATTCACCCGAACCTGGGCCTGTTTACACCATTCAGGAATACGTAACTCAAAAGGAAATGACGCAGATTTTACTTTCATATTTACAGTAAATCGAACGGATTCTTCGAAGGGATAATTGGTTTCCTCGGTGAGCGTAACTTCAGTACCGGAAGCAACCTTAAGCTTGACTTGGCTAGGAGCATAAACCAAGGCAGCCACACCATGATTAGGAGTCGCATACCATAGGTTTTGAGTAAATTTTGGCCATCCCTGGTGCATGTTAGAGGTACAACAAGGGTAGCCCGAAAGTAAACCAAAACAGACATCAGTGCCGCCGTGGTTCACATCAAAATTTCGGGTCTTTCGAGTAGCCATCACCTGATTAGCCTGTTGAAAATATTGATGGGCCATGTAGTCCTCAGTAACCTGAGCGGGTAGGGCATTAAAGGCAATTTTTTCGAGCTGGTCAGCAAAGGTTACTTTCCCGGTAATTTCCAGCATACTTTCCAGTGAAAACATCATTTCTACCGCTGAACATAATTCAGAACCCTGCGTTGGATTATTGCCATGCAGAGCTTCATCACCCCCGTACAAACCATGAGCCATGCCGTTGAACTTTCGAATATCAGCAAACCCCTTTTCAACGGCTTCTAAATACTTCTGTTCTGGGTGATGCTGGTAATAAATAATGGGAGATTTAATTCCCTGAGCCAGATTGACGCAGTGAATACTGCCCGGCCGTGTCAGGAAATCAGTATTTAAAAAGCCATTAGTATAATCAAAGGTTTGTTTGTGGATCAAATCTCCGAGTTCCAGAAGAAATTTGTCCCCCGTTTGGTTATAGAGCCAGTATACTACCATCAAATTGTCTCCTCCGCGGTAACGAGCCCAGAAGGTCCAGTGATCCAGGGGCTTTGTGGGTAATTCTTTCAGCTGATACTTAAAATAATTGGTCATTAACTTAATAACCCGCTGATCACCCGTGGCAGAATAATACTGTTTCAACACTTTCAACATAACCATTTTAGGCCACCAGTCGCGGCTATTATCCCTCTGGATACCTGGTTCTGGACCATAATCCTTTGCCGGACCGAAATAACCGTCGGGTTGCTGACTCTGCAAGGCCCATTCCACCCAGGGCTTGGTTTTAGCAATCAAATCGGCATCATCAAGCAAGTAGGCGAGAGGTAGTAGTCCATCAACCCAGTAAGGTCCGCGTTCCCATTGGTCTCCATCACCACCGAGCCAACCATTTCGCTGGTTCATTACCAGCGGATAGAGTTCATCAAGATGGCCAGTTGACCCGTTTTTCTGCCGAACTAACATTTCCCTGAGCCAGCCTTTCGGTTTAATGGCTCCGAGAGGAAGCTCCTCATAAGGATTCTGATGAAGTGGAGCCCGACTGTATGACAACGGGGCGGTGTTTTTGACCTGCCCTGATGCCAGAAGGGTGGTGCTTAGGCCTAGAGCTACTAAGAGTTTTTTCATAGGTTATAAAAGAGGTAATTTTCTAAATGACAAGTAGCTCTGGCTTAACCCTGATTTTTGCCAGATTATCGCAGCGTTAAGGTCCTAAGGGGTGATTTAACAGAGGCATAACGGCTACCAATGCCCTGTTTTTTACTTTTACCAATTCCTTCAAAGACCTCTGTTTTCAAGGGTATTTTCTGGTAATAGATAGCTGAAATGATACTTAACTCACTAGTAGTGATTTATTTACAGCTACATTAAGTAAATACTTAGCTATGATCAGCAGGAATCTAAGAAGGTAGTGATTTTCTATCTCATTGAACCAATTATTAATCGATGAAACGAATTATTTACACGTTGATCCTGAGTGTAACAGGACTTGCCACTGTATCGGCACAACAAAAGTTAGATGTGCAAGCCCATAGGGGTGGGATGGGCCTGATGCCGGAAAATACAGTGGCTTCAATGATTAATGCGGTAAAAATGGGCAGCCGCACGCTGGAACTTGACTGCGTTATTTCTTCGGATAATCAGGTCGTCGTATCCCATGATCCCTATATGTCTTCAGTTTTTATGTTGAAGCCAGATGGATCGGCGATTACGAAGGAGGAAGAAAAAAATCTATCGCTTTATCAGATGAACTATGAGGAGATCAAGAAGTACGATGGTGGAAGCAAGCCGCATCCGAATTTTCCGGTTCAGCAAAAAATGAAAGTGTATAAACCTCTACTTTCAGAGCTTATTGATAGCGTTGAAACTTACATTAAAGCAAATCACCTTAAGCCGGTTGCCTATAACATTGAAACCAAATGCTCCCCGCAGGGAGACGGTAAGTACAATCCGAGTCCGGATGTTTTTGTGGATTTGATGATGGGAGTGATTAACAAAAAGGGCATTGCCAAACGTGTAACCATTCAGTCTTTTGACATTCGTACTTTACAGGATATTCATAAGAAATTTCCTAAACAGTCCTTATCGTTACTGTACTATAACAAAGACAGTGTGGAGGATAACTTAAAGAGACTTGGCTTCACGCCAGAATATTTTAGTCCGCACTACACGCTGGTTACCAAGGAAATGGTAGATCAGGTACATCAGCAAAAGATTAAAATGATGCCTTGGACCGTGGATGAAGTGAAGGACATGGAACTGCTGGCCTCATACGGAGTCGATGGTATTATTTCGAACTACCCAGATCGGTTAATTAAGCTATTTGGAAACTATCAGTCCAGGTAATGGCTTTATGATTGTTAAAAGTCGGTTCATGAAACTTATGAACCGACTTTTGTTTTTATAATACGGCAGGATGCTCCAATTGAGCGGCTTCCCAGCCAATGATAGCATCTTTGCGATGGCTGCCCCAATGGTATTGCCCGGTTTCTCCCGTTGACTTAATAACTCGGTGACAGGGAATAATGAAGGCGATTGGATTGCTACCCACCGCCGTGCCTACGGCCCGCGAAGCACCCGGAAACCCTGCTTTTTCCGCTAAGGCTCCGTAAGTAGTAAGACCACCCGTTGGAATTTTCAGGAGCGAATCCCAGACTTTAATCTGAAAAGGGGTACCTTTTAAGTGAAGCTTGATTGCAGGCAATTTTGTCCAGTCCTGTTGAAAGATCGACAAGGCATTTTCCTGAAAAGAATCCGACTGTTCCTGGTAATAAGCTTTGGGAAAGTGGTTTCGTAAGTTCTCAAAAGCCATCAGGGGGTCGGCCTCAGCAAAGGCTAGGTAACAAATCCCTTTGGTCGTTGAAGCAATCAGTATATTCCCGAAAGGGCTTTCAGCAAACTGGTAATGGATGTGAAGTGATTCACCGCCGTTTTTGAATTCACCGGGCGTCATTCCTTCCATTTTAATGAAAAGATCGTGAAGCCGGCCTGTTCCCGACAGACCCGTTTCATGGGCCGTATCCAGCAAAGATGCTCCCGTTTCTTTTAAAATCCGTTTGGCATGCTCAACACTCAGGTAACGTAAAAATTGCTTGGGGCTAACCCCCGCCCAATGCTGAAACATTCGCTGAAAATGATAAGGACTCAGATGCACCTGAGCCGCCGCTTCTTCCAAACTTGGCTGCTGTTTATATCCAGATTTTAGAAAATGAATGGCTTCAGCGATTCTATTGAAATCTATGGTTTCCTGCGTAGTCATATCTTTCTTTTTTGCAAACTTATCAGGGTAGAAGGCCATTTAAAACCCGATTCTTGCGGAAGTTGCAAGAATAGTAATGCAATAACTGCCGAACTTATTAATCGCACTTATTTGATTTTATTTAGTAAAAATTTTAATAATTTAAGAAAAAGGCTAGGAAATATGATTTGAAAACAAATACATTTGCTAATGAACTCTGATAACCTGAACATTTCTATGAACATTTTTACGCTTTAGTTGAATACGCTCATCTGTTAGTAGTGCTGCATCTATAGGGCTACTCTTGTCATTGCTTTTTGCCTAATATATACTTCTATTCTGTCCCTCTCCCGTGCACAAGGGCGGAATGTTATGAACTAATTTATCAAACATTTAACCAAAACCGAAAGCTGCTTCGGGGTGGGAAAGCTATGTTCTTAGCTACTTAAACACTCCAACCATTACTCCATTTTCTATCTAAAAAAGAATCTTCGGATGAGCACAACAGATGCTTATCAAGGTAGGCTTATGCCCTAAAGAACTTAACGAATCCTTTACACATCTTAAAGTAACCTTATGTTAAAACCCTTACTTGATCTCAAAAAGTTGGGCAGATTGACACGGCTTTCCCTAGGACAGCTGTTACTGACCTGTGTCGGCTTTCAGGTTAGTTTTGCTACTGATCGTGGTGACGTACTCGTTCACACACACAGCGTTGACAAAACTATCACTGGAAAAGTAACTGATGAAAATAATGAGCCTCTTCCAGGCGTCAGTGTGATTTTGAAAGGAACACAACGCGGAACAGTTACGGACGGAACAGGTACATTCAGATTAGAAATCCCTGAAAATGGAGCTACGTTAGTATTTTCTTCCGTTGGTTATGCTCCAAAAGAAGTTGCCGTGGGCAACCAGACTTCACTAGCGATAGTACTGACAGGCGATAACAAAGTATTAGACGAAGTAGTTGTAGTAGGTTATGGTACCGCCAGGAAATCCGACTTAACGGGTGCGGTAGGTTCCGTAAAGGAAGCTCAGTTACGGGAGCGTCCTGCTCCATCGCTGAACCAGGCTTTATCTGGTAAAGTCTCTGGGGTACAGGTAAATACGAACTCAGGTCGTCCGGGTGGAAGAACAACCGTGCGGATCCGTGGTTTTAGTTCGATTAACTCTTCAAACAACCCTTTATACGTAATTGACGGGGTAATGATGCCGCAAGGTAACCAGGCTCAGTTTACTTCAGCTATTGACTACATTAACCCTAACGACATCGTATCCGTTGAGGTGTTAAAAGATGCTTCATCCACAGCCATTTACGGAGCTCGTGGAGCGAACGGGGTTATCTTGGTACAAACCAAAAAAGGAAAAGCGGGAGAAGGAACGGTTACCTATAGCACAGACCTTAGCGTAAATACCATCGGGCCTAACCGCCCCCGTGTACTGAACGCTAAAGAATACCTGGCTACGGAAGATCTGGCTTACGCCAACATCGCGAAGTACGATCCAGCGGGCTGGGCTTCTGGCAAATGGGCGTATTTGAATCCAAAGCTTCGTCGGACGGATCCACGGGTTTTCGATAGCAATGGTAATCCTTTATACGATACTGACTGGTTTAAAGAAGCAACTCAAAATAAAGTTTCTCAGAACCATCAGCTAGGATTTAGTGGCGGTAACGAACGGACGCAATACTCCTTATCATTGGGTTATCGGGATGATCAGGGCTTGATTAAGACTTCGTATCTGAAACGTTACTCGGGCCGATTAACCGTTGACGATCAGGTGAAAAAATGGTTGAAAATCGGTGGTACCCTGAGTTATAACAACCAGTCAGAAAACATCGTCGATCAGAATGATGCAGTGGCACGTCAGATTGTGGAAGATTTCCCATTCCTGCCCGTGAAATACGCTGACGGAACGTATGCGAACAACCGTGATTATCCATATGCGGAAGGAACCATGAGTTCAGTTCACCGTCTGATGGGTCGTAAGTATATTCTGAATTCGCAAACAACGCTGGGTAGCTTATACTCTAATATCAATCTGGCGAAGGGTCTGGAAATGCGTACGGTTCTGGGAGTTAACGTATTGACTCAGGAGCAAAATGAATCCAGTACTCGTACTCTTGAAATTGGTGCTCAGGGAACGGCTTCGGCTCGTAACCGTAAGGAGAGCTTCTGGTCATTGGAAAACTACCTGACTTATAACAAGCAAATCGCCGAAAATCACTCGCTGAATGCTTTGTTAGGGGTGTCATGG
>CAJYHS010000205.1 GCA_913774715.1 uncultured Siphonobacter sp. | reverse complement strand
CACAGATCTCAAAGCCTTCCAGATTCTGATAGGCCAGGGCGTGGGAGGTTCCCATGTTGCCGCAGCCCACCACTAATACGCGAATAGTATTCGTTGTTGATGTCATAATAGAGTAGAGGTAATACGCTTTGGTGGAAAATAAGCGTAGGAAACCCTGTAGGAATTTATTCAGATTTTACTTGGTGAGAAGAGTGTTCAAGTTTAGAACCTGTTCTGGTTCGTCGGTGGTAATAAAATTCACCTGTCGCTTCAACAACCATTGCATCAGATCGGAATCATTAACCGTCCACACGTTTACGGTTAATCCCAGTTTCTGAGCATCAGTAATGTAGGTTTCTTTCGATTGAATGACTTTGAAATGATAATCCAGCCCACTGAGCTGATCGCTGGCGACCTGCTCGGGGGTGCGGTCTCCCATCAGATACGCTACCTGAGCATAGGGATCCAGTGCCCGAACTTTTTTACAGACGTCGTAATCAAAAGTAATGTATTCGACCCAGGCCTGAGCTTTCATTTCATACACCTTCCTGACCACCCGTTCCGTCAGGGCCATCGACCGCTCTTTACCCAGTGTCGAAGTTTTGATTTCCAGAATGAGTTTGGTGCCCCTCTGTTTCATCCCTTCGACGAGGTAGGCTTCCAACGTAGGTAAGGATTCGCCGTTGCTGAGGTGAAGGGTAGAAAGTTCCGATGTGGTGGCTTTCTCCAGAGCTACGCCTTGAAACTGGGGATCGTGGTTAATGAATAAACCCGAGTCCGCTGACATGTGTACGTCAAATTCACTGCCGTAGCAATCCAGCTGAATGGCCCCTTTCAGAGAAGCCAGCGAGTTCTGGGGAGCCTGGCTGTGTTTCCAGGCTCCTCGGTGGGCAATTACACCGTTTTTATGAAAGGTATCTTTAATGATTTGAAAATCCTGACTGATGGTTCTGGCCGAGCTTCGAACTTCTATTCTGATTTGATAACTCGTCTGATCAACGGGCTTCTTTCTAAAAACCAGTACGTGATCTTTGGTAATCCTGAAAAAGGCGGCATGGGGACCTGAAATGTGAAGGTGAGGTAAGGGTAACCCCGCAGCCGAGATTTTCCCGATGATGGGGTTATTGGTTTCGTACGTATACTTGCTTAAATACAACTGCTGAGCCTGCATCCGAAGACAACAGGTAGTTAATACTACCGCCAGAATTATTCCTTTAATCATGCCAGTGATACATAAAATTGAGCGATTGAATCATTACTTACGCACCTCCTGTAAGGCTATCCGCTTCCCCTGATGCTTACGACTCTCATCGGCCGCCTGCATGAAAGCAAAAATTTCCAGCGTTTGCTCAGCCGATACAGGGGGCTGACGCGTCTCAAAAAAGTGGAGAATGGTGTCTACCAATGGCTGGTAACTGGTGAAAGGTCCCAGTGGAGCAATGCCTTTTTCACCAAAGGCCGTACCAGCAATGGAAGTAGCTCCCGAGCGAATCCCCCGCACCGTGCCGATTCGCCCGTCCGACCAGATGCCTGTCACCAGATCGCTATCTTTTTCATACGTACGGCTTACGAAAGTACATCCCGGTCCCATAACCGTAAACAGCATTTCAACGCCGTGAATGGCGTACCAGGCCAGATCTAAGTGATTTTTTTCCAGATCCGCTGGCGTGTAGACATCCGCACCCATGACCTTACCAATCGAACCCCGAACAACTTTCTCAACGTTACCATCGTAACGAAGTGCCGAAGAAGAGAATACAGGAGTTTGATATTGGTGAGCGGCCTTAAAAATTGCCTGAGCTCCGGCCAAACTGGCAGCAATAGGTTTATCAATAAATAAAGGCTTTCGGGCTTTCAACACTGGCAGTGCCTGCTCTAAATGCGGTCGGCCGTCATTCGTTTCCAGCAATACATAATCGACTTTACTGAGCAGGGCGTCAATGGAATCTACGATTTCAATGCCCATATCGGCTACGGCCTGCGTAACGCCGGCTTTCAGCTGAAGAGCGGAGGGAATGTCTTTGCTACCCTGGGCATAAGCGGCCACGACTTTGAAGCCGCCGCGGTTGCCTGCATTAATGAGTCTGGTAAATACCTGACTGTGGGACGTATCGAGCCCAATAATACCAATGCGGCGGTTTTCTAAGCCCGCAGCCCAGGATTCCAGCGATAATCCCATCCCTGCCAAAGCAGTCGCTTGCAGGAATTTACGACGTGAAAGTTCTTTCATTAATAGAATAGATTTATTCTTTTTCAACCTGCATCCAATCAACATTAAAGAGATTCACCCATCCGGCCTTGGGGTTGCGGAAGACAATGTACCAGTCGTGAAGCCCCGCCTGAGCCTGAATAGGAGCTGTAAACTCCTGCCAGGTACTCTGCTTTCCGGCAGGAATGTCAACCTGGCCTACCAGAGCACCCGTAGGCCCTCCCAGCCGGATTTCAATGCTACCTCCAGGACCATTAGGTTGCACACAAAAGCGGATGCGTTTGATGGAGGTTAAGTCCAGCTCATTGAACCGGACGTACTTCCCTTCGGAAATGCTATGGATATAGGAGACAAAATTGGTTTGCAGGGTAGCAGGTACCACCCCCACATTTCCTTCCTGGTAATCTTCCATTTGAAGTAAAGGATCCCGCAACACTATTTGGCTATGGGACTGGAGCGGCTCAATGCCCCGAGCCCCTAAATCCGTGTAGGATGCTCTTAGTACGTAAGCTCCCTCTTGTCCTTTGCCGGTGTGCTCGTGTAGGGGTAAATTCCCCTGCAAAGCTAATCGGGGCTTTTCCTGAGCCAGCGAGAGGATATATTTCGTTAGTTGGCTGGCTTGCTCGGGGGAAAGATCGGGGTGGGGCGGCATGGGATAGCTACCCCAGTTGCCACTGCCGCCAGTGATTATCTTTTGGGCAAGAGCCTGAGCTGCTCCATGCTGCCCCTGGTAACGCTTGGAAATAGACTTTAATGCAGGACCTATCGATTTGGTATCCTGAGCATGACAGGCTTTGCAATCCAGGGACTGGTAAAGTTTTAAAGCGGCGGTGGTCTGCGGCGATTCGCCCGCCGATAATACACTGGCCAGATCTTTACCAAAAGTCAGGTAATGAAAAGCAATGCTTACCCGGGCCGGGTCGATACGCTGATCTTCCCGGTCCTTGACGCGTACTTGATAACCCAGTGTGCTATTATCCCAGTAAAACGTCCGGTTTGATTGGGTAGCAATGCTGACATCGGGAGGCGTGTTACCCACCTTGATGGGGACAGTGGTATAGCCCTGACTGCCATGCGTGTCCGTTACCGAGAGTGTTACCTGATACACCCCGGGTTTGGTAAAGGTATGAGTGAGTTCACGCCCCTTACGTGAAACGGAACCAATTTTCCAGCTAAAGCCTAAGCTATCCCCCGGATCATAATCTTTCGAACGGGCCGCCGATAGATGAACCGTTAATGGTAGCCCCCCGTAGCGTTTATCCACGTCAATAACGGCTATGGGTTTACGATTACCTTCGGCATACTCGACCCGAATGAGCCCCGCATCCGTATTTTTAGCGAACCAATTGGTGCCATAGGCCAGCAGATAGATCGCCCCATCGGGAGCTAGCTGCATATCCATCGGTGCTACTAAATTTAATTGCGGTAGGAAAGGCTCCATTTTGACGTAGTTCCCCTGTTCATCCAGAGTTACCGCCATAATCCAGCGACGGATCCACTCGTAAATGAAAAGCTTACCATTGTAATAGTCCGGCAGGCGGTAAGAAGCATTCTTATACAGATCGCTATAATAGACGGGACCGGCCATGGCACTGGCCCCTCCTTTACCCACCAGGGGCCACCGCTTGGATGGACCTTTACCGTACCAGATCAGGGCTGGCTGGGCGGGGGGCAATTCTTTAATACCGGTATTATTCGGAGAATGATTGGACGGATGAGCCGGATTCTGCTTAGGGCCTTCTTTCTTGGTAGCAAAATCGTATTTAGGAAAAGCTTCATTGTCGCCCAGAAAATACGGATACCCAAAAAAGCCCGGCTTACGAGCCTGATTAATTTCGTCATAACTCATAGTTCCTTCCTGTGCGGGAACCTGCGTATCCGGCCCTACATCTCCCCAATACACAAAACTGTTTTTTGGATCTACTGAAACTCGGAAAGGGTTACGACAACCCATCACGTAAATCTCAGGCCGGCCTTTGGAACCATCTTTAGGAAAAAGGTTACCATCGGGAATGCTATACGTACCATTAGCTTCAGGTCTGATACGCAGAATCTTGCCCCGTAAGTCATTGCTGTTCGCCGAAGTACCCTGACCGTCGGCCAGTTGCCGGCCTGGTCGTTCATCGGTGGGATTATGCCCTTCGATTTCTTCGGCATTGGTATTATCACCAATAGATATGTACAGCAGTTTATCCGGACCAAACGTCAGGTAACCCGCGGAGTGACAGCAATAGGTTCGCTGGGTAGGAACTTCCAACAGGACTTTCTTACTTGATTCCACCAGCTTTTCTTCAATTAACTCATACCGAGCCAGCTGACTTACGTGACGTTCGCCTCCCAAACCATAATAGAAATATACCCAGTGGTTGGCTTTGAAATCCGGGTCCGTGGCTACGCCGAGCAAACCGTCTTCAATACCGCTGAATACGTTGAAATGGGCAATGGTCTTGAGTTGACGTTGTTGAGCATCGTATAAACGAACACCTCCCTTCCGTTCCACGACCAGTACATTCAGGTTGGGTAAGATGGCCATCTGCATAGGCTCATCAAAGCCTTCGGCCAAAGTAATGGGCGTAAAGCGGCTGCTATCGGGTGGACTTAACTGATATTCTCCGGGCGTAGATTCTGGCAGGCGGGGAAGCATCATCAACGTTCCCAGCAAAGCGAGTCCTATGCTAAGCTTAAGATAAGTCATGGATTATTCAATTGGTAAGATAATCGATCAACACGAGGCAAAAAATCTTTAAAAAAGTACAGCGTGTGCTGCGTTAATTAAGGCTCATGGAATCCTTTACTAGGCTGGTCCGTATAGTAGAGGTATTCGCCCGCAACCAGCTCATAGGCCGGATTTGGATTAAGTACTTTTATTTGAATGTGATGTGACTTTTTAACTAAGTGGTAGTACCAGAATAGTTCCGTGCGTCGTTGGCTGGGAAGCAGTGGAAAATTGGCTTCTTCCACCTTCACGTTATCAATGTATAAAGCTGCTCGCAGGATATGATTCACATCAGAGCCCTGTTTGGAACGAACGTGTCCTCGGATGACGAAACCAATGGATTCCGGGCTTGTAAAGACTAAACTATCTTGAAAGGCTTGGAACAGCGGCTTTTTCTCTACTGGAAAGTGGCCCCTGAAGTTTTCTTCCAGCGGAACTGTTTTTACGGATCCGGTTTGAATTTCTACCTGATCGGTACCAACTTTCCCCTGATGAAGCCGGATGTTTTCCAGAGCATGTTTGTAACTGAGTTCATAAACCTGCTGAAGCGAAAGCTGCGTATAAGGAAAGGTCGTTTCTTCTGCTTTTTTGAGTGGAGTCAGCCAGTAGGCAGGAATACGTTCATAACCCAGCATAGTACCCAGAATGCCCGCAGCCGTAGCAGGGTTACAGTCAGAATCCTGGCCCGCCCGCGTTGATATTTCCAGGGTTTGAGTAAAGTCTTCCTTTCCATAAAGCAGTCCTAGTACTACGTAAGCCGCGTTTACTTTCGCGTCAATATTGAGGGGATGAAATACTCCATCCGGACAGCCCACCTCTTGAGCCCACTTCCGTTGAATTTCAAACCAGGTTTTCTTCCAGTCATCGGGATACTGGCGGTGCCAGTTGATAACATCCTGTATACACTGGTGAAATTTACTCTCTTTCGGAATGGATTTCAAAGCCCCTTGAACAATCTCCTGAACGTTTCCACTGATGAAAGCCAGCGAGTACATGGTGGCTACGTAGAGTCCGCCGTAATACCCATCTCCAGAACTCATGATATGACCGATCTTATCGGCTATATCTGCGGCGGCTTCCGGCATGGCGGGACTCATCAGTCCGGCAAAATCGGCTTCAATCTGAAAATCGATGTCATCTGCGTGGGGGTTATTCAGGTAATGCCCCGATTGGGGGGCCGACAATCCCTGCTGCAGGTTATAGCGACCGGCCTGGTTGGCATGCCAGAGTTCGTAACCCGACCGGGCGTAAGCCTGAGCGAAGGAATCTACTGATGCCTGAAGTCCATGCTGTTCCAGTACCGAAACAAAGGTTAAATCCATGTAAATGTCATCGTAGAGACCCGAAAACGCCTTCATCGCTTTTCTCACGTAATCTTCGCCCCAGGGGATCCGCTGATCATCGGCAATAAAGGTGCCCTGATAGACAAACTCCGTGGGCCAGCCGAAGCTGACCCCAATGGTTTGTCCGGCCCAGCCGCCCTTGATCTTATCCCGCAGCACAGGTAAAGAAAGCGTTACCTTACCGGTTTTAGGAGGTCTTTGATGTAGTTCCATTCCCAGCAAAGCCATGCTGAATAAGGCAAGCCCAAAAGTCCTGATCATGAATCTCATTTGGTTTGCGTAACGATAATCCGATAGGAGCGGACCTTTTGCCGCCCCGATACTATGTCCAGCGAAAAGGGCTGACTCATGTCCATAAGCCCCATAGCTGGTCTGGACTGAGCATCGGAAGGAATAGAACCCCGAAGTTTTAACTCCTGAAGATTAATCGCCAGTCCTGTTGAGGTTTTAGCGGGTAACGTTATACGAATGGTATCACCGCTGAATACCCCGTTATAGCGGGCACTGTTTTCATCGGCTCCGGGTACATTTACCCACAGAGCGGAAAGCGTGTTGTCATCATTGCGTGGATT
>CAJYHS010000204.1 GCA_913774715.1 uncultured Siphonobacter sp. | reverse complement strand
AGGCGGCTGTTTTCGGCTTGCAAGTCATTGACCTGGGTTTGCAGAGCCCGGGCTTTTTTCTTGCTCACGCAGGAGCTTGTCATTACGGCTGTGGACAGAGCCAGCATTACCCAAACTTTTCTCATAACTGTGTGGTAAGGTTTAGCGAAATTGATTCACTGTTCAAAAAGACTCGCAAAAAACATAAAAAAATGGTACGATGTCAAACCCTTTTACGTTAAGGAGTTGTTAAAGAAGCCTAAAGACACTGGGCCTGTCTCCCGTTAGGGTAAGTAGCTGGTAAATAAAATTTTAGGGATTGGGAATGAAACGGATAGCATTGGTGTTCTTCTTCTAATGACTTATCATGATCTCTACAATGCCCCGGCTCGACACCTGAAAATTAGTATTTCAGGTAGAAATAAAAGTTAACTTCCAATGAGCCAAAAAATTACCTTGAATTAGCACTAGTATTTTTCTAATAATTCGTCTATTTTTGCACCCCGATTGCCGGACTGTAAAATTTCGTTAGTTCTCGAAATTCCCGGCAGCCAAGGGATCCGTACGGAAACAAACACAATCAAAAACCAATAATGGCAAGAGATTTAAAATTCACTCGAAACATTGGTATTGCCGCCCACATTGATGCCGGGAAAACGACCACTACGGAGCGTATTCTTTACTATGCGGGTGTTAGCCACAAAATCGGTGAAGTACACGATGGTGCTGCTACCATGGACTGGATGGAGCAGGAGCAGGAGCGTGGTATTACCATTACTTCCGCTGCTACGACAGTAAACTGGAAGTATCGTGATAACTCTTATCACATCAACATCATCGATACTCCGGGTCACGTTGACTTCACGGTAGAAGTAAACCGTTCGTTACGTGTACTCGATGGTCTGGTATTCCTTTTTAGCTCAGTAGACGGCGTTGAGCCTCAGTCTGAGACGAACTGGCGTCTGGCCGATAACTACAAAGTTCCCCGGATCGGTTTCGTTAACAAAATGGACCGTTCAGGTGCTGACTTCCTCAACGTAGTGAAGCAGGTAAAAGAGATGCTGGGTAGCAATGCAGTACCTCTGCAATTGCCTATCGGTGCGGAAGATGGTTTCCGTGGCGTAGTTGACCTGGTAAACTTCCGTGGTATCATCTGGAATGAAGCTGACAAAGGTATGACCTTCGAAGTTGTCCCCATTCCTGAAGATATGCTGGAAGAAGCTACTGAATACCGCGAGAAATTACTCGAAGCAGTAGCTGATTACGATGAAACGCTGATGGAAAAATACTTCGAAGATCCTGAGTCGATCTCTGAAGATGAAATCCTGGCTGCTCTTCGTGCCGCTACGATTGAAATGAAAATCGTACCTATGCTGTGCGGTTCTTCTTTCAAAAATAAAGGTGTACAAACGATGCTTGACTACGTGATGGCTCTGATGCCTTCTCCTCTGGACAAAGAAGCTATCGTTGGTACGAACCCTAACACGGATGCTGAAGTGATTCGTCATCCAACGGAATCTGATCCTTTCGCAGGTTTAGCTTTCAAAATCGCAACTGACCCCTACGTAGGTCGTTTGTGTTTCGTACGTGCTTACTCTGGCGTATTAGATGCTGGTTCTTACGTTCTGAACACCCGTTCAGGAAACAAAGAGCGTATCTCTCGTATCTTCCAGATGCACGCGAACAAGCAGAATTCTATTGACCGTTTAGCGGCTGGTGATATTGGTGCAGTAGTTGGTTTCAAAGACATCAAAACGGGCGATACCCTTTCTGATGAGAAGAACCCAATCATTCTGGAATCTATGGATTTCCCAGATCCCGTTATCGGTTATGCCATCGAGCCTAAGAAATCGGCTGATCAGGATAACTTCTCTAAAGCGATCACGAAACTGATCGAAGAAGATCCTACGCTGAAAGTAGAGACCAACGAAGAAACGGGTCAAACGATTATGCGTGGTATGGGTGAGCTTCACCTGGAGATCATCATCGACCGTATGCGTCGTGAATTCAAGGTAGAAGTAAACCAGGGTGCTCCTCAGGTAGCCTACAAAGAGGCTCTGACGAAGAGTGCTGAACACCGTGAAGTTTACAAGAAACAAACGGGTGGTCGTGGTAAATTCGCCGATATCGTATTCGAAATCGGACCCCGCGAAGATGGTCTTGCTGGCCTGCAATTTGTGAACGAAATCGTTGGTGGTACGATCCCCCGCGAATTCATTCCTGCAATCCAGAAAGGTTTTGAAGAGGCTATGAAAAATGGTCCTCTGGCTGGGTACCAAATGGACTCGATGAAAATTCGTTTATTCCACGGTTCCTTCCACGATGTCGATTCAGATTCACTGTCATTCGAATTAGCTGCCCGTATGGGTTACAAAGAGGCTGCTCGTATGGCTGGTGCGAAACTGATGGAACCTATCATGGCCGTTGAAGTATTGACTCCAGATGAGTACACCGGACCTATCACGGGTGACTTAAACCGTCGTCGTGGTATCATGAAAGGTATGGATACTCGTAACGGTGCTCAGGTAATCAAAGGCGATGTACCTCTGTCAGAACTGTTCGGTTATGTAACGGATCTGCGTACCATGTCTTCTGGTCGTGCTACGGCTAACTTGACTTTCTCTCACTATGAGTTCGTTCCTCAAAACATTGCGGAAGAAGTAGTGAAGAAATCAAAAGGCTTATAATATAAGTTTTCAGTTTACGGTTTAGAGTTTTCAGTTGTAATACACTAGAAATTCTAAACCGTGAATTTTGGGTATGGACTGAAAAAGAGATGCGGCAAGCGTCACTGAAAACAGGCAACTCAAAACTGTAAACTCTTAAAGATTTCCCTGCCGGAGTAAATGGTTCTTTCGGCGAAGGGTTTGCGGAAACGCATTTTTTTAACGAACCAGTTATTAACTCTGATGAGCCAAAAAATTCGCATTAAGCTCAAGTCATTTGACCACAACTTAGTGGACAAATCGGCTGAACGCATCGTGAAAGCCGTTAAGGCTACGGGTGCTGTGGTAAGTGGTCCTATCCCCTTGCCTACTGACAAGCAAATCTATACCGTACTGCGTTCACCTCACGTTAACAAAAAAGCTCGCGAGCAATTCCAGCTTTGTACGTACAAACGTTTAGTTGATATCTACTCGACTTCAGCTAAAACAGTAGACGCCCTGATGAAGTTAGAACTTCCCTCAGGTGTTGACGTAGAGATCAAAGTTTAAGTAGCTTAAGTACTAAAAAAGCCCGTCTTCGAAAGGAGACGGGCTTTTTAGTTTTACAGAAAAGCTAATAATACCATTGGATTGAGTTTAGTAATCATTCTTTATGCACATCTTTAAACTTAATCATATCTAGTAGCCGTTCTTCTTTTTCTGGATCGAAACCGCAGGAGGTCTTGAATTCTTTGGGATTTTCATACGTGCCGAAAAGCATATCCCACCAGACAATATCGCCGTAATTATTGGTGTGTTTATTATACTCATGATGGATGCGATGCATTTCGGGTCTTTGAAAAACATAACCAATCCACTGAGGCGTTCGGACGTTGGTGTGATAAAAAAATTCTCCTAAAGCCGTACAAAGCGTATAAATAGCTCCTGCTTCCATCGAAAGCCCCAGAAAGGTGTATACCAATAAACTGCCAATGATAGAATTGACGGTCATTTCCAGCGGGTGTTTGTAAAAGGAAGTAATTACCTCCAGCCGTTGAGGACTGTGATGGATTTGATGGAAATGCAGCCACAGAAAATCATTGGTATGTCGCCAGCGATGCCACCAGTAAAATACGAATGTTGCAATAAAATAAGCCAAGACACCGCCTCCAACATTGCCGATGTAAGACGATACATGTAGAACACTCCAAGCAGATAACCACTTTTCCCAGGTATACCCTGCCAGAGTTACGACACCGAGTTGAATAAAGTTAACCCCTAGTACCCGAACGGTCCAGGTTGGAACCTCTGGAAGATTCCAGCCAGGGAGCATTCTTTCCAGAATAAAACAAAAACCAAATACTAAAAAGATGTAGACTAGCATGAAGGTAGAGCGTTATTGAACGACTCAAAACTCATGCTTTGGGGGTTACAATCCTTTTACAAATGTTAAATAATCACTGCCGAAACTCCGCTCGTATGCGGCTAAGGGTTACCTGGGTAATGCCCAGGTAAGAAGCAATGTAACGGAGTGAAACCCGTTGCAGGATATCGGGAAACTGACGAAGTAGAATTTCATACCGCTGTTCGGCGGTATGAAAGGCGAAAAGCTTCATTCGTTCATCCAGACGAAGGTAATTTTCCGTAATCATCAAACGGCCCAGCCGCTCGGTCTCTGGGAAATGGGCGAATAACCAGTCAATATCTGTATTGCAAATCGAACAGATCTGGGCATCTTCCAGTATTTCAATCCAGTAATCGGTAGGTTTACCCGTAAAAAAACTATCAATGGCACTGATAATCTGTCCCTCGAAGCCCAGCCAGGCGGTTATTTCCTGTTCATTATGATAGTAATAGACCCGACCAACGCCTCTTTCAATGAAATGGAAATAAGGGCAGATGTCACCCGCTCGCTGAAGAATGGTTCGTTTAGAGAGGTTTCGTCGCCAGGCGATCCGGTTAATGGCTTGCACGGATTCGGCGGATAAGGGCATGAATGCTGACGCGTAGTCCAGAAATGATTTCATGATCGGTGGAGATGGATATAAAAAGAGCCTTGCCCATTTATGGGCAAGGCTCCAATGTAAGCTGAGAAAATCAGGGATTAATATCCACCCCGGAATTTATAGGTATCGGCAACTTTCTTAATAGCTACCATATACGCTGCAATTCGCATGGAAACGTTGTATTCCTGTGAAATGGCGTATACTTTATCGAACGCATCTTTCATGGCTCGGTCTGAGCGACGGTTAATACGATCAAGTGTCCATTTATAACCAATGCGGTTTTGTACCCATTCGAAGTAAGAAACGGTTACTCCGCCTGCGTTTGCCAGAATATCGGGGACCACCATAATTCCTTTCTCATTGATAATTTCATCGGCACTGGCAGAGGTGGGGCCATTGGCTCCTTCTACAATCAATTTCGCCTGAATACTTCCGGCGTTATCGTCCGTAATAACGTCTTCCTTGGCCGCTGGAACGAGTACATCCACAGGCAAAGCCAGTAACTCTTCATTGGAAATTTTCGTAGCTCCTTCAAAGCCCTCTAATTGTCCTTTATGCTGATCGCGATATTGGATAGCTTTTTCAATGTCCAGACCATTTTCATTGTAATAAGCTCCGGTCACATCGCTAATGGCTACGACTTTCACACCGCGTTCCTGTAATAAAGCCGCCGCATGAGAACCTACATTACCAAAGCCCTGCACAGCGGCAGTAGCCCGATAAGGGTTGATCCGAAGTTTTTCCATGGCTGAAATGGCTGCCGTCATTACCCCCCGGCCCGTCGCTTCCTTGCGGCCTAGTGATCCACCAAGCACCAAAGGTTTGCCCGTTACAACGCCATTTACGGTCATACCGTAAGCTTTGGAGTACTCATCCATCAGCCAGGCCATTTCGCGTTCGCTAGTGCCCATATCGGGAGCCGGAATATCGCGGTCGGGGCCAAAGACGTCAAGCATGGCACCCGTATAAGCCCGCATCAGACGCTCAATTTCACCAGCAGACATTTCGCGTGGATTACAACGGATACCGCCTTTGGCTCCGCCGTATGGAATGTCAACGACTGCACATTTCCAGGTCATCCAGGCCGCTAAAGCCTTTACTTCGTCCATATTAACACCCATATCGAAGCGGATGCCACCTTTAGAAGGTCCTAAAATGGTGGAGTGAACGACGCGAATGCCTTCGAAAACCTTAACGGAGCCGTCGTCCATGGTAACGGGTAAGCCCACAACCACTTGTTTACGGGGCACCATTAGAATATCATACATCTCCGGAGAGATATTAAGCAATTTAAAGGCCACATCGAACCGTTGCATCATGGATTCAAGTGGATTTTCCTGTTGCAAAGGAGCTGGCTCTATATATGTCATGGCTATGTTAATTTTGTTATTAAATAGGACTTTAATAATATTTGCCCCATCGGTCGCAAACTTAACAGGATTATTTTAAGAAAAACAAAAAACTCTACAAAAGGCAAAAGAGCTAGTTTGGTAGCCGATAAAGCAAATGAATTAAAACTTGAAGAGTAATTTTGGTAAAAATGATTCACGCCAAAGAAATAATGCTTTTCTAAGATAAAAGAGCTAAATAATTTTTTAAGCTATTTGCTAAAATCGCATAAAAAGTTATTTTTGTTACCTTCTTTTCGGAGGGGTATGGGTCTTCACTAAAAGACTATTCCTAAAAGTGAGGATGCCCTAGAATAGAAACTATTTACCGCTGAAATTCGTTTATATTCCTAACAAACCCCGTGAATTATGTCCCCAGTAGAAGAAAAGACCCGTTATTCTGAAGAAGAATTAAAAGAATTCGAAGAGTTAATCCAGAAAAAACTCGGGGATACCAGGACAGAATTGAATTATATTCGTGAAGCCCTGAGTAAAAAAAATGATCCGGGTACGGATTCAACTTCAAGCAGTACTAAGTCTTTGGAAGATGGAGCTGATACGAGTGAACGTGAGAACCTTAGTCAGTTGGCGGCCCGTTTACAAAAGTATGCAACCCAGTTGGAAAATGCTCTGATCCGTATTAAAAATGGAACGTATGGCATTTGTGTAGATACGGGTAAGCTGATTCCTAAAGAGCGTTTACGAGTAGTGCCTCATACCCAGCAAACCATCGAAGCTAAACTGCGGAAACAAAGCTAGTCTGTTTTCTGAAATCGATTTTCTTTTCCCCTACATATACACGCTAACTTGGATTTAGTGTAGAAAAAGGCCAGCCTGCTGGCCTTTTTTGTTGTCTATCCTTCACTGGATTGTACGGAAAAAAGGCATCTTTCGTTTTAGCTTCACCATAACGATCCTTTAATCCTTTTTCATGCGAATTCTTCTTACACTCTTTACCTTATTACTCGCTAGTACTACTTACGCTCAACTGTCACTGACCCCAACCCGCATTTTTGCTTCGGGTGTGAATATTCGGGCGGAAGTAACTCCATCGGCCCGAATGAATGATACGGCCCGACTGGGTTACTCACGGATCAATATTCAGGGAATCGTACCCATTCGGGGCGGAGCAGGGGTGAAATTTCACAATTTCAATCTTCGCAAAATTGACGTAGAAATCAATCAGATGTTTCTGGTAGTAAATGCGGGCTATCGGCAACCTAATTTTTCATTCGACAAAAATGACCAGGGCATTTATACCGGTTCGCTGGTTTTGACGGGGATTCATGCCAGTTTACGGGATAAAATCTGGTTATATGCGGCGGGTTTAGGCGTGAGTGAAACGGATGAGTTGCTAAACTTTAGCAAAGCCCGTCCTTATGGAATGGGCGGAGCTGTTCGGGTTCGTATTGCAGGACCGCGAACGCAATGGTTCTACGGGGGAGCCGTTGTATTTGAACCGGGTCGTATTACCCCTATTCCCATCGCGGGTATCAATACCCGAATTGCCAAAGGCACCCGGCTGATGCTGGTCTTGCCTTTACAAGCCTCCGTTTCTCAGAAAATTACGAAGAAAGTTTGGGGAGAAGTAGGCATCGCTGCTGGTGGTTTCAATGCAGGATACATGACGCCGAACCTAAATCCCAATGCTCTTCGACTGGCTTACCGTCAGGGAAAAGCAAGCTTTACGGTTAACTATAGTCCAATCAAACCCGTGCAGTTATCTTTTGAAGCAGGTATGACGGGTATGCGAACACTCAAAACCATGAGAGCGGGCGATGTGCTGGAGAAATTCAACATCAATAGCAGCCCCTTTATGGCCGTCTCCTGCTATTTCAACCTCTCAAAATCAATCCTGGATTCCAGAGGTTTCGGGTCGATTTTGTAAAGAGTTTTCAGTTTGCGGTTTTCAGTTTTCAATTTTTCAGGCAAATTTGAGTTTGTCTAAAGTGGTAATAATGCTGCCGCATTTAACTGACAATAGAAAACCGCAAACTGAAAACAGCTTGGAAACCATTCATCTGCCTTCACACGAGACCGTGCCGTTTGAAATCCATTCCATGTCATGGATTGATCATGAACGGCATGAGCATACCGAAAGCCCGCACCGCCATGATTATTACGTGATTATTGGGGTAACCCAGGGCACCGGAACGCACATTGTGGATTTTCAGACCTATGAAGTAAAGCCCGGAAGCTGGTGGTTTTTATCGCCTGGGCAGGCTCATCAGTTGCAAATGAATGGTCCGCACGAAGGTTGGGTCGTTAGCTTTACGCCTGACTTTTTCTGCGTCTCGGAGGCTAATCGCGATCTGCTTATTAATACAGGGCTTTTTCATAATGTTATTGAGTTTAAACCCTACTTCATTCCCCCCGAGCAACTGGATTTACTGGAACCGTACCTGCAATCCATTCAGGGGGAATATGAAATGAAGCGTTCGCTGCGGGAGCATATGCTGCGAGCCTGGTTACAACTTTTCCTGGGCCAGGCTTCCCGAACGTTCGAACATCAGTTATTAATGGTGGCAGAAACGTCAAAAACTGTTTGTCTGGCTCGCCAGTTTCAGGATTTGGTTGAACGTGATTTCACCCGAAAAACCAAAGTTGCCGACTATGCCGACTTACTACATATAACGCCCAGTCATTTGAATGATTCAGTGAAGAAAGTAACCGGACAACCTGCTTCGGAGCATATCAAGCAGCGAGTGGTACTGGAAGCCAAACGGAAAGCCTTTTTCGGAACGACTTCAGCCAAAGAAATAGCCTTCGATCTGGGTTTTGAAGATGAAGCTCATTTCTCAAAATACTTTAAAGCGAATACCGGACAAACCTTCACGGAGTATCGTAAAACTATCCGCAGTAAACAGAGTTAAAACGCTGGAATACTTTTGTTAGGAAGTTTTTGGGCACAATCCGTAATTCTGACAAGGAATTCCGTGATTTTGACAATGATAAAATATATGTATCTACATACATTTGTATCATCAAACATTCACAACGCTATGTCAACTTCAGCAAAATGGGTTATCGACCCTACTCACTCAGAAGTACAATTCAAAGTGAAACACCTGGTTATCACAACGGTAACTGGTCAGTTCAACGAATTCAGCGGCGAGGCAACAGCCAGTGACGATTTCTCGGATGCTCAGGTTTCATTCGAAGCGAAAATCGATTCTATCTCGACGAATAATGAAGCCCGGGATGGTCACCTGAAAAGCGAAGAGTTTTTTGCGGCTGAGCAACATCCAACCCTGAACTTTGTTTCGACGGGAATTACGAAGAAAGACGAAGATTCTTTCGTTCTAAGCGGTGATTTGACCCTGCGTGGTGTGACTAAGCCTGTTTCATTGGATGTAGAGTATGGTGGAACCGTAGTAGATCCTTACGGACAGACGAAAGCTGGTTTCGAAGTAAAAGGAAAAATTAACCGAAAAGACTTTGGGTTAACCTGGAGTGCCGTTACCGAAGCGGGCGGTGCCGTAGTTAGCGATGACGTACGTCTGATTGCTAACGTTCAGTTTGTCAAACAAGCCTAATTACACTTCATATACGATAGAAAAGGGTTACCTTCAGCAGAGGGTGACCCTTTTTGCTTTATTTCAGGGAGAATAACTATCTAGTGAAGCTGGCCCGAATTTTTTGCGATAGTTTCCACACTCAACCTTAAAGTAAAAGTATATGAGTAGTTCAAGAAAAGAAGCAATATATGCGGCATTACGAGCCGCAACTGAAGCGGCCCTGAATGATCTAGTGGGTCAGATGGAAACCATTCGTTCGAGCGTCATGGATGATATGGACGAAGCCATGAGCGAATCGTATGAGTCAAACAGTGAAATGCTGATGAATGACCGTCGCGATCTTGAAGGCCATGCGGATACCATTCGTCGTGATCTGGTGACGTTAGATCAGTTTGGTACTGAAGAACAGCACGACACTGTACAGGTTGGAGCAGTAGTGCTAACCGATCAGCGAAATTTTTACATTTCGATCAGTCGTAATTTCGAAGTAGATGGTGTAGAATATACAGGCATTTCTACTTCCGCTCCTATCTATGAAGCACTGGAAGGTAAAAAAGCCGGTGATACCGTCAAGTTTGCTGATCAGACGTACAAGATTTCCGAGGTGTTCTAACCGTAGTTCCTATATAGATTGAAAGGGTTCTGGATATACAATTCCAGAACCCTTTTTGATTTTCATCTATAGTAGAAAGGTCAAATGAATCTGAATACGCTGTTGAGCTTTACTATCACCCTTTGCCAGATTCTGAGCTAGGGGTTGCTGAACAGTAGCTCCCGTTACAAATTTGCCCCAGTACGCTTCAACGCCCGCTGTGGCTAACGTCGCATAACCACCTGTTTGGGAATTTCGAACTCCGTTTTTGAAGTCCTCTGCGGAGTATTCCGCGATTACTCCGACGTTAGGCATAAGGGTTACATTTTTTCCGGCACTGGTTACATAAAAGGCCGAAGTCGAGCCACTCAGACGATTGCCAAAGCGATAGTTATTGGAGTTTGTGCTTGAGATTCGGTAGCTCACATCTGAATTCCAGCCCCAGGATTGATAACGTAAAGTATAAATTGCATTCACCAGAAAATCCGTACTGCCCGTGCCTAACTGAAAATTGGCATTCGCTCCGAGCGATCCGTCGTCCACGAAATTAGAATGGCCCGTAGCTAATTTTACTCCGCCTCCAATTAATAACGTATGGTTAAAAGCCCTATCCAAAGTATCCATATTCGTATTCAGGACATTGTAATTCGCCAGAATAGTGATATCGCCCAATCCGTTTAGTTGGGTGGATGTCGCGGCATCTTTCTGGAAATTGAAATTATAAGGCACAAAGGCCAGCATCTGAATCCGCTGCGTGGGATAAAACCGTCCCCATAGCTCCGTGGTCTGAAAGGTTTCTTTCGTGCGAAGTAATTGTGAATTCAGGTGTGAATCATAACTGCGATAGCGATACCGAACGCCAATAAAATTCCGGTACGACTGAGGCATAATCCCGTAATAAGCGTTCCCTACCCCACAGCCGCAAATGTCACAGGCCAGCGTTGGAAGAGAAATAGAAAAAAATAGAAGAAATAAGAGTCGTTTCATTACTCAGCGGCAAAGCGTTTGTTTTTGAGAAATTCTTCATCGGTTAACGTTTTCAGGAAAGCTACGATCTGCTGGCGTTCCTGCGAAGTAAGAGCAATGCCCCGAATGTTATTCTGACGGAAGAGTGGGTCCAGATTCTGGGTATCCTGAACGCCTTCCGCGTAATGATCCAGTACAGCTTCGAGCGTATAAAAACGGCCATCGTGCATATAAGGACCGGTTACGGCTACGTTACGCAAGCTGGGTACCCGGAAAGTGTACTTGTCTTTCTCCAGTTCAGTTACCCGAGCCCGTCCCACGTCTTTTATCCCCTGAATAAACAGGCCGTTGTTGCGAAAGCTGTGATCAGTGAACAAGGCTCCTTTGTGGCAGGACGAACACTTTTGTTCGAATAATTTCATCCCGGCCTGCTCATCAGCCGTTAGTGTTTCTCCTTCGTTGCGGATGAATTGGTCATAGCGGGAATTAGCCGAAACCAGCGTAAGCATGAATTGGGAAAACGCTTTCAGGAAACGCTCGGTCGTAATTTCTTCGGAGCCGAACGCTTTCTTGAACAGCAAGGGATACTTCTTCGTCGCCCGTAACTTATCCAGTACATTTTTCGTGTTTTCACCCAGCTCCACCTCGTTCGTAAGGGGGGCAATCGGTACTAAATCGAGATCGAACACACCGCCGTCCCAGAAGAAACTAGATTCCCAGGCTAGATTCTGAAGGGGTAAGGAGTTTCGCGTACCCATCAGATTATTAATGCCGTGACTTACATCATGGCCGTGGTGCGTAAACCCGTAAGGCTGCGAATGGCATTCGGCACAGGCGAAGGTATTATCCCGCGAAAGCAAAGGTTCATTGAATAGGGCTTTCCCAAGTTCTACGCCAGCGGTAGTCATTGGATTACGTTCAAACGGGTACACGGGTTCCGGGAAATTAGCCGGAACCGTAAAGCTTACTTCCGGGTTAGATTCGTTCGGCGAAGAACAGCCCCACACCAGAAGTAAGCTTACGGAAAGAAGCCACATTCTAATCATTATGCGTATGATCAACCGTGAACATATTCACATAATTGTTTGCCAGCGGCACGGCGGCAGCGGGCATGTGAATGGCTGGGGTATCGGCAATTTTAACCGTAGTCTTGTCCGAGAAAAGCTTTTGAAGATTGGTGATGACGTGTATCGTTGGAGCAATGTTCTTCCGCACCGTAGCCAACTGATTCTGCGGGAAGGGAAGGGTAACCGTACGAAGATTATTGACGGTGGCACCAGTCATGCCGCCAAAACCACCTACGTGGAACTGAAAGCGACGGACCCCTGCACCATTCGCGGGTGCCGCGGGCGAAGTACCCTCCAGTTTCAAAAAAATATAGCCTGAATTCCAGCCCCAGTACATACCGTCCTCACCGTACGACCCTTCGTCCAGCACGCCCGTACGTTCAGCCACGGGTGAAACACTCTTCGCACTGTCTACACCAATGGTGAAGGTAACCTCCTGGTAATCTCCCGCCGGAACGTTCTTCAACACAGGTTCCCAGGTTTTATTATCGACCTGACGAATCAGGAAATATTGATTGGGGAATTTGATGCTTGAACCGTCCGTTTTTTTCAAAGAAACGTTACTAATGAAGTAATTGAAGGTACTGACTGTAAACGATTCCCCCGTGCCGGTCTGATATGTAGTTTCGCCCAATACTAGCTTCTGAGCCCCGACGCGGTTATCAAATTCCAGAATTATGTCGTTGGTATCACCCGCGGTAACAGGCGATGGATTTTCTTTCGTGCAAGAGCTTAGCACGGAAATAAGAAAAGCAAAAGTGATGAAGAGAAAAGAATGGAATTTCATGTGAATATGAGATAAAGTTTCACCGAACCGGAAAGCCCGGAGGTTCAGCAAAACGTTGATTTTTTAAAAATTCAGGATCACTAAGGGTGCGGAGAAAAGCAATGATTTTCTGCTTTTCATCAGCCGTTAATGGAATGCCCAGTATGCCGTTTTGCTTAAGTAAAGGATCAAGATTAGGCGTATTCTGTACCCCGGACGAATAATGCTCCAGCATCTCGTCTAGTCTTGTAAAACGACCATCGTGCGTATAAGGCAAGCTTTCAGCAATGTTCCGCAGACTGGGAACTTTGAATTTAAAACGGTCGCTTTCCTGCTTCGTGACGGCATACCGGCCCTCGTCGACCACCATTTGAAGGGTCGGTTTGCCGTTGACGTACACAATTTTGGTTCGTTCGTATTTAGGTAAGCCGTTATTCCGGAAACTACCGTCGGTGAAGAGTTCGCCCGCGTGACAGTTCTTGCAGCCTTTACTTTCGAAGAGTTTCAGCCCTTCGAGTTCAGTTGACGTCAACGTTTCGCCTTCCTTGCGAATGTACTTATCATACCGGGAATTAGCCGAAACGAAGGTTAACATGAACTGGGTGAGGGCATCCAGCATTTTTTCAGCCGTAATGTCTTCCGTTCCGTAAGCCTGCTTGAATAACGGTGGGTAACCCTTCGTCCGCTTTAATTTATTGACCACGTTTTCCATCGTATCGTCCATTTCATCGGGATGTGTAATGGGTACGATGGGCTGTTTATTCAGATCCTCAATGGCTCCATCCCACATGTAATGTTTTTGCCAGGCCAGATTCTGAAGAGCCAGCGAGTTTCGAAGCCCAATCCGGTTCTCAATACCATGACTTAACTCATGCAGGTGGTGCGTAAAAGCATAATACTGCCGGTGACATTCGCCGCAGGCAATTGTACTATCCCGCGAGAGAATACCGTCGTAGAAAAGCTGTTTTCCTAAGGCAACTCCAGCTTCCGAAAGCGGTTTTTGGTCAATCGGATAAACGGGTGCGGGGAAGTTTTTAGGTACTGAAAACAGGGCCACGGGTTCTGAAGGCGACGTTCCTTTGGAACAGGCCGACAGAATGAGGAAAAGCAGAAATACTTTTCTCATAGTCAGAAAAATAAAGAGGTGAATGAACCTTCGGGACGCAGTGAATCAGGAAAAACGAACGTTTTTCATTCAATGTCAGGGAAGTAACGAATACTTATGCTTGCGGAGGATGGAAACGGGCCGACAGGAAGGAATAATAAGTCGGGAGCTGATAAGGGGGGAGATCGGAACGTAACTCGGCAAAAACGGCGGGCTCAAAACGAATGTCCAGCGAAGCAATCGAAGCCGGAAGTTCCAGCAATTGCTGAACCAGACGCGAGCCTGCTTCCCGTTCTTCATGTTCCTGAGCGGCTTTTAACTTTTTAGCCAGGTAACACTTTCCATCACAATGTAACTCGGGATGAGAACGGTTTTCGCAGAGGTACTGAGCGATGTAATCCCTCCTTAACTCGAAGTCAACCAGGATAACGGGCACTACGAGCGTGCGTAACATCAGAAGCGATGTCAGCAGGTACACACTGAGTTTCCGTAACGTTGAATTCATAGTTACAAAACTATAGCAGGAAAAATAAAAGGCTGGACTTTTTGTGAAAAAACTCCGGAACGTGAGCCAGGTATTATTCCGATTTAACAATGGGGTCGGGGTCCGTCAGCCGATCCAGTTCCCGAATCATCAGCGATTTGATCCGGGGGCGGGCCGTCCACATGATGCCGTGCCGCTGATTGGCCAGATAAATTACTTCTACCTGCGAAGAATTGGTTAACTGCCGGGCCGCCCAGACGGGATTTTCGGGATATAACAGTCGATCTTCCAGTCCATGCACCATCGTTACAGGAATGTGAATTTTCTTCCAGAGCGGAACCATGCTCACCAGATGCGGATAATGATTCTGCTTTTCGTCGTCGGCTACGTGAATAAACCCGGGAATCCAGGCCGAGAAAACAGGCACGAGCTTAGAGATGGGATAAATCCGTTCAGCTCCGGGCTTATACGAACCGCAAACGAGTAATAAGCGATCAAAGTAATCGGGATGATCCATCGCTACGCGAGCTGCCACCGTGGCTCCATAGGAAGTTCCGAACAAAAGCGTAGGGCGTTGGTCCTGAATTTGCCAGAGCATCTTGGTTAATACCGCCGATTGCTGCCCAATAAACTTTTCTCCCCAGCCATAGTCCGATTCCCCGTATCCTGGTCGGTCAGGAGCAATGAGCTGCGTACTTTTCTGTAAATCAGGGTCGTTTAGATACGAGCGTAATCCTTCGAGCGAACTTGGGGAGCCGTGCATCAATACCATTTTTCGCGGTAAGGTATCCGAGCCAATTTTCAGGTAACGGATAGTACGCCCCAAGGTATCGTAATAAACAATCTTGACAGGAATTCCTTTGTCAATCAGATCTTTACGAATTTCCTTGCGGGAGTAACGACGATGTTCAAAGCAACCGGATAACATAAAAATAAACGGAATACTCAGAAGGAATCGAAGCAGAAACAAACGAAAAAATAGAGTCACCGGGCTGGGATTTGGGTTACGAAAAAAGGGTATAAAATGCAGAACATTCTATACCCTTTTTATAACGCAGTGAGCCGAAAAACGTTTATACCCGAAGTATTACTTTTTCGTTAACTTAAAGACGTAGACCGGACTTTCCGTTACTTTTTTACGGAAAGAATCTGATAACACTACCGTCTTATCTTTTGCCTTTATTGTTTCTTTCATGCCTAATAACTGTACCGACTGTCCTTTTTGGAGTACGGGAATTTCTAAAGAAGCAGGTAACTTCTCTCCTTCATCAGCCCGGTATAAGGCATAGGTTATCGAGCCTTTCTGAGTATACGCCCACTTGCCAGACTGATAGGGTGAAACAGGCGTGGTTTCGTAAATGGCTTCGCTGTTTACGTTCATCCATTTCCCGATTTCTTCGAGTCTTTGGTAGGCTTCTTCGTGCCATTCGCCGTCGGGGCCGGGAGCTACGTTCAGTAACAGGTTACCTCCTTTCGAAACAATATCCACCAGCGTATGAATCAGCTTGCGGGTAGATTTGAAGTTTTCTTTCGGAATATAACTCCAGGAATCACCCATGGTCATGCAGCTTTCCCAGGGGAAGGGTAAGGCTTTGTCAGGAATGGATTGCTCAGGGGTAACGTAGTTCTCGTACTCGCCCGTTACCGTCCGGTCCACCACTAATAATCCGGGTTGGTGATTGCGGGCCATTTTCGCAATACCAGCCATGTCGATGTCCTGATCGAACGGAATGGTTTTCTGCCAGCTAATGGTCGAATCAATCGTGCTAAAAGGCCTTACCCAGCCGCCATCCAGCCAGAGGATATCCATCTTTCCGTAATCGGACATCAGCTCTTCAATCTGATTATAAGTGAATTGCTTGAATTTGTTCCACTTTTCGGGATACTTCTTCGGAGAGTAACTCGGGTTACGGTCTTTCGGAGGGAAGTAACTCCACCAGTAATCATCCGTGTGCCAGTCGGGCTTGGAAAAATACGCTCCTACCATGAACCCCTGATCGCGGAAAGACTTGAACACTTCTTTCGCTACGTTAGCTTTGGGATTGGTGCCGAAAGGCGTGTTGGTAATCTTATAGTCCGTTTGCTTGGTATCAAACATGCAAAAGCCATCGTGGTGTTTGGTAGTAAAAACCACGTATTTCATTCCGGCATTTTTAGCCGCCGTTGCCCAGCGATCAGGATTGAATTTAACAGGATTAAATTGCTGCGGAATGGCTTCGTAGGCCTTTTTATACGCGTACCAGTCTTTGGAATAAGGGCCTTTGCGTTCGCACCATCCTTCATCTTCCGGGCATAATGACCAGGATTCCACGATGCCCCACTGGCTATACGTTCCCCAATGCATAAGTAACCCAAATTTAACGCCTTGCCATTGCTTGAGTTTTTCCTGAACGGCGGGATCTTTAGGGGCAACGTAACCGAAGCTTTGTTCGGAATGCTGCTGGGCCATTACTGGCGTGCAGGCTGCTAGCAGAAGAGTGGTAATCAAACGTTTCATAAGGTAGAAAAGAAAAATACCGTCCGACTTTTCCTGAGAAAATCCGGACGGCAAGGGGTAAAAAAGGGGTTATATTGTAGCCAGTAGCTGATCCATCACGTAAATGTGAATACCAATCCATTTCGCCCGTTCGCCAAGCTGGGAAATCTCGATGCTTAAGTCATTTCTGAAATCACTCAGGCAGTACTTGTTAATGGCCTGACCAATGGGGTTTGTAATGAACTGATCGGCTTTTACTACAATTCCGTCTACAATGACAATCTCAGGATTGAATAAGTGAACCGCCATGGAAAGTCCTTTGCCTAATACCGTTCCGACATCGAAAAGAATGTCAATGGCAAAGGCATCACCTTCAAGGGCCGCTTCAATAATAGTCTCAATATCAATATCCTCGATATGATCCATATAAGCCGAAAGCTTCGAAACCCGGCCTTCATTCAAGCCTCGTTGCACCCGCCGGATCAAGGATCGGGCAGAGGTAATTGTATCCAGACAACCGACTTTACCGCAATGGCATAACTCACCATCGGGATCCATCTGGATGTGACCCAGCTCACCCGCAAACCCGGAAGCTCCCTGGAAAATCTCACCGTTCAGGATAATACCTAAGCCAACGCCCCAGTCGATGTTAATGGCTAAAACGTGTTTTTTGCCGCGAGCCAGTCCGAAGCGGTGTTCCCCTAAAACAGTGGCTTTCGTATCGTTAATAACGAAAACGGGCAAATTAAACTCTTCCGAAATGAGAGCACTGAGCGGTTTTTCTTCCTGATTAATTCGTCGGTACGTCATGTTCGTACCGCTCTGAAATTGAATCAATCCGGGCATTGAAATACCGATGGCTACAAAATGAGAAGCTTCGACCTGAGACTCTTCCAGAGCCTTTCGGGTAAATTCGAGTAAAGCCTTGGCAAAACGAGGGTTGTCTTCCAGACCCAGTTTAATGTCTTTTCTGAAAATAACCTCCCGCTGAAGATTCATGATAACTACTTTGGTATCATGCGTACTAATATCGAGAGCGACAACGTATTTTTCCTGGGTGCTAAGACCAAATAAAACGGGCCGACGACCGTGATTTCCCACGGCAGTGCCAAACGTACTTACCCACTTCTCGTTAACCAGCTCTTCAACAATATTGGTAATCGAAGGAACACTGCTGTGCAGGCTCTTGGCCAGCTGGGCCAGCGTGCTTACTTCCGATTGATACAATTCCGCTAAAACGCCTCGACGGGAGACGCTTTTCTTATAATCAACTACGCTTTTCTTAGAATCAATTTCTTCGTCGGGTGGAGACACATACATCACAGTACAGATTTAGAGAGATGGTTTTTCAAATAATTTCGTCAGAAGTAAAGATGACCATAGGTTCGAACCAGTTTTGAAAATTTATTGTAAATAAACACTTGTTTTATAAAAATATTAACAAATTATTTACAATCTGGTCGATTTTATAGGAAATGTCAGAAAAGTATTCCGCATCTTCACATTAAAATTCTTTAGATTATAAATTGGTAGAGACCGATTTTATGAGAATGAATCTTTGAGGTTTGCTCTACAGGTAGTCTGAAGATTCTGTTTTTACTTGACGTACAGAATTTTATATCATTTCGATTTACACTCATTAATAAATTATTCACTTCATGACAACGCGTCGTTCCTTTCTTCGCTGGTCTGCCTTCGCTGTATCACTCAGTCCGGTTCGCTCCCTTTTTGCTCTGCCTAAATCTGCAGCAGTTAAGCCCATCGTTGTGTCAACCTGGGATAGCGGATTAGCGGTAAACGCGGCGGCCTGGAAAGTTCTTAAGCCCGGTGGTTATGCTCTGGACGCGGTAGAAGAATCGGCCCGATCCATTGAGAGCGAGATCAGCTGCTGCGTAGGTTTAGGTGGTAACCCTGATCGCGAAGGGCACGTAACGCTCGATGCATGTATCATGAATGAAAAGTATGATTGCGGATCGGTAGCAGGACTGGAGCGAATTCTTCACCCGATTTCGGTAGCCCGTAAGGTAATGGAAACTACGCCGCACGTGATGCTCATTGGCGAGGGTGCCCAGCAGTTTGCAGTAGCCAATGGCTTTAAGCTGGAAGAAGACAAACTCTCGGCAGATGCGGAAAAATCGTATAAAGAATGGCTGAAAAAATCGGAGTATAAGCCGTTGATGAATATTGAACAACAACAGGGTAAAACGCCAAAACGAGCTGCGGGTGGTCCTTTCGCTCCGAATCAGTTTGAAGATGGCTCCTTTAACCACGATACCATGGGCACCATTGCAATGGATGCCAAAGGACGGGTGTCGGGTTCCTGTACTACCAGCGGCATGGCGTTTAAAATGCGGGGCCGTATTGGTGATTCACCCATTATTGGTGCCGGTTTATACGTAGATGGTGAAGTGGGGGCGGCGACTTCTTCCGGTCAAGGCGAAGAAGTGATTCGTTTGGGCGGTACTCACCTCGTGGTGGAATTCATGCGAAACGGTGCTACACCCATGGAAGCCTGCAAAAAAGCCGTAGAGCGTCTGGTAAAGATTAACCCCAAGAAAGCCAAAGACTTTCAGGTAGGTTTCATCGCCATTAACCTTCAGGGTGAAGTAGGAGCTTATTCCGTAAACAAAGGATTCAGTTATGCCGTCACAAAAGCCGACGACGGCGGAAAGGTCTTTATGGCCGAAAGCTATTATAAGTAAGCTGAAAGTTGTGCAACCGTTTGTTCGCCTCAGTACAATCGTTTGCTCAAAGCTAAGCTAAAAATACTTCATCGACCTCGACTTATTCACCACTTACTTTGACGGTCAAAAGTCCTGTTTAACAGGAAAAGAAACCTCTTTTTCATGAAACGTTTTATTCTTTCTGCCTTCTTGGCGGCGGCCTGTCTGACGTCTTCTGGGCAATTCATTATCCCCCAGCCCGTATCCCAGCAACAAGGATCGGGTAAGTTTCAGTTTACGAATCAAACGCAGTTAGTGGCTTCCACGCCCGAAGCGAAACGGCTGGCGGGTTTACTCAACCAGTATCTGAAGAAACGGACGGGTGCTGAGTTGAAAGTCGTTACTAAAGCACCTGCTTCAAACTACGTAGCTTTTATCGAAAAAACGGGCTTGCCGGCTGAAGGTTATGAACTGAAAGCTACGCCACAAAGCGTCCAGATTTTGGGTAAAGATGCCGGGCTATTTTACGGATTACAGTCCGTGATGCAGTTGATTACGGGGGAAGCTAAACCCGTGATAGCTTCCGTTTCCATCGAGGATCATCCGCGTTTTGGATATCGGGGCTTGATGATGGACGTGGGCCGTCACTACATGCCGCTCTCGTTTATCAAGCAGATGATTGACGAAATGGCAATGCTGAAATTCAATCGTTTCCACTGGCATTTAACGGAAGATCAGGGATGGAGACTGGAAATTAAAAAATATCCGAAGCTAACGCAGGTAGGAGCTTATCGTGATGAAACGCTGATTGGTGCTTACGGAGACCGGATGCCTCAACAGTTCGATGGAATTAAATACGGTGGTTTCTATACCCAGGATGAAGCTCGCGAAGTAGTAAAATATGCCGCCGAACGGCACATTACCGTCATTCCCGAAATCGAGTTACCCGGTCACGCGACGGCGGCTCTGGCGGCTTATCCAGAGTTAGGCTGTACGCCCGGCCCTTTCAAAGTTCAGGGTACCTGGGGGGTGCATAAAGATGTATTCTGTCCGAAAGAAGAGACCTTTCAGTTTCTGGAAAATGTGTTAACGGAAGTAATGGATATTTTCCCTTCGCCTTACATTCACATTGGCGGCGACGAATGTCCGAAGGACCGCTGGAAGGAGTCGGAGTTTTGCCAGAACCTGATTAAGAAAGAAAACCTGAAAGATGAGCACGGTTTACAGAGTTACTTCATTCGACGGATTGAAAAATTCCTGAATTCCAAAGGCCGTAACATCATTGGCTGGGACGAAATTCTGGAAGGGGGCTTAGCTCCCAATGCCACGGTAATGAGCTGGCGAGGCGAAGAGGGCGGAATTGCCGCCGCGAAGGAAAATCACGACGTGATTATGTCCCCCAATGGATACGTCTACATTGATCATTACCAGAGCAAAGACCGTAAACAGGAACCGCTGGCTATTGGTGGATTTTTACCCTTGGAGAAAACGTATTCTTATGATCCTACGCCAAAAGAGTTAACGGCCGAGCAGCAGAAACATATCAAAGGCGTTCAGGCGAACTTATGGACGGAGTACATTCCTACGGCCGCCAAAGCTCAGTACATGTATTTCCCACGGGCTCTGGCGTTGGCGGAAGTGGCTTGGTCGCCCATGAGCCGCAAGGATTTTACCGAGTTTTCGGAGCAGCGTTTACCCGTTTACTTACGGAAGATGGAAAAACGGAATCTATACTTCCGGGTACCTACGGCCATTGGCATGCCGAAGGAAGATACCTTGCGGGGCAATCAGTTTACAATTAGTCTGAAAGCTCCCGTGGAAGGGGCTAAAATCTATTACACCATCGACGGCTATATGCCGAGTGAGGCGACGTATCAATACGCCAAACCCATTGCATTAACGATTCCACAAAATCGCCGGGTTGATCTGAAAACAATCGTAGTAACGCCTGAAGGACACCGCAGTATCGTAGCGACAACGACGTTGGTAAATGGTACACCGATGCCTGATAAGCAACCGAAAAAGTAAGAAACTCGTATAATAAATACACCCTTCAGATATTGGATTACGTTCCAGTTCCAGAAGGGTGTATTTATTATATATCAGTTACTAACTATAACTTCCCTTTCAAAATCGCAGGACGTTCGTTGGCTACTTTTAATACCATTTCACCGAACAGCGTGTTTGACCAGGCAAACCATTTACGGGTGAATTTCATAGCATCGTCTTTATTGAAAGATTCGTGCATGAAGCCCGTTCCGGCATGGGTCATTTTTTGCTGACGTAACTGATCACGGATTTCGGTATCACTCGTCGAGGTTAAGGCACGCATGGTTACCGAAATGGGCCAGATGCTGTCTACCAGTGTGTGAGGACTACCGATTCCCTCGCCTGCTTTTCCTTTGGCAAAATAAGGGTTGGAATCGCTGAGAATCAGCTTACGCGTATTCTGATAAATCGGATCTTTGACCGAAACCGAATCCAGGTAAGGCAAAGCCAGCAAACTAGGCACGTTAGCATCGTCCATGAACAGGGCGTTACCGAAACCATCTACTTCGAAGGGATATACCTTACCGAATTTCGGATGCTCGACAATGGCGTATTTCTTCAGAGCCTGATCTACTTCATCCGCCAGCGTTTTACATTCTTTCGCTAACGCCGCATCGCCAATTTTCTGACTGATTTCAGCCGCCTGACGCAGCGAAGCTACCGCAAAGAAGTTGGAAGGTACCAGGAAGGGAAATGTCGTAGCATCATCCGAAGGACGGAAAATGCTGGTAATCAAGCCTACGGGTTTCGTGGGGTTACCCCAGCCATCACCGGGAACGGTATCTGTAGACCAGGCCGTTTTACGGGTGAAACTGTAAGGTCCACGATTTTCCTTGCGTTGTTGCTCTTTAAAGGTCTGAAGAACCAGACGAATGGCCTGCTTCCAGTCATTATCAAACGGACTGGTATCACCCGTCGTTTTCCAGTATCCGTACGCCAGACGAATGGGGTAACACAATGAATCGATTTCCCATTTCCGCTCGTGCAGTTCGGGTTTCATCTTCGTGTTATCCGAATACCACTCGCTGTGACCGGGGCCGTTATAAAACGCATTTGCATAGGGATCAATCAGAATGCACTGCGTCTGGCGACGAACCACGCCCTGAATGAGTTTTTTCAGCGGTTCATCATCTTTCACTAATGATAAATAAGGCCAAACCTGAGCTGTACTGTCCCGCAGCCACATGGCATCGATGTCCCCCGTGATGACGAACGTATCGGGCTTACCGTTTTTCTCGCTGTAATGAACCGTAGTATCCAGCGTATTAGGGAAGCAGTTACCGAATAACCAGGCCAGTTCTTCATCGGCAATCATTTTCTGAACCCGTTGAATGGTGGATTCCACCGCCTTACTCGTAAAATTCCGTTTGGAAGCGGCTACCCGAACTTCGGGGAAACTGGCCGCCATGCCCGACAGGGGAAGCATCAGACCCGCTCCGGCCAAAGCCGTGTTTTGTATAAAATCTCTACGATTCATGATTAAGTTGACTGTTTTCCGTTTAGAGTTTCAGGAAATATAGTTCAGAAACCTCTTTTCAAACTCAGATCGATACGGATCATTTACGAACAATCTGTATCAATCCATTCCCTGCTACTTAGTAATAACGCCTAATTCAGCTACGTTCGCTACCGCTTCGCTGGATTCTGTTGCCTCCAGGGCTACAAAACGCAGGTACTGAGCGGATTGTGCTTTCTTGAAGAGAATGCGTTGTTCCAGTGGGTTATTCTGAATGTTATCAAAACGTCCTTCAGCTACGGCTTTGCCCCAGCTTTCGCCGTCTGCCGACAGGAAAACCTGATATTTATACACCGTGCCGCGACGGTGATCCGAAGCGTCAGGGGTATAGGTAAATCCTTTCAGGGTAACTTCTTCACCCAGATTCAGCGTCAGGGTATGCGGGTATTTTTCTTTTTTATCCGAAACCCAAACGGTTTTTGCATCGCCATCAATGGCCCGATCTGCTTTCTGATCAATGCTCCATTTCGTTGAGGGCAGGTCAAAATCAACCGAAGCTACCGGACCACTCTGAGATTTTCCGAATGCCTTGGCTTTCACCGTTGTGGCTTGAGGTAACAGGAAGCGTTCCGTATACAAAGCCGAACTAGCCCGGGGCTCTGAACCATCTAAGGTATACCGAATTTCACGCACCGAAACCGGGGATTCAATCGTTACCATTCCTTTTTGATTGCGTTGAATCACCGGAGCTACTAACTGTTCGGGTTCTGCGTAGATGCCTAACTCACTAACGGTTACGGCAACAGGTGATTTAGTAATACGAACACGGATTTTTTCCGTGGAATAGTAGTTCGGTAACCGCACCAGTCGCAAGGCACCCACGCTCGTTCCGGTATGGATTTCTTTCCATGCTCCTTTTTCCCAAACGTCCAGCTTGAATTCTTCAATTCGCTGACCCAAAGCAATGGCTTCCCGGAGACTCAGAATGTTGAATGTCACGGGCGTTTTCCAGGTCAGGGTAAATTCCGGAGTGGTTGCCTCATCCTTACTAGCCCAGTACGTCTGGTGTTTATTATCGAGAATATTCTTGGTAGCAAATGCCGCTCCGCGACCTTCCGTTGCCGAAATCTGAGCCGTTTTAGCCAGATTCGTTGCAAAGGTTTTCCGCAGCATTTCGCCAAATGCTTTCAGGATTACTACGTCATCATTGTGCAGTTGTCCTGTTTTATCAGGCGATAACCCTAAATCCAGAGCCGCTCCGCGACCGACACTCTTGTAATACAGATCAAGTAACTGTTGCGGTGTTTTGGATTTACCATCCTGACTGGCGTGATAAAACCAGCCCGGACGCAACGGTACGTCGCACTCCGCTGGTATCCATTTTTCTCCATTCCGGGTTCCGGTTGGAGCGTCGTAATCATTCGCATTGCCAGGTACGCCTTTGCTTTTACCATCGGCAGAAGTCGGCGTAAACGTGGCCCAGCACGTTTCGTTAGCAAAGCCTCTTTCATTACCCACCCATCGAACATCCCAGCCTACATCGCTGAAAATGTTCGCATTAGGTTGTAGTTTTCGAGTGATTGCCCAGGTTTTATCCCAGTCATAATACGTCAGATTATTAATTTTCCGCGATTCGCGGGCTCCGCCGTAATAACCATCTCCTCCGTTGGCTCCATCGTGCCAGGACATGAACAGCGGACCGTAATTCGTATATAACTCTTTCAGCTGAGCCTGATAGATTGCCAGGTATTTATCCGTTCCATAGGAAGCATTATTCCGATCCCAGGGTGAGCAGTATAAGCCCAGTTTCAGGCCGTATTTCTGACAAGCCAGCATCATTTCCCGCACCATATCTCCCTTGCCGTTGCGGAACGGACTTTTAGAGATATTATAGTCTGTCGTTTTGGTAGGCCAGAGACAAAAACCGTCGTGGTGTTTTGCTACGAAGACAATACCCTTGGAACCACCCGCTTTAGCGGCCCGAACAATCTGTTCCGCATCAAAATTAGAGGGATTAAAGGTAGTAGGATTGGCATCCCCGTACCCCCATTCCTTGTCCTCGAAAGTCGTGGGCGTGAAGTGGACAATGTTATACATTTCCGTCTCATGCCATTTCAACTGACGAGCGGAGGGAACGGCTCCGTAGGGTTTAGGAGCTTGCTGGGCAAGACTGCTGAGGCTCAAAAAACAGCCTATAATAGGTATAACGAGCTTTTTCATAGGTATCGAAAGGAATAGCGGGCTAATGGTTATGCATCGCTTTCTTAGTACTGGAAGAGGAAACGTTGCGTTTCAGACTCTATCCAATAATAAAAAATTTTATTAATCTACGAAGGTATCTATTTACCCGAATTCGTTTCGGTTTAGACACTGAAAAAAATAGTTAAAAGCGGTAACTTTACTTGTTTTTACGTTGTTAGGACTTCATGGCAGAAACCACTCTTCCCACAATATCCACCGAATCCAGCGGTCAGGAACTTATCGAAATTTTAGGTGCCCGCGAGCACAATCTCAAAAACGTTGATTTAAGCATTCCCCGGAACAAACTGGTGGTCATTACGGGCATCAGTGGTTCGGGTAAATCTTCGCTGGCTTTTGATACCATTTACGCGGAAGGTCAGCGTCGGTATATGGAAAGCTTCTCGGCCTACGCCCGGGGCTTCATCGGCTCGATGGAACGGCCCGACGTAGACAAAATTGAAGGCCTCTCCCCCGTTATTTCCATTGAACAGAAAACGACTTCGAAAAACCCTCGGTCGACGGTAGGGACAACGACGGAAATTTATGATTTTCTGCGTCTGCTCTACGCCCGGGCGGGAGAAGCGTTCAGTTATGTTACGGGTGACAAAATGGTTCAGTTTTCACAGGATCAGGTTATTGACCAGATTTTGAAGGATTACGAGAACCGAAAAACGATCTTGCTGGCTCCCGTCATTCGGGGCCGGAAAGGGCATTATCGCGAGCTTTTTGTTCAGATTGCCAAACAGGGCTATACCAAAGTTCGGGTTGACGGTGAAATTCAGGACATTGTGCCGAAAATGCAGCTCGATCGCTTCAAAATCCACGACATTGAAGTCGTAATTGATCGCATTATTCCCAAAGACGAAGACCGTTTCCGCCTGAGTCAGTCCGTGGGAAAAGCCCTGCAAATGGGGAAAGGTCTGATGTTACTTCAGGACGATAAAGACCAGACCCGCTGGTTCTCAAAAAACCTGATGGACCCCGTTTCAGGTATTAGTTACGACGAGCCCGCTCCGAACGCATTCTCCTTTAACTCACCTTATGGCTGGTGCCCCACGTGTCAGGGTCTGGGCGTAATTGAAGAAATTACTATTGACTCGATCATTCCCGATAAAAAACTGAGTATCAGTCGCGGAGCCATTGCTCCCATTGGCGAATACCGGGAACTCTGGATTTTCAAACAACTGGAAGTGTTATTGAAACCCTTCAAAGTTGGATTAACGACGCCCATTGAAAAATTCCCACCCGAGGCTCTGGAAATGATGATGTACGGAACGGATGAACCCGTGCCTGTACCGTCCAAAAAGTACGAAGGAACCGAATGGAATACGAAATATGAGGGGATCATTAACTTTCTGAAACGTCAGCAGGAAAGCGGTTCGGACAAGATTCAGGACTGGCTGAAAGACTTTCTGGTCATTAAATCCTGCCCGGAATGTAACGGGGCCCGACTCAAGAAAGAAGCCCTCTGGTTCAAGATTGATAATAAAAACGTGGCCGAGCTGGCGAACATGCAGATTTCAGAACTTGCGTCCTGGACGATGGGACTGGAAGACCGCATGAGTGACCGCCAACAGGTGATTGGGAAGGAAGTATTGAAAGAGATTCGCAAGCGAATTGGTTTCCTGCTTAACATCGGTCTGGATTACCTGACGCTGAACCGTCCGCTGCGGAGTTTATCGGGTGGTGAAGCTCAGCGGATTCGTCTGGCTACCCAAATTGGCACGCAACTCGTAGGTGTTCTATATATTATGGATGAGCCGAGTATTGGCCTTCACCAGCGGGATAATGTCAAACTAATTCAGTCACTTAAGGATTTACGCGATTTAGGTAATACAGTTCTGGTCGTCGAACACGACAAAGACATGATGCTCGAATCGGATTATCTCGTTGATATTGGTCCCGGTGCGGGTCGCCACGGTGGCTCAGTCGTTGGACAGGGAACACCACAGCAATTCCTCGAAAATCACTCCACCACTTCCGACTATCTGAGCGGACGCCGAAGCATTGAGATTCCGGCGGAACGTCGAAAAGGGAATGGGAAAACGTTGAAAATTAGCGGAGCGAACGGTAATAACCTGAAGAACGTAACCCTCAAGTTACCCCTCGGCACGATGGTTTCCATCACAGGGGTTTCGGGTTCGGGAAAAAGTACGCTGATTCATGAAACGCTATTTCCGATTCTGAATCAGCATTTCTACCGATCCAAACGCGAGCCGATGGTGTATAAAGCCGTTGAAGGACTGGAGCATCTGGATAAGGTTATCGAAGTCGACCAGTCCCCGATTGGTCGGACGCCGCGTTCCAATCCGGCTACGTACACCGGAATGTTCAGCGACATTCGGACCTTGTTTTCAGAGTTACCTGAAGCGAAAATCCGGGGCTATAAGGCCGGACGTTTCAGTTTTAACGTCAAAGGCGGTCGCTGCGAAGGTTGCGAAGGAGCCGGGATGAAAAAGATCGAAATGGAATTCCTGCCGGACGTGTACGTTCCCTGCGAAGTGTGTAAAGGCAAACGCTTTAACCGCGAAACGCTGGAAGTTCGTTTCAAAGGAAAATCCATTTCCGACGTGCTGGATATGACCGTGGAGCAGGCCGTAGAGTTCTTCGAAAACCAGCCTAAAATTCTTCGTAAAGTTCAGACGTTGAGCGAAGTAGGTTTGGGTTACCTGACCCTAGGACAACAGGCCACTACCCTATCCGGAGGTGAAGCTCAGCGGGTAAAACTGGCCGAAGAGCTATCGAAAAAAGATACGGGTAAGACCTTATACATCCTCGATGAACCGACTACAGGTCTACACTTTAAAGACATTGAGCATTTGCTCAACGTACTTCAGAAGCTGGTTACGAAAGGAAACACCGTCCTTATTATCGAGCATAACCTGGACGTAATTAAGGTTTCTGACTGGGTGATTGACTTAGGCCCCGAAGGTGGTAATGGCGGCGGCCAGATCATCGCCGAAGGAACCCCCGAGACGGTAGCTAAAGTAAAAGGCAGCCACACGGCGAAGTTTTTGAAGATGGAATTAGCGTAATAGATTTTTAAGTTAGTGTTAAAAAAGCTCTTCAAACCGAAGAGCTTTTTTAGTTTTATTAAAGCGTATCTTTATATATTAGAGTCCAACTAGCTTACATTTTCATTCATCGATTTAAATCTGATTGATATCTATAGAATTTCAGTACATCTCCTGGTTTTGGGAAGTGGAAAACCCTTATTTGAAAATTTAAAAGAGCGATTACAATTAAAGTTATTAGCAACTAACGTTTTTAAATCAGGTATTGTACAGATTATTTACGAAGGTGTCTAGTAGTGTATGTGTAAGATAATATTCCTTTTTAAAACCTAGCTTTAATTACTAGAAATCGTATGAAATATTTTATCCTGTTTATTAGTGGTTTATTTTTAATTCAATGTTCCAGAAGCACTAATCAGGTTACTGGTTCTGAAATTAATAACTTTAAAGTTGATACATTAACACTTTTTGATACTATCAGGAATAGAGCAATTCCTATTGCTATTTATCAACCTAAGAATAAGCATAATTCTATACCTGTACTATTCAGTCATGGATACGGAGAAAATCAGGGTGGGGCCTATTTAGAGTATTCCTACCTAACTGAATTCTTAGCTTCAAATGGATATTTCGTTATTAGTATTCAGCACGAATTGCCCACGGATAGTCTATTGCCTACTACTGGAAAACCACAAATCGTTAGGCGGTCCAATTGGGAAAGAGGAGCTCAGAATATTCATTTTGTTTTAGAGGAAACAAAGCGTAAATATCCAAAGCTGGATTATACTCAATTGGCAGTAGTGGGCCATTCTAATGGTGGAGATATGACGGCTTTATTTGCTCAGCGTTATCCTAAGCTACTGAATAAAGCTATTACTTTGGATAATCGAAGAATGGAATTACCTAGAACTTCCGAGCCTATAATTTTTACCTTACGCTCCAGTGATTATCCTGCTGATGAAGGGGTATTACCAAACGGTAAAGAAGCTCATCGGTATAATATTACCATTCAACTAACTGACATTAAACATAATGACATGGATAATGATGCTAGTGCGAAAGAACGGGCTTATATTCAAAGTAAAGTACTGGAATATTTAAAAAAATGATCCTTTAGGTTTGTTGCTAAAAGTACAAAGCATGCAATTATCGTTGCAAATCAATCGAAAGTTTAATGCATTATCTTTAGAAGAATATATATACTTTATAGATAACTATAAAAAATACACAGACTTTAACACGCTTGGGCTATATCGATCATTACTGGAAAATTCTATTATTAATACTACGGAGAAAATAGAAGTTCGTGAGTATGCCCATAGAACCTTTAAGAAGAGCTTTGATTTTCTGCAAATAAAAGATCCTGTAACATTTTTAGAGGTTTCGTCACTCGGACAAGAGCTTACCAAAGCAGATAGAGCACAACTTTGGTATGAAATTCGGGAAAACCAGCAGAAGATATTGACTGATAAAAAAATTAAACACAGAAATTTTGGTCAATATTCAAAACATAACTGTAGGGACGAAAACTGCATTTGGAATGGATTTATGATTAAGCAAGAATCTTGGCTAAGAGAGTGGTCGATGTATTTTGATAGTGACAAAAATCCGTGGTCTGCCAAGTGTAAATCTATTTGTAGAAAATCTGATCGGAAGTTGAAAAAGCAGATTATAGTGTGGGAGCTTGAGAATGAGTAACGAATGTTATTAAGGTAAGCTATTCCGAATAGTTAGTGTATATTCAGAATAGCTTTTATTCTACTTTTACAACTTCACGGTCTTTCCAGTTTTTGCTGATTCCCGGGCAGCTTCCAGAATTCGCACGACCAGGAGATTATTCTCCAGTGAATACAGTGGATGCGGTTTGATTTTACCGCGAATCAAGTCCGCAAAATAGGCGAAAGGGTCGTCGTATACGGGTAATTCCTGTTTAGTAATACTTCGTTTTTCCTCCTTCGTTTTTCCGCTTCTTACTTTATATTTTTCCTGATTTTCGGTGATTACATAGCCACCATCGCCGTATACTTCTATATCTTTTCGACTGTAAGGCCAGTTCCAGGAAGCCTGCACGATGCACTGAGCGTTGGGGTATTCAATAATAATGGTGGCATCGTCGTCTACTTTGGGATAAATCTGAGGTTTAAATTGATGCGTAACCGCTGTTACCGAAAGGGGTTTCTCATTCTTCATGAAGTACGTCATCAGGTTGGCTCCGTAACAGCCAAAGTCAATGAGAGCACCGCCGCCGTTCTGTACGGGATCGGTTAACCAGTTGAAAAACTCTGGATTAACATTAATCTCTTTCGGGCCTTCGTGTCCCGTGTGCACGACCATCTTTTTGAATTTTCCCACCGCCGTGCTATCCATCACCAGCTGATAAGCTTTCTCAATACTGGGATACCACGACGTTTCGTAATTGGTCAGTAACAGCGTTTTGTACTTCCGCGACAATTCCGCCATCCGCTCGGCATCTTTCACATTTGTCGAAAGTGGCTTTTCCACCATGACGTGAATACCCCGTGGAGCACAGGCTTCCACAACGGCCTTATGCTCATAAATTGATCCAAAGGCTACCACCGCTTCGGGTTTAGTTTGGTCAAGCATGGTTACCAGGTCCTTGTAAAATAGCTTCGGATCAAGCTTATACCGCGACGCGTACCGCTGGGATAAGTCCTGATTACTTTCCGCAATACCAACGAGTTCAATATCGCCTAACGGTTTCCGGCCCAAAATCCAGGGAACGTGACCGTGCGTAATACCTGCCACCGCTACACGAACGGGTTTCTGAGCTAGGGTAGCAGTGCTGACCAGAGCAAGCAGGCCTAAGAGAAATAGTTTTTTCATAGAGTTTAGAGGAATACAATCTTTTAAATGATTGGTAAAATAAGCGATTACCAGCCCATTCGTTCTTTCAAACCAGTAATGTGAGCCAGATGATGGCGACCGTGCCAGTCGTAGTTTCCTAACTGAAAGTCCAGCGTTACCTGTTGCTGCGAACCCGGATGGAAGAAAGTTTTCTGATAATCAGCTTCCTGCATGGTTTGAAATACATTTACCCAACGAATGTGTAAGGCTTCCATCAGCGAAAGCGAAACCTCCAATGGCGTTTCGAAAGTATCCCCCAGATCGGCCCAGCGTCCTTCTTCGTAGGGCTTAATGGTAGGATTAGCTTCGGTCAAAGCCAGCTTCGTCCGCACATAGCCATTCATGTGACTGTCCGCCACGTGATGCACCACTTGCCGAACCATCCAGCCACCATCTCGATAAGGCATATCCAGTTGCTGTTTCGATAATCCTTCGATAGCCTGCCGATACTGACTCGGAACGTGAAGTATGGATTTGACTAGTTCAGTTCGCTGCTCGGGCGAATAAAGGCCGGTGTAAGTAAATAAGCCGATGGGATAGCGTAGATCCTGCATACAAGTTTATATCAAGTTTGGGTTTGTCTAGGGACTTTTGAAGGCTGCTCATAGGATTTACTTCTACTCATGCCTCTTGATAACTTCTGGCTCTTGCCGTCTTCTATCAAACCAATTCAAACTTATTAAACCTTCTCAAACTATCATCAAACTCCTCAAACAAAATCAGCCCGCGTCCTGGAAAGGAAACGCGGGCTGCGATTAGGTGTAGGTGGCTTAGTACGGGAAATGCTCTCAGGTAAAAGGTAATGGCATATTAATTCTGATTTAGGAAATCAGTAAAGTAGATCAATTCAACTTCAAAGAATAATGCTGTTCCCTCCCGAACCGGATCGGAAGTAATCGCGATGCAGGGATACTGCTCCGGTTTAGGAATAGGTAACCACTCCGGCACCGAATACCCAGGGCTTTCTTCCTCGTGTTGCAAGCTCGTCGTTAAAATGTGGCGGAGATAATCTTCCTTGCTACGAACCAAGTTCTTCTGCATAATCGTGGCGTTTGGAATGGCGGAATCTATTGACTTTATTTTTTACTCATATTGTGAATCAAAAATGGCCATTAGAAATAATAAATGCAAATAAAATAGACAATTTCTTTATTATTGATTCAAATTAGACGAATAGTCTCTCTTTTTGATATCCTTCTTACTTTTCCTTTAGATGAGCTCTTAACAATTTGATAATCTTCGCAGCCGCCCAAAAGCCTTATCTTCCAGATTCAAACGTTCATTAGTACCCATGATTTCAGCCCTTTGGCGTAGCGGCTTTCTGCTGATTCTTTGCTCTTGTTTTTCAGGATTTGGACAAAATAACCGTCCAAATCAAGTACGTCCAGATTCAACTTTTTCTCGGGCCAAGGAAGAATATGCCACTGCCCTGCAATCAGAAAAACCATTAGTTGCGGCTCAGGCTCTTCAGTTGCTCGGCAAGCTCTACTTTCACGCGGGCCAATACCCACAGTCGCTCAGTTATTATGCTCAGGCGGGCCAAAAGCTGGAGCAGTTAGGGGAAAAGAAATTACTTGCTGAAAACCATAATGCTTTGGGTGAACTGTATTACTACAGCAAACAGCCGCAACAGGCCCGTTGGCAGTATGAGCAGGCCTTGGTGCTTTACAGAAAGCTTTCGGACGCTTCCGGGGTAGCCACTACATACGGGAACATTGGCCATTTGTATGAGAAAAAACAGCTTTACGATAGTGCATTTTACTACCAGAAACGAGCGTTAAAGCAATACGTATCCGCTCGAAACCGGGAAGGAATAGCCAAGATTTACGAAAACATGGGTAGCATTTTCGAAGATCTGGAACGCTACGACTCGGCTCAGGTGTATTTTCAGCGGGCGTTGGCTGTTAACCTTCACACGAAAGATTCGCTGCTTCGCATTGAAATCTATAATAACCTCGGTGATATTCTTCGCAAAACTGGTCGAGCCCGCGAGAGCCTTACTTACTCCCGCCAGGCGTATGAACTAGCCTTACAAACGCAGGAACGTCATTACCTGAGTGGTTCGACTAATGACATCGGGAAGGCTTATAACCTCATGGGTGAGAACGACAGTGCTTACCATTACGTTGCTCTGAGCCGGGCTTACGAAGCCGAAATCTATTCCCAGGAAAGTAGCCAGCAGCTGGCTCTGACCCAGACGCTTTTCGATACGGAAAAGAAGAATAACGAGATTGAAAGACTCACGAACGAGCGTCAGTTCAATCAGCTCATGACCACCGCGACGGTGATTGTACTCTTACTGTTGATCGGACTGGTTACGCTGGCTTATAACCGCCAAAAGATGAAGGCCCGGAACGAGCAGGCGTTAAGTCGGCAGAACCAACTGGTTTACGAAACCCAGCATGAATTGATGCAATCGGAGTTACGAAATCAACAATTACAAGAAGAACAATTAAAGCATGAACTGGATATTCGATCCAAAGAATTATCCACTCATATTTTGCATATTATTCAAAAAAATCAGGCCTTAGAAGATTTAAAAAGTAGTTTGGATAAATTAATAAAGGACGATAAAAGAGATCATAAGAAACAGATTAAGAAAATTGTACAACAGATTAATGATAGCTTTAGTCATGATCAATACTGGCTTGAATTTAGTAGTACGTTCGAGCAGGTACATCAGTCTTTTTTTGAGAAATTAAGAACTCACTCAGATCAATTATCGATTTCTGACTTGCGGTTGGTTGCTTTATTAAAGATGAATCTTACCTCCGCTGATATTTCTACGCTTCTCGGCATTTCGCAGGATAGTTTACGCGTTACCCGATACCGTCTTCGGAAAAAGCTTAACCTGGCGGCGGGCGAAAGCCTTACCGCCTTTATTCAGGGAATCTAGGGGCTTAACATTTTGGTAATATTGTCGTAACGCAAACTTAATGGCGGTTTTGTAACGGTGAAAATTACTATTAATCAGTAGTTTATGTATTTTTTGTTAACACTGTTGCTTTAGTGCTAACGGGGTCTTCATTTACTCAGCTACATCCGATTTTCCATTTGCTTGATTCCTGATTTTTCATCCTGCACCTTCGTCCCATCAAACGAAAATCGGTAACTAACTAGCCTGACTTTCGTGCTGATTTTGCTTACTCAATCAGTGCTCATTCGATGGGAAAGATTTATAGTCTTATTGTTTTTATCTGCCTTATTTCATTTTCAGGTTGGGCCGGTTCTATTAAAGGAAAAGTTTTCGAGTTGTCTTCAGGTGAGCCCATTACCGGAGCTGTTATTCGCGTAGAAAATACTTCACATCATGATCTTTCGGGTTACGATGGGAGCTATACTATTAAAAACTTGCCAGCCGGAACGTATCGCATAACGATCAGTTTTATTACGTTTCAATCGGTTACTAAAGAAATTAAAATTTCAGGTAACGAAACGGTTATTTTTGATGCATCTTTAGAACCTTCTGACAAACAAAATTTGCAGGAAGTAATCGTAAAAACGGGCCGTGAAGGAATGAGTGATCAGACTGCTCGTCACCTCGAACGCTCGGCGGATCAGGTCATGAACATTGTCTCGGGACGCTCCATTCAGTTATCGCCAGATCTTACGGTTGCTAACGTGATTCAACGCGTTTCCGGGGTTTCCGTAGAGCGTAATAGCAACGGCGACGGTCAGTACGCCATCGTTCGCGGAATGGATAAACGCTATAACTATACGCTGGTGAATGGTGTGAAAATACCGAGTCCGGATAACCGCTATCGTTACGTTCCGCTCGACATTTTTCCTTCCGATTTACTGGATCGTCTGGAAGTCTATAAAGCCTTAACGCCCAGCATGGAAGGCGACGCGATTGGTGGAGCCGTCAACATGGTCATGAAGGATGCCCCCAACCAGCATTTGTTTACAGCTAATATTTCGACGGGTTATAGTGAGTTATTCATGGATCGTCCATTCATGAGTTATGACTGGAAATCGGTTGCAAAAAAGTCACCTTACGAGCGTAAAGGTAGCCAGTATAATGCTAGTCCCGGCGATTTTTCGAAGGTTACCTCAACGTATAAAAATCAGTCTCCGCCGCCAAATGTACTGGGTGGATTTTCCTGGGGAAATCGCTTTTTTAATCAGAAACTTGGCGTTGTTGTAGCGGGAAGTTACCAGAATACCTACCGGGGAAGTAATAGCTTATTCTTCGATTCTGAGACCGTTGATACTCAGAAAGGAGTAACTCTTACCAAATTAAGCGAGCGTCAGTATTCCGAGCAACAGTTACGCTACGGCGTACACACGAAGCTGGATTATCGCTTGAATGATCGTCATAAACTATCCTTATATAATGCGTTTATTAACCTGAGTAACAGCCAGATTCGGGATACCAAATCGACGCAGTTAACCATTGGTGGGTATGACCCGATTGCCGGTAATGCAACGCTGGGTTATAACACACGCAGCCGCCTGACGCAGCAACAAATTCTGACGAGTACCTTACAGGGTAAGCACCTGATCAGCGATCCTTTCGAAGTTCAATGGTCGGCGGTTTATTCCAAAGCAACGAACCAACAGCCAGATCAAACGCAGGTGCCATTACTGGGCGAACGCAAAAATTTCATCGAAACGCGGACCACCGTGCAGGATGCCTTTCGTCGCTGGGAACATAACTCTGATACCGATCTGGCGGCTTACCTCAACTTTATTTATCGCTCTACTTTGGGTAATACGCCAGTTGAATGGAAAGCAGGTGGCTTGTACCGCACCAAGGAACGAAGCAATTTCTATAATAATTACCAGCTTCGTCCCACCAACTTGTTGGCTCGCTACGGCGAAGATTTCACATCCTACGATCAGATCAACTGGACCATTCAGAACCCGCGAGGTTCGGTAGGTAGTGCCTTGACGTATGACGCTTCCGAAAAAACGGCTTCGGGTTATCTACAGGCGAAAGCCACGCCTTTGCACTGGGAGATTCTAGGCGGTGTGCGGATAGAACATACCAATCAGGGCTATGAACTAAAAAATCAGATTGGCGAAGATCGCCCAACGGGTAACCAGATTTACACCGACGTATTACCCAGCCTGCACCTAAAATACATGCCCAATGGTAAAACCAACTGGCGGGCTTCGTACTTCCGCTCGCTGAACCGTCCGGGCTTTTTCGAAATCGTTCCCTATAACATTGTTCAGGAAGAGTATCAGGAGCGGGGTAACCCGGATCTGAAGCGGGTTATTGCGGATAACATCGATTTGCGTTACGAGCATTTTCCAACGAATACCGATCAGTTTATGGTGGGACTATTCTATAAATATCTGCAAAATCCCATCGAGTATACGCTACAACGCGATCCCGTTCGCGGTCAGTCGATCATTTATACGCCCGGAAACTTTGGTAATGCCCAAAACGCCGGATTGGAATTAGACTACATCAAATATTTCAGCAAGTGGGGGATTAAGGCGAATTATACCTATACGCTATCCCGCATTACCTCCGCCAAGTTTATCCGAACGCGTGACGAAAACGGGGATTTGGTACCGATGTACGTCAACCAGACCCGGCCCTTATATGGCCAGTCCGCTCACATTGGTAACCTGACTTTATTCTATAAAAACAACGGTTGGGATGCTCAGGTAGCGGGCAGTTACACGGGCGAGCGAATCAATACAGTCTCTCAATTCCTGAATAATGATCTCTGGCAGAAAGCTTTCATCCAGATGGATGCTTCGCTGGAAAAAAGTATCGGGCATCGGTGGATCGTTTTCGCGAAAGCCAATAACCTTCTCAATACGCCGCTGGAAGTATACATCAAAAATGCTGAGTCGGTTAACGAAGGATTACCGTATCAGACCGAATCAGGCAAAACCCTCATCCGCCGGGATTTTTACCAGCGTAGCTACGTATTTGGATTACGCTTTAAACTTTAGAATTCAAGCTTTTATAAAATCTTCATTATCCAAAAACAATCATGAACAAACTGTTTATTGCAGCCGGTCTGGCAATGGTCATCTTAACCAGTTGTAGCAAAAGTACCGAAGAGAATCAGGTAGCTCCAGCCCCCACCGAAGAAAGCGTAAGTGGTAACGTGGAAGGCGTTTGGAAAAAAGGAAACATCTACAAAGTAACGGGACACCTTCAGATTGCCGAAGGTAAATCCCTGACTATTGAAGAAGGCGTAACCGTTCTCATGAGCGATTCGATTGTGAAGCCTGAAATCCTCATCAGAGGGAACCTCTACAGCATGGGAACCACGGCGAATCCAGTAAAATTCACCGTTCCTGAAGCTTGGAAAACGACTGCTAATAACTTCGGTAACCTGTGGGGCGGTCTGATTGCGGGTCCCACCAACAAGGAAGTGGTTCTGTCTAATACCATCCTCGAATACGGCGGAGCGGTAACGACGGAAGAATCACCTTCGGTAAAAGCTCAGTTGTACAAAGCGGCGGCGGGCGAGCACGTGCCGGTATTATACACGTCGAACACAGACTCTAAAATTGTGGTAGCCAACAGCACGATTCGTCACTTCAACGAAGATGGTTTTTACCTCGAAGGCGGTAAAGTGTTAATCATGAATAACACGTTCTACACGACGGGTGTTTCGGGTGGCGAAGCGATTAATATCAAGTCTGGCGTGCAAGCTGAAGTTGCTTTCAACGTGATTTATAGTCCTAACACGAATGCTCTGAAACTTTCCAACGCCGGTGATAAAACGCCCCAGGCTTACATCGTGGCTTATAACAACACAATTGTTAACGCAGGCTGGAGACGACCAACCATTAAAGGGGGCTCCATCTGGTTAGAGAAAACAGTTCGTGCGGATGTATATAACACGCTGTTCGTAAACGACCGTTTCGGTATTAAGCGTGACAAAGGGGCTCCTGAAGATACGCGTTCGGTGATCTCTAATAACTACTACTACGGGTATACGCAGGCAGGAGTAGATCAATTCCAGCCTTCAACGGAAGTCTTGAAAGGCACTAACGATATTTTGGGTACGAAAGCAGGCGAGAATGATCCTAAGCTGGTGAATTATCCTCTGTCTACTTCCAGTACGAACTCCATCTACGATGCTGCCTGGGATTTCCACCTGCAAGCGGGATCGCCAGCTCTGGGTAAAGGCAAAACGGACTTTACGCGGTTGTACTCAAGCGGTCTAAGTGTAAATGGGGTAACCTATACGTCACCAGCTCCCGGTTCTTACATCGGAGCTTACGGTACGAAATAAGTCATCAAAAGTCCCCATGTCGGCCTGGTCTTTCGTGGGGACTTTTTGTATCTAATTGAAACGAATGTTACTGAAAACAAGTACTTTACTTTTGGCTGGCCTGGCCTTATTCAGCAGTTGCCAGCGGAACACCATCTCCCGTCAGGCAATAAAACCGTTGTATATTACCGAAAAACTGGCTCACGATTCTGATGACCCGGCAGTGTGGATTAACCCCCAGGATCCGGCTAAAAGTCTGATCGTGGGAACGGATAAAGATGTGGATGGGGGACTGTATATTTTTAATCTTCAGGGAAAAATTCAGCAGAAAGTGGGGGGGCTCAAACGTCCGAACAATGTTGATATTGAATACGGCTTAATGCTGAACGGAAAAGCTACGGACATTGCCGTAACGACCGAACGCATGACGCATCAACTGAGGATTTTCTCCTTACCCGATATGAAACCCGTAGATAACGGCGGTATTGAGGTATTTGAAGGAGAAACTCAGCCGGAATACCGCGATTTAATGGGTATTTCGATGTATAAAAACAAAGAAGGGGTGATCTATGCCATTGTGGGTAGAAAAACCGGCCCAACCACGGGAGGTTACCTCTGGCAATACCGTCTTGATGATGACGGGACGGGACAAATCAAAGCGACACTGGTTCGGAAATTCGGTAACTACAGTGGACTCAAAGAAATCGAATCCATCGCAGTTGATGATAAACTGGGTTATGTCTATTACTCAGATGAAGGGAAGGGTGTTCGTCAGTATTACGCTGATCCTGAAAAAGGTAATGAAGAACTGGCTTTATTCGCGACCGAAAATTTCAAAGTCGATCACGAAGGAATTTCTATTTATGAATTAACCGACAGCACGGGTTATATCCTCGTGTCGGATCAGGGAGCCAATCGCTTCCAGATATTCAGTCGCGAAGGAACACCGGACAAGCCGTTTGAGCACAAGTTAGTAAAGGTTGTTGACGTTCGGGCGATGGAAAGTGATGGCTCTGAAATGGTTTCGGTGCCTTTGAATGACGATTTCAAGCACGGCCTGTTCGTCGTGATGAGTACGGATCGAACGTTTCATCTGTACCGCTGGGAAGACATTGCGGGAAAAGAATTGAAGTTACGTCCTTAAACAGAAACAGCCAGCTCTTGAGCTGGCTGTTTCTGTTTAAGCCTTCTATAGTTTTATGAAAGAGTTACTTTCCAGGTACGTTTGAATATTTCTCCGGCAGTTAAACGATGGATGCCTTCCTTGGTAGCCAACTGCTGATCGTGCGTTACGCTATCAGCAATACCGCACCAGGGTTCGATGCACACGAATGGAGCCTTGGGGGCGGCCCAGATACCAAGGTAGGGAAAACCTTCAAAGTCAAATTTCAGCTGGTATGGCACCTGATCTGACTTCAGCGTTACCGAAGTAGATTTCAGATGTTTGAAAACCAAAGCGTCTTCCGCGAAAAGCTCGTGAGACAAGGAAATGCGGTTATTGTTTTCTACGACGGGCTCCGGCTTTACGTCGATTAACCCTCCTTCCGCCAGCGGCCAGCGGTTGAAGTCTTCTGTTTCATTAAACTCCAGATAGTAATCAGTATACTGCGTTTCATCAGTCATGGGAACCCGAAACGCGGGATGGCCTCCTACGGAGAAGTACAGATCTTTTGAATCGTGATTCGTTACCTTATACTGAACGGATAATTCATTTTGATGCAGGGTATAGGTGATTCTCAAGCGAAATTCGAAGGGATATACCTGTTGCGTGTCGGCATTACTCTTCAGTAAAAACGTCAGATCTGACTCGCCTTCGGCTTCCAGCTCAAAATCCATATCCCGGGCAAACCCATGTCTACTCAGGTTATAAGAACTGCCTTCATAATGGTATTCATTACCCTTCAAAGCTCCAACGATAGGGAATAATACGGGCGAATGTTTAGCCCAGAATGCAGGATTGCCGCTCCATAAGTATTCCAGATGGGTTTCTTTGTTATAAAGACTCACCAGTTCCGCCCCTTTCTGGCGAATGGCTACTTTCAGAAAATCGTTTTCGAGGAAATAAGTCATAGGTTTTTGAATTATAGCTAATACATAAACGCATTACGCCCCAAGTTGATCGGAATCTTTCAAAAAAAGAAGGGCAGGTTTTATTCCCCTGACTCGTGATTGCATCCGGGGCTATCCGTTTTTAACCCCTTCGGGGTTAGGTTTCTTCCTCAAAATTATTCTTTATCTGAACTCCATTAATTCAAGACCCTCACCTCAGAACGTCAAACGCCAAAGGCTAAAACCCCCAAACTCAAGACTTAATCGTCTGGTAGTCTGAGTAATTAAATTAAACCCGGAACTAAAAAAACGAAAACAAGCTTGTCTTTTTTACGAAAAGGGAGTACTTTTGCAGTCCGTTTTTCAAGACGAACATTTTTTATTTTTAATATCATGCCTACTATTTCACAATTAGTTCGTAAGGGTCGTGAGCGTGTGACTTGGAAATCTAAGTCTCCAGCTCTTGATGCTTGCCCTCAAAAACGTGGTGTGTGTACTCGTGTATACACTACTACACCGAAGAAGCCTAACTCTGCTCTTCGTAAAGTAGCTCGTGTGCGTTTGTCACATGGTAAAGAAGTGAACGCCTATATCCCTGGAGAAGGCCACAATTTACAGGAGCACTCCATCGTACTGATCCGTGGTGGTCGTGTGAAAGATCTTCCTGGGGTTCGTTACCACATCATCCGTGGTGCTCTGGATACTGCAGGTGTGAAAGGTCGTATGCAAGCTCGTTCTAAATACGGTGCGAAACGTCCTAAACCAGGTCAGGCTCCCGCAGCTCCCGCAAAAGGTAAGAAGAAGTAATCTTTTTCTGATCCATCGTCGTCAGTTCGAAAGACTGAGGGCTTAAAAAATCCGAGAATGCAGTAAGCCACTGTTACGGGCAGAAGCGACGCGTTCTCATCACCATTCAAACGTAACTTAGTCATGCGTAAGGCAAAACCAAAAAAACGGTACGTATTACCGGATCCTAAATTCAAGGAGACGCTCGTAACGAAATTTGTAAACAACCTCATGTACGAGGGCAAGAAGTCTACTGCTTATAACATTTTCTACGGTGCTCTGGAATTAGTAGAGAGCCGCACGAAAGAAAATGGTCTGGAGGCTTTCAAAAAGGCGTTGAACAACGTTATGCCTACGGTAGAAGTGAAAAGCCGCCGTGTCGGTGGTGCTACCTTCCAGGTTCCAACTGAAGTTCGTCCCGAGCGTAAACAGTCAGTAGGCATGAAATGGCTGATTAAATATGCTCGTGGTCGTAACGAGAAGACCATGGTAGAGCGTCTGGCTAGCGAAATCGTAGCAGCTGCTAAAGGTGAAGGTGCTGCGGTGAAGAAGAAAGACGATACGCACCGGATGGCTGAAGCTAACAAAGCTTTCTCTCACTTCCGCGTATAGTTCTGAGGAATATATTCTCAAGAAAAAGAGCTGCAGACTTTCGGGTTTGCAGCTCTTTTTATTTCATATGAGTTAATTCGTAACCTCTCGTTTCTTCGTCGTTACGTACACAGGTATATTTTTCGGTAAGGTCTCTTCGAGAAGACAGGACAGATATCAGACACAAAGGTCACTCAACGCTTTCCTGTCATCCAGAGCGAAGCGAAGGACTACGGGTACTTCCATCGCGGACTAACCTACGAAGTTGCCTTCTGAAATTTTCCCCTCTTCCGGTAAGTTCTCTTCGAGAAGACAGAAAAGGAAGTATCAAATACAAAAATCACTCTACGTTTTTATGTCATCCAGAGCGAAGTGAAGGACCTTCTTTGCTCTGCGGATAATTCTCCGGCTGAATAGCTTACGAGGTTGCCTTCTGAATTTTTCTCATCTTCCGGTAAGGTCTCTTCGAGGAGGTCGATGCCTTTTCAAATTCTCTATTAAATAAAAAAAAGCCACCCAAGCGGGCAGCTTCTTTTCGACTAAACTGGAAATTAAATTATCTTTTTCTTCCTGAAGCAATCATCGAGCAACGGAAACCAATCGTAGCCGTTGACGAATCCTGATCTAAATACCGACGAGTTCCGGGAGCTAACCAGTAGGCGATATCTGCCCAGGAGCCACCTTTGTAAACCCGCGTACGGTTATCCAGCAGGGAGTTGTTATCTTTTTTACCGTAGTTTTTCTCATCATCCAAATAACCATCCCGACGAACAGGGTTCAAATCGCTGAAGGTTTGGAAGGTCGTAGGTCGGTATACATCCCATACCCACTCATTTACGTTTCCAGCCATATTGTAGAGACCGAAATCATTAGGAGGATACGAGTATACTTCATCCGTAATGATGGCACCGTCGTTCGTTTTACCCGCAATACCGGCATAATCCCCGCGACCACGCTTGTAGTTGGCTAACATGGTACCTTTCTTCTTACCTGAACTCTTACGCATCGAAGAACCATCCCAGGGATAAATCCGCTGATTGGACTGGTTTTCGTCTAAATATTGCGTACCGATCAGTGCTTTTGCTGCATATTCCCATTCCGCTTCTGTTGGCAGACGGTAGTTGGGAAGAACGAAGCCCGTTTCAATGGCAGCCCGACCTCCTGTGTATTGCTGGCTGGAAGCTTCAGCTGTTGCCTCTTCTCCCTTTTTACCTTTTTTCTTACCGCCGCTGGTTGCCTTACGAGCCAGGTCACTATTTACGGCTCCCGTACGCCAGGAAGAATAATCTTGAGCTTGCACCCATGAAACTCCCACCACGGGATACATCCGGAAACCAGGGTAACGCAGGTACTGATCCACGTAGGTATCATTGAATGCCATTTCACCCGCCCATACCGTAGTGTCAGGTAAAGCTGCTTCGTAAAACTCCTGGGTTGAATCTTTCTGAATCGCGTGCAGATATTCGAGGTAGTGAACGTTAGCGATTTCAGTTTCATCCATAAAGAATGATTGTACCGTTACCGTACGCTCTACGTTGTCGTGCACACCTGCTACGTCTTCTTCCAGCGAACCCATTACAAAACGACCGCCTTCAACGTATACAAGGTTAGGGCCCGTAGGCTGGCCTTTGAAACTTTTAGGCGTTGAAAAACCCTCTTTTGCGTTATAAGCAATGCCCGTTGCCGTACTATTTTTCCCGATGTGGGCACTATCCGGCCTTTTATTCTTTTTACAAGCCGTTGTCAGCAGCACCATTGCCCCCAACAAATAAACTGACGCAATTCTCATCATTGCTATGTATATGGTTTGGAATATCGCTTTCGTTTCTGTTTTAGGTTACAGTGACCCATGTATTCAGTTACTGTAACCTAAAACCGCTTTCAAAATCGTACAAAAATAGAAGATTGAGTGGAATTACTTGATAACCGTTCATTCATTCCTATTACCTAATCTTCGAAAAATCGGTCTGACTATGCAAATCTGCCTTCGTTAGGCGGGCATTTTTTCTGCTGAGATCACCATGTGACCTAGTAACTCATTAAGTTCTTTTACCTGCCTGAGATTTTCAGCCTGAAGTAATAACTTTCCTTTCACATCCCGAAGCACAACCCGTTTAGGATTCGCTTTCACGAAATCGAGCACCCGGCCAAATCTTTCTGACTGATAATAAGCCTCATGCTCACCAGAAACGAAAGTTCCCTTCAATGTATTTTGTTTGAGCGTTAATTTTTCAAAACCAATCTGTTCCGCTTTCCAACGAACCCGTACCAATCCAATCAAATCCCGAACTTCTTCAGGGAGTGGACCGAAGCGATCATTTACTTCCGACTGAAAGGCCTGTAATTCGGCTTCGTCTTTCAGGTTGTCCAGGCGGTTGTATAAACTCAGACGCTCAGATATGTTAGATACGTAATTTTCCGGTATCAGGACGGGCAAATCGGTCTCAATCTGACATTCTACCCGCAGATTATGAGCGGCCTTTGCCAATTCATCCGCAAAGAGGTCTTTGAACTTCGTTTCCTTTAACTCCTGGACGGCTTCGTCGAGGATTTTATGATAGGTCTCAAAGCCTAAATCGTTTATGAAGCCACTTTGTTCAGCTCCAAGTAAATTTCCTGCTCCGCGAATGTCTAAATCCCGCATCGCTACCTTGAAACCATCACCCAATTCCGTGAATTCTTCCAGAGCCTGAAGTCGTTTTCTGGAGTCGCTGGTCAATAGTGAAAGGGCAGGGGTGAGGAGGTAGCAGTAGGCTTTCTTGTTAGAGCGACCAACGCGGCCCCGCATCTGGTGAAGATCGCTCAAACCAAATAAATGGGCCTGATTAATCAGAATCGTATTCGCATTCGGAATGTCGAGTCCAGCTTCGATGATATTCGTTGAAATCAGGACGTCATATTCCCCTTCAATAAATTTCATCATCACCTTTTCCAGGCGATCGCCATCCATCTGGCCGTGAGCAATACCGATTTTAGCGTCTGGCACCAATTTCAGGATCATATTTCCCAGCGTTTCCAGATCGCCAATCCGGTTATGTACGAAGAAAACCTGTCCGCCGCGTTTCAATTCCAGCATGACGGCATCGCGGATTTTCAGTTCATCAAACACCATCAGCTGCGTAGTAACGGGTTGACGGTTCGGTGGGGGCGTGGCAATAACGGATAAATCCCGGGCTCCCATGAGCGAGAAGTGCAGTGTCCGGGGAATCGGCGTTGCCGTCAGGGTTAACACGTCTACATTGAGCTTGAACTCCTTCAGACGATCTTTTACCTTCACGCCAAATTTCTGCTCTTCATCGACGATTAATAAACCGAGGTCCTTGAACTTTACATCTTTTCCAACAATCCGGTGGGTACCAATGAGAATGCTCGTTTCTCCCGATTCAACCCGCTTCAGTGTTTCTTTGATTTGCTGCGTTGTTTTGAATCGGTTGATGTACTCGACCTTTACCGGAAAACGCTCAAAACGATCTCGAAACGTCCGGTAGTGCTGCATGGCTAATACCGTCGTCGGTACCAGCACGGCTACCTGCTTATTATCTGACGCCGCTTTGAAAGCCGCCCGCATAGCTACTTCGGTCTTGCCAAAACCAACATCCCCGCAAACCAGACGATCCATCGGGTGTGGTTTTTCCATATCTTCTTTCACGGCCGCCGTTGATGAAGCCTGATCGGGCGTGTCTTCGTAAAGGAAAGAAGATTCCAGCTCAGCTTGCAGGAACGTATCCCGCGAGAAGGCGTAACCCGGAGCAAATTTCCGCTTGGCGTACAGCTCAATTAACTCGGCAGCGATGTCTTTTACCTGCCGCTTTACTTTCGCTTTTTTATTTTCCCATTCGGGGGAGCCTAACTTACTTAGCGAAGGCTGTGTTCCCTCTTTGCCCGTATACTTGGCGATTTTGTGCAAACTCTGCACATTCACTACCACGGTATCATTATCCCGGAATACCAGTCGGATTCCTTCTTGTTTGTGGTCACCAACGTCGATCTTTACAAGACCGGCAAAGCGGCCAATCCCGTGATCGATGTGGGTAACAAAATCGCCCGGAGCCAGCGTTTTGAGTTCACGAAGGGTAAGGGCTTTAGACTTACTATACTTATCCCGAACGCGATACCGATAGAACCGATCAAAAATCTGGTGATCAGTGAAGCAGGCAATTTTCAGCGTATCATCAATAAATCCTTCTCGCAACGAGGCATTAACCGCCTGAAAACGAATCGAATCATTAGATTCGCCAACGATCGTATTCAGCCGCTCCAGTTGCTTCTGGGTTTCCGCAACAATGATATTGGTATACCCCCGATACTGCTGTTCGTGCAAAGTCTCAATCAATCGATTGAAGTCTTTATTAAAACTCGGTTGGGGTTTGGAAGCGTAATTAACGCGAAGTTCGGTCGGAGAATCAGTAGCTCCATCGGCGGCTTTGAAGTAAAACCGCTTACCAAATTCCACGCTTGGGTATTCTTTGATATGATTCAGGAAGGTCCGGCGGGTTTCGAATAACTGTGACGGCTCGTGAATGACCTTAATGCCGCCGCTTCGTTCTACAATCTCATTGAAGCTTTTTTCGACGTTTTCGAAACAGATCCCAATTAACTCCAGGGTTAACTCCACATCTTTGAACCACAAACGCGTTTCTTTCGGGAAAAAGCTGAAGAACGACTCCCGGGTCTCCTGAATCAGTCGCGTCTGAACGTCGGGAACGATATTAACCTGAGAAACGGATTCTTTGGAGAGTTGCGTATCGGGATCAAACGTTCGGATGGATTCTACTTCATCGCCAAATAAATCGATTCGATAGGGAAATTCATTGGCGTAGCTATACACGTCAATAATTCCTCCGCGAACGGCAAACTGCCCGGCCTCATACACGAAATCCGTTCCTTCAAAATCCTGACTAATTAAAAATTCGGTCAGGAATTCAGTATCAATTTTTTCGCCCACTGAAACGGTAAAGGTATTCTTCACGAGTGATTTTCGGTTAATCACCTTTTCACTCAGGGCTTCGGGGTAAGTAATAATTAATAGTCGATGTCCCTTTTCATTCAACCGGTTCAGGACTTCCGCCCGCATCAGAACGTTGGCGTTGTCGATTTCTTCGTATTCGTAAGGTTTCTTATACGACATCGGAAAAAGCAACACGTGATCTTCCCCCAAAAGATTCTGAAGATCATTGTAGAAATAAGCCGCTTCTTCTTTATCCGATAAAACGACTAGGGAAGAGGAGGGTTGATGCTGATACAGGGCGGCTACCATAACCGCATCCAGACTCCCGGTTAATCCTTTGATCTGAAGGTAGTAATCGTTGGGCTGTTTACTTTGAATTCGTTCGCCAATGAGACGGATAAACGCATCATTGCGATACAGCGTTAACAAATCTTTGACTAGCATCGAGTTTATTTTAAAAATTCGCTTTTTGCTACCGGGTTTTCACACAACTTTGCCTGGAAAAGTCTAGCCAGAGTATGCCCGGTGGAGGCGTTGGTTCGTTGGCTGGATGGGCGTTCGCATGCAAAAGAACGCAAGAAACCCCGCCGTATGCCGAATTTCTCGGTACCGACAGGGAGACTAATACAGAACTCTGAGAGCCAGAGCAAAGTTCAGAATTTTATCAATTTAGCCCTACTAATGGAGGTAATTCTAGCCTATTTAAAAACCAACTGGCTTGAACTGGCCGGCCTCATCACTGGCGTCATTTGTGTGTGGTATAATACCCGCCAAAACGTATGGGGATTTTTCTGGGGCATCATTAGCGTGGTGATCTACGCAGTTATTTTTTGGGAAGCCCGGTTGTACGGTGATATGGGATTGCAAATCGTTTTTGCTCTGCTTAGCGTGTACGGACTTTACCAGTGGTTATACGGAGGAGCGGGCCACACACAACTGAACGTTCAGCAACTTCCCCGCCGCCTCATCGGCTGGATCGTGATCATTGCAGTAGGCGGAACGGCCTTTTTAAACTGGATTCTCAGTCGATTTACCGATGCCAGTATACCACTCGTGGACTCATTTACAACCACGATCAGTTTGATTGCCCAGTGGATGCTGGGAAAAAAGTTTATAGAAAACTGGTGGCTATGGTTATTCGTCGATGGTATTTATGTGTTCGTTTATGCGCATAAGAGTCTTTACTGGACGGTATTATTATACACTATTTATCTGGCTCTTTGCGTGGTGGGGTACAAGGATTGGAAGAAAGATTTAGCCTAATAATAAACGAAGCTTTATACGTTGGTAAGAATCCCGGAAACTTTGTTACCTTTTCGAACTTTCAGACAGATTAAGTCAGAAAAACGACATATTGATAAAGAACGAGTCTCTCGACTTAATCAATTATCAATCAAATTTTTACCTTTAATCGGTTAACCTGTTTAAACGAGGATAAGAAGATTCATTTCAATTAATCTGATAATTTTTTAAACTATTGGCACGAATTCTTGCTATAGACTATGGTACTAAACGCGTCGGGCTCGCGGTAACGGATCCTTTGCAAATTATTGCAACGGCTCTGGAGACGGTCCATTCCACGCAGGTAATTAATTTTCTAAAGACCTATTGTCAACGGGAATCGGTGGAGGCTTTTGTCGTAGGAATGCCCACGAATCTGGACGGATCGGACACGTCCAACACGCCACACGTACGAGGGTTTTTACGAATTCTGCGTAAGACTTTTCCTGAAATTCCCGTGCATGAACACGACGAACGCTTTACCTCGGTTATGGCGATGCAGTCTTTAATTGCCATGGGGACTACGAAGAAAGACCGTCGGGATAAAGGCGTTGTGGATCGAGTTTCAGCAACGATTATTTTACAGTCTTTTATAGATAGCCAACCGCTTAAATAACATGTAAACCCTGTGTGAATTGATTTTACCCAGTAAGTGCAGCAGTATTCAAACGGAGTCTATTTGTAAAATTTTGATTTGTTTGGCATAAAACTTTAGGATTATTTTAAACGAATAATTCCCTTGAAAAATACCATTCTATATTTGGCAGTTCAAAATAGGTCAGGGAACCAGCTTTTTAATTCACATCATTTACATTAATACTCGGCTATGGCTTTCGAAGTTGAACCCATTAAGCCCAAAATACGACCTCGCCTACTGATTGAAATAGCCTGGGAAGTCTGCAATCAGGTTGGGGGTATTTATACGGTAATCCGTTCCAAAGTTCCGGCGATGGTCGAGAAATGGGGCGATGATTACTTTTTAATTGGGCCTTACTTCCCGGAAAAAGCCTTGGCAGAGTTCGAACCTATTACAGATCTGGATGATTCTGCTTTAGGGAAAACCGTACGGAAAATGCGGGAAATGGGCTTTGACGTTCAGTATGGATACTGGCTGGTTACGGGAAAGCCCCGCATTGTACTTTTTAATTTTTACACGCTGTTCAATCAGCTGGATCAGTTAAAGTATAATCTTTGGGAAAAACATCAGCTTTCGACGCTGAATACAGAAGATCTGGTTAATCAGGTAATCGCTTTTGGGGAATGTACCCGCATTTTCCTGAACGAACTCTCTCGTGATCATAGTGGACGTTATGACATTACGGCCCATTTTCACGAATGGATGGCCGCTACGGCATTACCCGATTTAGCTCAGGAATCCCCTAAACTGGCGACGGTCTTTACCACGCACGCTACGATGCTGGGGCGTTATATGGCTCCCAACGTTCCTAATTTTTACGAGTTATTGCCCACGTTTAACTGGCGGGAACAGGCAAGGCATTTTGGCATTGAAACGCAGGCAACCATCGAGTATCTGGCAGCTCAGAACTGTCACGTTATGACGACGGTTTCAGACGTTACAGCAAAAGAATGTGAGTTTTTATTGGGACGAAAATGTGACCTGACTTTACCCAACGGTCTGAACGTTACTCGCTTTACAGCAACGCACGAATTTCAGAACCTGCACGTTCAGTACAAGGCAAAAATCCATCAGTTTGTGATGGGTCACTTTTTCCAGAATTATTCTTTTGATCTGGATCGAACCTTGTACTTCTTTACTTCAGGACGATTTGAGTATAATAACAAAGGCTACGATTTAACACTCGAAGCCCTCAGCCGACTGAATGCCAAGTTACAGGCCACAAATTCGGATATGACGGTGGTAATGTTCATCGTTACTAAAAATCCAGTGTATTCGATGGATGCCGACGTGCTGCAAACACGTGCGGTAATGGCCGAGATTCGACAGACTTGCGAAGCCATTGAGCGGCAGATTGGGGAGCAATTATTCATGGCTTCGGCTACGAGTAATGAACTTAAAATGCCCGACCTTAATCAATTTGTGGATGAATATTGGCAGTTGCGTCTGCGTCGTACCATTCAATCCTGGAAAACGCATCAGTTACCTAAAACCGTCACGCACTACTTAAAGCAGGAGGATTCCATTGTTGATTTTCTTCGGAAATCGAATATGCAGAATCACGAAAGTGACCGCGTGAAGATTGTGTATCACCCCGATTTTATTGCTTCAACGAACCCGCTGTTCGGGATGGACTACAGCCATTTCGTACGGGGTTGTCACTTAGGAATTTTCCCGAGTTATTATGAGCCCTGGGGTTATACGCCGTTGGAGTGTGTGGTTCGGGGCGTTCCTACCATTACCAGTGATTTATCTGGTTTTGGGGATTACATGAACCAAATCATGGCCGACCCGGAAAACTGGGGAGTATATGTACTGAATCGCAGCCACCAAGACTTCCATCAGGCAGCAGAGACACTTTCTGAGTTGCTGTTCAAATTTGTACGGACGTCTCGCCGCGACCGGATTATGCAACGGAACCGTACTGAAAGTATCTCCGAAGTATTCGACTGGAAAAACCTGCGAAGCTATTACGATACCGCTCACGATCTGGCTTTGAAACGCCGGAAACACGGGTAATGAGAAACCTATATTCCACAATTAAACGGCCCCTTAAAAGTGCTTAACTTTTAAGGGGCCGTTTAATTGTAAAACTGCCAAAACGACTAATAAGTTAATCCACAATTTTTACCCGAATCGCGTGCGGAGCGGGACGGTTGCCACCAAAGTATAATCCCGTCTTGTACGCAAATTTCTTGTTATGAGTGAATCGTATGGGTTCGCCCTCCATAACGCGGTATTCTTTCTTATTATAATCGATTTTGATGCTTAGATAAACCGGTTGATTAATTGAAGTTTCTCCTACCTTAAAAGCTGTTCGCTGGCCGTCCACATAGGCATAGCAGGCCAGATCAATTTTTTGCGTCTCAGGATTCCATCGCCAGCCCACACGTGCCCCATCAACCTGATGCGGTGCCGAACCTAAACTCTGATTCTTAGAACCCACAAATCCCAGTCCAATGACCTTGTTCCAGTCGTTCTGATCTACGCTTTGCAAATCGTATATGCAGGAGCTATCAAACGTAACGGTAGCAGAAACTTCCCTTGGACTGATCAAAACGCCCGTTTTTCGTTTCAAAGTAGGTTCATGATTGAAGGCCTCAATCACCACCCAATCCGGATTGGACACCAGAAAGTCAGGGACGCAGGCCTGCAAAAGCAGTCCTATTCCTAAAGAGAAGGCCGAATACAGGGCCAACGATTGAAAACGTCGAAGCATATAAGGTTGGTTGAAGTAATGTAACGCTAAAAACGAGCATTTATGTTTTCGAGGTATAAACCATCGTCCTTCTTTCTACTGGAGAGGCGTCTTTCCTGATTTCTGAAAACGATTAGTTCCTAGTAATGACGAAAATACATCAGCAATTTCTTCGCTTCAGTTTGTTCTTATATACGGGAATTTCGTTTCCGTTGGCTGCTCAGGAGTTATATCCCGTTCAATTACCCCAGTCAAACTGGCATAATGAAACAAGGACGCTACGGTACAGACCCGATGGAGAAGATTTTGTAATCGTGAACGGTAACCGCCGATTTACCCGTGCCTTATACGGAACCCATACGGCCTTTCGGGTGGAGGCGGGTGATTTACCCGAATTTGCCATGTACATGCCCGGTATGGGTGGGAATCTGAGTTTCGGTCTCATTTCAGGAAACCAAAGTAAATGGCTGAATAAAGCGACAAAAATAACGGCTCGGTATCGCCCCGGTTCCATGCTATACGAAATCGAAGATTCGTTGCTCGGAAAAGGCAGGTTGGAGCTACTGGTATTGGCATTAGCCGATGCGGAAGGATTTATGGTCAAAGCGACTTTCAAAAATGTGACTACTCCCGCAGAATTATTCTGGACATTTGGTGGAGCGAGCGGTAAGAAATTTAATCGCAACGGTGACATGGGTCCCGATCCAGAGTCCAGTTTCTACCTTAAACCCGAAAATTGTAGTGACAATCAATTCTCAATTAACCGTCATACGTTTGCTCTAAGTTATGGTTCGGTTCAAACCAAAAAAGAGAATAAACTGATTGGCTTCTTCCCGGAAAACACCTCAGTGACCATTGCCGATGCCAGTGCGTTAACTTCTCCTGTTAGCTTATTTCAATCCAAACAAGGAAAGGCTCCGGTCATTGCAGGAAGAATAAAAGCTATTAACAATCAGGCCTCTTACCTTGCCTTACAGAATCCTGAAAGTAAGGCTGAGTTAGAGGTAACAAAAGCCGAACAAATCTTTGCGGAAGCTGAAAAAGCCCGCTTAGCAATCGCTAGTCAAATCAAAATTCAAACCCCGGATCCTTACCTAAATACCGTTGGCGGGGCTCTGAGTATCGCGTCGGATGCCATCTGGGAAACGCCTTCGTATCTGCACGGAGCCATTGGCTGGCGGATTCGACTCAATGGCTGGCGGGGAGCCTATACCGCTGATCCGCTGGGTTGGCACGATCGGGCTCAAACCCATTTTCGGGCGTATGCAAAATCACAGGTACCCTCACCTGACTCCGGCCCCGTGGTACCAGATACGGCGAATAACTTCGCCCGCCAGCAGGAGAAGATGGGTAATGCCGTTTTTACCAGTGGGTACATCAGTCGCGACCCCGAGGGGAAATCCATTCGTCCGCATCATTATGACATGAACCTGGTATATATCGATGCCTTACTGTGGCATTTGAACTGGACTGGAGATCTAACGTTTGCCCGCGACATGTGGCCCGTATTGCAGCGGCATCTGGCCTGGGAAAAACGCAACTTCGATCCCGATGATGATGGGTTATACGATGCCTACGCCGCCATCTGGGCGAGCGATGCCCTCCAATACAGTGGTGGCTCAGTCACGCATACGTCGGCATATAATTATCGCTCGAACAAAATGGCGGCGACGATCGCTCGATTATTAGGTGAAAATCCACAACCCTACGAACACGAAGCCGACAAAATCCTAAAAGCCATTCAGCGGGTATTATGGATGCCGGGTAAGGGTGTTTACGCGGAGTTTAAGGATGCAATGGGGCTTAAGAAACTCCACGATGTTCCAGCGATCTGGTCGATTTACCATACGCTGGATTCTGACGTCCCCGATGCCTTTCAGGCCTATCAGAGCCTTCGGTATACGGATACGCAGATTCCGCACATTCCCATACGAGCGGAAGGCTTAAAAGATGAAGGTTATTACACCTTGTCGACGAGTAACTGGATGCCCTACGAATGGTCGATTAATAACGTTGCTCTGGCCGAATCAGCTCATCTGGCTCTGGCTAACTGGGAAGCAGGCCGGACGGATGAGGCCTTTAAATTGTGGAAAAGCGAGTTACTAGCCTCCATGTATCTAGGGGGTAGTCCGGGTAATTTTGTTCAGATTTCACATTACGATGCTAATCGGCACGAGGCGTACCGTGATTTTGGTGACCCCGTGGGCATTAACTCCCGAACGCTCGTCGAAGGTCTGTTTGGTATTGTGCCTGATGCTTTGAATGATCGTTTGGTCATTCGTCCGGGATTACCTTCACACTGGAATTTCGCTTCGATTAATTTGCCCGATTTAACCTACCATTTCAAGCGAACGGGAACGATGGATGTGTACATATTAACGCCCCGGTTTCCGAAAAAACTGAATCTGGTTCTGCGAGTAAAGGCTTTCCGCGAAAATATCAGGCAAGTAACAGTAAATGGTAAAAAGACGGACTGGACGGTAGTCAAAAGTGCAGTTGGTCAGCCCGTAATTGAAATAGTCAGTCCAGCTCAGACAGGCTATGAAATTAAGATTGAATGGGCAGGAGCGGAGCCTGCTCGCACCATATTGAAACCCTATTATGCTCAAAAATCCCGTCAATATTTTGATTTTGGAAAGGCGAAAATTCTATCCGTTTCTGATCCGCAGAGAACGTTCAGTAAACACAGTCATCAGAAAGGTAAACTGAGTGTTCAGATGAGTAATCATCAGGGCGAACGAACGGCTTTTGTAGAGTTACAGCAGGGGAATCTTCGCTGGTGGTATCCGCTGAGTTTTCAATTGGGGAATGCTATTTCCGTGATACCAAACGCTGAAAATCCAGCGATAATTAAAATTAAAAACCACACGAATCAGGAGCAGAAAGTTACCTATCGCCTGCATAATACTAATCAGCAGTTATCTCTGAAAGCAGAAGCGGGTTCTTCTGAATTAACAATTCCTGCTCTGCACTTGGGAACAAACCCGTTACTTCTCACCACCGCTCAGGGGGATACGGTTCAATATTCGCTGATGAATTGGGACGAAAAGCTTTCTAGTCAGAAGCAGGAAATGATACGTATGACGACTCATTTCAATGATCAGGTTACTCAAATTTTCAAAAATAAATACCTGTCACCCCGCCCGCAAACCACTACCTTACAGTTACCCACCCAGGGTATTGGGGAGTGGACGCACCCGCAGTTAATCGCCGGGATAGATGACACAGGCTTACGAAAATTAGCAGGTAATCAAAACCAATTCAGCACACCGCAGGGAATTAGATTTGAGTCGCCGGGAGATTCGTCGAGCAAAAATATCCTGTTCGTTTCACGTTGGGATAATTATCCCAACGAAGCCCGCCTTCCTTTGACCGGAAAAGCTTCGCAGGCCTATTTGTTGATGGCTGGCTCAACGAATCCCATGCAAAGCCGCATTGAAAATGGAGCAGTTGAAATTTATTACACGGATGGAACTTCTGAAAAGCTGACGTTACGAAACCCGGAAAACTGGTGGCCAATTGAGAAAGATTACCTGACTGACGGCTTCGCTTTTTCTACCGGATCCACTCATCCACCCCGGTTGCATCTGAAAACAGGTGAAATAGTTTATGGAGAAAAAGCGAAAGAATTCAACGGGAAGGAAATTGAAGGCGGAGCAGGCACTGTTCTGGATATTCCCTTAAATCCTTCAAAAACGTTGAAAGAACTAAAGTTAACAGCTCTGGCAAATGATGTGGTGATTGGTCTGATGAGCGTGACGTTGGTAAGGCCTTAATAGTACTACAAAGCATTCATTCGTTCCGACCATTGCATGGATTCGGGTAAAGAGGTATTACTGAATTCCATGTGAATAACCCGGCGTCGCTGTTGATTGGTGGTTCGGCCGGAAGCATGTAGTAACAAAGGCTTCAGGAGCATAACTGCTCCCGCTTTAACATTGCATACGACTTCTGTTTCCTGTTTCCAGTCAATTGAATGGGGGCGATAAATTCCTTTTAAATGAGATCCTGGAATTACTTTTAATGCTCCATTTTGCTCATTAGTATCGTCAAGGTGAATGCGGATGGTAAAGTTGTTTTCAAGAACAGGAAGGGGCGGTTGTACCGCAAACTGCTTTTGTTTTACCGTCCAAGGAACAAAACCAGCTTGATCCACTTTCTGATCTACCGAAATGGTTAATCCTGATGAGTAATCTGTTTATGTAAAGCTGAATAATCCATACGGTTTATTACTTCTGCGAGAGCGTCGTTTTCTCAATGGCTTCGTAAGCAGCATCCATAATCCGGCGACGGATGCGAAGACTGGTAATGAGGTTATTATTTACATTGGGATGCACCCGATTCGATAAAAAGACCACCACCAGCTCCTGAGCGGGGTCGGCCCAGACCAATGTTCCTGTAAAGCCTGAATGCCCGAAGCTTCGATTAGAGGCGTACGAAGAGATGTAAGCATTACCATTGCCATCAGGACTCCGATCCCAACCCAATCCGCGGTAACTACGAAGAGTGTAGTTATAAGAAAACATCGGAACCGTGTTCGGCAGGAAATAACGACGGCCGCCATAATAGCCTTTTTGCAGGTTCATTTGCATTAGAATGGCCAGATCATTTGCAGTGCTGAACAAACCAGCATGACCCGAAACGCCCCCCTGAATGGCAGCATTCTGATCGTGAACGGTGCCTCGAAGCAGCTCTTCCCGAAACACGCGATCATCTTCGGTGGGAGCAATTTTCCAGTCGATTACCTTATGCATTAGAGGGCTGAACATGGTATTGTACATTCCCAGTGGTTCGTAAAAGTTCTGGTGTACAAATTCATCCAGGGGCTGGTTAGATATTTTTTCGACCAGACGACGGAGCATAATCAATCCTAAATCCGAATAAATGTACTTGTATCGGCCACTACGATCCCGTTGCGTAGTCATAGGACTTTGCACGACCCACTTCCAGACTGAATCAATGGTGGCGGGTTTCGTCCAGAGTTCGCGGGCAACCATCAGAGTATAGTTCAGCGTATCAACCCGTAAATCAAAATCGGGACTGAAAATACCTTCAGGCTTCGTTTTTTCCCAAAAAGGTAAATAAGCTAACAAGCCCGACTGATGCATCAATACATCCCGAACAACGAGGTTTTCTTTAGTCGTTCCCTTTAAATCAGGTAGGTAATAAGAAAGCTTTTGATTAAGATCCAGATCGCCATTTTCGTTCAACAGCATAAGGGCCTGTAACGTTGCAGCTACCTTAGTGACGGACGCGAGATCGTATAGTGTGGTGTCTCGTACGGGTTCGAACGGCGTAAGAGCGTAGGTGAGTTTTCCGTAATTTTTTTCCCAAACGACCCGGCCTTTTCGGGCGATCACCACTTGCCCACCGGGAAAAGCCCCCTTTCGGATGGACTCGTTCATAATGTTGTCAATGCTCTGAAGTTTCCCACTGCTCATGCCGACATCTTCGGGTAAGCCGTAGGTTAATCGTCCGATGGCCTGCGTGGTTAAACCGTGCCCAACCGGGAAAAGTCCTTCTACCGAAACCGGCAGCTTACCCAAAGCAGGTAAGGCCCCGAATAACACCTCGGCGGTAGCTTTCTGGGCGAAAGGATCGCTCTCATAACCACAGAGTAGAGTAGGAACTTCCGGGAAATTTTTAAGGCTGTAGGGGTTCCCAAATGCACAAACGATAACCTGATTACCTCGCTTGACCAGCTTCTTTACAAAATCAACCGAAGCCCAGGATACGCCGTAGTTCTGAGCTACTTTCTGCCGCATTTCGTGTAAACTCACAATAACGACCTGATTTGAATCAAGCTTGCTGAGCATTTCAGCGTAAAAACGTTCATCGGTTTTTGTACCATTGGTATAGCACTTGACTCCCGCGTATTTTCGTAAAGTATTCTGAAAAACGTTGTTGTCACTTTCTCCAACGGCTACGGCACTAATCTTGAGCGTATCCAGCTGCATGAGTGGCACTAGCTTTCGATCATTTTTGACCAGCGTAACGGCATTTTCATACAAGCGTTCCCGAAGGGCTTCTGATTGGGGCGTTTTTAATTCTTTTACCAGGTTTTTATCTACAGGAATAGATTGGTAAGGAACCAGACCAGCATTATACTTAGCATAAAGAATCTTTTGCACTCGGCGGTTAATTTCATCCTCGGAAATCTGTCCATCGGTAATGGCCTGTTTGATTTTCAGAATGGAGGCTGCTACGCTTTCGGGCTGTAACAAAAGATCGTTACCCGCCAGTAAGGCCTGTAAATTGGCTTCCGGAGCAAGTTTTCCCTTGGTAACGCCTCGCATATTCATGGCGTCCGTAACCACTAATCCGTTAAACTTCAACTGGTTTTTTAGCAAATCAGTTACAATCGGAGCGGAGAGGGTAGAGGCAATGGGCCGGGATTCATACGCCGGAACCTCTAGGTGAGCTACGAGAATACTAGCTACGCCGTCGTCAATCAGGGCCTTGAAAGGAGGTAGTTCAAACTGATTCAGACGACTAAGGTCGTGACCTACTTTGGGTAAAGTGCGGTGTGAATCGGTTTGGGTATCACCGTGGCCGGGAAAGTGCTTGGCACAGGCCAGTACACCCGTTGCCTGCAATCCACGAGCATAGGCTTTACCTTTTTCAGCGACATTATTCGGGTCTTCTCCAAAGGAACGATAGCCAATGATAGGGTTAAGAGGATTAGAGTTCACATCCACTACCGGAGCAAAATTCATCTGCACACCAATGCGTTTGCACTGACGACCGATTTCCATGCCCATTTCATAAATCAGGTTATTATCCTGAATGGCACCAAGCGTCATCTGGTGCGGGAAAGAAGTTCCCAGAGCTAACCGCATACCTAATCCGTTCTCGGCATCCAGGGAGACGAGTAAAGGCACTTTGGAAAGGTTCTGGTAGCGATTGCTCAGCTCTGCCTGAGAGTAAGGATCGCCCTGAAAGAAAATAACGCCGCCGACGTGATAGGCCTTAATTAGCCGATCAATCGTTGCATAATATGATTCATAGCGATTGGAGTACGTTCCAATGACAAAAAACTGGCCGATTTTTTCGTCCAGGTTCATACCCGAAAGTGTGCTGTCTACCCAAAGCTGAGCCGCCAAAACTTTGGTGGCATCAACATTCGAGCGGACTTCGTGAGTAGAATCGGTAAGCGTTACTTTACTGAAACTAGAGGTATATATCGGGGATTTCCAGGCTGTCAGAGCCAGCAGGCCACACATTCCCAAGAAAACTAACTTATTCTTCAACATCCTGATCATCAATACTTGCTACGAGAACGCGAAATTATCTCTAAACAATTGTATCAAAACACATATATTTAAAAAAATAGGCTCGCTTTTCCGGGGGATTTGGGCGAAATTCGCGTTCCTACTTTATCCAACACGCCCGGTTTAGAATTTATTCAGATTCTTACCGAAGAAATAAGTTTAAATCGGAATTCGTTTTTATAGGCTCCGAACACACTTTCATGCAAGATATTATTCAACTCCTACCCGACTCCATTGCGAATCAGATTGCGGCTGGCGAGGTCGTTCAGCGACCGGCTTCGGTGGTGAAGGAGTTGCTTGAAAATTCGATTGATGCCCAGGCTACGCAGATTCAGCTGTTGGTAAAAGACGCAGGACGAACGCTGATTCAGGTGATTGATAATGGCGTTGGTATGTCGGAAACGGATGCCCGTATGTGTTTTGAACGTCATGCAACTTCTAAAATCCGTACGGCTGAAGATCTTTTCAAAATTCGTACCATGGGTTTTCGCGGCGAAGCCATGGCTTCCATTGCTGCCGTGGCTCAAGTGGAATTGCGGACGCGTCGGGATGCGGACGAATTAGGAACGCATCTGAAAATCGAAGCTTCCGAACTCAAACTTCATGAACCCTGTCAGACGCTAACGGGGACAAATATCTGCGTAAAGAATTTATTCTTTAATGTTCCCGCTCGACGTAACTTTCTGAAATCAAATCCCGTTGAAATGCGTCACATTCTGGACGAATTTCAACGGGTAGCTCTTTCGTATCCCGATGTGACGTTTATGCTACATCACGGGGAAACGGAAGTATATAACTTGCCCGCCGGAAAAATGTCCCGCCGGATTGTGGATTTATTCGGTAAAAACTATCGAGAACAACTGGCCGACACCCGCGAGGAAACTCCTTTTGTGAAGGTAAGTGGATTTATTGGTAAGCCTGAGTTTGCCAAAAAGGTAAGGGGAGAGCAATTTTTCTTCGTGAACCAGCGGTTCATTCGTCATGCGTATTTACACCATGCCGTTTTAAGCGGTTTTGAAGGGCTGATTCCCGATGGGAGCCATCCATTCTATGTTTTAAACATCGAAATCGATCCGGCCCATATTGATATTAACGTTCACCCCACAAAAACGGAAATTAAGTTTGACGACGAACGTTCGGTCTATGCCATTGTTCGGGCGGCGGTGAAACGGGCGACGGGCGTTTACGGCCTCGCTCCAGCTATTGATTTCGAGATGGACGTGAATCTATTAAGTCCCGCAAAGTCTCTTTCCTTCGAGAAAAAGGACTATGCGGTACACTTTGAAGCCTCTGTCAACGAAAACCGAAAAATGACCGATGAGGAAAAAGACCCTTTTGCTCGTTCGTCTCACAACGCAGGCTCGGCAGCTCCGAAACGTAATATCAATAGCTGGGAGAAGTTATTTGAAGGGCTGGAAGGCCCCGTGAAGAAAGAACGTCACAGTATTTTTGATCTTCCCGAAGAAGTATTACCCACGGTGAAACCATTTACGCCGCCCGTTTCTGAAGAAGAGGAATCTTTACCTGCGTCTTCAAGCATTACCTTCCAGAGTAAGGCCAATCGGATTCAGACGGAAGAGGTTTATTCGGAAGAACCCAAGGCTCCAGAGCCTGAACTACAGGAATCCGTTACCTTGGAGCAGACCTTTAGTTCAAAGGCCGTTCCTTCGAAAGCTTCAGCGAAAACTTCCCTGCTGGACTACGAACGGATGCTATTTCAGGTGCATAACCGTTATGTACTTTCACAAGTAAAATCGGGCTTGATGGTAATTGATCAGAAAGCGGCTTATGAACGCATTCTGTACGATAAATACCGGGCTTCGCTGGAGAAGCGTAATGCCGCTTCCCAGCAGTTATTGTTTCCTAAAACGGTTACTCTGAATCCCGTTGATTTTCAATTGGTAGTAGAGATTGAGCAAGAGATTAAAGCGTTGGGTTTCGATTTTGCGGAAATTGGTAAGAACGCATTTATCCTCTACGGTATTCCGGCGGATGTTACCGACGAAAATGAAGAAGACTTATTTGAAGGCCTACTTTCGCAATTTCGTCAGCATTATTCAGAACTGAAACTGGATCGTCCTGAAGCTCTGGCTCGTTCGTTTGCCAAACGCTCGGCGGCTCGTTACCTGACCCGGCTTGCTGCGGAAGAAATGAGTGCTCTCGTCGACCAATTGTTTGCTTCCAGCAATCCTTCTTATACTCCTGGAGGAGAGCCTACCTTTGCTATACTAGGATTGGATAAAATCGCTGGGTTATTACGGTAATCAGGTTTTACTTCTTCATCAATAAAAAAGACCTCTTCGTTGAAAGAGGTCTTTTTTGTTGATGAAAAGGTTTGAAAGCTAAAGAAAGATTAAAATCTCATTATTTGCAACGTTGTTGCAAATAATGAATATATTTGCCATCAGAACTGACAATGGAACGACAGAACGCTGAAGCTTCTGTATAACTGAAAAAGGTATGAAACGTAAGTATTGGCTTTATCTTCCCTTACTGGCACTGGCCACTTTATCTTCCTGTAAAAAAGATAATACTGATCCAGAACCCGATGAAAATGAATTGATTACTACCGTTGAGTTAACGTTGAAAGCTGGTAACGAAACGGCAAAAGTATTTACCTGGAAAGATCCCGATGGTGACGGAGGCAATGCTCCGGTTATCACTCCAATCAGTCTGGATAAAAGTAAAACCTATACGTATTCCCTTCGATTCCTGGATGAATCAAAATCTCCGGTAGAAGACATTACTGAAGAAATTCAGGAGAAAAAAGATGAACACCTGGTTCTCTTCACACCAAGTCCTGCCAGTTTATTAACCGTTACCGTTACGGATAAAGACAGTAAAAATCTTAACGTAGGGTTAGCCGGAACCATTCAGACACAGGCTACTGCAGGTACGGGTAAGTTAAAGATACAGTTACGCCATCAGCCAAACGGTACGAAAGATGGAACGGCTACGCCGGGCTCAGATGATGCGAACGTCGATTTTGATGTGGAAATCAAGTAATCAGAACAACTGGAGCGAACACCTGAGGTTCCGATTAGAAATTGTTTAAACAGTGGCTTCTCTGAAGCCGCTGTTTTTTTTTGACGAAGCTTATTCATTGACACTCAAAACGTACCTTTGCCGAACTTTCTCGTTGAATAGATCGTATACTTTTAGTACCGAAGCCTGTGGTTTTCAGGCTCTATAAATTTTGACTGACGTGGTCTTACCTTATAAAGAAGAACAGGATAGTAGTAAAAAGGAACAGGTTGCTAAAATGTTTGATAACATTTCGCATCGGTATGACTTCCTGAATCACTTTTTGAGTATGGGGATCGATATCCTCTGGCGGAAAAAAGCGATTAGCCTGCTCAAGCCTGAAAAGCCTCAGACTATTCTTGATATTGCTACGGGAACCGGTGATTTCGCAGTAGAGGCCCTGGCCCTGAAGCCTAAAAAAATTGTTGGCGTGGACATTTCGGAAGGAATGCTGGCTCACGGTCGTGAGAAAATCAAGAAGATGGGACTCGAGGGAATCATTGAGTTACAAAAGGGTGATTCAGAAAAGCTTCCGTTTTCAGACAATTCTTTCGACGCTGTGATCGTTTCATTCGGAGTACGGAATTTTGAAAATCTCGAAAAAGGCCTAACGGACATGAATCGGGTGCTGAAACCTGGTGGAACCTGCGTAGTGTTAGAGTTTTCAAAACCCCGTGGTTTTGTCTTTAAGCATCTGTACAATTTTTATTCAAACCGTATTTTGCCGGTAATTGGCTCTTGGTTTTCCAAAGACAATGCTGCTTATACATATTTGCCTGAGTCGGTGCAGGCTTTTCCAGATGGTGACGATTTTCTGGCCGTTTACCAAAAATCTGGCTTTAAGCAGACCCGGGCTATTCCATTGACCTTCGGCATTAGTTCCATTTATATTGGTAAGAAATAGTAACGTATGACGCGTAAGCTACGAGCGAATGAGCTTTTACAGGGTACGGATGTACGATCCGTGGGGATTTATGCTAGTAAAGGATTCTCCCAAACCCGTAAACTTTCTGTTTTAATTAGTTTGTTTTTTTGTAGTGTAACGATTTCGAAAACATTCGCTCAGAATACACTTTATAAGCGGAAGCACCTGGAATTCTACGACGATAAATCGGTGCATTATGGCTTCTTTTTCGGCGTTCCGAATACGCGTTTTCAAATCAAACATGATAACGCCTATAATGCATCGCCCGTTCAGGATTCTGTACGTTCAATGAACACTCCTAATTCGATTGGTTTTCGAATGGGTTTCCTGATGAACGTATACATGAGCCCCCGACTGGACTTTCGTTTTTCTCCATTGACGATTTCGATCTATAGCCGTCCGGTGAACTATACGTTTACGAATGGCAGTGAGCAGCAATTGATTCGGGAATCTACCTGGGTAGAATTTCCTTTTATGCTGAAATATAAATCGATTCGGCGTGGTAATACGAGAATGTATGCCGTTGCCGGGTTTCGGGCTGGGTTAGAAGCTAACGTACGAAGAAGGCAAAATATCAATCGGGGCAATGGACAAATGTCAACCAGATCGGCTGATTTTGCTCTGGAATATGGGGTAGGGCTGGAACGTTTTTTCGAATACTTTAAATTCACGCCTGAGCTTCACTTCTCACACGGAATTGCGAACATGATTCAACCTAGCAATAGCATTTACAACGCCGGAATCAGCAGAATGACTACGCACACGGTAACACTATACTTAATGTTCGAATAAAAGACTGAATATAAAAAATCCCGTCAGAGGCTTCTGACGGGATTTTTTATGCAATCTAAACTAATCGTTCAGATTATAATGATTGACTTTTTCACCTCTCAAGATAACGGCAAGGTCAGCCAGAGGAATATTCTGGCGAATGTAAGCGGGTGTCTCTAAATCCGCCTCCCAACCCTGATCGTGGTGATCCAGTTTAGCGATGAATTCCTGAATCATACGAGCGTTATGAAGGGAGTTATCTTCTTCCTGCCAGATCTCTTTTTCCAGGTTTTTAGTCACATCTTCCTCTAACGCAAGCGGTGTAGAAATTTCAAAAACGGTCTCAGATTCTGGAAGAACTTCAGAGTCGTCTTCTACGGAAGCAGACGAAGTAGGAATTGTGAATACCGACTGAGGAGACGTTTTTTCCTGAAGGTAACTGCCATAGCCATAAGGAGACGAACTACTTGGTGTAGACGGCTTAGGCGTGGTGGCCTGTGCATTACCCGTAGCTCCTGTTACAGCCGGGCGTGAAGTAGGCTGTTGAATCAAGGGCTCATCAACGGGACGCTGATACACCGAATTACCGGGTAAGTCGAAACCTGCTGCAATAATGGTGAAACGCATGGCTTTACCCAGGCTCTCATCAGGAATGGGGCTAATTTTAAGCAGTCGGGCTTTGCCACCAATTTTGTCCTCAATGTATTTGGTAATCGCCTTTTGCTCCATCATCCGCATTGGATTGTCCTTGCTATACGAGATCGTAATCAGGATACGTTTGGCTCCTTTGATATCACGGTTATCTAAAAGAGGTGAACTCAGGGCTTCTTCCACGCAAGTGACGGCACGATCTTCTCCTTCAGCACTGTACAGACCAATTACGGCTTGTCCGGCACCTTTAAGGATCGTTTTCACGTCATTCATATCGGAGTTGATCTTACCTGACTTGGTTACAATCTCAGAGATACAGCGAGCGGCGTTAGCTAAGACATCATCGGCTTTGGCGTAGGCGTCATCAACCGTCATATCGGGATACAGCTCAAGCAGTTTTTCATTTAGAATCACTACAACCGTATCACAGTACTTCTGCAATTCACGAATTCCTTCGCGGGCTTGTTCAATTTTATCTTCTCCTTCATCATCGAAAGGAGCGGTCACAATTGCTACAGTAAGTATATTCAAATCGTTCGCAATACGAGCAATAACCGGAGCGGCACCTGTACCGGTTCCTCCGCCCATACCTGCTGTAATGAATAACATTTCGGTGTTATCCTCCAGTACTTTGCGAATTTCTGCTTCACTTTCTTCCGCTGCCAAACGGCCTTGAGCCGCATCCATTCCGGCTCCAATACCCTTTTGGTTAACGGATTGATTTCCTAGTTGAATTTTATAGTCAATCGGACTTTCATCAAGCGACTGACGATCTGTATTACAAACAATGAAATCTACGTCTTCAATGTTTTGGTTAAACATGTGACGAACGGCGTTACAGCCACCACCGCCTACACCAAAAACTTTGATGTAGGAACGAAAATGTTTAACAGAGCTAAAGGAATAATTATGGTCAAGAAGCATATTTTTAAGATTGGTTACGAAGAGTTGGGTAGGTATGGCTGACCCAACTTCGTAATATGTTAGTCTGAACTATAATAGCAATGGGTATAAGCTTACCGTATAAAGTATAGGTGGGGAGAAAAGAGAAACTCAAACGGTCAGTTACTGAACCGTTTGAGTTTTAGTATTATACTGTTTTAGGTTCCCAGCCGTCAGGTCGCTGGCCACCCCTTGATTCAAATTCATCTCGAAAAATGGCTTTGTACCATGAATTCAGGTCCATGCGTAAACGCCACCACTTCCATTCCTGCTCATTTTCCGGTTGTTCATTTTCCTTATTTGGTTCAGGAGGTCTTACGGGTTCAGGAGCAGCTGGAGCTGGTGGATTTGAATAACCACCTCCATTGGTATATCCATTATTGCCATTCGTCGGTTGAGGACTATGGTGCTGACCGGTAGTATACGTGTGCGGAGTGTGCTGAACGGGAGGCTGAATTGGGTTAGGTACCGATACCAGCGATTCGTATAACTCGTCACGGGGATCAAGCGAGCGGAAGCCCAGGCGAACTAAACCCAAAGCCGTTGCATAGGATAGGTTATTGGTTGCTTCAGGCTTTTGCTTATTAAAGCCCTGATTTGGACGTCCTACTTGTACATGCATTCCTGTAACGGTACGGAATACATCCTGAATACTGTCCAGACGAGCTCCTCCACCAGTTAAGACAATACCCGTTTTAATCTTGCGATCATAGCCTGCATGGCGAACCACTGCCGCTACAAACGTGGCGATATCTTTGACACGTGCCTCAATGATAACAGCAACGTTTTTGAGCGATACATTTTTAGGAGGGAGGCTTTCCAAAACATTAGGAACCGCAACTACCTCATTAATGCGAACTTCTTTATGCGTGGCAGTGCCAAAGCGTAATTTCAAATCTTCCGCTACACTTTCCGATACGTCGCACCCAATTTCAATATCTTTGGTAATAGATCTGCCGCCGACAGGGAACGAAGCTACATAACGTACCAGTTCACCCTGAACGATTACGACGTCAGTTTTGCCAGCACCGATGTCTACCAATATCGCCCCGTGTTCTTTCTCTTCATCGCTTAAAACGGCCATTGTAGAAGCCAGCGATGATAAATAAACGTGTTTGGGGGGAACATGTAAACCCGCCCAGTCAAGACTTTTTAGTAAAGTACTGAGGGGTTTTAAAGGCATGGTAATCACCTGGAATTTTCCCCGAAGGTGAGTTCCAGTTACGCCTACTATGTGGTAGTGTTCTTCCGAATCGCCATCTACACTATACTCCTGAGGCAAAACGTGTAAAATAGCCGAACCATCAATTTTGGTACGTCCTACGCTTGCCAGCAAGCGTTGCAGATCGTCATGACGAACTTCATCCCCCTCCGATACGTAATCGCGAGAGATGTCACTAATTTTAGGAATGCAGGTAACCTGATGACTGGCTACACTAATGAAGTACTGATTTGGGGTAACACCAGCCTGCTCAATAGCTTCGGCTAATGCTTTCTTTATAAACTTACTGACAAAATCAGGGTTAAGGATAGCTCCCTTCGTGACAAGATTCTTGAATTTCTTGTCTTTGAATTCAACCCGACTTACGCCACGCACGTCTAGTTTGTCGTCGTGATCTTTTTGACCGATCACCACGCAGACCTTTGTCGTTCCTACATCAATCCCGCAAACAATCTTTTTCTCCATACGGCACAGCTTTAGGGTTGATTGGTGATACTAATCATCAACTTAGCCTATCTATTAATGATATCCATAATGGACGTAAATCCGATTATGGTTTAAAGTAATGAAAAAAATAGGGTATTGACTAGCAACTCGCTTTCCTTATTATGCCGGTATTAGAAAAATATTTTTAGATATAAGCCTAATAAACAGTTTAATACGGAAATAACGGCTACTCAATATTAGTCAAAATAAATTTAATACTTACGAATGCTGATCGCGTTTTTCTTCAGGGTATAGCTACGGCCATGCTATCTGATGAGGCACGGGTACAAACCACCTGATTTTTATACTTTACGCTTACTTTGGAGAAGCTATTCCAGCCTCGTAAGGGTAAAATATTTCGAAAAAACACGCTCATCTTCTGGAATTTGAGATCTCTTGCATTGGCTGTACCAAATTCAATGGGGGTGTCTCCCACTTGAGGCCACATGGTAATCTCACCCTGCGTATCCAACTCCAGCCATTCAATTTGAGCTTTCCACAAAGAATCCTGTTCAATAGACTTTATCAGATTAAACAGAGCCGTATCCTGACGGGCACGTAAATGATTTTTTCGATCAAAATAAGGACCTGAGAGTAATAATACCCGAGCCGTATACCGATCAGATAAAGGCATGAAACGGCCTTCTTCATTCAGGTATTTGTCTAATCCATTGTCAGGCAAATCAGGTTGGACTAACCGGGCAATGGGGCGATGCGTCTCGATGCGTACTTCCAGCCACCCTCTCAGGTTTCGTGAAATCTGGCAGCTTTTTACCAGAGGACTTGATTCCACTCGATTCTCCAGAAAATTTAAATCAATCTGTTCGAATGGCTTGCCTTCCAGGGGCTTTTTTCCAGACTCTGATAATAAATTACGTATATCCTGTTGTGATAACAAAGGCATTTGTTGATGCTCTTCATTGAACACAATGCTAATCTTTTTACAGGACTGTGAGGCGTACCATTTTTCGGCGAAAATCACCAGAAGAACCATTACTATGATTCCTAAAACGGCCTTTACCCAGTTTCTTAACCGAAAGATAGAAAACTTCTCCAAGTCCTTAGGGCCTGATTTTCAAAATTTATCGTATGGCACAGCTAATTGGCCTTCACAGGCTAGGCTGACCTTTTATTTACTAATAGAGAAATTATTTTTTCTCAGTAATCTGATCTTCCAGATGAGACCGGATGGGATCAATCAAGGTATCAATGTCACCCGCTCCAATCGTTACCAGAATTTCGGTCGGAATGGTTTTGAGCAATTCTAAAACGTCGTCTTTCTGACAACGAATTTTTTCAGCACTAGTAATCTTTTCAAAAATGATTTCCGAGGTGATGCCCGGAATAGGTAACTCCCTGGCCGGATAAATGTCCAGTAAAATAATTTGATCTGCCAGTGATAACGACTCCGCAAAACCTTCCTGAAAATCCCGGGTACGGGTAAACAGGTGGGGTTGAAAAATAGCCGTTACCTTTCGATCAGGGTATAAAGCCTTTACTGATTTCAAAAATGCTTCTACCTCGCTAGGGTGATGAGCATAATCATCAATATAAACGGCTTCTGGATGCTGTAAGTGATATTCAAATCTTCGTTTTACACCACGATACGTATTGATACCTTCCCGGATCTCTTCTGGCGAAAGTCCTGTTTTCAAACAAACGGCAAAAGCTGCTACTGCATTTTCTGCATTATGAAAACCAGGAACCATTAACGAAATATCCTCGCAAATACCACCGGGATAGACGATTGAAAACTTAAATCGATTATCAGCAATCCGGCAGTTGTTAACGTGATAATCGCCATCTTCAAAACTGTATGTACGAATCTGAGCCTTGGTCTGATTGATTAGGGGTAAACCATTTCTCAAAAATAAAGTCCCATCGGGCTTAATCTGACTTACAAAGTCCCCAAAAGATTTTAGCACTTCTTCACCTGAGCCGTAAATATCTAGGTGATCAGCATCCGTTGATGTAACAATAGCCAGATCAGGATGAAGGGTTAAGAAGCTGCGATCAAACTCATCGGCCTCTACTACACACCAAACGTCCCTTAACTGTTCTGTTGGTTCATTAAGTAAAAAATTGGTCTGGTAATTTTGAGTAATTCCGCCTAAAAAAGCCGCTACATTCTTACCACTATGCTTGAGAATATGAGCAACCATAGAAGAAGTAGTTGTCTTGCCGTGCGTACCTGCCACGGCAATCAGAAACATTTCTTCCGTTAACAAACCCAGAACCTGTGAGCGTTTTAGAATAGTAAAGCCATTTTCACGAAAATAAGCCCACTCCGTATGGTCCTTGGGAATAGCAGGCGTTAAAACTACCAGCGTATCTTCCGGATTCTTATAACTTTCGTTTATCTCAGCAACTTCATCCGTAAAGTGAATCGTAATCCCTTCTTCCTGTAAAGTTGCCGTAAGCCGGGTAGGTGTTTTATCGTAACCCGCTACCTGGTAGCCATTTACATGAAACCATCGGGCGATGGCACTCATGCCAATTCCCCCAATGCCGAGGAAGTAAATAGACTTATACGAGCGAATCGGCTTAGACTGGATCATGTAACGAACTGAAATAATCTTTAAAAGAGACTCTGAGATTTAGTTTTTGTTTACACAAATTTTAAAAAAAACTCAAAGTACTGATTAACAGATATAACGATAGAATTTATTACTAGGTTAATTGTAATACTTCCTGAGCGATTTGTCTGGCCGCCTGCGGTTTAGCCAACTTCTCAATTTGGTTTCCCATAGTCTGAAGTTTTTCCGGGTTTTTAAACAAATCCAGGGTCGTATGAATGAGTGTCTGCCTAGCTTCCGCATCCTTTACGAGAATGCCTGCATTTTCCCGAACCAAAGCTAACGCATTCTGAGTCTGATGGTCTTCTGCGGCTGTAGGTAAGGGAACAAAAATAGCGGGCTTACCAACCAGGCATAATTCTGAAATGGAAAGAGCCCCAGCTCGTGAAATGACTACATTCGAAGCTGCGTAAGCGTAGGGCATCTGGTTAATAAAATCAGAAACCCAAATTCGGTTAGAGGCAATGGCTTGTACTCGCTGCCGGGCTTTATGAATGTATAGTTTACCCGTCTGCCAGATAATCTGATAACCTGCTGCCAGCAGTTGTTCCAAACCAGCGTCAATGCTTTCGTTAATGGTTCGAGCTCCCTGACTGCCGCCAATAATTAATAAGGTAGGTATTTCTGGCGAAAGACCCTTAAAATACTCCCAAACCTTTGGGTTATCTGAGGTAATACTACCAATGTCGCTGCGTACGGGATTACCCGTCATGACCAGTTTTTCTGCTGAAAAAAAGGACTGCATGGACGGGTAGGCTACGCAAATTTTGCTGGCTTTCTTCGCTAAAAACTTATTGGTAATACCCGCATATGAATTTTGTTCCTGAATCAGGTAAGGAACGCCAGCCATCCCGGCGGCTAATAGTAAAGGACCGCTAGCGTATCCTCCTACACCTACGGCAGCATTAGGCTTAAAATCCTTGATAATCTGACGTGCCGCCAGTAGGCTTTTGGCCAGTTTCAGCGGAAAACCGAGGTTGGCAATGGGATTTGAACGATTGATTCCTGCAATATCCAGGCCTACAATCTGGTATCCTGCCTGAGGAACCTTCTCCATTTCCATACGACCATTCGCCCCAACAAAGAGAACTTCAGTAGTTGGATCGTTCTCTTTTAAAGCATTGGCAATAGCAATGGCTGGAAAGATATGCCCGCCAGTTCCACCTCCACTGATGATGATGCGTTTCGACACGTCGTTTAAATGATAATGATTACTAAAAAAGACTTATGGATAGTAGGTAATCGTTCAGCCTCAGTAAAATTCTCACAAAAAAACAACGTGTTGCTTGATAAGTCAATAAAATTAAGCGGCAAAGGCTTCTTTTTCAAGGACTTTTGCTGAATTCGCTTCTGCGGCTTCGCGACTAACGCTTAAAATGGCTCCGATGGAAATTCCTGTGAAGAGTAGAGAAGAGCCCCCCCAGCTAATCAAAGGAAGATTCTGACCTGTTACAGGGATCAATTGAACGGATACGGCCATGTGTACAAGGGCCTGTAAAACGAGACTAAAAGCAAGGCCGGCGGCCAGAAAATAACCAAAGGCCTGACCACTTTCGATTTCTGCTTTTTTCAGCTTTCGGAAAGCAACGTAACGTACACTGCGGTAAAGTAGGAATAGATAAAGCACTAAGGTACAGACTCCTCCGAGAAAACCCCATTCTTCAATTAGAATAGCATAAGCAAAGTCAGAATAAGCCTGCGTCATAAAATTCCGCTGAAGACTATTACCCAAGCCACGGCCTACCCAACCCCCGGAAGCCACGGCTACCAGACTGTATTCTTCCTGAGAATCAATACGACGATCTTCAGGTGTAAGACGTTCGGGCGGTTTGATTTTTTGGAGAACCTGCGAAATAACGTTCGTTGGACGGCTAAAACGTCCTTCCCAGGTTGTTCCCCGAGATCCGAAGGCATAGGCTACACTCAAGGCGATTATTCCCGCCATGGTCAAGTAGAAAAGATAACGGAGAGGAACCTGTCCGATGAACATTAATAACCAGCAGGGAGCCATCAGCAGCAATGCCGCACTACCGGAATTAAGGGCCAGCAAGAAACTCAGAAATCCGCTCCAGAAAATGGGTGGAACGAATACTAGCGGATCCCGGTAATTGGCTTTTAATCGCTTGGCCAGCATAGAGGCCAGATTAGCTATAAGGGCAAATTTGGCCAAATCCGAAGGCATGAAACCTGAGAAAAATGGTATGGGTAAAGCCCGCTTAGCTCCACCGCTTTCAATGCCCCAGAATTGAACCAGAATGAGTAAAAGTACTGATAGATAAAGCAAAAACCTGGAAAGTCCTGAGTACATACCAAAGGGCAGTCGGTGGCAAACCAGGATAATACCTAAGCAGAGGATTAAACTGCCTAGGTGCTTAAATAGAAATGACTCTCGGCCAGGTAAATGTTGAAAAGCATACGTTCCTCGAGCTGAAAAAACGACAATAGTTCCAATAGCCAGTAAGGCAAAAACGATGTTCCAGATGGTGCGATCTCCTTCCAGATGAAAAAAAGCACGGATTTTTTCGAGAGTCATATGTACTTCAAGGAAGGTTGAACAATGATTTGTTTACAAATGTAAATTATTTACAATTGGAAATAAAAATATAATGTATAAAAAATGCTTCAACCTTGAATTTCACAAGATTGAAGCAAAAAATGTATAAAATTGTTTTAGCCTTTAATTAATACCTGCTCCTGGTGATAAATTTTAGTGTATGGTTTAATGCTATGCGTAAGCCATACATTCCCGCCCACAATGCTGTGATGACCAATGACAGTTTCGCCACCCAGAATAGTTGCTCCTGAATAAATCACAACGTCATTCTCTACCGTTGGATGGCGTTTTTGCGAAGCAAGCTCTTTGCTTACGCTCAAAGCTCCAAGCGTAACTCCCTGATATAGCTTCACATTTCGACCAATAACGGTTGTTTCACCAATGACGATACCGGTTCCGTGATCAATAAAAAGATATTCATCGATTTCAGCGGAAGGGTGGATATCAATACCCGTGCGGGAGTGAGCAAACTCGGTTAATACCCGGGGTAATAAAGGAATGTTCAAATCATAAAAGGCATGAGCAATCCGGTAGAAAGCGACAGCGTAAAAGCCAGGATAAGCTCGTACAATTTCATATTCGCTGGTAGCCGCTGGATCTCCCGCCAGAATAGCTGAGACATCCGTGCGGAGGAGGTAATAAATCTCTGGAATTTTCTCTACAAACTGAGCTGCCAGATTCGCTGGCGAATCGGGCAGATGACTGTTCATAGACTGAAGCATATCAGTCAAATCTTTTTCAAGCCGAACAAACGCGTCTCCGAGCTTATCTACTGAATTGTAATGAATCTTGGTCTGTTCGGGGAAAAGCAAAAGAATCAGCCGGGTAACTAGACGAGCCACCGAAGATGTAGGAGGAAATGAATCCGTATTCGAATGAATCTTATGTAAAGTTTCCAGAAAGTCGCGGGGTAACATGTAAAGCTCGTTTTATATAAGTGTAGCAATCAGTAATTATTGAAACGTACTACTGTATGACTAAAACGTATCAATAGGTTCCTTAGCGTCGGGTTATTTTATAGATTTTACCTTTTTCATTGGTAACCAGGAGTTCATGGTTAGTAATGAACACCAAAGCCTCTACCTGACCCCGTCCAATTTTCAGACACGAAAGTGGATGTTTAAAATTGATTTCTTTGTCTTTAATCGCAAAGAAAAAAATTTTTCCGTAGGTAAGCACTGCGAAAGTTTGCTGGTCAGGACTGATGTCAGCGGCCGTAATCATACCGTTGAGACGAATGCTGTCTTTTAAGACGGCCTTATACGCACCAGCCTTGGCGGGGAGGGTATATAGCTTGGCCGTTGGCTTTCCCCAGTTTTTTGAAAAAAGATAAAGACTGTCATTGGCATAGAAAAAGGCTTCGCAGTCGAAATTTTTTTCGGATTTCTGGGGTGGAAAATCCTTCTGATCCGGGTAATGGTATGTAATTTTTTGAGCTTGGCTTGACGGTTGAGATTCAGCGACTTTATAAATGCATAAATCCTTACGCGTGTTGGTATTATTCCCCGTATCACCGATGTAAATATTTCCCTGCGAGTCACGGCTTAATTCTTCCCAATCTTTATTCTGAAGTTCCGGCAAAGCCCAGGTCGAAAGTAAATTTCCTACGGAGTCAATTTCATAGAGTTCGGCTTTCCCACCCGAATCATTATGAGTCCAGAACGTAGGTCGACCCGAGGCCGTAGCAAGCCCTGAATTTTCATTGGCAACCGGCGGCATGGTTCCTGCCTGTTCAATGCGATACTGCCGTTTGGCTCGTGAGAAGCCATTGCGGTGCCTATCGGGCTGACAGGAACACAAGTTTGTTTTTAATCCGAAAAGAAAGAATATCAATTTTGTAAGCATACTTAAAAAAGTTCAACCTTTTGAAGGACGAATGTACTATGAATTCAGAACCTACTTTCCCTTATCCCGTTCGTTTAGCCGCTAGTCTGATTTGTGTACTGCTGATTATCTACGGACTATACGCTTTGCAGGGAATTGTAACGCTATTACTTTTTTCATTATTGCTGGCGATGTTATTGTTTCCGCTGTGCCGTAAACTGGAAAGCTGGAAAGTGCCTCGAGTGGCCGCTATCTTCGTTTGTCTGGTAGTTCTCATTGGTGTTATAGTGGGTATCGTCTGGCTCGTTTCTATGCAAATGGCCAATTTTACGGATGATTTTCCTAAGTTCCAGGATAAAATGAACGCTGTTATCGACCGGGCTCAACGCATGGCGGACGATCAGTTTGGCTTGGATAAAACGCGGCAGAATAATGAAATCAAACGAATTACGAACGATGTGTTACATAACAGTGGAAGTTACATTGGTACTTTTCTTTCTTCCACTACTTCTACTTTAGCTGATTTATCACTCGTTCCTATTTTTGTTTTCTTCATTCTTCTATATCGGGATTTCTTTCGAAGCTTTCTTTATAAGCTCTTTTCAAAGACCCGCCGTCATCGACTGGATGATGTATTGGGAAAAATTTACGTCGTTGTTCAAGGGTATCTGACGGGTTTGGTATTGGTCATTGCTATTGTAGCAGGCTTAAATACGGCAGGATTATTAATTCTGGGCATTGATTACGCCTGGTTTTTTGGAACGCTAGCAGCCGTATTACTACTGATCCCTTACATCGGCATTCTGGTGGGTTCCTTGTTACCTACGATTTATGCTCTGGTTACCAAAGACTCTCCCATGTATGCGGTTGGAGTAATTGGCGTATTCAGTTTTGTACAAATCTTGGAAGGTAACTTCATCACGCCCAATGTCGTCGGCTCCAAAGTAAGCGTTAACCCATTGGCGGCAATGGTTGTATTGATTTTAGGGGGTCAGTTATGGGGAATTTCAGGATTGGTATTAGCTCTTCCCGTTACGGCTATTATGAAAGTAATATGTGATAACGTGGATGGACTGAAACCCTACGGTTTTCTGCTGGGAGATCCTGAATACAGCCGGGAGTTAAAACCGACGACCCGGTTACCCAAACTGGATAGCTTACGAAAACGGAAAAATAAAGTCGAAGACGCTTTATCGAATGAAGAACAACCCCAGAACGAGGATAACTTTAAAAGTCCAGCGGATCAAAATTCTTAAAATGGCCATTTAAACGAATGCGTTCCTTGGTTCGCTCCAACTCGTCCATAATGGGCATAACACGATTCAGGTGACGTAAGATAAATTCCTGACGAGCCGTTTCAGAAGGAATCTGAATGAGCTGATATTCTTCTGCTACGGACAAACCGATTTTATGACCAATTTGGAAAGAAAAGTTCGAAGGAGTATGATCAAATTCAAAAGACAGCTGGAGGTATTGATAGAGCTCTTTTAAACGTTCCAGCAATCCAGAAATAATAATGGGATTAGTGGTTTCTTTTAAAAACTCAACCTCTCCACCCGCATATAATTTGTCCTGAACGGGATTCTCAAAAGAAGTAATCCTAAACACAGTTAAACCCTGCGTTTTAATATCCATGCGACCGTCATCATAGAGTCGGGATTGCTGGATAATTTTAACGGAAGTGCCATAATCCATCACATGATTAGGCAAGTATACTGGAATACCGAAAGGCTTATCTTCAGTAATACACTCAGAAATGAGCTGAATATATCTGGGTTCGAAAATGTGCAGATTCAGGGCTTCTCCTGGAAAAGCGACCAGATTTAAAGGAAAGAGTGGGAGGAAAGGCATACGTATGATTAAATGAAAGTCTACTAAAGAAACTACGAATAGCCTTACCTGCCATGCGATCAGGGGTTTGTTTCTACAGTCAGGCCCACGCTCTGAATCTCTGGTAAGGGATCCTGACGCATGTATTGCTCTACTTTGAATGTATACGACCCCGGTTGAGGGAATCGCATATTCTTGATAGCTAGAAACTTATGATCGTAAATGTCTCCTAATCCATTTCCCGTGGGTTTACCGGTAGTGGGGTTAGCCAGAATTAACTCATCCAGGTTCCGGACCACTGTTTTACCATCCGGACCGGTAAGTGTGCGGGTAACGTAAAGGTTATAGTAAGGGTAAGACTTCGTATTGCGAAGGTTATAATAAAGATTGTAAGTCTTTGAGATATCATGAATCTCAAAGGTAAAGCTGGGAGCTGTTTTAATGGGCCATTTCGCATCCTGCAAATCAACATTATCTTTGAAAACGGCGTTTGTTTCACAGGAAGTTAGTGCAGCAAGGGCGAGAAAAAAGAGAAATATTCGCATAAGAATGAAAGTCCCGGAGATGGTAAATCTCCGGGAGCAAAATCATTTTTGAGGACGTCCCTGATTGGAGTTATTACCCCCGCCACCGGAACGCTTTTTCTTATTTTTTTGAGCAGGACGATTCTGAGCCTGAAATTTCTTATCCATTCGAACCAGATCGCTGTTAATACCTGTGGATTTGGGTTCAGTTATAGGCATTGAGTCCAGTTCTTCAAAATTAGCTGGAATAATGCCACGACTATTCAACGCCACAATCTTCATTACCTGAGGGATAGCCACTGGATACCAGTTATCATCCCCACGGAAGCTAAACCACATAATTTTACGGAAAATATCCGTTTTGATCAGGTTAGCTTCGCCTTTTTGAATCTTGATAGGAGTATCCAGAGTAGGAATATCCCGCAAGGCATCAATGTACGTTTCCAGTTCGTAGTTCAGACAGCATTTCAGACGTCCGCACTGACCGGATAATTTTACCGGATTGAGCGAAAGATTTTGATAACGAGCCGCTGAGGTGGTTACATTTTTAAAATCTGTTAACCATGTAGAGCAGCATAACTCCCGACCACACACGCCAATGCCACCAATACGAGCGGCTTCCTGACGCAGGCTGATCTGCTTCATTTCAATCCGTACCTTGAACTCACTGGCTAATACTTTAATGAGTTCCCGAAAGTCTACGCGTTCATCCGAAGAGTAATAAAAGGTAGCTTTCGTTCCGTCGGCCTGAAACTCAACGTCTGATAACTTCATGTTGAGATTCAGCTCCTTTACGATTTCGCGGGCCCGATACATCGTAGGTAAATCACGGGCAACACTCTGCTCGTGTTTTTCTATATCCTTAGTCGTAGCCTTACGATACACCTGACGGATCTCAGGGTCTTTGATACTCCGCTTGACAATCTGTAAACGAACCAGTTCTCCCTGCAAGGAAACAAAGCCCAAATGATGGCCGCTCTGCATTTCCACTACTACCGGATCACCCGTATAAAGCTCAATCTGGGCCGTATTACGGAAATATTCCTTCCGGCCACCCTTGAATTTTACTTCCACCAGATTACTCCGCTGGTTCACTGGTAATCCCAATCCTGGGGCTTCCATATCCGACAACCAGTCGAATACGTTCATTTTATTACAGCCACCCGTTCCACAGGCTCCATTATTCTGACAACCTGATACGACGGTGGCATCTTTATTACCTTTGGTCCGGATGCTTCCACAGCCGCCCGTTCCACATGATGCACATCCCATTTTTTGTATGTAGAATTTTTGAATGATAGAAAATTTAGAACGCGACTCCCAAGAGAGCTTTCATTCATTCAGGTATTCTACCATCCAAAATTATAAAAGATCAAGGCCGATGTCCCGTCGGAAGTACTTGCCTTCGTATTGGACTGCGGCTGCCGCCGTTTGCGAACGCTGGCGGGCTTCAGTAATGGAAGTACCTAAAGCGGTTACCGCTAGTACACGACCTCCATTAGTAACTACTGCTCCCGTATCCGAATGCTTCGTTCCGGCGTGGAAAATAGTTGTATAGTTTTGTTTTTCAGGTACTTGAATTACATCCCCTTTGCCGTATTCTCCGGGATATCCCCCAGCTACCACAACCGTAGTTACGGCTGTTTTGTTAGAGACGGCGAAGTTCACGTATTTAAGTTTGCCTTCAGCTGCCGCTTTCAGGATCACTAGTAAATCAGAATCAATTCGGGGTAATACTACTTCCGTTTCAGGGTCACCCATGCGGCAGTTATACTCAATCACATAGGGATCGCCGTTTACGTTCATTAATCCAATAAAAATAAATCCAACGTAGCGAATACCTTCTGCTTTCAGACCGTTCATGGTAGGCCGAACGATACGCTCTTCTACCTTTTTTTGAAAAGCATCGTCTGAGAAAGGCACGGGAGAAACAGCCCCCATTCCTCCGGTATTAGGACCGGTATCGCCTTCACCAATGCGTTTATAATCTTTAGCTTCCGGAAGAATGTGGTAATGCTCGCCGTCAGTTAACACAAACACAGATAATTCAATTCCGTGCAGGTACTCTTCAATTACTACTTTGTGAGAAGCATCTCCAAATTTGGCATCCACGAGCATTTCGCGTAGCGTAGTTTGAGCTTCTTCCACATTAGCAGCGATAATGACGCCCTTACCCGCCGCCAGACCATCGGCTTTCAACACCAGCGGGAACTGTTGCTTTGTAATATATTCCAGACCTTCTTCCAGCGTTTCCTTCACGAAAGTCCGTGAAGCTGCCGTAGGAATCTGATTTTTTACCATGAAAGTTTTAGAAAAATCTTTCGATCCTTCTAACTGAGCTCCTTTACTATCAGGGCCCAGGACTAATACTTTTTTAAGGTCTTCTCGGCTTTCAAAGTAGTCACGAATACCGCGTACCAGCGGTTCTTCGGGACCTACGATCACCAATGAAATGTTATTTTCCAGAACAGCGGCAGCAATGGCTTCAAAGTCATTTACTCCAATGGACAGGTTGGTGGCTAATTGAGCCGTACCCGCGTTTCCGGGGGCTACGAACAACTTTTGACATAAAGGACTCTGTGCGATTTTCCAGGCAAAAGCGTGCTCTCGGCCGCCAGATCCTACGATGAGAATGTTCATCGGATAATATATTGCTGCTGTTATAGATAACCCAGGCTCAAGCCTAAATAATCAAAGCGTTTAAAGTGAAAATATGGACTAATACAGAGACTATAACCAATTTAATGGCCTAATTCACTGTGGAACTTAATACGCATGAGGCGAAGCTCTTCTTCGGAGTAGTCGCCACCCAGCTCTTTTAGGGCAACGGCCATGGAATCCGTTTCTGCACTCATAAAGTATTCATAAATCTCATCCTGACGATCATCATCCATCAATTGATTGATGTAATAGTCTAGATTGAGTTTGGTGCCCGAATAGCAAATGTGTTCAATTTCCTCAATCAGTTCAGTCATACCCAGGTCTTTCGCCTCAGCAATTTCTTCCAGATTGATTTTTCGGTCAATTTGCTGAATAATGAATATCTTCACTTTGGACTTATTCGTAGTCGTTTTCACTACAACTTCAGTCGCCGTTTCGATTTCATTTTCTTCAACGTACCGAGTAATAACTTCAATAAACTGTTTACCGAATTTAACGGCTTTACCCATACCCACACCCGTAATCTGAGCTAGCTCCTGGATGGTTGAAGGATAGGTAGTCGCCATTTCCTCCATCGAAGGATCCTGGAAAATTACATATGGAGGGATGTTTTTTTCCTTGGCAATCTTCTTCCGAAGGTTTTTGAGCATTTCAAAGAGAGCCTCATCATATGCTTTCGCGTTCGAGTTAATCTCTTCTTTGTCGTCTTCTTTATCTTCGGTTTGCTGGGTATAGTCGTGATCTTTCGACAGAGAAACTACGAAAGGAGCCTCTAAGAACTGAGCAGCTTTTTCACTTAATTTAAGTGTTCCATAGTTTTCGATGTCTTTATCGAGGAAACCCAAAACGGTTAATTGCTTGATGATCGAGTGCCAAAATTCTGGCGTTTGTAAGCTATCATCTTTCTTGCCTGAAGTTTTAGGTTTCGCTTTGGTAATTACGTTGCCCTCTTCATCCTCTTCCTCAACATCATCATCGTCGCCCTCTTCCTCAAAACCAACTTTATATTTTCCTTTTCCGAAAACTTCCAGTTTGTTATGACCGTGACTAACGACATAGGGGTTTTCAACACCCAGTAATATATCTGCAATATGATTACAGTCGAATCGGTTTCCGGTTAACTGGACTGCCTTCAGAACCCATTCTACCTCATCCTGCATTTTGAATTTCTGCGTAGACTTCAGACAGTTATCACAGAATCCGCAATCTTTTGGGAAGTACTCACCAAAATACCCAAGTAGTTGACGACGACGGCAAAGGCCAAGGTTAGAGTAACTAACCATTTCCATCAGCAGGGCTTTGGCATTATCACGTTCGGTAACAGGCTTATCCTTATTGAATTTGTCCAGCTTAACGATATCGTCGTAGCTATAGAACATCACGCAGTTACCCTCCAGTCCATCACGACCCGCACGACCCGTTTCCTGATAATAGCCTTCGAGAGACTTAGGGGCATCGTAATGAAGTACGAATCGAACGTCGGGTTTGTCGATACCCATGCCAAAGGCAATGGTAGCAACGATTACCTCAGCCTCTTCATTCAGAAAAGCATCCTGATTACCCATCCGCGTGTTTGGGTCCAAACCAGCGTGGTAAGGCAAAGCTTTAACGCCATTGACGTTCAGTAACTCCGCAATTTCTTCTACTGTCTTGCGGCTCAGGCAATAAATAATTCCTGACTTACCCGCCTGACTTTTGATATACTTGATGAGTTGCTTGTTAACATCTTTCGTTTTGGGCCGGATTTCGTAATAAAGATTTTTCCGGTTAAACGAAGACTTATAGACACAGGCGTCTTCCATTTGCAGGTTTTTGATAATATCCTGCTGAACTTTTGGCGTAGCCGTGGCCGTCAGAGCAATGAGAGGTAATTCAGGATTAATGGTTTCTACGATGTGACGAATCCGGCGGTATTCCGGGCGGAAATCATGACCCCATTCCGAGATACAGTGAGCTTCATCAATGGCAACAAAAGAGATATTAGCCTTTTGTAAGAAAGTCAGGTTTTCTTCTTTCGTAAGCGACTCAGGAGCTACGTATAAAAGTTTGATTTCTCCGTTCAATACATCCTTTTTGACCTGCGTCATCTCGGATTTGCTGAGCGTAGAGTTCAGGAACTGAGCGTTTACTCCAACCGCGTTCAATTGATCCACCTGGTTTTTCATCAGGGCGATTAGAGGAGAAATAATAACGGCGGTGCCTTCGCTAACGACGGCCGGCAATTGGTAACACATGGATTTACCAGCCCCAGTGGGCATGATAACAAATGTGTGATTTCCTGCCAGGAGGTTACAAATAATGTCTTCCTGCTCACCCCGGAACTGTGAGAAGCCGAAAACCTCTTTCAATTTTGACTTAAGGTTTTCCTTCAACGACGCATCAACGAGCATGGCCATTTGTACTTTTCTTCAACATCAATTGATGGTTAGATGCTATTAAGGGGAAATAAATTCTGACGATATACGTCATCAATCAGAATTGAAATTAATAAAAAAACTCTGGACAGAGCCAAAATCTTTTAGAGTTATGACAGAAAAGAGTTCTGAACGCATTAACTCATCTTCACCAGGATAGTCTTTAACGAAGACGTTCAAAAGCATCTTTCACCTTACGCTCATCCATTCGAATGAAGCGGTTTGCCGCTACATTCGCAAGAAGAGCGATAGTCAGAGCAAAAAAACCAATTTTGAAGCTGCCGGGAGTCTCGGGGTTAAATAATGCATTGGCTTTAATGTGAGACTCGTACGTTGAAAGGCCCAGTAATGCAATCATCACCAACGTATTGACCAGATTCAAAAGCATCTGACGAACCCGATTAGTGAACTGGAGTAAGGAAAATAAAGCCAATCCGCCGGCCAGAATAGCTAGGGCCGCCAAATAAAGTTTAGATTCTTCTACTACCTGTTTGGCAGCATCAGTATAAGTCAAAGAAAAAGCACTCAGGGTAGCAGATTGTTCGCCAATGGTTTTTTCCCAGATGGGTAAACCTAAAAACAAACCCATTGATACAATAATCAGAGCTAAGAATAAAGTTTGGGGACGCTGAAGCATATACTTTTTAAATGGGATTCATTAAACATCAGTAGAAACTCTCACCACTTAGACCTCCCATCTCGTCTAAATGATGAGTGTGTAAAGTTATATGGAGAATTATTGAAATGACTAGGATCAAAGTTAAATAGATTTTTTTAAAAAAAATATGGGACATAAATTATTGATTTGTAGAGGGTTGCTTCCAATGCAGAACATTTATAAGAAAAAAAAATCACTTTTTTTTAACTTGACTCTTGACAAACCCCGTTTTTCGAGCGTACATTTGCATTCCCAAACGACGGGTAACACGGCAAATTAAAACACAAGCGAAAGTAGCTCAGCTGGTAGAGCGCGACCTTGCCAAGGTCGAGGTCGCGGGTTCGAACCCCGTCTTTCGCTCAGCATGAAGGCTCCGCAGGTCGGAGCTTTTTTTGTGAGGCCCGGGTGGTGGAATGGTAGACACGAAGGACTTAAAATCCTTTGGGCAGTGATGCCTGTACGAGTTCGAGTCTCGTCCCGGGTACGAAAGCCTGATAAGCAATTGCTTGTCAGGCTTTTTTCTTTTATGCCCATATTAAACTATTGGGTTGAAAGAGAATAGTATTCCTGAATCTAAGTGCTTTTCTACTCTAAATTTTCTCAGTAACTTGTTATTACTTTGGTATTATCTTCTCTAAAGGCTTATGCTGCGAATATTGATTGTATCTGTTTTTTCAATATTAATCGTTAATACAAGCTGGGCTCAAACGATTCAGAAGCCTAAGCTCGAAATCACAAAGCTGAATGAAAATGTATTCGTTCATGTGACGTATGGCATCTATCAAAATCAGGCGATTCCCTCTAATGGGTTAATTGTAAATACGAAAGATGGAGTAGTCTTGATTGATACGGGGTGGGATACCAAAGACGACACCGATAATACCCGGCAGATACTTCAGTGGGTAGATCAGCATTTACACCAGCCAGTTAAGCTTTGTATTGTCACTCATTCACACGATGACCGGGTAGGAGGAATCGGCGAACTGAAAAAAGCTGGTATACGAGTAATAAGTACGCCCCTCACGGCTCAGAAATCAACGAAAGAGGGATACGAGTCACCTGAGGCTATTTTGCCCGCAGATACGAGCTTTACCATAGGAGAAATGCCCTTTCGTTGCTTTTTTCCGGGAGAAGGTCATACGAGTGACAATATTGTGGTATGGTTACCTAAGTATAAAATTCTGCATGGGGGTTGTTTAGTGAAAAGTGTAGGGGTCTTCGGGATGGGTAACATTGCAGATGCAAATCTGAAGGAATGGGAAAATTCGACCAGACGTTTGATCACCCGGTTTGGTTCTGCCAAGTTGGTAATTCCCGGGCATGATCAGTGGGGAGATAAGAAAGCGTTGAATCACACTTTGCAGTTGGTAAAAAAATATAATGCGTCTAGGCACTAATCCATCTTTTATTAACAAAAAAGCGTCGGTTTCAATACTATTGAAACCGACGCTTTTTTGTTAATAAGGCATTTAATTAAGCTACTTCTCTAAATATATCCTGATAGGCCTTAAATGCCTTTTTAGCTCCTTCTACAATTGCAGGTTCATGACCTGTAGACTTATCTACTAGGTAAGAACCAAAAGCTTTCCAGCGTTCACCAGTACTTTTACCGTACCCGCCGTAGAATTGCGAGTCTCCGGCATAAGAACCTAGTTCGGGGTGTGCCTGTAACCAGCGTTTGATAACCTGGCCTCCTAGCATTGAACCTTCAGCTACATAAGCGGCTCCTAGTAACTCTGGCGTATCCCAACCCGCAAAAGTGCTCGTTTGTGCCAATTTGGGTGATTCATGTATCGCCGTTAAATCAGCTTCAATCCAGCCCGCTTTCCTACGTTCTTCCAGTGGATAATCTTCAATTGTACTTAATGCATTTTCCAGAGCTTTATGAAAAGCCAGGTGAGCTTGTAATAAATGCTTATACTGATCAGAGGTTAATGTCCCATCTTTCAAAGCATCGGTATAAAATAACTGTTCGGTCTGTTCGTGTAACTCCCGTGTTTGTTCTTTAAGCTGACTCAAAATCTCTCCCATGAATACTTATTGATTGGCTTTTTGTGCGAGCCAGAAATCCAGAGCCCTACGCAACATATCACTTACTTCACGGTAACCTCCGGGTTTTACCAGATATGCATTTGCTCCCAGATCAAAAGCTTCCCGCATATCTTTAGGATTGTCTGAGGTACTGTACACGACGATCGGCAGATAGCGTCCCTGTGAGTTTGAACGAATCTGTTGTAATACCTCAAACCCGTTGTTACCGGGTAAATTTAAATCAAGTAATAACATTTTTGGAAGAATGACTTCCGGGCTTTCGTAATTACCCCGTTTAAGAACATAATCAATTGCTTCGCTGCCGGTGGTAATTACTTTATATGTCGGAGGCTGATTTATTTTTCCAATAACCCGTTTAAAGATGTCTACATCGTCCGGGTTGTCTTCAACATACAATACATCTATCATACTATTATTCAATTAAGCCAGGGGAAATGAGACATAGAAGGTCGTTTCACGGGAAGGTTCACTATAAAACCATACTTTGCCATGATGTCTTTGCATGATTCGTTTCACAATGGCAAGACCTACACCATGACCTTCATAATCCCGTGCATTATCCAACCGTTTGAATAAATCAAAAACCTTACCACTTTGATTCATATCAATCCCAATGCCGTTATCGGAAATGGCATATACGACGGCTTCATCCGTTTTTGAGCCATTTATAGTGATTTTGGGTTCAGCTACCGTTTGGGAATATTTAATAGCATTGGTTAATAAATTAGTAAAAACCTGCATAATCATGGTCTTGTCTCCTCGGATGGGAGGTGTCTCGCCTATTTCAACCACTAAGGCTGGGTTTTTACTCGTAACTAGCAATTCGTCTTTAAGCGTATGTAGTAACTCTTGCATCGGAAGCGGTTCCGTAGACATCTCAGTACGACCACTACGAGCATAGTGTAAAATTTCCCTAATTAGGTCGCTCATTTTATTACTAGCAGACACTATTTTCTCAAATAGGGGAATTGTTTCCTCGTCCAAACGATCGCCATAATCCATCAGCAGAACTTCTGAGTAAGTCTTGATCGATGCTAATGGTGTTCGTAAATCGTGTGAAACGGTATAGCTGAAGGTATCCAGCTCTTCATAAGCCAGCTTTAATTGCTCATTTAAAATCCGAATCTGATTGGCTTTTTGACTAACAATCTGAAGAATATCCTCGCGAAGTTTCAGAGCAGTTTCAATTTCGGATGGTTTCCAGGATTCTGAAGTATTTCTTACTAACTGCGTCCATTTAGCAAAGCTTTTCCGAGGGCTAAGACGATTCCTTCCAGCTTCATCCGTCCACATTAGCTTTTCTTCCGGGTTTCCTCCCCAGCTAACCTGTTGCATTACTTCAGGCTTAAACCATAAAAGATACTCTTCAAGCTGACGTGAGATAACAATCGCCATCATTCCCGAAGCTGAATCGCGGTAGTCAACCGCAGGTCCGAACACTTTTGAGAATTGGTTCGTATGAAAAATGGTATCAACCTTATTGTTTTTCAGCCAATCTACGATTTTCAGAATCTGAGGCTCGTCGGGAGTAGTTCCAACGCGATGCACTTTTCCTTCAAAGAGCAGTGCTACGCCAGAGGCCAGCGAAATATCAAGTGCCGTAGTACCTTTCTGAGTAAGTCCCCGCACAACGTTCCAGTCACGTTGCATTTGTTCGAAGAGGATCTGTTCATTTCGCCAAAGGCGGGAAACTATCGTCTGATCTTCCTCATCTTTTCGGAACTCCAGAGCAGCCGAAAGAAGCTGGCTGATCATCTTTCCAGACATCCGGGAAGTATAATCTACCAGTCGGGGTTCATCATATTGGTGACATGAAATAAGTCCCCAAAGCTCTCCTTTATACAATAGTGAAAAGCTCATGCTGGAACGAACCCCCATGTTTTTCAGGTATTCAATATGAACCGGAGAAACGGCCCGCAGAATAGATTGACTTAGGTCCAGTGGCTCGCGTGTTTCCATGTTCATTCCAGGAAAAATGGACACGGAACGAGCGTGGGAATCGACAATCGTTCGAACTAAATTAGTTTTATATAATTCGCGAGCTTGCCGGGGAATATCCGAAGCCGGATAATGCAAGCCGAGAAAGGGTTCCAGATGATCTTCTTTGGCTTCTGCTGCTACTTCACCATTCCAGTCTTCGTCGAAACGATAAATCATCACGCGGTCATACTGCGTAATGGCTTTCATCTCAACTACTACGCGATCCAGTAATTCCTGAATACTCTTACTTTGTTGCAGGCTAGACATGACCCGGCTCACTAACGTTTGTAGCGTACCAGGAAAAAGAACCTCATTTTTAGGTTCGAACTCAAGAACAAATAAACCTTCCAGAGGATGAATGACCAGATAATATTCTCGTCCGTCGATATGCACATTAAACGGTGTCATACCTTCCACAATCCCCTGCTTGGTTGCAATCTGAATTAATTGAACCAGTTCTGTACCGGTTAAATCATTAATAGATAGCGACTGTAGAGGTTTATCGATAATGTTCTCAGCGGATTCAGAAAATAATTCCTCCAGGTTTATACTAAGCTGGCGTACCTGAAAAGAAGCAGCGTCTACTGCCAGAAAATATCCATGGGCCTGAATATGGCCTAGATACCGAATGGGTTCGTGCTCGCAAGCCTGTATGTCTATATTTTGCATGTCTTTGAATTACTGATCAAGTCTTGCTGAACAGTAGTAAAGCTATAATAATTACTAGACAAGGAGAAGGTGAATATCTAACAAAATAAATAAGTATGGAGTTTTAAATTTACCATTTTTTTTAAGAATAGATTGTGAATGAGTAGACTTATAATCAATTGATTCTTAATTTTTTGAATATATAAACGTGATTTTCAATTGTGTTGAATAAATTTTAGAATCACAAAACACAAACTTATCTTAAGAAGGTTAGGTTATTAATTAAGTATATTGCACTCTTCATAGAAGGCCAATTGGTAACCATTTGAGTAGGAGTTAAATTAAGATATGAATCATCCCGATACCAAGGGAGCTTTTGGCTTCATTACTGTATCTTCTTCCGGTATCATCTTAGATTTCAGTTATCACGTATTACAGATAACAGGAAAGTCCGCTATTCAAATTCTTGGCCATCCCTTCGATCAGATCCTTTCTTCTTCTGCTTGGGAACATCTGCAAACGCAGTCAGACGGAGCTATTACTTTTCTAAGTGCAGAAAATTCTTTGCCTGAATGGCGTTACCAAAGTCGTGAGGTTTGGGTAGAAAATCAGCCTGCTTGTCAGTTTGTACTAAGCAGGAAAGAAGATGCTATGCTGAACAAGGATGACGAATGGTTACTCATGAACAAGATTTTCTCGCACGACCTGCGGGAGCCTTTGCGTAAAATTCTGCTTTACATTGATATGATTCGGGGAAACACCCAAAATCAGATTACTCCCGAAAGCTTAATGTTACTGCAAATAACTAACAATCAAAGTTATCAGGCCTTACAATTACTGGATGCCATTCGCCAGTATACGTCCTTTTCAGCCACTGAGAAACTAAGCCTAAAATCAGTGAATCTGAATGATGTGCTGGAAAAGAGCTGGCTTCGCGTATGTGATGAAAATGGGCTTAAGGAAACCGTATTAATAAAAGGGCATCTACCTGTTATTCGCGGTCAGGGTATGATGTTACAAACGCTTTTTTATCAGGTGCTGGACAATTCTGCGAAATACGCTGAACCTGGCCGACCTTTGCAAATTCAGGTAAATGCCCAGGTCAATAAGCAAACCGTTGACATTCAGTTCACTGATAATGGTATAGGCTTCGACGAAATTTATAGTCAGGACGTTTTCCGATTATTTAAACAGCTTAATCGTAATTCGCCGGGTTGTGGAGCGGGTTTGGCTCTTAGTAAAAAAATAGTGGAAACCCATCAGGGAAAAATTTCGGCTCATTCTGAAACGGGAAAAGGTACCGCCCTGAACATTTCCCTGCCACTTCAGCTTCGCTAAATACACGCTGAAAAGCTTTTATTATGCGTGTATTATTTTTCTGTGTCCTCTCCGTTATTGTAAAGTAAAAACGCTAACTTGCTTAGCGTCAAAACTCTCGCAATACCATGGGCAGAAAAGTATTAGTGCTGAATCAAGATTACTCAGCCTTGACGATATGCTCGGTCGCCAAAGCTTTTTTACTGGTCTACCTTAAAAAGGCCGATTTGATTTCAGAGTCTCAAACAGAGAATCTTCGGAGCATTTCTCAATCTTTTCCTTTACCGACGGTTATTCGCCTGCATAAGTACGTGTACCTGCCTTATCGGGGAGTGATGTTGACCCGTCAGAATATTTTTCGTCGGGATGGCCACCAATGTCAGTATTGTGGAACATCGGATGATTTGACCCTCGACCACGTATTACCTAAGTCGAGAAGTGGGAAATCTAGTTGGGATAACCTTACCACCGCCTGTAAGCGATGCAACTCGCGTAAGGGCGATTTCACCCCTGAAGAAGCTGGAATGCTGCTGCGGCAGCGGCCTTATAAACCTTCCTTCATTATGTTCATTCGCGATTTCTCGGGTATCAACGACGAAAGTTGGCTGCCTTTCCTGACCCGGAGAGAAAAGAAGGTTGCCAATTAAACTACTGAAAGGCTTTCATGAATTACCCGTTACCAGCTTTGGGTCTGGCAACAATAGGCTACTACTTTCTGAACTCAGCGATCATTTTTGACATTCCGAAGCTGAAATGGCTTTTTGCCTCATAGAATCTGCTACTTTTGACTAGTAGATGTTAAACTGTGAATGACGCATGCGGGAAGATTATTTGAAAGGGGATAGAGAAGCCCTGTCGAAAGATGATCGAGAGATCGAAAGAGCCCTGCGACCCCTGAGTTTTGGCGATTTCACGGGTCAGGATAAGATTCTGGAAAATCTGAAAATATTTGTATCGGCGGCGAAAATGCGTGAAGAGGCCCTGGATCATGTGCTGTTACACGGTCCTCCGGGTTTAGGTAAAACTACTTTATCTAACATTATTGCTAATGAATTAGGAGCTGGAATTAAGATCACTTCCGGACCCGTACTGGATAAACCCAGTGACCTGGCGGGTTTGCTGACGAACCTGCAACCGCACGATGTACTGTTTATTGATGAAATTCATCGGCTGAATCCTGTCGTGGAAGAATATTTGTATTCGGCCATGGAAGATTATAAGATAGATATTCTGCTGGATTCAGGACCTAACGCTCGTAGTGTTCAAATTGGTCTGAATCCGTTTACGCTCATCGGAGCTACTACGCGGGCAGGCTTGCTAACCTCTCCGTTGCGGGCTAGGTTCGGGATTAATGCCCGACTCGAATATTACGATGCTAAATTACTGACCTCCATTATTAAGCGTTCCTGTAGCATCCTCAATATGCCCGTAGAAGATCTGGCGGCTTTTGAGATCGCTCGTCGGAGTCGCGGTACGCCACGGATTGCGAATAATCTACTTCGCCGGACGCGGGATTTTGCTCAGGTGAAGGGTGGTGGCCATATCACCGTTGACATTGCTGAAATGGCTCTGGCCGCCCTGGATGTTGATCATAACGGTCTGGATGATATGGATAATCGCATTTTGAGCACAATCATCGAAAAGTTCAAAGGTGGGCCCGTGGGTTTGTCTACCATTGCTACGGCTGTAGGAGAAGAAGCTGAAACGATTGAGGAGGTATATGAGCCGTTCCTGATTCAGGAAGGATACCTTAAACGTACGTCCAGAGGGAGAGAAGCCACTGAAAAAGCGTATAGTCACTTGGGAATTTTGCCAAAATACCGAACTGGGGAGCTTTTTTAAAGGTTAATCCTTAGCATAGCTAGAATTAATAGGAAGATTTTATTGAATTATGGCAAGAATTTTTTGTTTTATTCAGCCAATGTCTTAACTTTGAAATCCTTACTCAAAGCGATATGTAAGCAAGACGCACCATTTAGTACAAGATACTGGATTGGAATAATGATTACTTTTTTTGAAGGCTTTGAGAGTTGAAGAATGCACCACCTAAATCCCTAATGAAATGAAAAATTTGAACCATTACCGGCTCTTGCAGTGGATCATTTTTTCGCCTATTCTGATTCCAATTTGCATCCTGACGGGAGCATGGGAAGGAATTCAGCATACGTTTGGAAAAGTAATCCAGCAAATCAAGACAGACGTAACTACTGATGTTGCCTAAGTCTGACTTCTAGAATGGACATCAACCTTAATTGATAGATACATATATTAACCTTAAAAGCTCTGGACGTTGATCCAGAGCTTTTTTTATGCCTTTTTAGTAGCCAGATATTCGGCCGTTTTTTCAATCATATGGTTGTGCCCTGAGTTAAGGATGAATCGCTGAGCCGTGGGAATTTTAGTCGTAAGAGGCAGTACCGAATCCGGGGGCATCATTCGATCAAACTCACCCATGAAAAACTGAATGGGTAAAGAATAGCGATTGAAAAGAGTAATGAGCGAAGGAAGTGAAAAATGAAAATGCCGAAATGAAACCCAGGACAGGAAAATACGTTTTCGCTTCTCAGGAGAATCCAGCATCCAATGTACAAAGCGGGACATGCTCGGATGAATGATTTTCATGCGTTCGCCCATGCCCGTCCACTTCATCACCAGAGAAGGATTAGAAGTAACATATTTAAAAATCCGGCGGGTCAGTCGGTTTCGGACGGCAAAGGTGTAGTAGGGATTTTTCAGGATCCCATCAGGAGCCAATAAGTAAAGCTGATTTACCTGAGCGGTAAGCATCTCCACGGTGGCCAAGGCAAAACGCCCGCCCATGCTAAAGCCTACCACACTGAAGCGGGTAATGCCTTCTTTTTTTAGGAAATCAGAAATTTGTTGTTTCCATTGCCCCTTATGCAAAGTCAAAGGCTTTACCTGATGCTTTGTGTTCTTTCCGTGAAAAGGTAAATCAAAGGCGTAAATCGTGTATTGATTCCCTAATAAGTTAATCCACGATTCGTAAGCAGTGTGATCCTGTCCAATGCCATGAAAGGCGAGCAGAGGTTCCGGGCCATTTCCTGATTTGGTATAGGTAAGCGTGTGCATACAAGTAAGGTCACATTGATCTTCAAAATGGGAAGAAGTAAATGTACAGTGTTGATCATTGGTATTCAAATGCCTAGGATTCAAACCTAAGAAATGTCCATTATTAATCTTTGGTGAAATTTACAAAGCCTTCATTTCTACAAACTTGTGATCGGTACACCTATATTTTTGTTTTTATTTGTACTAAGTCTAAATAAAAAATATACCTTTGTCTCATCAAAAAGAGGTAACATGCTTGAGGCCGCACTTATTAAACTGCCAAGTGAGTACACTAACTAAACCGCCCTGATTTTAATTAGTCACCAAAGGATTTTACTTCCCTGGATCACGATTCAGCCAGGCTGAATCTTCTTGATTCGTTTTAGCGAATCGCTTCTACATACTCACATTTCAACACTCATGCGAATTGGTAAATTTTTACTGATAGGGATTCTTATTGCCTTTTTTTCAGAAGTTCATGCTCAGGAGCTGGCGAGTTTACAGGGAAAGGTAACGGATACGAAAGGAAACGGAATTCCGGGAGCTTCAGTCTGGATTGTCCAGATCAGTAAAGGTCAGGGAGCTGATCATAACGGCCATTTTACTATTGACCATGTTAAGCCAGGTAAGTATACCGTTCAGTTTTCATCGGTAGGATATTCAAAAGTTATGCGTGAAGTGACGCTGAAAGCAGGTCACGTACACAGATTATCGGTAGAGTTGGAAGACCTCGCTCGGGACATGCAGGATGTAACTGTACTGGGTCGTAGTGAAACCAAAGAAGTAAGCCGTCAGGCCTTTAACGTAACGGCTATTGACGCCGTGAAACTGCACAATACCACCCTGGATTTATCCCACGCACTGGATCGCGTGTCGGGGGTTCGTGTAAGAGAAAGCGGTGGCGTTGGCTCCAGTTTTAACTTCTCATTGAATGGATTTACGGGTCGTCAGGTGAAGTTTTTTATTGATGGCGTGCCGATGGATAACTTTGGTTCATCCTTTCAGATTAACAACATTCCCATTAACCTGGCCGAACGCGTTGAAGTGTATAAAGGCGTAGTACCCATTTGGTTAGGTTCGGATGCTTTGGGTGGAGCAGTAAATATTGTGACTGGTAACCGCCCTAACAATTACCTCGATGCGTCCTATTCTTTCGGCTCGTTTAATACGCACCGTTCAACCGTGAATGCGGGCTTTACCACCCAATCAGGCTTCACCGTTCAGCTGAACGCCTTCCAGAATTATTCTGACAATAACTATTGGATGAATCTCGATGTGGCGGACATAAACACGGGAGAATACTTTAAAAATCAGAGGGTAAGGCGTTTTCACGATACCTATCATAACGAAACGCTGATTGCTAACGTAGGGGTGGTAGGGAAAAAATATGCGGATCGCTTAACGGTCGGAATTACCCTTGGTAAAAACTACTCAGAAACGCAGACGGGTATTCGTGCCGTCTCGGTTTTTGGAAACCTATTCCGGCACGGTAATATCATCATGCCCAGCATCAAGTATCAGAAAAAAGATCTCTTTATTAAGGGCCTGGATCTGAGGTTAAGTGGAAATTTCAACCTGGGTCAGGAGCAAAGTGTAGACACGGTATACCGTCGTTATAACTGGTTTCAGCAATACAAGCAGTACGAAGGGCTGGGCAGCGAACGTAGCCGCACGCTGTATAAATTCCGGAATAATAACGGTTTGGCAACCGCTAACCTAAGTTATCAGTTGAGCCAACACCACTCCATTAATATTAATAACGTCTTTAATACCTTTAACCGGAAAGGTTCGGATCCGTTGAATCCAGGCAGTAATCTTTATGAGCAACCCCGCATTAATGTTAAAAATATTCTCGGTGTGGCTTATAAATATGATTACAGTGAACGCTGGAGCACCTCTTTGTTTGCCAAAAATTTTTACCAGCAGAACAAGTATTCCGTATCGTATAACCCCACGGGTAATTACGGAGATATTGCCTATATGCATCAAAAGGATGGATATACTAAGCTGGGATATGGGATCGCAACGACTTACTTTATTCAGAAAAATATTCAGTTAAAAGGCTCTTTTGAAAAGAGTTACCGCTTACCTGAAACCGACGAGATGTTTGGTGACGGGCCCGCGGGCAATCTGGAAGGTAATATCAACCTGAGACCGGAAAGTAGCTTCAACTACAACTTGGGCGTAAGTTATCAAACGCATATTCAGAGAGATCATCGCTTTAGTATTGAGGCTAACATTCTGTATCGGGATGCCCGGGATTTTATTCGCCCCAGCCTAAACCAGAATCAGACCCGGCAGGTAATGACGAATGCGGCCAATGTTTTCAATTTCGGTCTAGATGGCGAGGTTAGGTATTCTTTCAGAAAACTCTTTACCGCTGGTGCAAACCTGACGTATCAGAACCTTCGGAATAATACAAAGTACGAAGGCGGTTATACGGGCGAAAGTCCGATTTACCGGGATAGAATTCCGAATATGCCCTTTCTTTTTGGAAATTTTGATGCTTCAGTTTTCCTGAAAAATATCGGCAAACCCGGTAATGTTCTGAGCATTGGTTATAACATGCTTTATGTACACGCCTATTACTTATACTGGCCAAGCTTAGGTAGCAGATCGGAGGGCAAATATGGTATTCCTATGCAGCTATCCCACGATATAAATGCTGTCTACACACTAAGCGACGGTAAATACAATATTGGTCTGGAGTGTAAAAACTTACTGGACTCCCGGCTTTACGACAACTTCAGCCTCCAAAAACCCGGACGCGGGATTTACCTCAAACTCCGCTATTACGTAAGCAAAAAATAATCAATCTTAATTCTCATTCTTCATGAAAAACTTCACTCAGGCCTGGCTACTTGCCACAGGTCTTGGCTTAACTCTTGCCTCTTGCGATAAAGCTTCTGATCCTAACACGCCAGACAATGGTAATGGTGGAACTACCGGAAAAACGAAGTATGTAATTTCGGCCCTTCCTGTAGGTACAACGGGCATTGCCGATTATCTACTTACTTCCGACAATCTGACCTCTGGAACCATTACTACTTTAGGTAATGGCAAAGAGCAGGATGGAACGTATCGGTATTATATGACGCATAAAAACCGATTCTTCAGTTTGCTGTACGGTCAAAATAACCCTGGTGCTGTAACAACTTATAATCTGGATGCCACGGGATCTTTATCAAAGGTTTCTGATTTCCAGGCTGAAACGGTACAGGCCTTCGCTCCCGTAGGCGACGACATCTTAACCATCAAAATCCCCCGTAGTGGTAATGAAAGTGCTTCTTTCTACCGGATCAATGCCGAGCAGTCTAAAGTGGTAGGCGAGGCTCAGGTCAATATTGTAAAACTGGCGGGTAATGGCGAGCGAGCTCACTTTACCTGGGCTACGCAGGTAGGTAATAAAGTTTTTGCTCCATACATGAGCATCAAAGGCGTTTCGCCGGACGTTTTCGGAACCAGTTATCCTGATAGTGCCTGGGTAGCGGTACTTTCTTATCCAGACTTGAAAGTAGAGAAAGTAATTAAAGATAACCGCATCAGCTACATTGGACGTTACTTCGAAGACGGTCTGGCCGTTGACGAAAGCGGTGATATTTATGGTTTCTCAGGTGGTATCGCTACGACAAGTGGTCAGGCAACTTCCAAAAAACCTTCGGCTTATGTGCGTATTAAAGCAGGTACTTCCGAATTTGATAAGTCATACCTCTTTAACGTAGAACAGGCTTCCGGTGGTTATCATGTTACTTCACACCTGTATGTAGGTAACGGTAACCTGGTAGTTTTAATGAATCCGGTTTCTGCCAAAGGTGCTTATGCTGTTGGCAAACGTATTGGTATCGTCAACGTGCATAATCAAACCTTCAAATGGGTAAGCGATATGCCCGAAGAAAGCACCATTACGGGTATTACGAACAGTAACTATTCCGCTAAAGATGGCAAAGGTTATGTAGGTATTACCTTCACGGACGGTTCTAGTTATGTATATCAGATTGATGCTACAACCGCTAAAGGTACGCGTGGTCTGAAGGTAGAAGGGGGTAAAATCTCTTCGATCAAAGCTCTTTCTTACTAGTTATTAGGCAAAAAATCAGCTCATTAATCTACGGAATGATGAGCTGATTTTTTATTTAATGATCCCTGTACATTGCTTTTCTGACACCGCTCCTGAGTAATAGATTTTCCTCACAACGACTGAAACCATCGATTTAAATAGCCATGACTTTTAAGAAAGCCATTGGACAAATTCACCTCTGGCTGGGCCTGGCCTCGGGGATCATTGTATGTATCGTCAGTATTACGGGCTGTATTTACGTCTTTCAGGAAGAAATCCGTGCGATGACCGAAAGCTGGCGTTTTGTAAAAGAACAACCTAACTCATATCTGGTTCCTTCGCAATTGATAGCTATTGCTGAGAAAAAACTAGAAGGGAAAAAGGCTACTTCGCTAACTTATACGAAGCCGAACGAAGCTGCGGTAGTTGGCCAGTTTGATCGTAAAAAGCGGGGTAGTAAGTTCACTTCGGTATACATAAACCCTTACACAGGCGAGGTATTGAAGGTGAAATCCATTGCTCGTGGGGAAGGAGAAGGAGACTTTGACTTTTTCCGTTTTATACTGAATGGTCACCGGGCTTTGTGGATGCCTTATGACATGGGCCGGCCTATTGTTGGTGTAGCTGTCCTGATTTTTGTTATCCTATTAATTAGCGGAATGATTCTCTGGTGGCCTAAAAAGTGGAATAAGGCTAATCGGGACAAGAGCTTCAAAGTAAAATGGGACGGAACCTTCAAACGCGTGAATTATGATCTTCATAACGTCTGGGGTTTTTACAGTACGTTTTTTCTGCTTATTATTTCACTGACTGGCTTGGTGTACAGTTTCCAATGGTTTAGTAAAGGCTTATACTGGGTAACCACGGGCGGTCACATTTTATCAGTTGAACGTAATAGGGCCGTGTCTGATACGACTCAAAATCTTCCAGTTACCAGCACCAATGTAGATAAAGTATGGTTACACCTGACAGGTCAGGGAAAAGCCCGGAAGGCCATGTTTATAAACCTGCCCCAAACGCCGAAAGATGTAATTAACGTAACGATATATCTTAAACCGGGCACTTTCTATAAAACGGACGTCTATACTTACGATCAGTTTACGCTGAAGCCCATACAATCAAAAGGACCTTTTAGTGGGAAATATGAAGACGCTGCCGCGGGCGATAAGCTGCGTCGGATGAATTATGATTTGCACGTGGGTGCTGTGATGGGTTTACCTACAAAAATTCTGGCTTTTCTAGCCAGTTTGATTTCAGCCAGCTTACCCGTTACTGGCTTTCTGATCTGGTGGGGCAGAAGAAAGAAAAGCGGTAAAAAAGAAGAAAGTAATAAGCCTGTTCAAAAAAGAACCACAGCAAATCCGGCTCGTCGTCCGGGGCCGGTGGTACGCAAAAAATTAGTTAGGGTTACGGATGAAACAGCGGCGGTAGAGCCAGAAGTAGAGTAGGTATTCAAACGAGTCATAAATGAAAAGGGACAAAAACCAACTGGCTTTGTCCCTTTTATATCACATAGGCTGAGTTTAGCTTTGCTCTTCGCTAACATCTGACATCAAGTAAGCTTTGATGAAGTCATTGATTTCCCCATCCAGCACTGCGTCCGTGTTAGAAGTCTGATGATTCGTGCGGTGATCTTTCACGCGGCGATCATCAAGTACGTAACTGCGAATCTGACTGCCCCATTCGATCTTCCGCTTGGTTGCGTCCAGCTCGGCTTTGGCAGCCAAACGCTTTTCCAGTTCCATTTGGTACAAACGAGATTTCAGTAATCGCATCGCCACTTCTTTATTTTGAAGCTGGCTGCGTTCCTGCTGACATTCGATGATAATACCCGAAGGTTTGTGTTTCAAACGAACGGCCGTTTCAACCTTATTCACATTTTGTCCACCAGCACCACCGCTTCGGAACGTATCCCAATCAATATCAGCGGGGTTAATTTCAATCTCAATCGTATCATCCACCAGTGGATAGGCAAAAACCGAAGCGAAAGAAGTATGGCGACGGGCATTGGAGTCAAACGGTGAGATCCGAACCAAACGATGTACGCCAATTTCAGCTTTCAGGTTACCGTAAGCATATTCCCCAAGAATTTCAATGGTAGCTGACTTTACGCCCGCTACGTCGCCATCGGCCACGTTAACCACGTTGATCTTGAAGTTATTCTTCTGAGCCCACATGGTGTACATTCGTAGTAGCATATTGGCCCAATCCTGCGATTCGGTTCCACCCGCTCCGGCATTAATCTCCAGAACGGCATCCATGTTATCGCCCTCATCCGACATCATTTTTCGGAATTCTACTTCAGCCAGTTTCGCTTCCAGTTTCGCTGCTTCCGCATCTACATCAGCTTCGGAAGCTTCGCCTAACTCCTGAAATTCCATCATGGTTTCGGTATCACCCAGATGTTGATTGAGCTGATCGAAACCATCCGTCCAGAACTTCAATCCCCGAATTTCCCGTAGAATTTTTTCCGCCCGTTCACGTTCATTCCAGAATTCCGGGTCGAGCGTCTTTTGTTCTAATTCTTCTATTTGGTACTTTTTCCCATCGTAGTCAAAGATACCCCCTCAAGGCCTCTATGCTGGCCTTCAAGTCTTTCAACTTGTCTTGTGTCATAACGGATTGGACGTTGGGCTAAACAGCCTTTCGTCATTAGTGATTAGAGATACAAAAGTAGTAAGCAAGGCTGTAAAAAGCGAAAACCTGACCGAAGCCAGGTTTTCAGTGCTTTCATCTCTTTTGGAGATTAAAAATATTTAGCCCGATAATCTTTCACCTTCGCTTTTTCGCGAACGGCTTCGTTCACGAAATAACCTGAACGTTGTAATTCAGTTTGTAAAGCTGAGTTTTTATACTGGCTGTAATCAGCAATTGCAGGAGCTTCAGTTTTCTTCAGCGTTTCCATGATGAAAACACCGCTTTCGCCTTTGAAAGGTTGTGATTTCTGACCGGCTTTCATGCCGAAAGCTTTACCTAAAGCGGTAGGATCAGCACCAGCTGAGTTCAGCAATCCACTGTTTAGTGTCAGATCGTTTGCCGTTTCAACTAAAGCACCGGCACCGTATTTCTGAGCAACCTGCTCCAAACTACCAGCACCCGCTAATCCGCTCAGTTTTTTCAGGATATCTTCACCTTTTTTCTGGTTACGTACTTTCGCCGTTAACTCATCGCGGAAGTCGTCTACTTTCACCTCGTCTTCAGAAGTTTTACCCGTCAAAGCAGCTACGATATAGGCATCGTTTACTTCGAATACCTGAGAAACATCACCTACATCAGTTTTATCTTCAAAGGCCCAACGGATGACAGGCTGAGCGTTTTGCATCATGTTCAGGTTGGTAGAACCTTCAGGAATACGGTTGGCTTTCAGCAGAACGATAGACTTATCTTTCTTGGTAGCGGCTTCCATTTGCTCCAGCGTTTTATTTGCAGCAGCGAATTCATCAGCTTTGCGGTATACTTCGTCACGAGTAGCCTGGCTGGGTCCGAGTTGTTTCGAAACCGCCACTACGCGGTACTGAAGGTTATTCTTGGGTTCAGTAACCTTAATGATATGGAAACCGAAATCCGTTTCAACCAGACTTGGTAACAGACCCGTGCCATTATAAGCGAATACAGCCGTTTCGAAAGGTTTCACCATCGAACCATTGTTCTGGAAGTAACCCAGGTCACCACCACGCTGAGCGGTACCGTCCGTACCATACTGAGCGGCCATGGCTGCAAAATCAGCTCCGCCTTTCAGTTCTTTCAGGATATTATCCGCACGAACACGGGCTGAAGCTTTAGCAGAGTCAGACTCATTCGTAGGACGAATCAGGATGTGACTGGCTTTAACCGTATAAAGCGAATCACGCTTCATACCCGTATATTTGTAAATGGTATAGGTGTTGTCGGTACGGAAAGGGCCGGCAATCTGACCAGGGAAGAAATCCTTTACGGCTTCTTTCAACTGATCATCCATGTCACGCAGACTCCAGTACAGCGGATGAGGTACATCAGAGTTCATCCGAGCGAAGGATGAATCATTAGGAGCTTTCGCCAGATCTTTCGCTAATTGCGTTAATGTATTTTTCAGAGCTAAGCTGTCTGATTTCGAAGGAACGACGCCGAAAGCAACGTAATCCATACTACGAGTATTCGCACCCTGATACTCATCTTTGTGAGCGTTCAGGTAATCTTTCAATTCTGAATCCGTCACCTTGATGGTTGAATCTGCCATGGAATAGAAAGGAACGTATAAATACTTCGCATCCACTTTAGCTGTTTGGGCTTCGTAATCTTTCTTCGCTTCCGCTGAAGTTACGTAGCTCGACATACGGATCAGGTTAACGTAACGAGTCATCAGGTGTTGACGCTGAATGTCACGAACGAAAGCCTGCCAGCCTAATTGCTGAATCGAGCCAGCGGGCATTTGCATGATTTGCTGACGTTGTTGCTTTACCCGATTAATGTCGAAGATTCCCGTTTGCGGATCCGTAAAGCTTTGACGTACGGCTGGATCAATATATTTACCAAAGAACATATCTTGCTTTTCCGTTTCGGAAAGCGTAAGTCCTAAGGCATCAAATTCTTTTTGATACGCATAATCAATTAACAGATCATTCCAAACCTTTTCGCGAAGCTGTGCGATCACCTGATCGTTCGCGGATTGACCAGACTGAGCTTCGTATTCCATACGAGCCTGGTCTAATTTTTTCTGGAAATCCTGGGCCAGAATGCTATTTCCGGCAATTTCACCTACTTTCTGAGTCTTCCCTCCAAAAAGTCCCCGTGATCCGAGGAGGTCACCGCCCACAATGAATAAGATGAGGGAGATGGCAATAATGGTAATTGCAATTCCTGAACGTTCTCTGATTTTGTTAACTAAAGCCATACGACCATTTTATTAGGACCGCAAAATAAGGGTTTTTTTCGATGATTGCCAAACGAATGTAACGGGGTTTTGTTCGATAGTTAGATTGAAAATAAGTTAGAAATTAGAAAGTATTCTACGTTTTTGTCTACGAATGGGCGTGTTTTAAAGGAGATGCTGTATTTTCACCGACCTGAAATAGTAAACCTGTCGTGTTGTTAGCGTTAGTTATGGTAAGTCCGGGGAAAAGAAAAGTCTGAAATTTTCAGTCTATTTGATTGTTCAAATAGATTTATTCCGATTCCTTAACGTCTGACATTGAACATTTTTTGATAGTCGCATTGAACGAAGCACATAAAAATACTACCACCATCACGGTTATTGGTGGAGGTAGCTGGGCGACGGCCATTATCCGCATCCTTTCAGAAAACGAGGTGAAGATCCGTTGGTGGTTAAGAAACCGGAAAGATGCCGAGCATATTCGTAAATTTCACAGCAATCCCCGCTATTTAAGCGGTGTGGTATTGCACCCCAAACGTGTAAAGCCTTTTACGCGTCTTCATGAAGCCATTAAGGGAAGTCAGGTTGTTATTCTGGCGGTCCCAGCAGCCTTTATCACGGAAGCTCTCTCCGAATTAAAGCCGGAAGATTTTGCGGGTAAAACGATTGTATCAGCCATCAAAGGCATGGTTCCCGGTGAAAATTTACTGGTAACTGACTGGCTTGAAAAAAACTATGGCGTTTCGCAGGATCAGTTCTGTGTTATTGCCGGTCCCTGCCACGCTGAAGAGGTCGCTTTAGAGAAACAGTCGTATTTAACCATTGCCTCCCCCGATATTCAGCGGGCAACGGCCTTTGCCGATTTAATGACCTGCCGGTTTGTAAGCACCCAGCCCCTTACGGATTTATACGGTGTGGAATATTGTGCGGTCATGAAGAACATTATCGCTCTGGCCTGCGGTATTTGCCACGGTATTGGCTACGGAGATAATTTTCAGGCCGTACTGGTTTCGAATGCGATGCAGGAAATCAAGCGATTTCTGGATGTCATCTATCCTTATTACCGGGATCTGATGGGATCGGCGTATCTAGGCGATTTATTAGTAACATCCTATTCGCAATTCAGCCGAAACCGAACCTTTGGCAGCATGATTGGAAGGGGATATAGCGTTACTTCAGCTCAGATGGAAATGAACATGGTTGCCGAAGGGTATTATGCCGTTAAATCCATTTATGAAATCAATCGACAGTACGAAGTAGACATGCCTATCGTCAATGCTGTTTATTCTATATTATATGAACGTTCTTCACCGGCTATTGAAATTGAGATTTTGAAAAATTTATTGCGTTAATGGAATAAAAAAGGAAGCCTTTGATCAGGCTTCCTTTTTTATTATTCTTTCTTAGTTTTTGAGATGTATTTTATCTTCATAAACTGGCCGGCTTCTACTTTGTATTCTACGGTTGGCGTGATTGAAATTCTTTTGATAAGTCCTTTCCATCCTGAGTTCTGTGACAGATCTACTTCGTAGGTATGATACTGTCCATCATTAATCAGGTTGACGTTTTGAGAATATGAATCGTGTTGCAATCCATTGGCCTGAGCTACGTCCCAGAAAATATTCATTTTTGTTCCGCTGCCTTTATAAGCAATTCTGAAGTATAGCTTCGGAACATCCGCTGCTCTCCAGCTTATTAGTGGGCCCCAGAGATTAGTAATATGTTTATCGAGATTTATTGACCATTCACCTTTGAAAGGAACGCCGCCGTCGTCAACGGTTTCATAGAACGTCCAGTGTTGCCGATCAGTAGAGAAATCAAAGTCGGGCTGAATAAGCTCACTCTTATGATCATAAGCGTATTTACGAACCTCATTGACATTGCCTAAAATGATGGCTGCCTTACTTTCATAACGAATGTTTTTATCAAGAACCGCCGTCGTATTGCCTCCCGAAATAGAGGTATTATAGTCAAACTCGCCACCATTTTTGGTTCTGCCTACAAACCGCGAAGCAAACATATGAGAGGTGGGCACGAATAAGCCTACCCCTTGTCCGTTATCCCCGTGAAGAAAGGTCCAGGATTCGGGCGTATAGGCTTCTACAATTTTTACTCCATAGGAATCAGGAACGCCAACGGGCGAATTCATTAAATCAAATTCAGTGATGGCATCATTACTGAAAGGTTTATCTCCCCAATACGTTTTAAAGCCATTGAATTGAGGGGTATAATAGCCTACCTCCAGCTCTTGTCCCCGGGCCAGGGGGGTGAAAGAATCGGTGCGGTTATTTTGCAGAACATGGCGTAATTCCAGTACGTTGTCGGTCAGCTTTGCATACGTTTCCACGTAACAGTCGCAGGGAACATTGTTATAACCCCATTGCTTGGGAATCGCCTTGAAATAAAGTTCATTCCCATTTTGCCGCTGCTCGACTACCTGCGAACCATTTCCGTATACATCACCAGCCTGAATAGGATCCCAGCCAATGGCGGTCCAGGCAGGATGGGGTACGTTTCCGTTGGGAAGATACCCGTCCACTGGAAACGAGTAATAGGCATATTGCAACTGGCGACCTAAATCGTAATTGTTAATGAGGTTGGGACCGTCTCCGGAGAGGTGCGTAATCGCTCCGCCGTACAACATGTTGAAACCCACTCTAAGCCTGTTGGACGACAAATATACCATGGAGGCAGGCTTAACAACAGGCGGATGAGGCACGCCTTCCGCCCCGCCCGAACCTCCACTAATGTGACCCGAACTAGGTTTTTTGGAAGTCAAGAAATTAAAATCATCACAACTGGCTATAAGTAATGGAAGGATTAGAATAACAGCAAGTCTGAAAAAAGAAGAAAAAGAATGTTTCATACGCAATAGATTAGTGGGACTTGCATCAAAATAAAGCATTCTGTAAGGGAATCCGGAACACTTGCCTGAAATTATATTTAATAATAAATTTCCATAGACACTTATTACGGATTCAATAACAAGTGATTTTAACACTGTTTATGGAACAAAATAGAAATAAAATTATTATGAATGGATCAGATAATTAAAGAGGTTTTTTAATCTTTGTAAAGAAGATTTTTCCCCTTATGTCCTTATATCATGCCTGCTTTAAAATCAGTAGATATCGTTATCCAAGTATATGGAAAACCCTTAATGACTGGAGTTGCGATTAGTTCATTACTTAAATATTCTGGTAAGTGGATTGGTAAAATATACCTAATTGAAGAAAAGGTTCAGCCTAATCACGCTGATTTTTCTTATTTAATCAGGCATTATAAAGATCGCATTGTTCATGTTAAATCAAGGTTTTACATGGGGCTTAAGGCCAGCCGAAAGTCCCTGCACTGGTTTACCCCTTACCGTCGATCTATTAGGTATCAATATGCGTTTGAAAAGAGTAAAAATCATTATCTATTCACGATGCATAATGATATGCTCTTTCACGAAGATATTTTAGGAGAGTATTTAACCCAAATAGAATCAGGACATTTTGCAGGTGTTGGTCCAATTGGACAATGCTGGAATTGTCCGGCTTCGTATGCTAAAAAATGTACAGCTGATACCTATCATAAGTACCAACCAGACTGGACGGAATTAATGGAGCTTAGTGAAAAATTTTATGCTCCTCGAAAAGAAGTCTATTCGCATTTTATAAGCTCCTCTACTGCGTGGCCTTTACCGGAATGTCGTCTGAATGAATGGGCGGCCTTAATTGACCTGACTCAGGTGAAGCCCTATGTAAAAAAGCTCATTTTTGGCCAAATGGATTTAGACATTGCAACGAAATGGTTTAGTTTTCTAAATAACCAGGGATTAACATTTAAAAATATTCCGATTGATCCATACGCGACGCACGTCTGGACGGGTATAGAAGGAGAAGAAAATTCAGGTTTAAGTACGCAGAATAACGCCGATTTATACGAAAGAGCAGAAATGCAGTCCTATCAAAAGTTACTAGATGAGTATGGGTTTGCCGAACAAGAGCTGGCGGCTCTGATACCTCACCCTGTGGTCTTAGCCTAGAGCCGAAAGGAGGGTGATTGCATTAAATTTTTACTTAAAGTATACTCCATATATGTCAAACCCCTAATTTTGCACGAATTTTGCCCGGCCACTTCCGGGATGTTGATCGTTACTTAGTCCTTTGTTGTGAACTCAACGTTGAAAACCAGCGAATTTCACGGAAGAAGGCCTGTTAACAGATACCTGAAAAAATGCCCAAAAATCCCGACATCAAATCCGTCCTGATCATTGGTTCTGGTCCCATTATCATCGGTCAGGCTTGCGAGTTCGACTACTCTGGCTCTCAGGCAGCCCGCTCACTCAAAGAAGAGGGCATCGAGGTCATTCTGATCAACTCCAATCCCGCTACCATCATGACGGACCCCATCAGTGCCGATCATGTGTACTTAAAGCCGTTGGAGCGAAAGTCCATCATTGAGATTCTTGAAAAACACAAGGTTGACGCCGTTTTGCCGACAATGGGAGGCCAGACGGCGTTAAATTTAGCTATCGACTGTGATAAGGCCGGTATCTGGAAGAAGTACGGGGTGGAAATCATTGGGGTTGATATTGCCGCCATTGAGACGACCGAAGACCGCGAGAAATTCCGACTGAAAATGCTGGAATTGGGCGTGGGCGTTTGTAAAGGACGTACCGCCCGCTCTTTCCTGGAAGGTAAGGAAATTGCCCAGGAAGTTGGTTTCCCGCTGGTAATCCGTCCTTCATTTACCCTTGGTGGTACGGGCGGTGGTTTCGTAAATGACCCCAAGGAGTTTGATGAAATGCTGAATCGGGGCTTACATGCTTCGCCAACGCATGAAGTGCTGATCGAACAATCGATCTTGGGTTGGAAAGAATACGAGCTGGAGTTACTCCGTGATGGTGATGGTAACTTCATCATTGTTTGCTCGATTGAGAACTTTGACCCAATGGGGGTTCACACGGGCGATTCCGTGACAGTGGCTCCTGCTATGACGCTGCCCGATACTCTGTATCAGAAAATGCGTGATATGGCCATCATGATGATGGATGGCATCGGGAAGTTTGCGGGTGGATGTAACGTTCAGTTCTCGGTTAACCCCGAAAATGATGCCATCATCGCCATCGAGATTAACCCACGTGTATCACGTTCGTCGGCTCTGGCTTCAAAAGCGACGGGTTATCCTATCGCGAAGATTGCCGCGAAAATGGCCATTGGTTATCGTTTGCACGAACTGATCAACCCCGTTACAGGCAGTACATCAGCGTTCTTCGAGCCTGCCATTGACTACGTGATCGTTAAAGTACCCCGCTGGAACTTCGATAAATTCAAAGGTTCAGATCGTCGTCTGGGTCTTCAGATGAAGTCGGTAGGGGAAGCCATGGGTATTGGCCGCAACTTCCAGGAAGCTCTTCAGAAAGCGTGTCAATCGCTCGAAATCAAGCGTAATGGCATGGGAGCTGATGGGAAGGAACTGACGGATCAGGATGCTATTTTGCACTCATTGGCTAATCCATCCTGGAATCGCTTATTCCACATCTACGATGCCTTCCGTTTAGGAATTTCCTTTAAGAAAATTCAGCAGTTGACTAAAATCGACCGCTGGTTCCTATATCAAGTAGAGGATCTGGTTCGTCTGGAAAAGGAAATCGAGAAACATACACTCGATACCATTTCGAAGGATTTACTGGAAGAAGCAAAAGTAAAAGGCTTCGCTGACCGTCAGATTGCTCACATGATCGACTGTCTGGAAAGTCAGGTGTACGAGAAACGCAATGAGCTGGGTATCAAACGGGTTTACAAATGTGTAGATACCTGTGCCGCTGAGTTTGAAGCAAAAACACCTTACTTCTACTCAACCTTTGCGAGCGGTGCACAGTCGGAAGACAACGAATCGGTTGTTTCAGACAAGAAAAAAGTAGTAATTCTGGGTTCAGGTCCCAACCGGATTGGTCAGGGTATCGAATTCGATTACTCCTGCGTGCATGGTGTGTTAGCGGCGAAAGAAGCAGGATACGAAACGATCATGATTAACTCGAACCCTGAAACGGTATCGACGGATCCTGACATCGCTGATAAATTATACTTCGAACCTGTGTTCTGGGAGCACGTATACGATATCATCCAGCACGAAAAACCTGAAGGGGTAATCGTTCAGTTGGGGGGACAGACGGCTCTGAAGCTGGCTGAAAAACTTTCGAAATACGGCATCAAAATCATCGGTACGAGCTTCGAAGCTCTGGATTTAGCCGAAGATCGCGGAGCTTTCTCAAGTCTGCTGCGTGAGCTGGATGTTCCTTATCCTTTATTCGATACGGTTGAATCGGCAGACCAGGCAGTAGAAGTAGCCCGTAATTTGGGGTATCCGCTGCTGGTACGTCCCAGCTACGTGTTAGGTGGACAGTCGATGAAGATTGTGATCAACGAAGAAGAGCTGGAACAACACGTGGTGAATACGCTTCGTGACATTCCAGGTAATAAAATCCTTTTGGATCACTTCCTCGAAAACGCTATCGAAGCGGAATCCGATTCCATCTGTGACGGTGAAAATGTATACATCATCGGAATTATGGAGCATATCGAGCCCGCAGGTATTCACTCAGGAGATTCTCATGCGGTATTACCAACCTTTGATTTGAGCGAAAACGTGCTCAAGCAAATTGAGGAATACACGAAGAAGATCGCGGTTGCTTTAAAAACCAAAGGCTTACTGAACATTCAGTTTGCTATCAAGGATGAAAAAGTATACATCATCGAGGCTAACCCACGGGCGTCTCGTACGGTACCTTTCATCTGTAAAGCCTACCAGGAGCCTTATGTAAATTACGCTACGAAAGTGATGCTGGGCGAGAAGAAAGTAACGGATTTCAATTTTAATCCCGTGAAAAACGGATATGCGATTAAAATCCCCGTATTCTCGTTTAACAAATTCCCTGGAGTAAATAAAGAACTCGGGCCAGAGATGAAGTCAACGGGAGAAGCTATTTACTTCATTGATGATCTGACGGACGAAGTTTTTCAGAAGATTTACGCCGAGCGTAACTTATATCTGAGTCGATAAATAACTCCGTTTTATTGCCAGCCCCGCTTCTACTGAAGCGGGGCTTTTTTTGTTAATACTTACGTAAATTGTGCTAATACTTTCCCCAGTTATTAGCTGATAATCTGAACACTGGGGATTCTGTGCATCAACTTTAGAGAGACTGGTTTTTAGGTAGATAGGAACGCATTTTTTGATAATACGGCTAATTATGATCATTGACCATCTGTTTGGTCCCAACTCACCTTTGTATGGCATATATTGAAACCACTCCCGGCACTCAGGTCTTTGTAGAAGACTGGGGACAAGGACAACCCGTCGTGTTTCTTCACGGCTGGCCCTTAAATCACAAAATGTTTGAATATCAGGTTAACCAGATTGCGAATCACTATCGCTGCATTATGATAGATCGTCGGGGTTTTGGTTTATCTGACAAACCTTGGCAAGGGTACGATTACGATACGTTAGCGGATGATTTAGCTGCTGTTCTGGAAGCTTTAGATCTGTACGATGTAACGCTGGTAGGCTTCTCTCAGGGAGGTGCTGAAGCAATTCATTACATGGCTCGTCATCAGGGAAAACGAGTTTCTAAATTAGTATTGTTAGGAGCAGCGGCTCCTCACTTGTTAAAAACAGAAGATTTTCCAGACGGTGTTGATAAAAGTACATTCGATGAAATGATCGAAAACTCACTTCAGGATCGGGCTGCTTTCATAGAGGATTTCTCGAAACAATTCTTCGGCGTTAGCCTTCTCAACAATCCAGTGAGTAATAAACTGGCTGACTGGTTCCATAGTCTGGCTATGGAAGCTTCACCGAAAGCTACAGTAGAAAATATTCTTACCTTCAGCCAAGCCGACCTTCGGAGCGATTTGCCCCTGATTAATGTTCCTACGTTGATCATTCATGGCACGAACGATCAGGTAGTGCCCTTTGATATTTCTGGTAAACTACTGGCGGAAAATATTTCTAACGCTCAGCTGATTGCTTATGAAGGAGCTCCTCACGGATTTTTCTATACTGAATGGCCTCGTCTAAATCAGGACTTGCTGGACTTCCTGGCAACACCTGTGTTAACTGAAACAGTGACTACCACGACAACCTGGTAAAATCTGAAAATAATAGGGTAAAGAAAAAGGAAGGTTTTAAACCTTCCTTTTTCTTTTGGATGACAAATAAAAAAGGGGCTTTCAAGCCCCTTTTTTATTATCTAGTTACTGTTGTATTAAGCAAGAAATAATTTAGCAATGTTCAGAACCTGATCTTTACCCAGTGGTTCGTCAAAAGCTTCGCTTAACGCGTCTTTAGATTGTCCGGCAATTGCTCCTACTAATTCCACACCACCTTGTACAGTGTTTAATTCACCTTCATAAATAGCAGGTACTGCTGGTGCCATGCCATTTTCCATACCATTACCAACAATCCAGCCTTTTTGACCACGAAGACTACGAACTACTGCTGCGTGGCGAGCTTCTACCGCGTGGATTTGAAGAGCTACCTGAAGTAAAGCAGGAGATTCCATAAGGTTACCAGCTTCGTTCTTATATGCACGTACGCCTAAATCTTCAAAAGACTGAGATACTGTGAGGAACGTTTGGTAATTCGTGAATACGTCAGGATAAGCAGCGTAAGTAAATTTAGGTTTTTTGGCATCAGGAGCTAATCCTAACGCACCTTCTAGCAGACGAACGTGTGCTGTTTCGTGTTTGCTGATGGTATCAAATATCTCATAGTTATTTTGAGGAATGATACCACTCTGAACACCTTTTTGATAATAATCTGCTTCAAGGTATTCTAAAGTCAGAGCGAATTCCAGAACACCGCGAGTTTGAGCGGGTAAATCAGCTCCGTAAGCTTTGTTAACAACTGAGCTGAAAAGAGTAGGTAATGCCGCCAAAGCAGTAGCTTTAGCTCCATTTCTCAGGATATGACGGCGATTATAGAAAGATAAACGTTCTCCTGATTCAGGATCAAGTTCACCGATTTTTGCGAAGAGTTCAAATAAGTTCATAACAGCAAGTAGGGTTAGTTATTTAGGTAAGTTAGCACCAGAAATTTTGGTTTTGATAAACGTTTGAGCGACAGGCAATACCTCCGCAAAGGTCATTGCTTTATCTAAACCGTTGGCATCAACTTGGCCTCCCGTAAACTGACCATTGAAACCTTCCAGTAAAGTACCGATGATGGCTGCGTGACGAGCTTCCACCGAAACGATTTTACCAGCTAAAAGCAAATAAATAGGTGTTTGTAAAAATTTACCAGCTCCGTTGTATGCTGCAACACCCAGGTTTTCAAAAGCTTTTGCCGTTGCTAAAACGCTTGCACGACTCGTAAAGTCAATGGCTGAGAAATTAACTTCCAGTGATGGAATAACCATACTAGGAGCGGCAGAAGAAATCGCTGTTTTAAAGAAATCGCGGTGTGCTACTTCATGATTTTTAAGGTCAGTCATGATCGCCAGCTCCTGTGAAGAGATACCGGAATAAGGCGTAGCTACGATTTGGGTGTAAAAAGCGGCTTCTAATTGCTCAAGTGCATAGGCATAGTTAAGAATACCTACATCACCTGCTCCTAAATCAACCGTACCGTCAGGAATGGGATTACCATTGTGATCAGTACACGATGAGGCATAAATGGCAGCAGCAGAAAGAGAAGCTAAGCTGGCAGATTTAAGGAAGGTGCGGCGGCCTAAGGACGCTTTGCTTTCCGAAGTCGTACCTGGTAGCGAGGTAGACTTGTTGGATGAACTTGTCATAGATTTTATTGAAAAAGGATTAGTAATTATGAATCGATGTACTAATTGGGTTAATAGTAATTGTACCTACTAAATAAAACTACTGTACTTCTTTTACTGATACTGAAATTATAAAAATTGACATTTGTCAATGATTGGGTACGAAGATGTACGTAATATGTTTAAGGTTGGATTGGGAGTTTAAAAAAAAAACAAAATATATTTTTGTGAATTTTTTCAGTGGTAGTAAGCTATTGAAAACAAATAGTTTACAAATAATTCACACATCCTAGCCAACCATTATATAGAAAGTCAGGGATTAAAAAATTACCAAATCTCTATATAAAAAATCTTACCAGCGGATTTTACCAGACTTTAAGTCTAAAATGAGTAATTTATTTCTTACTTATCATTTCTCCAGGTTTTGGACAAAGACAAGAATGCCCCAAAGCGGGAACGGTACAACTCTCCTGAATCATAAGCAACTTTGCCACCCACAGAGAACCCGTGTAGCCATTTTGGACTAGTTTTTATGTTAAGGAGTGAAGAAAACTGCTTAACATCAGATGGAAATGGAAAACTAAAGGTACCGCGGTTGAGTGTATAGGTAAATCGAGCTTGGAGGTGAATTTTCCCCAATACTAATCCATCTCCTGCAAGATGGAATCCAGTAACCCGGTTGATGGGGAAATTATTTTCAGTATGCGGTAAATTTTCGTGATCAAGCTCCTGATGAACAGGTAATAAGGGCGTTCCGATGGCTTTGTTGTAATAAGACCAACCCTGAACGTATTGAGAATGGTTGAAATAATTATCGCCTCCCTGATAACGGGCCGTAATATCAAAGACAGATCCAGCCTGATCATTAGTGGTAAGAAATTCAAAGAGTAACTTATTAAGACCGGATGATTTCGTAAATGCATTCGGGAGCGTCCAGCTCAAACCGTACAATCCGTCAAAATGATTGAGGAATAATAAGCCAGAAAGATCTTCGAAAATGTGCTGGTGATAGAATAATAAAGACTGGTGATCGCCCTTTACGGTTAAGGCAATATCATAATTGCCCAAATGGTTACCGACCCGATTTTCTCCGTCAAAGCCAGTAAACCGGTCATTTTCTCGCTCTCTGGAAAGTTGTCCCAATAATATTCCCCATAAAAAATCCTTTGGAGCTGTAGTTAGATGTCCGTTAACGGCTACGGGAGAATTTTTTAGATAGTCAGCATGACCACCCCATTGGACCATATGATTAATACCGAAGTAAAAGGCAACCTTGCCGTCGGGTTTACCGAAACGGCCATGCAGAGATTTGTAATGCAGGTAAGCTCCCTGTATATAAGGAACATCAAACCAGCCGTGAGCAAAACTTCCTTTTAATGCAACGAAGTTGTTCAGGAATTTTAGAGGAATGAAACCGGCTGTACCGATCTGAATTTTAGGAATGGGTAAGGCATTATTGGACCAGACAATAGACCCGGAAGTAAGGGTAGTATCGGTAATCCCAATGAATTCCTTCCGGCGACCGCCCCAAAGCTCTACTTTTCCGTAGCGTAATTTGGCGTAAGCTTCGGGTAAGAAAAAAGCTTTCTGTGACCCGGTTACCTGAACTCCTTCCACGCCTAAACCCCAGTCAAGTTTGCGGCGATTCGCTTTGATGGAATCAGGAAGAGGAGTAATAAAGTCCAGCGAAGCCCCAGCCCGAAACAGAGCAGCAGGGCCTTTCAGTGGAATTAACCCAAACTCGTTAGCTCTTAACCAGAAAGGAGTTTGCAGATCTCCAGCGGTTAATCCATCGGCCTGAAGATGGATGGAATAAGGTTTTTTTACTTGGGCAAACGAATTAGTTATTGCCATTAGAAGCAATCCGCAACCAAAAATTAGAATCCTTACAGTGTGGGGGCGGAAAGTCATAGATAGATAGGTAATGAAAAATTACGTAAAGGCAGTAAACTAACTTCATAATTACGAAAGTTGTTTATGAAGTTTACATGAAGTCTTTTAATCCAAGGCGTATTTTTGTCTCCTAGTTTTGCTTCTGAACCTTATGGATCATGTACTTGAAATTGCGAAAAGGCTGAATGCACTGGCTCAGGCTGGGTTAACCTATTCACCTCATGCCTATGATCTCGAACGGTATGAAGAAATTCGGGAAATCAGTGTGCAGTTACTGCATGAGTTGACGGAGGAGCCCATTGAGAAAATTGCTCCTTTATTTGCCAGTGGAACGGGAGAGTACCCTACGCCTAAAGTGGATATCCGGGCGGTTGTGTTCCGGGGAGAGGATGAGGTATTGATGGTCCAGGAAAAGGTTGACAGCCTCCGCTGGACCTTACCAGGTGGCTGGGCTGATGTAGGATATACTCCGTCAGAAGTTGCCGTGAAAGAAACGAAGGAAGAAACGGGATTACTCGTTAAACCTATTCGCCTCCTGGCCGTCCTGGATAAACGCCAGCATCCCCATCCACCACAGCCCTGGTACGTTTATAAATTTTTTATTCGTTGTGAAGTCATTGGTGGCGAAATTCGCTCCGATGGACACGACATTGGGCAGGTTCGCTGGGTTCGCCGAACGGAATTACCGGAGCTTTCGTTGTCAGAAGACCGCGTAACGGCTTCACAGCTCGAAATGCTGTTTACCTTTGTAACAAATCCCGATGCTCCGGCGTTGTGTGATTAAGGTGTCGTTAAAAATTTAGACTTAACGAAATGATATTCAAGATCTTTTTGGTCATCATGGCCATTGGTTTCATATTCCCCCGCATTGTGCGTTGGGTGTTCCGTTTATTTTTGAAAGAACAGTTTTCCCGGGTAGAACGGGAATTTCGTCAGGATCAGCAACGATCCAGTCAATCGCGTCCCCGCGAAGGTAAAATCAATGTAGATTACGCACCGCCTCAAAAAGAGGGGTATAAAGGGGGCGATTACATTGATTATGAGGAGGTGAAGGAATAGTCTATGACCGCCCAGGTACTCTTTCACCAGCTTACCCAACCCCTTTCTGAACTTTACGATTCCAACGAAGCCAAATCCATTGCTTATCTGGTTTTGGAGACTCGGTATGGACTGACCCGAACGCAGGTATTAATGGATACGCCCGTTACGCACCCAGTAACGGATCTGGAATCTATTCTTGAACGTCTGAAAAATCAGGAACCTGTACAGTACGTACTGGGTGAAGGAGATTTTTATGGACGGACCTTCAAAGTAGCCCCCGGCGTATTAATCCCCAGACCTGAAACGGAAGAACTGGTTCACTGGACCCTGCAGGAACTGAAAAGCGTACAAACTCCGAAGTTACTTGATATAGGAACGGGTTCGGGTTGTATAGCCCTAACTATGGCTGCTGAACGCCCCGATGCTCAAGTAACTGCTTTTGATATTTCGGAAGAAGCCTTAACCATTGCCCGCGAAAACGCTCAGCGACTGAAGGTTAACGTAGCGTTTCAGCAGGGTAACGCCTTGCAGACAGGAGCTTTACCCGATTCGCTTTTTAATGTTATTCTTTCGAATCCGCCTTACGTAAAAGCTTCAGAATCGCAGGAAATGTCAACCCATGTGCTGGAACATGAGCCTCATCTGGCTTTATTTGTAGAAGATGACGATCCGCTTATCTTCTATCGGGCGATTGCTCAGTACGCTTTTTCCCATTTGAAAAGTAGGGGCTTCTGTGCCGTAGAGATCAATCAGGCTTTGGGGGCGGAAACGGTTGAGGAATTTAAAAAAGCAGGGTTCGCTACCGTGGAGTTACGGCAGGATTTACCGGGTCGGGATCGAATGATTATGGCCCGGCTGTAAACTTGACTCTTTTAATAACATTTCATCTGAAGTAAGAAAATAACGATATGGCCGATTTGCAACATGCCCGGAAAATCAAGCAGATGTTTGCTGAAATGAGCAAAGTCGTGGTAGGCCAGGAGCGTCTGCTCAATCGCCTGCTGATTGGCTTATTCACCGGAGGCCATATTTTGCTGGAAGGGGTGCCGGGACTAGCAAAGACACTAACGATTAATACATTAGCGAAAGTGCTGGATCTGGATTTTCACCGAATTCAGTTTACGCCTGATTTATTACCCGCTGATCTGGTCGGAACGATGATTTTTGACCGGAAAATGGATGACTTCCGCGTTCGGAAAGGACCCGTTTTTGCGAATTTGATTTTAGCGGATGAGGTGAACCGGGCTCCGGCAAAAGTACAGTCGGCTCTACTGGAAGCCATGCAGGAAAAGCAGGTAACTATTGGAGATCAGACGTTTATCCTGGATAAGCCTTTTTTCGTCATGGCAACGCAAAACCCAGTAGAACAGGAGGGAACATATCCCCTTCCCGAAGCTCAGGTAGATCGTTTTATGATGAAAGTATTCGTAGACTATCTGGATAAGCAGGATGAGCTGGAAGTCATGCGTAGGATGACGAATATGGAAGCGGTCTATGAGGTACAACCCATTCTAAGTCGGGAAGAAATCTTTGCGATTCGTAAAGAAATCAATCAGATTGCCATCTCCGAAACCCTTGAACACTACATTATTGAGCTGGTTTTTGCAACACGTAGACCCTTACAATATGGCTTGAAAGATGAAGCCCGCTACATTCAGTTTGGAGCGTCCCCTCGGGCTAGTATTGCCCTCAATTTAGGAGCAAAAGTATTAGCTTACTTCAACGAGCGGGACTACGTTTTACCTGAAGACATTAAAGAAATAGCTCCTGATGTGCTGAACCACCGGGTAATTCTGAATTATGAAGCTGAGGCTGATGGTATTTCCAGCTTACAGATTATTGATTCTATTCTACGAAGGGTAGCCATTGGTCGATAAAGGATTACCCTTCCAGTAGCTTTTGATAGAGGGCAGTATTGTCTGCCTCAAAACAAACGAAAATCACTCGCTCAAAAGCGTCTGGATGTTGTTTGATAAAACTACGAACGGTTTCAACGGCCACTTCCGCAGCGGCAGCTTTGGGATAACCGTAAATTCCGGTACTGATGTTCGGAAAGGCAATGCTTCGCAGACCGTTCTCAACGGCTAAATTCAGACTATTCGTATAACAGTTGGCTAGTAGGGTAGCTTCTTCGTTTTTCCCTCCCTGCCATATAGGGCCAACCGTATGGATTACTTTCTTGGCGGGTAACTTTCCGGCCGTTGTCAGAACCGACTGACCTGTTTTGCATCCGCCCTGTTTCGCTCGGATGACTCTACACTCTTCCAGAATGGCTGACCCTCCGGCTCGATGAATAGCACCATCTACCCCGCCACCGCCGAGTAGGGAAGAATTGGCCGCATTAACAATGGCATCGACTTCCAGTTTAGTAATGTCTCCCTGAATCACTTCGATCATTTCAGTTGTTGGTTGGTAGTTGCTGGTTAATGGTTTAAAGACTTGTACCATTCTTAGTTATGCTGCCTCTCAAAACGAAACTTCCCGAAAGTTTTAAACTTTCGGGAAGCTAAATTTCTAAAAATCAGCGAAGACCAACTATTTACTGATTTCGAGCATGGCCTTTACGGCTTTCAACGCTTTTACCCGGGTTTCTTCAGGAACCTGAATTTCCGGCATTTCGTAATACATACAGTTATAAAGCTTTTCTACCGTATTCATCTTCATGTAAGGACATTCTGAACAGGCACAGAAGTTATTTTCATTGGCCGGAGCTGGAATAATCAGCTTGTCGGGATTGGCCATTTTCATCTTGTGCATAATCCCCGCCTCCGTTGCCACGATAAACTCTTTATTGAGCGATGTTTGTACATAGGCCAAGAGACCCGTGGTGCTTCCCACGTAATCAGCTTCCATCAGAATGTCTTCTTTACATTCGGGGTGAGCGACTAATAACGCATTTGGATGTTCGGCCCGGAGTTTAGCCAGTTTCTCCCGCGAAATATCGATATGCACGATGCAGGCTCCGTCCCAGAGAATTAGGTCACGACCTGTTTTCTTCGCTACAAAGCGGCCCAGGTTCGCGTCAGGGGCAAAGATAATCTGCCGATCTTTGGGAATGGATTCAACAACTTTTAAAGCATTGGATGATGTACAGATGATATCCGTCATCGCCTTAATGTCGGCAGTGCAATTGATATAACTCACCACCAGAGCATCAGGATGTTGAGCTTTAAAGGCGGCGAAATCTTCCTTGGGAGCCGAATCAGCCAGAGAGCAACCCGCGTTGAAATCGGGAATAACTACCTTTTTATTCGGGTTAAGAATCTTAGCTGTTTCACCCATGAAATGAACGCCACAGAAAACGATCATGTCGGCAGTAGTTTCCTCGGCAGCCTGAGCCAGACCAAGACTATCCCCCACAAAATCGGCTAAATCCTGAATTTCACCGTCAACGTAATAATGAGCCAGAATAACCGCGTTTTTTTCCTTCTTCATCCGAAGGATCTCGGCTTTTAAATCAACATTCTTTGGAACAGAGCGACTGATATAGCCAATTCGATTGACTTCCTCCTCAGGGCTCATGGGGAATACAGCAGGCATAAATTCGTTTAGTTTTCGGTTTACAGTTTTCGGTTTGCAGTTGGTTACTAATACAGTATGCTCCGCATTAACTGACAACTGCAAACCGAAAACTGTAAACTCTTTTTTCTCGTTGTTACCAGGCTTTCAGGCTTAAGTCCAGACTTTTGACCTGATGCGTTAATGCTCCTACCGACACATAATCTACGCCGCATTCGGCATAAGTGTGGATGGTTTGTTCGTTGATGCCACCGGAAGCTTCCGTGGGATATTTTCTATTAACCCGACGAACGGCTTCCCGCATGTCCTCAAAACTAAAGTTATCAAACATAATCCGGTGCAGCGACTGCGTTTCACCTACGCGTAAAACCTCGTCCAGCTCCTTCAGGTTTCGTACTTCAATCTCAATTTGCAGGTTTTTACCTGTTTCTTTCAGATAGTCATTCGCCTTGGTAATGGCAGCTTCGATGCCTCCAGCATAATCCACGTGATTATCCTTGATCAGAATCATGTCGTATAAGGCATACCGATGATTCACTGCTCCACCAATACGAGTCGCCCATTTTTCGCAAATCCGAAAATTCGGTGTGGTTTTACGAGTATCAAGTAATTTACAGGGTAAATCCGCAATCAGATCGGCAAGGCTTCGGGTATAAGTGGCAATGCCACTCATACGTTGCATGCAGTTCAATACCAGCCGCTCGGCTTTCAAAATGGATTGTGAACGACCTTCAACGGTTAAGACAATATCGCCTTTCTCAATAGGCGTTCCGTCGTTAATGAGCACTTCTACCTTGAGGTCAGAGTCGACTTCCGCAAAAATCAATTGAGCCAGTTCAACTCCGGCTACAATTCCGGTATCTTTTACCAATAACCGGGCTCGACCCATAGCCTCAGCCGGAATGGTTGAAAGTGAGGTATGATCTCCGTCACCGACGTCCTCCTGAAGAGCCAGGCGTATAAATTCATGAATATCTTGTCCGTACATAATCAATGATAGAGATACACTCCATTATGGAGGCGAAAATAATGTATTTCGTAAAGACTCGTGCCTTACGTGCCTTTTATCATAAAAGGGTTCTCAAAAGCAATGATTGATTCCTATTTTTAAAGTTACTGAAAACCTCTAACCCGCTAGCTTTATGAAAACACTTCACTCCAAACGTCATATTCTTTATTTCTGGGGATTGCTGGTAGTCATGGCTTCGCTTATGATAGGTTTCGGTGGACTGGCTACGTATCCATTTTTTTCTCATTATGGCCTTCAGAAAACTACTACTGGCGAACAGGCGGGAATGGTTTTGGGGATATTCTTTAGTATTTCTTACGTCTACGTGGCCTGGTCGATCTGGGAACAGGCCCCGAACTGGGTAATAGATGCGGAAAAGTTAATATACGACGACAAGGAGACGCTCCTCTGGAAAGACATAGAACGTCTGGATTTGACGGGTACCCATTATTCCAAACGATTTTGGAGGACAGGAGAAGGGGTACGCATGATTTTCAAAGGAAATAAGGAAGTTATATTCTTTGATGATAAGTATCAGAATAGCAGGATTATGAAGCTTTTTTTGGAGCAGATTGTCCAGCAAAAACAGCCAGTAGTACATGAACCGTTCGTAGGTGAAAGAGAAACAGGGAATCTCACAATTTACAAAGGAAGTGTGTGGCGATCCTTTCCATTTTATATGTTGTTACTATTCGTTTTTAGTTTTCCAATCGTATTCACAAATCCCGTAAACAGGGAACCTCTCGGTTATGGGATGTACACGGGTTTTGTTTTTGTATTATGGCAGTTAGCGGCCTACTCCTTGTATAACGTTAGATTGTCTGATCGGGAACTCGTTATTAAAAATTCGCTTTGGCCCGGTTATCAGAAAGTTATTTCAATCGAAAATATTCGTGAAGTTGTTTATGAACTGAAGGGAAAGGGAATGAAGGCCTTAACCGTGATTCAAAAAGACTTTAAAACCGAATCATTCATTGCCGATGGGTTAAACGTTCACGAATGGCTGGAGTTACGGGAGCAACTTCGGCAGAAAGAGCTGAAGGTGAGAAATAAATACGTTTATGCCGAAAGAAGAGAGCCAGAAATGGAGCAGCAGTAAACATTTTCTGAATAAATAAGATAGATATCCTTTGCCTTCCCTCAGAAAGTGTTATTTTCGTCTCCCAAATGAAAAAATCACGGTCCATAGCACGGTTATTCAGCTTGTTTCTGGCAAGTGTGTTGCTGATTGCTTCGGTAGCAGTGAAAGGAGTGTCGGCAAGACCTTTGCCGCTTCCCGCCGCTCCAACTGAAAAATCAGGTCATACGTCCGGTATACCCAAAGCAACCGTTCAGGCACTCTCACCGATGGCGACAGTCACGGTGGCTGATTTTTCATTTACGCAGGATTTCTACCTGCTGCCACCAGCGGTGTATAGTGTTGAAACGGTAACACCGCAGCCGACGTCGATTGGAATTACTCAATTCCGACTTCCGTATCATGAGGTGCTTTTTGAGCATGTCATATCCCCGAATGCTCCGTAATTTCGGTAATCTGGCAGGCTAACCGGCTTTCCTTCTCCTTCTTTAAATAGTAACCCCTTTTCCCTTTATTCATACTCCAATGACTTTTCGTGATTGCGAATAGTCAAAAGCTCAATTCTCCATGCAAAATCGTGGTGTTATAGTGGCTTTAACCGGCGTATTCGCTGCGTTGTGCCTCTACTACCTCTCTTTCACATTCGTCTCGCAGGATTACAAGAAAAAAGCGACCGAATACGCTACTGATCTCAAAACGGGTGAAGTAGACAAAGCTAAAAAACAACGATACATTGACTCCCTATGGAAAGAAAATGTATGGTTAGGAAGTACGCTTCAACAAGTTACCGAGCGTGAACTGAATCTGGGTCTTGACCTTCAGGGTGGTATGCACGTAATGCTGGAAGTTTCTCCAGTAGATATCATTAAGTCTCTGTCTGGTAACAGCCGTGATCCTAAATTCCTGGAAGCTCTGGCTACCACGCAGAAAGAGCAGGGTAACTCGCAGTCTAGCTTCGTAGATGCCTTTGCCAGTAACTTCAAGCGTCTGAACCCAGACAAGAAACTGGCAGACATCTTCGCGAACACCACGAACCGTGCGACGATCAACTTCCAGACTTCCGATGCGGATGTAGTGAAAATGATCAAAACGGAAATGGACGGTGCGGTAGATCGTGCCTTCCGCGTGATTCAGCAACGGGTGGATAAATTCGGGGTATCGAACCCAAACATTCAGCGTATCCCTAACTCTGGCCGTATTCAGGTAGAGTTAGCGGGTGTGGATGATCCGGCCCGGGTGCGTAAACTGTTGACGGGTTCTGCAAAACTGGAATTCTGCGAAGTCTATGAATTACAGGAGTACGCTCCTGCTCTGGATGGATTAGGTGAGATTCTTCTGGAAGAAGAGCGTGAGCAAAGTGCGGCCCTGAAAAGCCCCGCTACGCAACAGGCTTCTGCAGATACTGCTGCGAAAGCAAATGGTGGCTTAGCTTCTGCCTTAACAAAGAAAGATTCGGGTGTTGCGAAGAACGATACAACAAAATCTGCTAACGCAGGTACTGCATTAACGAAATTGTTCATTCCTATGCAGGATGGACTGGGTGTAGCTGTAAAAGATACCCCTCGTGTAAACGCTCTTTTAGCTCGTAACGACGTTCGTTCTTTATTCCCAACGGATCTGAACTTTGCGTATGAGTCGAAGCCTCGTAACCTGAACAATAAGGACATCATGGCTCTGATCGCGGTAAAACGCGGTCCTAACGGTGAAGTTCCTTTAGATGGCTCTGTCATTACGAACGCAACACAGGATTACGATCAGAGTGGTCGTGTGGACGTGTCCATGCAAATGAACGCTGAAGGTGCTCGTAAATGGAAAAACCTGACGGGTGCTAACGTAGGTCGTCGTATTGCAATCCTGCTGGATGGTTACGTACAATCAGCTCCCGTAGTAAACGGCGAAATTCCTAACGGTAACTCAAGCATCTCAGGTAACTTCACTCTGGACGAAGGTAAAGACTTGGCAACGGTATTGAAAGCTGGTAAACTACCTGCTCCTACAACGATTGTTGAGGAAGCCGTTATCGGTTCTACGCTGGGTTCTGAGGCCGTGAATGCCGGGGTGATTTCTTCCGTAATTGGCGTGGTGATCGTATTGTTATTCATGGTTGCTTATTACAACCGTTCCGGATTCATCGCTGATATCGCCCTGTTGATCAACTTGTTCTTCCTGATGGGGATCATGGCTTCTTTAGGCTCTGTATTAACCCTACCGGGTATTGCTGGTATCGTATTGTCGATTGCCATGGCCGTCGATGCAAACGTACTGGTGTTTGAACGGATTAAAGAAGAGCTAGCCTTAGGAAAGCCGATGAAGCTGGCCGTAGCCGATGGTTTTAAAAATGCTACGTCTTCGATCATTGACTCCAATGCGACGACAATGTTATCCGGTCTGATTCTGTTATTCTTCGGAACAGGTCTGATCTTAGGTTTCGCCGTAACGCTGGTAATTGGTATCATTACTTCGCTGTTCGCAGTATTCCTGGTAAGCCGCGTATTAATGGATACCTGGGTGGACAAAGGTTGGAAAATCAATTTCGTTTCCAGCTTGACGAAAAACTGGTTCAAAGATTCTTCTTTCGATTTCGTATCAAAACGTCGTCTGTATTATACTATTTCTTCTGCGATCATTGCGGCAGGTATTATCTCCGTAGTAATTAAAGGATTTGGCTTAGGCGTTGATTTCAAGGGTGGTCGTACGTACGTGGTACGTTTCGAAAATAGTGTAAGTACGGATGAAGTTCGTGATGCTCTGACAGGTCCCTTAGATGGTGCTCCTGAAGTGAAAACGTACGGTGGTAGTGGTATCGGAGGTAATCAAGTATTGGTTACGACGGATTACCTCGTAGATCAAACTACGGTTGAGTCCGATCGTGAAGCTCAGAATAAATTACTCCAGGGGGTTAGCAAAATTGGTAAAGCAGAAGTATTGAGTTCATCGAAAGTTGGTCCTACGATTGCCAACGATATGATTTTCTCATCGCTTTATTCTATTCTGGCTGGTATTGCCGTTGTATTTGCCTATATCCTCCTTCGTTTCAAGAAGCTGGCTTTCGGCTACGGAGCGATGGTTGCTGTATCCCACGACGTTCTGATTATTCTGGCGATCTTCTCGATCTTTAATGGCTTCCTGCCATTCTCACTCGATGTAGATCAGTCATTCGTGGGTGCTTTGCTGACGATCATGGGTTACTCGATGAACGATACCGTGGTAGTATTTGACCGGGTTCGTGAATACCTTCGTGAGGGTAATGCGAAAAATGAGTCTATTCCGACCATTATTAACAATGCCTTGAACTCTACGCTGAGCCGTACGGCAGTAACGGGTCTTTCGACGATGTTGGTACTGATCGTACTGTTCTTCTTTGGTGGTGAAACCATTCGTGGGTTCTCCTTCGCCATGTTGATCGGGGTTATCGTAGGTACTTATTCTTCACTCTTCGTAGCTACGCCAATCGTGGTTGATTTCCTGAAAAAAGATCAGGAGAAAAACGCTCTGGCGGTAAATGAAGTGAAAGTCGTGAAACCTGCAGATAAGTTTGCCGTTCCTTCGCCCGAAGATTTCCTAATCGAAGGTGAAGAGCAACAAGCTCCTGAAGAGAAAGCGAAAAAAGAGAAAAAGGATCGGATCATGAAGCCGAAACTTTAATCAGTTGTCCGTTTTCGATGGTCAGTTTACAGTTAGGTATTAATGCATAAACTGACTACTAAAAACAGCCAATTGTAACTATAAACAAACAGGCCTGCCGGAATTCGGTAGGCCTGTTTGTTTATATGAACTATCTTATAAAGTAATGCTTGTAAAGAAGTAATATATAAAAATGCGTAATGAGCCCGAAATTACTTCAGAGTAGAGCCTGAAATCAATAGATAACCTTTTACTGAATTACGGTAGAAGAATAGTTACACTCTATACGAAAACAGTGTGAATTAATGCTGTTAAACAGATTTTCGGCGTAAACTAATAGATCAGGCTTGATCACTTCCGGATGAAAGTAACGAAAGAATAGGCTACCGCATGTTTCTCATCTATGGGATAATCTTCTTGCTTGATTAATTCAAAATCAGCTGAATCAAAGGCAGGAAAATAGGCATCGCCTTTGAACTCTCCGTGAATGAAGGTTAACTCCAACTGATCAGCTTTAGGTAAAATTTCAGTGTAAATCTGAGCTCCTCCCAGCACCATGATTTCAGCTTCATCCCGATACCGAAATAAAGCCTCTTCAATACTGCTTACGACTTCAAAACCGGGATCGACTTTGTAATTGGGCTGACTGGTAACCACAATATTTCCTACCTCCGACCAGATCCGATCCGGGGTGTCATAGCTTTTTCGACCCATAATGGTCTTTTTGCCAGTAATAAGTCGCTGCACATGAGCATGATCGTTTGGTAAAGAGGGCCAGGGAAGAATACCATGATTGCCAATCAGACGATTGGAATCCATCGCCGCTACAAGTGTAATTTTCATGCTAAGTGTATCGAGGTGAAGGATAAGCTTCTGCCTCAAAAATAACAAGCTCTCTGTGAAGTATCCAAACTAAAACTGCCAGCAGAGGGCTGGCAGTGAAAGAAAAAAGAACTATTAACCAGAAATCAGGCTGCCATGCTGAAATGATCAGCAGTTTCATCAGGACTGATTTTTAAAACATTGGCAAGCGTTAGGGTAATTAAGGTTTTAGAAGCCATCCAAAGTGGAATACGGGCAATTTGCGAGAAAAGATCAACGGTAATATCGGCATGCTCGCCCAGGTACTTCATCAGCACTTCCTCTTTCCGACCGTATTTGAACTTGATATCCTGAACCCGATCTTCCCACTTTAAAATTTGCCGCACTTCCTTACTAGCCTGAATTGAGCGATCATTGACCCGAACGTAGGTTTTCTTTTCCGGTTTAGCCTGGTCCAGACTCACGTAATGAGGACGCTGCTGGCTGCGGGGAATTCGAAAGACCAGTACTTCTCGGTCGTTTTCGATGTAAACGCGTTCAAGAGTATATTCAATTTCAGGAAAGCAGTATTTTTCAATAGCCCGGCAGAGGATAAACTCGTCATCGTCAGCAAATTTCAATCCAGGAATGGATTTATCGTCTCCTACTCCTACCAGCAGGATACCACCCTGAGTGTTGGCGAAGGCAACGATTTCGCGGATAATTTTTTCGGGATGGTTTGCTTTGAGCTTAAACTCCAGCCGCTCGTGTTCACCTTTCTTCACTAATTCTTTGAGGGCTCGAAGATCCATCGTGCCACGTACACTACGGGTTGCGGTTTTCTCCGCCATTCCCGACCAGCCATCCTTCATGACCATCGTAGTTAGAGGGTTTCTCAAATTTACTTAATCAGTTCAAAGAAAAAAGCCTTCTCGTTGAAATAATTTTCACTTCTAAAAAGTGATTTTCTTACTAAAAAATTCCAAACATTTCACCCTAATTTGTCGTTTCAACTCAGGTATCATTCGATCATAGTATGGAGCTGTTCTGGAACATTTTAATTGCTATAGGAACGTTTTTTCTCATGGAAGCCGTAGCCTGGTCTACGCATAAATACATTATGCACGGCTGGCTGTGGTCCTGGCATGAAGATCACCATAATCATCATCCTGGCTTTTTTGAAAAGAACGATTATTTCGCCGTGGTGTTTGCTACCGTGGCTATTTCTTTAATTATCGCAGGCTTACAAATTCCCGGATTTGAATTTCTGCTCTGGATGGGTGTTGGTGTAACGGGCTATGGAATTTTCTATTTTATCTTCCACGACGTGATCGTTCACCGTCGTATCAAGATCAGATTCGTGGCCCGATCCCGCTACATGAAACGAATGATGCGGGCTCATTATATTCATCACAAAGTTCATACCAAGCGAGGAGCCCAGGCCTTCGGTTTTCTATATGCCCCTAAGAAGTTTGAGAAGATGAAAATGTAATAGTTTCCAGTTGTCGGTTTACGGTTTTTAGTTTTAGCACTAGTAAACCAGATGCAATAAAAAAGAGAAGTCCTTTCCACACAGAAAGGACTTCTCTTTTTACTGAAAACTGAACACAGTAAACGGAAAACTAAAACTTACTTCTTGAGCATATTCATGTTAGGCAGTTTCATTTTGCCATCCTGAACTTTGTTCATGGTTTTCATCATCTTCCGCATTTCTTCGAACTGCTTCATGAGGTTATTTACCTGCTGAATGCTCGTTCCTGAACCGGTAGCAATCCGGCGGCGGCGTGAGCCGTCAATCAGATCCGGGTTTTTACGTTCTTTCAATGTCATCGAGCTAATAATGGCTTCGATGGGTTTGAAAGAATCGTTACTGATATCAACATCTTTAATCGCTCCGCCCAGACCGGGAATCATGCCCATCAAGTCTTTGATGTTACCCATCTTCTTGATCTGTTGCAGCTGCGAGTAGAAATCTTCGAAGTTGAACTGGTTCTGACGAATCTGCTTGTTAATCCGGTTGGCTTCGTCTTCGTCAAACGCCTGCTGAGCCCGTTCTACCAGCGAAAGCACGTCACCCATACCAAGGATACGGCTCGCCATACGATCGGGATAGAAAATGTCGAGATCTTCCATTTTCTCGCCCGTCGACATGTATTTGATGGGCTTACTAACCACCTGACGAATCGAAAGGGCTGCACCCCCACGGGAGTCCCCGTCTAACTTAGTTAATACTACGCCGTCAAAATTCAGACGATCGTTGAAAGTCTTGGCCGTATTCACAGCATCCTGACCCGTCATCGAATCCACTACGAAAAGCGTTTCGGTAGGCTCAATAGCCTTCTTCACGTTTTCAACCTCCTGCATCATGGCCTCATCAATCGCCAGACGACCAGCGGTATCGATGATGACTACGTTTTTGGAGTTCTTCTTCGCATATTCAACGGCATTGCGGGCAATTTCAACGGCGTTTTTATTATCAGGTTCCGCGTAAACTTCCACGCCGATTTGCTCGCCTAACGTTTGAAGCTGGGCAATGGCAGCCGGACGATAAATATCGCAAGCCGCTACGATTACCTGACGACCCTGTTTCTTGATATTATGAGCCAGTTTTCCGGTAAATGTCGTTTTACCAGATCCTTGCAGACCGGCAATCAGAACAATAGCCGGAGAGCCTTTCAGATTGACACTTTCCGCCTGACCGCCCATCAGTTCAGTAAGCTTGTCGTGCACAATCTTCACCAGCATCTGGCCGGGTTCAACCGCGATCATGATTTTCTGACCGATGGCTTCTTCCCGGATCTGGTCCGTAATATCTTTAGCTACTTTGAAGTTAACGTCAGCGTCGGTAAGGGCCCGACGAATTTCTTTAACGGTCGAGGCCACGTTTACATCCGTAATCTTGCCGCTACCTTTCAGCGTACGGATGGCTTTATTGAGCTTGTCCTGTAAATTATCAAACATGGTGAATAAGGAAATGCTGTAAAGTGTGGCCTAATGAGAGCCTAGCGTAAGCTTTAGAATCCCTCTACAGATCGTATTTATTATATTTTCCTGCAAAGTTACCATTCCCGATTGAGTATTTGAATAGATAAAATGGTATAAACCGTTTTTTTTTAGCTTCATTTCCCCGTCCTGCTTACCTTTGGGGTTCAATTCATTACCTGACTCTTTCCGACGTCTAATCATGCAGAAAATTAAAGTAGCGAACCCAGTCGTTGAACTCGATGGGGACGAAATGACCCGAATCATCTGGAAGTTTATCAAGGAAAAGCTTATTCTTCCCTATGTTGATGTCGATATTAAATATTACGATTTAGGAATCGAATACCGTGACGAGACGAATGATCAGGTGACGGTAGATGCTGCTAACGCCATCAAAGAATACGGTGTTGGTATTAAATGTGCTACTATTACTCCAGATGAAGCTCGGGTGAAAGAATTCAACCTGAAGCAAATGTGGCGTTCTCCAAACGGAACGATCCGTAACATTCTGGATGGGACGGTATTCCGTGAGCCCATCGTAATGCAGAACGTTCCTCGTCTGGTTTCTACCTGGACTTCTCCTATCATCGTAGGCCGTCACGCTTTCGGTGATCAATACCGTGCAACGGATTTCGTAGTACCTGGCAAAGGTAAGCTGACGATGAAATTCGAAGGCGAAGATGGAAACGTACAGGAATTCGAAGTATTCAACTTCCCCGGAGCTGGTGTAGCGATGGGTATGTATAACCTGGACGAATCGATTGCTGGTTTTGCTCGTTCCTGCTTCCAGGTAGGTCTGCAAAAAGGCTGGCCTGTATACCTTTCTACGAAAAACACCATCCTGAAAAAATACGATGGTCGTTTCAAAGATGTATTCCAGGCCGTATTTGATGCTGAATTCGCTGAGAAGTTCAAAGAAGCAGGCATTACGTACGAACACCGCCTGATTGATGACATGGTTGCCGCGGCTCTGAAATGGAGTGGTAGCTACGTTTGGGCTTGTAAGAACTACGACGGAGACGTTCAGTCTGATACTGTAGCTCAAGGTTTCGGATCTTTAGGTCTGATGACTTCCGTACTGTTAACTCCCGATGGCTCTGTAATGGAGGCTGAAGCAGCTCATGGTACGGTAACTCGTCACTACCGCGAACACCAGAAAGGTAACCGTACGTCTACGAACCCAATCGCTTCGATCTACGCCTGGACGCGTGGTCTGGCTTTCCGTGGTAAACTGGATGGCAACGAAGAACTGATTCGTTTCGCTACGGCTCTGGAAGAAGTTTGCGTAGAAACCGTTGAAGCTGGTAAAATGACTAAAGATTTAGCTATTACTATCCACGGTAACAAAGTAAATCACGGTGAGCATTATTTATATACCGAAGAGTTCCTGGATGAGCTGGACAAAGGCTTACAGGTAAAACTCGCAAAATAATTACAAGTGAGTTTACTAAAAAGGCACTTATCCGAAGGGATAAGTGCCTTTTTTATGGGAGAAATTTTAAGATTACATATCGTCTAGCTCTTCTTCTTCAAAGTCATCGGTATCTTCATCTTCGTAGTCCTGTTCCGCTGTAAATTCGTCCATCTCTTCGGCAGGATCCATGGTATCTCCGCTTTCGTCCATGGGTTCATCAAAAAACTCGAAATCATCTTCAGGTATTCTCATAAGTTTTAGGTGTTAGATTACACTCAAATGTAAACGTAAACCAATCAATCATTCAAGAGGCTAAACGACTTTTATTGTTTTGTTAAATTTTAGAAAGGGATGGGCCTAGTAAGTAAAGTCTGTAAAAAGAGTAGATAAATTATTTTTTGTCTTTGGATAATCTTAAAACATGCCTGTCCCCACGCGTATTTTTTGCTTTACTTTGGCAGCAAATCCAATTACTGTCTTATGATCAACTATGTACTGTTTGACGGCCCCAAAATTCGTCCTCACTTATTGCCGCTGGTTTTCACCCGGCCCATGGCTGAATTAAGGGTAGGCATTCGGACCATTACCGAAAAATGGACAGACTGGCTTGGCGTACAACCTACGCATTATACACAGTCTTATTTGCAAAATAAGTATCCCTATAAAAAAAGCTCGGATACTATATACATTCACGGAGGACTTTGTCCTAACGAACGGCTCGTTCGGGCCATTGAAGAGCTAGAAATGGGAGAGGCCTTATTGCAGGGGCCCATTCTACTGGCTGTGCGATCCAAACCTCTACCTATTGAAGAACTGATTCACGATAACACAGCGTTTCATAAGCAGTACTACTGGGATAAAGTAACGGTTATTCAACGTTTGCCTGATCTGGTAGCCTATAATGGCGAGCAGATCTCAGCGGATTTTGATCGGATTACGCAGGGACGCACCAGTCAGCCTATTACGGATCGGTTTACGGCTTACTACAACGAATCTAAAATTTTTATTGAAGAAGGAGTAGAGTTACGTTCGGCTATTCTGAATGCTGAAAACGGACCTATTTATCTGGGTAAGGACGTTCAGGTACAGGATGGGGTAATTATCCAGGGTCCTTTTGCTGCTCTGGAAGGAGCGGTGATTAATCTGGGGGGAAAGATGCGAAAAAGCACGACCATTGGCCCACACTGTAAAGTGGGAGGCGAGATCAGCATGAGTATTCTCATGGGTTACTCCAATAAAGGACACGATGGATTCTTAGGTAATTCGTATCTGGCTGAGTGGTGTAACCTTGGAGCGAATACTAATAACTCTAATCTGAAAAATGACTACGGTAACGTCAAGCTTTACGACTATACCACCAAGCAGCTTGAGGATACAGGGCGTCAGTTTGTAGGTTTATTCATGGGTGATTACTCCAAAGCGGGAATTTCTACCATGTTTAATACCGGAACGGTTGTAGGAGTAAACGTGAACCTTTTTGGAGCAGGCTTCCCACCGAAACACATTCCTTCCTTTAGCTGGGGCGGAGCTGACACGGGTTTTGAACCCTACCGTTTTACGAAAGCAGTAGATGTAGCTCGTAACACGATGGATCGTCGTGGTAAACTCTTCACCGAAATTGAAGAAGACATCTGGCGAACAATCTTTGCTTTAGAACAAACCGAGTCCATTCATTATACCGATGATGAAACTACTACAGAGAGCTAATACTTCTGTAGGACATCAGATTCCAGGATATGCTGGCCGGGAGCTTCCTGGCCGGCTCTCCCCAACATAGCTGAGGCTACCTTACTGGCTTGAATACCTTTGTATTTTCGCAAGGGTGAGATGAGTAGGGTAACGGGAGATAATACTAAATCAAATACTTTACCTAGTTCTTCACCCAAGCGGAATTGCTTCCGTTTTCCTAATAGCATAGAAGGCCTGAAAATAGTATAGCTAGGATAACCCAAAGTGGCAATCTGGGCTTCCACTTCGCCTTTGGTTTTACTATAAAAAATGGAAGAACCGGCATTGGCTCCGATCGAAGAAACAAGGAGGTATTGTTTTGCCCCTGCTTTCAACGCTAACTTCCCTACCTCTACCGGATAAATTAAATCCACTTTCTGAAAGGCTTCTTTGGACCCTGCCTGTTTAATCGTTGTTCCTAAGCAACAGAATACATCATCTGCTCCAGCTACGTCTTCAGAGGTAAGCTGATCGAAATCAACCAGGCGTTCCTCCAGTTTAGAATGTTTCAAATGCATAGGTCGTCGAACGAGGGCGATCACTTTTGCGTAACGATCTGACTGGAGTAATTTAAAAACGAGATAATTCCCAACCAGACCTGAAGCACCAATAAGCAGAGCAGTTTTAGAAGAATTCATAGTGATACGTGATAAAAGCTGTAGGTAAAGGTTTAAAAATTCGTACGAAGCCTCAGGGATCTAATAAAATTTTACGCCTCTGAAAAGTTCAAAAGCCACATTTCCAGAAAATAAAAGGAAATACCTATATCTATTCACCCAAAAATATTAGCAAGGGAATTGCCGAACTGGCCTTAGCTTTCTACTTTTACGCCGGATTTTTCTGTTCTTTGCCAGAACAGCCACATTCTTTCCGAACTGGCCACTGCAAATCCCATCTCTATGAGTGTATTAGTTAACAAAGATTCAAAAATCATTGTACAAGGCTTCACGGGTTCAGAAGGTACCTTCCATGCCCAGCAAATGATTGAATATGGTACCCAGGTTGTTGGCGGTGTAACGCCCGGTAAAGGCGGCCAGAAACACCTGGACAAACCCGTGTTTAATACGGTAGCTGATGCCGTAAAAGAAACGGGTGCTGATGTATCAATCATTTTTGTTCCCCCCGCTTTTGCGGCTGACGCCATCATGGAAGCAGCTGACGGAGGTATCAAAGTTATTGTAACCATCACGGAGGGTATCCCCGTGAAAGACATGGTTGCCGTTAAGGAATACGTACAGGGTAAAGATATTCGCCTGATTGGCCCTAACTGCCCTGGTATCATTACGGCCGAAGAATGCAAAGTAGGTATCATGCCTGGTTTCATCTTCAAAAAAGGAACCATCGGTCTGGTATCAAAATCAGGAACCCTGACGTACGAAGCGGTAGATCAGTTGACGAAAGCTGGGTTAGGCCAGACAACGGCTATCGGTATCGGTGGTGATCCTATCATCGGAACAACGACGAAAGAAGCCGTTGAACTCCTGATGAATGATCCAGAAACGGAAGCAATCGTAATGATCGGTGAGATCGGTGGTGGCATGGAAGCCGAAGCTGCTCACTGGATCAAAGCTACGGGTAACAAGAAACCAGTAGTAGGTTTCATCGCTGGCCAAACTGCTCCTAAAGGACGCCGGATGGGTCACGCAGGTGCCATCGTTGGTGGTGCGGATGATACTGCTGAAGCTAAAATGAGAATCATGCGTGAATGCGGCTTATACGTTGCAGAATCGCCAGCCGTTATTGGTGAAACCATGCTGAAAGCTCTGGCTGACCGCAAGGCTAATGCGTAAAAGATTATTCTGTAATGGTTCTGTTGCTTTGAGCTGATCAGAGTTTACAGACTTACTGAAAGCGAGATTTGGTGGATTTTGATTTCACTTTTTCGACAGTACGAAAGCCTGTGGGTAGTTTTCTAACCCACAGGCTTCACTGTTTTTGGATTTTTATCCTCTTCGTCCTTTCCTGTACGTCCAGCTTCGCTCAAACGACCGGCCCGGAGGATGGGTATTTCCTTGTTCACGATTTTCGCAACGATTGGCGGGTATACGATGAACGAGCGAAAACCTACGTCCCTTATATTCGGGAAATGCACCAGCCTTATGGATCTTACAGTGTCATTTTAGATATTGCTCAGAATCGTCATTACTATCTCTTGTACAGATCCGATCAGGAAAACTACCTGTTCATCAATGGCTCTTTGCAGAAAAAGTTACCCGTCAAGACTTGGGCCGTTTTGAAACTGGACAGCTTGTACAAAGTGTCGCCGGATCGCCGGGTCTTACTTACGCTTTACGGGCCTGAACCCGGTATAGATCAGAAAACCTTACAGATCGGGCATAAGATAGCCGTAGGTCAAAAGCCAATATACGTATCGGAATCATTTCTTCAGGCACGACCTAGAGATACTTCACCATTTGAAGATTTTTATGCCTTAGGAGCCTTATTATTATTAGCTGCCTATGCCGCAACGTACCGGGCTTTTCCGCGGGATTTTTTACGTTATTTAAGTGTTAAAGATTTGTTAACGATTCATCCGAGAGAAGGAGCTCCACTCGTAACAAGAGGTCTTCTGGAAATGGCTAATTTGCTGGTTTTATTATTGATCAGCTTTTTATTATCTTTTCTTTATCAGTTAATTAGACATCGGGGTATTGATTTATTTAATACTCAGGCTTTCTTTCAGCAGGATGAAACAATGGGGCAATTATTCTTTTATTTTATCCTGATTGGCTTTTTAATATTCATTGTATTTCTTATTAAATACGTGATGATTAATGTTTTAGGTCATATATATAAATTTGATAAAATCGTTAATATTCATTTCTTTAAATCTATACAGTCTTCTGCTATATTTTATACTGGAATTAGTTTATTAATGATTTTCATGTTAAATACATTTCCATCCTTAACTTTTTACTGGGACAACATCTTTTTAGTACCTATAACAGTCTTTTATATCGGACGGTTAGTACTCTTGTACTTTTCCATTAATAAATTGTCTGATGCTAAAAATCTGTACTTATTTTCTTACCTTTGCATCGTTGAATTGGTTCCATTCATCATTGGTCTGAAGTTTGCGTTGTAAAAGTAAATGCACTTCTGAAGGCTCAATCTGGATAATTACCGAAACATTGTAGGTAGTTATCAGGTTATTACAGACATTACTCGATTACTGCCATCACATCTTGTACATATTTTTTGAATCTGAATGAGTGAAACGACGAACAAGGCGGACGAACGGCTCACGAAAGTTTCCAGCATTCTAGTGACCCAAGCACGTCCTGCTGACGATAAATCTCCCTATTTTGATCTGGCAAGGGAATACGATATCAAGATTGATTTCCGCCCCTTCATTGAGGTAAATGGAGTATCGTACAAAGACTTCCGCAAACAGAAGCTAGATATCCTGGCTCATACGGCTATCATTTTTACTAGCCGGAATGCAGTAGACCATTTCTTCCGTATTTGTAAGGAGGGTAAAATTGAGATGCCCCCTGAAATGAAGTATTTTTGTGTAACGGAGCAAACAGCCAATTACCTGCAGAAATACATTGTTATTCGGAAACGTAAGATTTTTGTAGGTCAGAAAACGGCTGCTGATCTGCTGGATCTGATTAAGAAACACAAGACGGAAAAATTCCTATTTCCTTGTTCGGACAAGCGTCGGAATGACATTCCCGGCTTCATGGTATCCAACGATATTCATTTGAGCGAAGCGGTAATGTACGAAACCGGCTCTGCTGATTTATCTGATCTGGAAGAGGTGTTTTACGACATTATCTGTTTCTTTAGCCCTTCCGGTATTAAGTCTCTGTTTGATAATTTCCCTGATTTCAAGCAAAACAAGACCCGCATTGCGGCTCTGGGACCTACCACAGCCAAAGCGGTAACTGAAGCTGGCTTAATTTTAGATATTGAAGCCCCCATGCCCAATGCTCCATCCATGACGGGAGCTTTAGATTTATACATCAAAAAGGCAAACGGTTTGAAATAACGATACTTTTCATAAAAAAACCTCCGACTTAATTCATCGGAGGTTTTTTTTATGTTGCTGTAACAATATAGCCTTTCTGGCGTTTGGTACTATGCCGGGGAAATCCAACAGAAATGTCGATTTACCAAAATAGTTTCATAGTTTTATGATTGTGAATGTTTCGCCATGCAAAAAAAGCTATACTTAATTATAGTACTCTTCTTGGTTTCTTCTGGTGTATTGAGAGCTCAACAGGATCCTCAATTCAGTCAGTACATGTACAACCAGTCATTTTTTAATCCTGCGGCAGTAGGACATGAGGGACTAACTCGTTTCCAGCTCATTCACCGTCAGCAGTACATGGGCTATCAGAGTAGCTTTTCTGATGATGGCGGAGCCCCAACTACCCAGCTTTTTACATTTCAGTTACCACTTCCAGGAATTAAATCAGCGGTTGGATTAAATGTATTTAACGATCAGGCTGGACCACAACGAAATCAGGAAGTGCAGCTTGCTTATGCGTATCGTATACCACTCGGGGGAGACCGGACGTTAGCTTTCGGAGCTCAGGGGGGATTATTGATCCGGACCATTGATTTCGACAAGCTCAGAGCTCGTGATCCTAATGATCCTTTGATTGGAAGCGGAAAAGTAAACGAGTCTAATCCAGATGTTGCTGCGGGGGTGCATTATTCGACCCCTACTTATTATATAGGAGCTTCCATGATTCACCTGAATGGAGCTCGTTATTCCTTTGGTCAGGAGGGAGCCGTCAACCAGGCTCAGAAAACTTTCTTCATCAATGGTGGTTATCGTTATTATGTTAACGAAGACGTAGAATTAAATCCGGCTGCAATTTTAAAGTCAGATATAAATACGTTTTCTGTTGAAGCTTCGTTGTTAGCCATGTGGCGTAATTTCGTTTGGGTAGGAGCAGGATGGAGACAGGGAGATGGAGTTCCTGTTTTTGCCGGAGTAAACTGGAATCGATTTAGGTTAGGAGCTTCCTATGACATTATTTTAGGCGGTGTAAGTGCAAAATCACCAGGATCCTATTCCATATTGCTTAGTTACGCCTTACCGGCACCCAAACCCAATAAACGAATTCCCGTACGGACCCCACGATTCCGTTTTTAGAAAAATATCCAACATGAAGTTTATATTTCTTCAATGTTATGTGTGAAAGAAAATAGGTGAAAAGGTACTGCATTTTTTATAAAAATCAGTTCTTCTTAAAACACCTCGCTAGTTGATTAACGTAAGTTTAGCGAAAGGAATAAAGTACCAAAAATAAATTTTTTATTTTTGCCAGCTGAGTTAAATACGATATCGACGTATTTATCGTTTTTTTGCGGCATCATATCTCTGATGTGCGTACTAGGTTTTTGTAATAATTCACAAACAGCGATTGAATAAGAAAAACAACTATATGATTATGAATGAGCGGTATATGAGTAAACGCCTCATTTGGAGTCTTTTGATTCTCTTCCCAATGTTGATCGTGCAGAGTTGCGGTAAAAAAGGCAACAACGCCAGCAATGGGGGTGGCAAAAGCAAAAAAGGAGACGTTGGGGTCTATAATGGAGAGATTGTCGCTGATGCTCGTAAAGGCTGGAAGCAACCTACTCCTTACGGGATGGTATTGATTCCCTCGGGCTCTTATCTGATGGGTCAGGCGGATGAGGATGTTGCTACCGCTCAGGTCAACTTTAACAAGCGTGTAACGATCAGCCAGTTTTTCATGGATGATACGGAAATCACGAATAACGAATACCGTCAGTATGTCAATGCAATGTTGACGGATTCCGTTTCTGTGCTTGGTGAAGAATACATCATGAGTAAAGTTTATCCAGATACAACGGTATGGAAGAAAGACTTTACCTATCATAATGGTGACCCAATGACGGAGTACTATTATTCTAGTCCCGCGTTTGACCGCTATCCTGTGGTTGGCGTAAGCTGGGATGCTGCTCGTGATTTCTGTCGCTGGCGTACATCAGTCCTCAACGATTATCGGGCTAATGAAAATCAGGCAGCCATGCCTCGGTTCGAGTTACCTACGGAATCTCAGTGGGAGTGGGCTGCTCGAGGTGGTAAAGCAGGTGCTAAATATCCCTGGGGAAATCCTTATGTAGCTAACGGTAAAGGCTGTATGCTCGCCAACTTCAAACCCCAGCGTGGTAACTACGATGCGGATGGTTACGCCTATACAGCTCCCGCTAACATGTACAACCCCAATGAATATGGTCTGTACAATATGGCAGGTAACGTAGCTGAATGGTGTCTGGATGCTTGGGCTGATAATGCAGCCGTTGTTACTTGGGATTTGAACTCTGATAATATCAATGACGATGAGCCCCGTAAAGTTATCCGCGGTGGTTCTTGGAAAGATGTAGCCTATTTCCTTGAAACAGGTACTCGTAGCTGGGAATATAAAGATGCCCGTCGTTCTTATATTGGTTTCCGTTGCGTGATGCAACACCTAGGTATGTCTTCTGGTAGAGAATTCCGTTAAAACTTTTGAAAGCATCTATTCTATTTTTTTCATAGAGTAGATGCTTTATATGCGTTTAAAACCGCTAGTATTTACCCTCTATTTAACAAAGGGATCTGTTTCTTTAAAGATTTAATCCAGTCCTTTTCACGTTTAAACCTTTTTCTTTACTCATGGCGGCGAAACGTAACGTCTTCTTCGACAAAATTCTTCCAGTAGTTTATAGCGTTGGGGCCGCTATTGTAATCTTAGGGGCTCTTTTTAAAATTCAACACCGTCCGGGAGCCGATGAAATGCTGACCATTGGTATGGGAACGGAAGCAGTTATTTTCTTCCTCTTTGCCTTCCAGCAGTTTGTAGCTCCAGATAACTCTTATCAGTGGGAAAAAGTATATCCTGAATTAGACGATAACTATAAAGGCGAATTACCTACGCGTAGTGCTACTGCTCCAGTTGCGGTTTCTCCTAATTTAGGTTTAATGTCGAAAATGGACGATATGCTGGCTAATGCGAAAGTTACGCCTGACGTATTTAACAACTTAGGTACGGGGCTACGTAGCCTGACTGATACAGTTGGTAAAATTGGTCAGCTAACGGATGCTACTGTAGCTACGAACGAGTACGCGAAAAATGTTAAAATTGCTGCGGGTTCCTTACAGGAAATGAACAAGTCTTACGGAACAGCTGTGAATGCTATGTCCGATATGGCTTCCGCTACGATGGATGCTAAAGAATACCGTGTGAAATTCCAGCAAATCACTCAGACTATGGGTGCTTTGAATGCTGTGTACGAGCTTGAATTACAGGATACTCAAAAACACCTGAAAGCCATGAATGCTTTCTATGGTAACCTGTCTTCAGCTATGGATAATATGCAGGAAGCTTCTAAAGATGCCCAGCAATTCAAGAATGAAATGGGCCGTCTGACCAACAATTTACAGTCGCTGAATAATATTTATGGCGGTATGTTGTCGGCCATGAAAGGCGTACAATAATCAGTGTTACTCCCACACTGATGCTCATTTTTTTCTGACACTGAAAAACTAAATAAAGAATATGGCAGGTGCCAAAGAAACACCCCGGCAGCGAATGATCGGGATGATGTACCTGGTACTGACGGCAATGCTGGCCTTGCAGGTAAGTTCGGCTTTAATTGACAAATTCGTTTTGTTAAACCGAAGTCTGGAGGCTGCTAACAGTACCGCTGGTGTTACGAACCAACAGTCGGTAAAAGGGATTAAAGATAAAGCTGCGGAAAGCGGAAGTTTGTATGCAGATGTGATGACAAAAGCGGATGCTGTTCGGAAATTGTCTTCAGCAATGTATAGTGAGCTGGACGCTTTAAAATCACAAATTATTGAGAAAAGCGGCGGTTATGATAACCAGGGTAACCTCAAAAATCCCAAAGAAGAAGAAGAGGTAGCCATGTTAATGGTGGGTAATGGAGGAAGCGGAAAGGCGTATGCTCTGAAAAACCAGCTTAACAAATACGTAACGGATCTTCAGGCATATGCTGATAAAGGAACCCAATTTACTCCTTTGGCATTGGACGCCAAGGATGATCCAATTACTAGCAAAAGCTCTGAACAACGCAATAAGGATTTTGCCGAACTAAACTTTGCTCAGACTCCAGTTCCTGCAGCTTTAGCTGTATTGAGTCAGAAGCAGTCTGAAGTTTTACGTTATGAAAATACCGTTCTGGATCAGTTAGCTGCGAAAGTTGGTCTGAAAGAAATCAAATTTGATAAGATTTTTCCAGTTATCTCTGCGAAGTCTAGCACGGTAGTAGCGGGTATGAAATACGAAGCTGAAATGTATGTGGCAGCTACGTCTTCAGCTATTACGCCTCGCATGAGCTTCAATGGAGCAGCAGTACCGATGAAAGACGGTCGCGGCCAAATTCAGTTTGTTGCTCAGGGTGGTGCTTACGGTGCCGATGGACTTGCTAAAAAATCGTATACAGCTACGGTTAATTATCCTGATCCTACGGGAGCCATGAAAACCTTTACGGTTACAGGCGAGTACTTCGTAGCAAAACCTTCGTATAGCATTCAGTCGGCTTCTCTGCCTCCTTTATATTTAGGTTGTGCAAACCGTCTGCAATTCGTAAGCCCTCAGATGGGTGCGATGTGGAATCCATCATTTAACGCTGATGGTGCTGAAACTATCGCCGGAGGACAAGGAAAAGTTACGATCGTTCCCAACAATCGTCAGGTTAGTCTGAACGTTGTAAACATGGGTAATACGTTAGGAACGGAAAAATTTAATGTACGTCGTGTACCAGCTCCTCAACTAGTTCCGTTTGGTAATGGAGCGAAACTGGATGTTCGTAAAGGTATTGGTGCCAGTCAGTTACGGGTATTAGAAGTTCGTGCCATTGCAGATGAAGATTTCGCAGCCTCTAACCCCGAAGATGCTAAATTCCGGGTAAGCGATGTGCAGATTTCTTTAGCTCGTGGTGCGAAACGAGTAGCGGGTCCTGTAAATCAGGGTAACATTGCTTCTCTAGCCGCCGCTGCTCAACCCGGAGATCGCTACGTGATTGAAGTTAAAGGCTATCAGCGTCAGAATTTCCAGGGTAAAGTATCGACTACGGCGATCAACGAACCTATTACCGTTCCATTAAATTAAGGTAATAAAACACACAAGTTGCCATGACAAAATTGAAAGGAATTGGGGGTCTGATGCTGTCACTGGTGGTGGCAGGAACGGCCTATGCTCAGCAGCCTAACGCCCCCATGCCAGAGCAAGCCCCTCCGGCCAATTTACAGCCTGCTCCAGGTAATCAAGTAATGAGAGCAGAGCAAGGTGCTCCTATGAATAATCAGCGGGCACCAATGGCGGAACGTAATCGTACTTCTGAATCACTCCGTCCGATTGATGATGAAGACATTATGTTCAAAACGACTCTTTGGCGTCGCATGGATTTGCAGGAAATTCAAAACCAGCCTTTCTTTTCTACGAATAATGAGGTGACTCGCTATTTAATTGATGGAATGAAAGCAGGCGTATTGAAAGCTTATAAAAACGATTCTTTAGCTACTGAACTGACGCCCGAACAATTCCAGGCTAACCTTAGAATGGAAGGTATCGGAAGCGGTCTTTCAGATGAAGAAAAAGCGGCTGGTTTCGGTGATCCTGCTCCTGCCGGTGGTGGCGATGATGGCTGGGGTGACGCTGGTAAAAAACAGAATGCTCCTGCTAAAAAACCTACAGCTCCCGCAGCAGGTGGCGTTGATGATGGTTGGGGTGGAAGCACACCAGCAAAGTCAGACTCTAATGGCTTCGATCAGCCTGCTTATTCAGATAATTCGGCTTACGAATATTTCCCAACGGATATTACCGTTCTGGAGCTTAAAGAAGACTATGTATTTGATAAACGTCGTTCACGTCAGTATTACGACATGAAGTCAATTACACTGATTATTCCTGCGGCAAAAACATCAACGGGTCTTGATCGCGAAGTGGCTTCGTTTCGGTATAGAGATGTAGATCAATATTTCCGTAGTAATCCAACGAAATTCATCTGGTATAATAATCAGAACAACGCCAGACACCTGAATATGGCTGATGCATTTGATCTGAGATTATTCTCTTCCCGGATCTTGAAACAGTCCAACTCTAAAAATGCTTATTTGTCACAAATTTATGGTGGCGAAAAAGAAGGTCTGGTGAAAGCTCAACAGCTGGAATATAAACTTATGGAGTGGGAACACAACCTTTGGGAATATTAAGATTCAGCATAGTAAAAAAGAAACCCGCCCATCGGCGGGTTTCTTTTTTTAGAATAGTCGTGGGCAAATGATTCGCTGATGATTATTAAGCATCAAGCCAATCACAATTTCGTGTGTGCCACGAGATACATTTCTAAGATTCGACAGAGTGAAATCGTAGGAATAACCCAAGTTCAGTCGATAATTAACGTTAACGCCAATCAAGCCCACAATAGCGTCTTTATGTCGGTAAGAAAGTCCTGCCCAAATCCGATCCTGATAGGAGAGCTTGGCGTTAATGTCATATGAAACAGGAACAGGTCTTACTGATTTTACCATAATTGAAGGCAGAAATACCCAATCTTCTGTTACTTCAACGCGATAACCTGCTGTTAAGAAGTAGTGATTATACAGCGTTCCCAGCCATTCATACACAGATTGCTGGGTTGTACGGTAATTCAGATTTTTAAAAATTAGCTGATTCGCTGAAAAACCTACGTAGAAGTTAGGATCGTACAATAATAATCCCGCCGATAGATCAGGAATGATAACACTTTGCCTGCCGAATTGTAAAATAGGATCAGTCGGATCCAGTAAGTGTAACTTATCGAAGTTAATGGTATGCTGAGTAATACCTCCACTTACACCTGCAGCAAGTTTAATGCGATTAGATAAGGGAATATGGCGAGCATAGGACCCATTCAGGGTGGTACGTGAGCTAGGGCCCATCTCATCATAAAGAACCATCCCACCAACTCCATTATGGCCCGGAGCAGCAGGCTGCGAAGGGAAAACTCGTGAACGAGGCATTGGCCTGCCGTACGGACCGCGAACGGATAAAGAACTGGTACGATCTGCTTTATTTAATGCTCCGTGAGCTGTCACGTAAAATGTTTTAGGAGCCCCTTCCAAGCCGCCCCATTGGTTACGGTATCCTGCTTTTACATCAATGTAATCTTCAAGACCGCTCATCGCTGGATTAAGTATATAAGCATTCAGCATATACTGACTGTATTGGGCCCGTTGTTGAGCCTGAACCCAACCACCCCACAGAAATAAAAGTATTAGCCAGTAACAATGCTTCATATATTCACCTTTACTAAAAGTAACGCATGAAATGAAATTACATTCTTCGTAGCAGAGAGAATAAAGCTGAGTAATCAAAATAACAGGATTTTATAGACTGTAAAAGTACCTACTAAAAGTACATTCAGGAAGGCGATAGATTCAATGAGTTGGTCGCATGACTCTTCCATTTTGTACATTATTCCTATTGTTTCATCCTTGATAATCAGCTTCTAATGCCAAAATTATCGAACATACATTGATCTCTAAAGTATAACCTTTCGTCGAGTTTACATCATTAATCAAATTGTTATAAACATTTTTGGATGAATGATCCTTTCACAATTGGATCAATTGACTGAGTAATCTCCCAAACTATTTTCAGGTTGAGTAACCCATTTCTTATCCGTACTGGATACGCACATCTATGAACCTATTTTTTAAACGAGCCATGATTAAGTATTTATTTTTTCTTTTTTCCATCCTATCCGTTGGATCGGCGTTTGCTCAGGTACCCGATACTCCGCGACCAACACAGCAGCCTCAGGCTATTCCAGGAACAGCTCAGGATCAGGCTCCGAAAGGGAATGCAAAAATTACGGGCTTTATTGTAGATTCAACGGTAACCAGTGCTGTTGAATTTGCCAGCATTGCTCTATATAGTAAAGCTACCAATAAACCCGTAGACGGTAGCGTAGCGGATGATAAAGGTAAATTTACGCTCAATCGTGTAGCGGATGGTTCTTACAAGCTAATGATTACTTTCATTGGATTCAATACGAAAACGATTGATAATGTTGTCATTTTCGGGGGTAAGGATTTGGATATGGGTGTAATTAAGCTGACTCCTACCACGAAAACCTTACAGGAAGTAACTGTTACCGGACAGCGTGAACTGGTTGAGGAGAAAGTAGACCGGATGGTTTATAATGCAGAGAAAGATATTACGGCGAAAGGTGGCGATGCTACAGAGATTCTACGTAAGGTGCCCATGCTTTCGGTTGACTTGGACGGTAATGTACAATTAAGGGGTAATTCAAACGTACGTGTGCTTATCAATGGTAAGCCTTCGACCATTATGGCTCAGAACATCGGCGATGCTTTGAAGCAGATTCCTTCTGACTTGATTAAAACAGTCGAAGTAATTACGTCTCCTTCGGCAAAATACGACGCGGAAGGCTCCGGAGGTATCATTAACATCATCACCAAGAAAAATACGCTGCAAGGCTTAACATTGAATATTGATTCGGGCGTAGGTAACCGTGGAGCTAACCTGGGTTTAAATGGAAGTTATCGCAAAGGCAAATTAGGTATTACGCTGAATGGCTTCGGTCGCTCTAATTATAACGTAAAGGGTAGAAGTGAAAATAATCAAACGGCGACTCGTAACGGTGTAGAAACACTAACTAGCCAGACGGCAAACACTTTAGACCGTAACCTGTTTGGTAACTACTCATTAGGACTTGATTATGATATCTCTAAAAACTCTTCTTTAACGGGTAATGTACGTTTCGGAACGCGTAATGGCTGGAATACGCAGGATCTTTCAACCAACGTGTATCGGGCAGGCGTATTAACGAACACGAACCGCCGCGAGATTGATTCCAAGGATAAATCGGGGACGGTTGATGCTAACCTTGATTATACCAAAATCTTCAAGCCCCAGCAGGAATTAAGCATTTCGGGCCAGTTTAGTCGTAATAATCGAATTAATAATTACATAGCTGATTCGCTGAATAGTGAAGGTCTGGTCGGAACCCGTCAGCGGAATGATAACGATAGTTATAACCAGGAGTCGACTCTTCAGATTGATTATCAGATGCCTACGGGTAAAAATCAGTTACTGGAAGTAGGAGCAAAAACGATTTTACGTCAGGTTCAAAGTAACTATGAATACTTCATTGCTCAGGGCGAAAACGGTGCTTATCGTCCCGACACAAGCCGGACGAATAACCAATTGAACTATGATCAGAACGTAGCCGCAGGTTACGCAACCTATCAATATTCAACAACTAATAAATGGTACTTCAAGGCGGGTGCTCGTTATGAATATACGTCTATCACGGGTAATTTCAGCACAGGTTTTGACGCTTTGAATATTCCGAACTATTCCAACTTGGTACCCAGTGTTAACCTTTCGAAAACTTTTGGTGGAAGTACGCTGAAATGGGGGTACAACCGCCGTTTGCAACGTCCGGGTATTCAGTCGCTGAACCCTAACCTGAACCTGGCGAACCCGCTTAATATCAGTTTGGGTAACCCTTACCTGCGTCCGGAGTTAACGGATAACTTCGAAATGACCTGGAGTACGTCGATTAACAAAACGTATCTGAACTTTAGCGGGTTTTATCGCTATACCGGTAACTCCATTAACTCGATCCGTTCCAATGCTTCGGATATTCGGGCTATTTTTCAAGGAACAGATTACGGTAATATCCTGAATGCAGCCCTGACGAATGTATCAAGCGACGCCATCGTAACGACTTCCAGTAATATTGGTCGCGAAGAATCAGTAGGTCTGAACATCTTCGGTAACATTAACTTTACCTCTAAATTTTCCATCGGCGGTAGCCTTGACATGCAGTACAAGATGCTTAGCAATGGAAGTAATACTACCCTGAGTACGTCTAATTCGGGCATGGTGATTGGTGGTCGTTTCAATGTATCATTAGCCATGAAAAACAATTGGGCGATGCAGGGCTTCGGCTTTATTCGCGGTCGTGATATTGATTTGCAGGGTAGTCGCGGCGGAATGGCTTTCTATAACCTGGGGATCCGTAAGGAATTTAACGACAAGAAAGCCAGCTTAGGTTTCGGCTTCGAAAACTTCCTGAACTTTGGAGGATTTAAAGTTCGTAGCAGTTACACGTCACCCGTGTTTACGCAGCAAACCGTAAATATTCGTTATAACACAGGGGTTCGGGTAACGTTTAGCTATCGCATCGGTAAAATGAGCTTTAACCCACAACCCCGTCGTAAGGGTCGTGGTGTGAACAACGATGACATTAAAGGTGGTGATGGTAATGAAGGAGGCGGAATGCCCGGCAGCCAGCCACAGGGAACTCCTCAAAACAATGCTCCTGGTAATCGCCCAGGTGGAACGGGTGGTGGACAACGTCACTAGTCCAGTCTAGCTTGATAAGAAAAGAGCCTGCCCTTACGGTAGGCTCTTTTTTTCAGGAAAAAGCCAGCTCAATGACAAGCTGGCATATAATGAAGTATAATAGACTAGGCGTGGGTGAGTAAGGTGCTGATAATGATTGCGGTATGAATCAGAAAACTTGTCGCAAAAATCGGCAGTACAATTTTCGTTGATAACGCAGAAAGATTGGGCACTACTACACTAAAAATAGAAGCTACTGCAACGAGTAAATAACCATCATTAAGGCCAAAGTGGCTAATAGTCCAAAGCAGAAGTGGGGTTAGAATACAACCCTGAATAGCTACTGTTGCTCCGGCCCAGAGCCAGTGGTTCTCGGCTTCCTGACTATCGCAAAATGCGATGAAACGATTCCAGAGATTATTAGAAGTAGGGTTGATCGTGAGGCCCTGTGCTGTATGAGTAAGTTCTGTGCGTACCATTTTGATTACCAGTTTGATAACACAAAACTACAGCACAGTAACGAGCCTAATAATGACATAAGTCAGTTCTAAAAATGAGTTTGATAAGTAATCATTTACTGCATCGGCGTATATTCAAAAAGCCAGTAATGAAGTCCATCCTTCATTACTGGCTTTTTAAAGTAATCGCTAAAATCTAAGCTTTTAAGGCCTCAAAATGCGACTTGATTTTTTGAGCTTTATCCTTACCCATTACTTTTTCAATCTCCTCGATTGGGGCTTCTTTTAACGCTTTGATGGTTTTGAAATATTTGAGCAGTTTAGTAGCAGTAATTTTTCCAATACCTTCAATATCTTCCAGCTCGCTTACCAGGAAAGTTTTACTACGACGGTCGCGGTGATGGGTAATGCCGAAACGGTGAGCTTCATCCCGCAGTCGCTGAATCAGCTTCAGACTTTCCGAGCGTTTATCAATGTACAGAGGAATGGAATCTTCCGGAAAATAGATTTCTTCCAGGCGTTTAGCAATGCCCACAATAGGTACCTGACCGTAAAGCTTCAATTCCTTGAGGGCCTCACAAGCCGCCGAGAGTTGGCCTTTTCCTCCATCGACAATAATCAGATCGGGAAGAGGTGATTCCTCCTCCAGCAAACGGCTGTACCGCCGGCCCACAACTTCTTTCATCGTTGCAAAGTCGTTAGGACCTTCAACGGTTTTAGGAATAAAGTGGCGATAATCTTTCTTGGAAGGCATGCCGTCCATAAAACAGACCATTGCTGAGACAGGGTTCGTTCCCTGAATGTTTGAGTTATCAAAACACTCGATATGTCGGGGAATACTTTTCAGCTGAAGATCATTCTTCAGCGTCATTAATACCCGCATTTTAGGGTTACCCGCGGTATCTTCAGCTACTTTACGGTCATTTTTTTCTTTCCGGAAGAACAATACATTCTTGAGCGAAACATCCAGTAGTTTACGCTTATCTCCAATTTGTGGGACCGTGTTGGTAATGCCCTTCAGTTCGATGGTAAGGGGTAAGTTGGAAATAATTTCCTTCGATTCGGACTGGTATTGCGTGCGTAGCTCCCAGGCCCACATCGTGAGAATATCAGCATCCGTCTCATCCAGTTTTTTCTTGATTTCAACGGTTTGAGTCAGGGTAATAAAACCATTCGTTACCCGCATGAAATTAAGAAAAGCCGTGGTTTCATCCGATACAATCGTGCAGACATCTACATTGCCGATGTTCGGATTCACCACCGTACTACGACTCTGGAAATTCTCGATCCGGTCCAGTTTCTCTTTCCATTCCTGAGCTTCCTCAAAATCAAGTCGTCCAGCAGCAGAAGTCATTTGCTCCTGAAAAAACTGTTTAGGAATTTGAAGATTACCCTTTAAAATCTGTTTAATCTGCTCAATATTCCGATTGTAGTTCTCTTCCGACTCCAAACCTTCGCAGGGACCTTTGCACCGTCCAATATGGTATTCGAGACAAACCTTGAACTTCCGGTTTTCGATGTTATTAGGAGTCAAAGCATAACTACAGGTGCGGATGGTATATAACTGTCCGAACATGTCCAGCAGACTATGCATGGCCTTTACGTTAGCATAAGGACCAAAAAAAGTCCCCAATTTTCGATCTACCCGACGAAGGGTAATGATGCGGGGGAAACGTTCATTGGTGATACAAATGAACGGATACATTTTATCATCCCGCAACAGAATGTTGAAGCGGGGCTGATACTGTTTAATTAGCGAGTTTTCAAGTAATAAGGCATCAAATTCCGTTGGAACAATCGTAAACTCAATTTTACGGATGTATGAAACCAGCCGTTTGGTTTTCCGATCATGATCGCGGGAATTCTGGAAGTAACTACTCACCCGATTCCTCAAATCTTTCGCTTTACCGACGTAAATAACGGTTCCTTCCTCATCAAAGTACCGATAGACGCCGGGTTGATGAGGAATTTTGGTGAGTTCAGTTTTATAATCGAATGCCATGAATAATCGAATCAGTTTTTTCCAACACAATACAGATGAACGGCCCAGAAGCTGGCTTCCCGAAGTCGTTCGGCGGCGGTTTGTAGGGCTTCTTCCAGGGAGACGGGTGACCGCAGAATAGAAGCGGCATAGGTCAGACCCATCGCTTGTAGCTGGGCAGGCTTCGCTGCCAGCGTTCCGCACAAAGCCAGTACGGGAATCTGCCGTTTCTGAGCCTCCTGACAAATTCTGCCAATGAGCTTACCCTGTAAGCTTTGCTCGTCTAGTTTACCTTCCCCAGTGAGAATCAGGTCAGCATTAGATAACGCATTCTGAAAGCCGGTAAGTTCCATTACCAGTTCTGCTCCGGGACGAATTGTGGCTCCCGCAAAAGCCATCAAGCCAAAGCCTAAACCACCTGCGGCTCCTGCTCCCGGAACTTCCGCTAAAGAACTTATGCCAAGTCCTTTTTCAGCGATTCTGGCAGCCAGATTACGTAACCCTTTATCGAGTAATTCTACTTCTTCAGGAGAAGCTCCTTTTTGCGGACCATATACATAAGCTGCTCCGTTTGGCCCGAATAGAGGGGCCGTTACATCTGAGGCTATTATTAACTCAACATCTGAAGGATTGGCAGGAGATTCAATGCGATGAATAGTAGATAAGGAAGCTCCTTTAGCTTCGACTAACTGATCGTTTTCATCAAAAAACTGCCAGCCTAAAGCCTGAGCCATACCGATTCCACCGTCGGTTGTGGCTGAACCGCCAATACCTAAAATAACCTTTTTAACTCCAGCTTCAATAGCGGCTTTCAGTAATTCTCCCGTCCCATACGTGCTGGTTTGCATTGCCTGGTATTCCTCTGGTTTCAGTAAAGCAAGACCGGAAACCGTAGCCATTTCAATAAAAGCCGTCTGGCCATCGCCCGAAATCCCATAGCAAGCTTCTATTTTTCTCATTAGTGGGTCGTGGCAGGTGATTGGATGCAAAGAACCGTGTGTAGCCTGAACCAGCGTTTCCAGGAACCCTTCACCGCCATCCGATAGAGGAAGGGAATGAGTAATGGCTTCGGGTAATGCTTCCCGAATGCCTGCTGCCATGGCTTCACAGGCCTGTGAGGCAGTCAAAGAACCTCGGAATTTATCGGGGGCCAGGATAATTTGCATGAGACGAATGAATTTAGAGGCGTTTACTCGTAATGTAAATTCAAAAGTAAGAAGGCCTTTGAATAAATCGTTCAGGATTTTCGGTGAATGGAAACCATGACTTGATTACGTTTTTTAAGGCTGGAGTGGTAAATTGCGAAAGTAAAATGTTTCCCCTCCCGCATGAAGTATTGGATTTTCGGTATGCTACTGCTGTTCGTCGTTGCCTGTCAGCGTTCGGAACGTAAGCGGCCATACGAGGCTCCCGATGATCCTATCTTTGTAAATGTATCCGTTAATAAAACAGGGCTTGATTTTCAAAATCAGCTTCCTAATCTGGATAGTCTCTATCTGGACCTTTCTTCGGATTCTGCTCAACAGGAACATATATTACGATTTGCTGAACGCCTGCTTGGGGCGGGAGGTGTTGCTGCGGGTGATTTGAATAATGACGGCTTACCTGATCTTTTCTTTACTGCGGCATCGGGTAAGAATAAACTATACCTCAACCGGGGCGGCTGGCGGTTTGAAAACGTAACCGAAGCGGCGGGTTTGGTAGGAAATAGGCAGTGGTCGGCGGGAGTGTCTATGGCCGATGTCAACGGCGACGGATGGCTGGATATGTATGTTTGTCATTTCGGGCCGAATGCTCAGAATGAATTGTTTCTTAATACTGGAGCACTTGATGAGAACGGAATTCCGAAATTTACTGAACAGGCCCAGCCCTTAGGATTAACTAATAACCGGCAGGCAGTACAGTCCGTTTTTTTTGATTATGATCTGGATGGAGATCTGGACTGTTTCGTAGTTAATAACGAAATCAAAGCCTTATCAGGTGATTCCCTGAAAAGCTGGCCCAATGGCTCTAATCGACTGTATCGGAATGATAAAGGAGTATTCATCGATGTATCATTAAAGGCGGGCCTAGCCGAAAGTTTTACTTCTACGGGCGTCGCTATTGTTGATATTAATGGTGATCAGTGGCCTGATATCGTTCTGTCACGAGATTCTCCTGAAACAGATGCAATCTATCTGAATCAAAAAAAAGGGCTTTTCCAGGAAACCCGACCCTTTCAACACACACCTCAGCGGAGTATGAGTGTGGTGGCGGGAGATATGGATAATGATGCCCAAACGGATGTTTTTGCTACTTCAGCCTTATCAGACGACGCGGTTCGTCGCCGAACGCAGGTAAAATTTGGCGATAATCGCAGTATTTTTCCAACAGTACCTCACAACACGCTTCAACAAAATAAAGGAGAAGGTAACTATTCAGAGCGAGCCTGGATGGCGGGCGTCGCTGCAACAGATATTAGCCATGGGGCTTTATTGTTTGACATGGATGCCGACGGCTGGAAGGATATCTTCATTCCGAATGGTAATAACCGCGATGTCCGGGATCTGGATTTTCTGGAGAAGCTGACCAATAATGGTAAATCACCTGTCCGCATTACCATGCGGAAATTGCTGGAATGGATGCCCGCAGCGGCTCAGTCTAATTTTGCTTTTCTTAATCAAAAAGAGTTAACCTTCGATAACCAAGCTTTACGGTTAGGCTTGGCCGAGCCGGGGTACTCCAACGGAGCCGCTTACGCTGATCTGGATAATGACGGAGACTGGGATTTGATCGTCAATCAAATGGGTAAAGCCGCCCGGGTGTTTCGGAATGAGTATGATCAGAATCAAGATATTCAATCCCTTAAAATGAAATTCAAAGGTCCGGCGGGAAATCCCTTTGGATATGGAACAGAGGTTCGGATATATACGGGTAAGCTTCAACAAAAACTCTTACTACAGCCCAATCAGGGGTATCAGTCTAGTCAGGAGCCCGTGTTGATAGCGGGGCTGGATAAAGCTACTCAAGTAGATTCCGTTGTGGTTAACTGGCCGGACTTTACTACCCAAACGCTACGAAACGTTTCTGCTAAACAAACGCTGATTCTAGAGGCAGCTCAGGCTATTCCCAAGAAAATAGCAGCAGGTAATTCGCCAATTACGAAAATATTCAGTGATGTTTCCACGGAATTACTGAGTCAGGAAGTACGTCACGAAGAGGATACGTTTAATGATCTGGCTCTTCAACCTTACCTGCCCCGAACGCTTTCCAAGGAAGGTCCCAAAATGGCCGTTGGTGATGTCAATGGCGACGGTTTAGAGGATCTCTTCATTACGGGTGTTAAAAATCAGGCCGGGCAGTTATTGTTACAGACTAAGGCTGGTAAATGGATCCCGAGTGTACAGAAAGCTTTTCTGGAAAATAAGTATTCGGAAGAAGTAGCAGCCGTTTTTGTCGATGTAGATCAAGATCAGGACCTGGATTTAATTGTCGCTTCCGGGGGAAATCAGTCGGCGGATAGCTCCTTTGTTCGGCTGTACCTAAACGACGGAAAAGGTAACTTTAGCTTTGACAAAGAACGGATACCGAATATTTCCCTCAATGCTTCCTGTCTGGCGGTGGCGGATGTTGATAAGGATGGAGACATGGACATTTTCGTAGGAGCCCGAAGCGTACCCGGAACCTACGGCGTTACACCCAAAAGTTACTTGCTGAAAAATGATAAAGGCTTTTTCAAAGCAGAAACTCCTGAGGTCTTAAGTAAAATCGGATTAATCACGGATGCCCTCTGGCAGGATCTGGATGGGAATGGTTTTCCTGACTTGATGGTAGTTGGCGAATGGATGCCGATTTCCATCTTTTATAACCGGGGCGGAAAATTTACGTATTCGGATAACCAGACTATTCCCAATTCGGAAGGCTGGTGGACGGCTATTAAGAAGGCCGATCTGGATGGTGATGGAGATATGGATTTTGTGGTAGGAAACTGGGGATTGAATTCCGAGTATAAAGCATCACTGGAGCAACCTATATTTCTGCAGGTCAACGACTTTGATCGTAATGGTAGTCTGGATGCTCTCATTACCAAATCGGATGCCGACGGAGAGCAGTACCCTTTGGCAACGCGACGGGAATGGGAACAGCAGTTACCTAACTGGAATACACCTTTTTCAACGAATAAGAAATTTGCAGAAAAGACATTTCATCAACTCATTACGGCTTCGCAGCGAAGAGGGACGCTGGAGAAAAAAGCAGTTGACTTCAAAACGAGCTTACTCATTAATGAAGGAAATGGAAATTTTCGTTTGCAGGCCTTGCCCGGCAATGCCCAGAATGGTCCCATTTTCGGCATTGCTATTCATGATTTTACGAAGGATGGAAAGCCGGATATTTTACTGGGCGGCAATCTCTGGGGAATGCCAGTAGATCGGGGACGGCTGGATGGCAATCGGGGGGTATTATTAGTTAATGAATCTGGGCTGACCTTCAAAGAATACAAACCTTCACGGGGCTTACTAACTGGACAGATCCGAGACTTTGCTTTAGTGCCTTATGGAACCCAGCATCGACTATTTGTAGGGCGGAATAATGGGCGGTTATTAGTTTACTCACTCAGCTTTCAGCCCTGATGAAGAAGAAAAAAGACCTTTAGTCGAAAAATGAGAAAGGTAAGTCGCAAAAGCTGAGGGGTTTATTGAAAAATGGGTATAAAAAAATTGAGATTATTTTGAAATAGTCGGAGGACTGGATAAAATTGTGTGATTTTTGAATAAAACCTGATATAATAAAACTCATTGGTGGATAACACTAAAAAGGTTATAAAAAAGCCCGGATTGATTTTTCAATCCGGGCTTTTTTATAACCTTTTTATCTAGAGTAATTCGCCATCGGTAGGTCGTTTTTCATTCGGAATTACAATAGTGGAATCTCCGTATGAACGATCTCCAAAGGGATTATCGCAAATTTTATCGTTTGCCGGTTTCTTAAAAGGAATTTTCTTTAAGCCAATGGACTGATCGGCGTAAACGCGGTTCATGTACTTTGCCCAGGCGGGTAAAGCCATCCGTCCACCCTGACCGAGAGCACCCGTACGGAAGTGAATCGAACGCTCATCTCCACCAACCCAAACGCCCGTTACCAGTCCCTGAGTTACACCCATGAACCATCCGTCCGAGTAGTTGGAAGTTGTTCCGGTTTTTCCCCCAATTTGATTGTTCTGTCCGCAGGGTTCACGATTTAAACGAACTGATGTTCCGCCGGGTTCCTGCGTGGCTCCCTGTAGCATATATACCATTCGCCAGGCCGTTTCTGGACTTAACGCATCGTGAGTAGTGGTTTCAAATTTTCGCAAAACGTTACCGTACCGATCTTCAATCCGAATCAGCGTTTGAGGTTCGTTCCAGGCAACTCCACCATTCACAAAGGTGCAATAGGAGTTAACCATCTCATAAAGATTCACATCTGGCGTTCCCAGACAAATAGTTACATCTTTCGGAATCTCAGATTGCACGCCCAGTCGATGAGCGTATTCAATGATCGTTTCCGGTCCGAATTTCTTCATTAACTGAACCGAAATGGTATTTACGGACTTCGCAATGGCTTGCCGTAGTGTCATGCTATTACCGGAGGCTCCTCCTTCGTAGTTATTAGGACACCAGTTCCCAATACAAGTCGCTTCATCTCTGACAATGTCACAGGGAGTGTATCCTTTATCAATGGCCGTAGCATACACAAAGGGCTTAAAGGAAGAACCTGGCTGGCGACGGGCCTGACGGACGTGATCGTACTTGAAGTATTTAAAATTAATACCTCCAACCCAGGCCTTAACCTGCCCGGTATTAGGATCTTCTGACATCATCGCAATGTGCAGGAAACGCTTGTAATACCGAATGGAATCCATGGGAGTCATGGTTGTATCACGTTCTCCTCTATAGGTGAAAATTCGCATTTTCGTGGGTGTATTCATACCCTGCATGATTTTCTCCTTATCATCCCCATAACTCTGTTTCAGGGTTCGGTAACGTTCGGTGCGGGGGGCAATCCGGTTTTCAATGAAACCTTTTAATTCCCGGCCATTTTCGTCAATCCAGGGGTTACGGCCTTTCCAGTGAGCATTAAACAAGCGTTGCTGCTCTCTAATATGTTCCATGCAGGCATCTTCAGCATGGCGTTGCATCCGCGAATCAATCGTCACGTGGATTTTCAAGCCGCTGGTGTATAAATCCAGTGGATCATCGCTGGAACGCTGACGGTTGAGTTCCTCAATTTCTTTCAGTAATCGATCCCGCATGACGGCTACAAAGTAAGGAGCCTGGTTACTGTTATGGTTCAGTGACTTGAGCTTCAGAGCAATGGCATCATTCTGGTAGGCTTCGAATTGCGAAGCACTCAGAAAACCATAATGCACCATCTGTTGCATCACAATGTTTCGACGGGTTTTGGAAGCTTCGGGGTGCATGCGAGGATTAAAGCGATCGGGATTCTGACACATGCCCACCAAAACGGCTGCTTCTTCGATAGAAAGCTGAGAAGGCTCTTTGCTGAAATAATGTAACGAAGCCGTTCGAATACCGTATGCATTATCGCTAAATTCAACCGTATTCAAGTACATCTGCATGATTTCCTGCTTCGTGTACCGACGCTCGAGTCGAATGGCGGTAATCCATTCCTTCGTTTTAATGATGAGTAACTTGATCAGAGGTACATCACCCAGGAACCCCTTGTAGCGTTCACTGCGAGCTTCAAAAAGGTTTTTAACCAGCTGTTGCGTCAGCGTACTACCACCCCCTGCTTTTCCCATTCCGGCTACGGAACGGCCAATACTTCGGGGATCAATACCTGAGTGTTTGACGAAACGAACGTCCTCTGTCGCAATCAGAGCATTAATAACGTTTGGAGAAATGTCCTGTAACTCTACAGGGCTGCGGTTTTCCAGGAAGTAACTGCCCAAAACGGCCCCGTCCGAAGAGATAATTTCGGATGCCAATTCATTACGGGGGTTATCCAGCTGTTTCAGACTGGGCATACCACCAAATAAATTGAACAGGTTAAAATAGACAGCCAGAATATAAATCAGAAAGGAGCCTAAGCCGAATAAAGTAAACCGCCAGATCTGACGGATCATCTGCTTATAAGGACCCGGGAGAAACTTAAACATAGCTACTGATAAAGGTGTATAACTACAAAGGTGCAAAGGAACCAGCGGAAGACCAAAGCAGGCCTTATGGCTTCAACGTTAGGGCTTACGTAAGATTGTATTCCAGAAAGAATATTAGCAGTTAAATGCTTTGTTCACTGGATTATTCTTAGTATTAATGTTAAAAGGCTTTTAAGGCCTCCTTGTAGAAAATGCATAAATACCTAAAATGTTTAGGCTGGATAGGAAAATAAAAAATCCCTTCTTCACAGAAAAAGGGATTTTTGAACAAAACCTAATACAATTACTTCTATTTACAAGAGTGGAGTTTTTTAAATTTATACTCACCTACCTCAAAAAAAATATCGAAAAGAGATAAGTTTTTTTGAAAAATTCCATTTTATATATTTTTCGTTCTACCGTCAGGGAATATATTAGCTAGGAACCCTTCATTTTTTCGTAATATCGCCCGTTTCCTAACCTAACCTTTGGTCAATTTATGCGATTACGAATTCTTCTCTTCCTTCTGGGATGTATCAGTCTGGCCTTTACTTTTCTTGCTGATGAGCCGCTAACCCGTATTGTTAACCAGTTTATTAACTACCATCAGCAGCTACCTCAGGAAAAAGTGTATCTGCACTGCGACCGATCTTATTATGCTTTGGGTGAAACAATTTGGTTCAAGGGTTACCTGTTTGATGCCGTCGGTCATCAGTCAGATACGGTAAGTCAGGTTTTATATGTGGACTTGATTCATGCGGAAGAGGGGAAAACGATTCTTCAAAAACGCTTACGCCCTCAGGAAGGCACTGCAGAGGGAGATTTTTTTCTTGCTGACACGCTAAAAGAAGGCGTGTACCAGTTACGAGCATATACCAACTGGATGCGGAATTTTGATGAAGATTTTTTCTTTACAAAAGCGTTTCGCGTTTACCAGCCTTTAGTAAAGGAACGACCTGCCTTACAGGTAAAGAATAATCTATCACTTGAATTTTTCCCCGAAGGCGGAGCTTTAGTCAATGAAATAGAATCGCGGATTGCTTTCAAGGCTACTGATGTGTTTGGTCGGGGAGTAGACGTAGAAGGCGTGATTCTGGAGAATGACCGAGATACTATTTCCATTTTTCAGACGGAGCACCTTGGGATGGGACGCATCAGTCTGAAGCCTAAAGTGGGAAGTCAGTATACCGCCGTTGTAAAAAATCATCAGCAACGATTTACGCTTCCCTCTACTCAACCCCAAGGCCACGTAATGATTGTGGATAACCTTTCCAGTAAAGATTTTATCCGAATTTTTGTCTTTAATCAGTTACCCAAAGGTGTAGCAAAACCACTATATGTAGTAGCCCAGGAACGAGGGCAGGTAATGGCAACGGCCAAGGGCAGTACCGAGAAAAGTACCTTTGTTGCGAATATCCCCCAAAGTAAGTTTTCAGACGCAGGAATCGTTCATTTGACTTTATTTGATGACAAAGGAGAACCGCTGGCGGAGCGTCTGGTTTACCTGAATCGACCTGCTACTACACTTGACCTGGGAGTTAAAGCAGACAAGGCCCAGTATAAACCCCGGGAGAAGATAACGCTTGAAATTGAAGCAAAAGATCATACGGGTCGTCCGATCCTGGGAGATTTCTCGCTGGCGGTAACGGATGCCGGACTGGCTAGTCCCGATTCTGCTGATGAAACGCTGGTGTCGTATCTATTGATGAGTTCAGATTTAAAAGGTCGTATCGAACAGCCAGGAAATTACTTTAATGTGAATAATCCTAATGCAGCCTATCACCTCGATTTGTTACTGATGACTCAAGGTTGGCGGCGATTTGTCTGGAAAAAGGTTCTTAGTAGCGAAATTCCACAGCCAGCATATCTCGTTGAACGTGGACTATCCCTGGAAGGAAAGGTAACCCGTCCGAGAGGGCAGGTTATTGAGAAAAAAGCGATTAACGTAACCTTGTTGTTAAGAACTTCGGATAAAGATGCCCTGGTACGGGTGGAACCCGCCGAACCTAATGGTTCATATGGTTTTCATCAGCTAAGTTTTGGAGATTCAGCTCGGGTAATGATTCAGGCTGTGGCTGGTAAAAATGATCGTAACCTGAGTATTACGCTCAAGCCTTTCCCGGAGCCAGTTGTTCGAATTACGAAAACTCCGTTTCAGACGGTAGAAGTGAAAGCGGAGGACTTTGAGGAATACTTAAATCGAGCGAATCAATCGCTGGAGATTACCCGACAACTGCGTCTGGACAAGGCAAAGCTTTTGAAGGAAATTACTGTGAAGGCTAAGAAAGTGCCAGAAAGCGATACCCGTAAAATTTATGGCACCCCAGATAACACTGTGAAATTTGACCAGATGAATACAGCAGGGGCTATTTCTATTTTTCAGGTACTTCAGGGCAGAGTTCCTGGAATGGTGGTAACAGGAAGTGGTTTGAATTATACCGTTCAAATTCGGGGAGCAGCTAATTTCGGAGGACTTTTGGAGCCTCTGTTTGTATTAGACGGCATGCCCATAGATAAAGAAGCTATTAACAGCATTAACCCATCGGATGTAGATTACGTTGATGTGCTTAAAGGGGCTTCGGCAGCTATTTACGGTTCAAGGGGCGGAGCTGGCGTCGTATCTATCTTAACTAAACGGGGAGGTAGTACCTACGATCCTGCCAAAGACGTAGTACCCGGACAGTTGATTCAAGTGTTAAGCGGCTATGCGAAAGTCCGTGAGTTTTACAGTCCTGACTACAGTTCAGACGATCCGGAAAACGTTCGCCCTGATTACCGACCTACGCTCTACTGGAACCCTCATATTAAAACCGATGCCGATGGAAAGGCGAAGGTTACGTTCTGGAATTCTGACCATGCCACTCGCATTCAAGCTCGTTTAGAGGGTTCGGCTTTCGACGGACGAATTGGAACGGCTCGTTTTACCTATCAGACTAACTAGTTAATCCCAGCATTCCATTAGCAATAAATCCCCGGAGGTATAGGAAATTTTAACGAGGCCGTCCTGAGCGGCTTCGTTACTACTGCCGGTTCGATACCCGATTTTCAGAGATTCGTTCGACAAATTGTAAGTCAAGCCTTCTGTCGTAATGCCCGAAACTGTGCCGACAGGAATGAGAGATAAGGGAGTCTGGGCCGGATACCACTTTTCGTACTGACGAGCAAGCAGGAAAATTTTAGAGTAATCGTCTAGTAAAACGATTTTAAGTTTATCGCGGAAGCGAACGATATTGGTAATATTGGTAATCGTATGATCCGCCCGACGGCCCGTTGCCCAAACCACATTAACCGCCTGATGTCCGCGTTCCAATAGAAAATCACAAGCTTTTTCCAGATCCGTTTTTTCCTGATCGGGTGTATGAACGAATTCAATGGGATGTTGAGCCTGACGGATATCTTCGTGATTAACGCTACTGTCAAAATCACCCAGTAACACATCAATTTTAATTCCCAGTTCTAATACTCGATTGATTGCCCCATCCAGCACTACGATGAAAGGTGACCACTCCAGTAGTTGGGCCAGTAGATCCCAGCTACAGGCTTCGCCATTGGCAATAATGAGAGCGGGTTCCTGTTTGTCTCGAATAATATGATGAGAAGACACGGCTTTTATTTTGAGTTTCGGGTTTCTATTTTGAAGTTCGCAGGCTCATTGCAAAGGGCAAAGATGACTAACAAAGCTCAAAGTTGGAATTAGAAAAGTACGCCATAGCGGTAGATCTGGGTAATACCTATGCGAAAACCGGCTTATTTGATGTTGCCGGGACCTTGCTGGAGACGCATGGAAGCTTCACCGTTGCCGAATTAATAAATTATGTCAAGGCCAAGCAACCTGAACGGCTCATTATATCATCTACTGGACATTCGGAGGAAATAATTCGATCGTGGTTTGCTTTTTCGCCAGCCACTATGGTTTGGTTAACTCCCGAAACACCCGTTCCCTTGCAGAAGCTTTACGATACTCCTCAGACGTTAGGGGCTGACCGTGTAGCTGCTGTGATTGGAGCTCGGGGGTTATTCCCGGATCAAAATAGTTTAGTTATTGATATGGGAACCTGTATCACCTACGACTATGTAGATACGCAGGATAATTTTCACGGTGGGTTGATTTCTCCGGGGCTTCGTATGCGATTCAAGGCGATGCATTCGTTTACACAACGGTTACCCCTGATTGAACCTTCTCAAGAATTCCCCTCTTTAGTGGGTAAGAGTACCATGCACGCTATGCAAAGTGGCGTGATGAATGGATTAATCGCAGAACTACAGGGTATTATCGAACAATACCATAGTATTTATCCTGATTTTCAAGTGATTTTATGCGGTGGCGATGCCCCTTTGTTTGAATCTCGGCTGAAAGAACCGATATTTGCAGCCCCCGAACTGGTCCTTTTGGGCCTATACCGAATTTTAAACTATAATGTGTAAAAAGTCAATCTTTACCCGTCTTCAGTCATCAGTTTCCCGCCGCGTATATGCTATGGTGGTTTTTTCTGGACTCTGTTCACTGAATGCGGTGGGACAAGGGTTAGGCAATACGCCTTACTCAAACTATGGTATTGGGGAAACCTTTAGTGGAGCGGTTGCCGCTCAGCAAATGATGGGTGGAAGCGGTGTAGCCTATACAAACGGATTGTTTATTAATACGTTAAACCCAGCTCTGATTGCTCGAAACCGGGTGACAACCCTGGAAGTAGGAACACTCATTCAAACCAAACAACTCAGACAGGGTAACCTAAGTCAGCAAGTAGTGGGTGGAAACCTTAACTATCTGGCGATGGCTTTCCCCTTGAATAGTCGCTGGACTATTAGTGCCAACTACGCTCCGCATAGTTACCTTGATTATCAGAACCAGACTACAGCTCAGATTCCCGGAGATATTTACCCTTATGTTACGGAATACAAAGGTTCCGGTGGTACGAATAAAATCTCGCTGGTGAATGGGGTGCGGGTATTCAAAAATTTATACGCTGGGGTTTCAGCCTCTTATCTGTTTGGTAACCTAACTCGCGAAGCCTCTACTCGTACGGTAAAAGATGGTACTAACGATTATACACTTTTATTGACGGATAATGATCAGCAACGTGATTTTGTATTCAAAGGAGGCTTAGCGTATCGTTTGAAGCTAAATGACAAGCGGTATATAAACGTGGCTGGTACCTATGACTTACCTGCCCGTCTTCGGACTACCCGGGTTCGGACGCTCGGAACGCTCGTAGGAGATGTGCCTATTGCTAATGGAACAGACACATTGAGCTATAATAGTAAAGGTCATACCACAGTACCTGGTGGATACAAAGTAGGGGTAACGTTCGAAAATCCTTATAAACTGGCTGTATCAGCTGATTTTGGTATGGAGCAGTGGTCTCAATTCCGGGATTTCAATCGTAGTAATCAGAATCTTAAAGATAGTTATCACGTAAAAGTAGGGGTAGAGTATACGCCTTCCTGGAACTCTTCTTCGTTCTGGAACCGAATTCCTTACCGTTTTGGTTTAAGTTACGGCCAGTTACCTTATACCATAGCTGGACAACGTATTACGGAAGCCAGCATTTCGGCAGGATTAGGTTTGCCTCTGACGAAAGTAGGACTTTCGGATGCCAATATTGGTGTAACGGTAGGCCAGCGTGGACATGATGCCATTGGCGTTATTAAGGAACAATTCTTCCGGTTTAATCTTGGCGTTACTATTAGTGATCGCTGGTTCTATCGCCAGGTAGTTGACTAGGTGTTACAAACCATGAAGCTATTCAAATATTTCATACTCACAGGCCTAATGCTTGTGAGTATGCTCATTTTAGGATCTTGTGAGGAAGAAAAGCAGGGGAAGCCGACGATTTATCAGGGCCCTCAGCAGGAGACTTACAATATTCAGATGGTTTATAGTGATTCGGGCCGGAAGGTTATTCGTATGGTAACTCCCGTTCAGTTAGATATGCTGAATGGTGACCGGATCTTTACCAAGGAAATTAAACTTTTTTTCTACGATAAAGCCGGCACGGAACACACCTGGCTTCGGGCCGACTCGGGACGGTACATTCGAATGCAGAATGTGTATCGGATGATTGGTAATGTTCGAATTGAAAATCGGGTAAAACAAGAAACGCTTGAAACGGACGAGCTTTTCTGGAGCCCCGACCAAAAACGAATTTATACCGATAGACCCGTCACAAGCCGTACGCCAACGGGCGTTACGCACGGCACTGGTTTAGTAGCAACGCAGGATTTCAAGCAGTATGGTCTGGGTAAGGTCCGTAATAGCCAGATGCAAGTAAATGATTTGCCTGAATAATCAGGGACACGTTGCCAGAGCCTTTTCAACCTCCTGCACGTCCGTGATTTTTTTCTCTTTTCCCCATTCGTTGTAAAGAAACGTAGTCAAAACGGCGAGATCCAGAGCTTTCAAAGCAGTATTACCGGGCATGGTCTGGTGATATATCTGACCATTCACCGTCAGGGGTTGATCAAAGCCGTGGCGAATTCCGCAGATTACCAGAGCTTTGTTTTTCGCATTCAGAAAATCAGCATTAGCCAGCGGAGGGTACAGCTTCGCCATTCCTTCTCCCTTCGGCTGATGGCAGTTCATACAGTTGTTTTTGTATAACTCGAAACCTTCCGCTACGTACTGCTGACGTTTTACTTCTTCTTTAGACTGACAGGAAAACAGCGAACAAGAGCTGATGAAGCTCAGGCCCACTAGAAATTTATTAAGGCTCGTGTGCATACTCATAATCAAAATTCTCTTCTGAGGGGTGGCAAGTTAATCAAAAACACCGCTGAAGCAGGGATTGATTTTGCGACAACCTGTTAAAAATCAAACTAACTCCAATAATTTATTATAACAAAAGCTAATCCGAGCGGTTGGATTTAGAAGTAACTGTGAGGTATATATGTATTTTTGTCATGAACTTCTCCTTAATATAGGCTGAAAAATCCGCCCATCGAATCTATAACATTGGTGCTTACCCATGAAAACATATTTACGACTCCTACAGTATGCACAGCCTCTGGGACGCTTCATTGCTCCTTATCTGGTCTTCTCCCTGCTAGGAAGCACTTTTGGTATTTTGAATTTCGCCCTTATTGGACCTCTATTAGGAGTTCTTTTTGACGTAAAGCCCGCAGAGGTCGTTGCAAAACCTGATTTCCATTTGAATCCTGAATATTTTATTGAGCTCTTTAAGTATCAATTATACGATTCTACCATCAATCACGGGAAATTAGCTGCCTTACAGTTCGTTTGTATTGTCATTATTAGCTCCGTTTTCTTATCGAACATTTTTCGCTACCTCTCCAGCCGCATTATTGAAAAAATGAGAGGAGCTACGATCCGTAATCTTCGCTCGGCAGTATTTGAACGCATCATTCGGCTACATTTAGGTTTCTTCAATAATGAAAGGAAAGGCGATTTAATGGCCCGCCTCACTACTGACATTCTGGAAGTAGAAGGCTCAATCGGCCGGGCGTTTGGAGCTATTTTTAAAGAAATTATACTCTTAACGGGTTACTTCATTACACTCTTTTACCTTTCTGTTGAACTGACTTTTTTCTCACTGATCGTCATTCCTTTGTCAGGAGCTATTATTGGTTTATTAAGCAAGCGTCTCAAAGAGCACGCTGCTGATGTCCAGCTAACAATGGCCAATATTCTGAGTGTGATTGAAGAATCATTTGGAGGGATTCGTGTAGTAAAAGGTTTTAATGCCGAACCATTCATTGGCGAGAAGTTTAATAAAGAGAACACCCGTTATTACCGTGTCTGGCGAAACATGATCTATCGTCAGGAGTTAGCTTCTCCGATGTCCGAGTTTTTGGGCGTTTTCGTAGTAGCAGGGGTGTTGATGTACGGCGGAAGTCTGGTATTATCAGGTAATGGTGAGATGGATGCGAAGGACTTTATAGCCTATATTGTTCTGTTTTCTCAGGTCACCCGGCCCGCAAAAGAAATTTCGAACTCTATTTCGGGCATGCAGCGAGGTAAAGCCTCAGCAGATCGCATTTTTGCTCTGATGGATACGCCTATGGCCGTTCAGGATGCACCCGATGCAGTGATCGCTAAAGAGTTCAGGCAGTCCATCGAACTTAAAAATATTTCTTTTGAATATATTTCTGGCATTGAAGTCCTCAAGAACGTTTCGTTAAGTATTCCCAAGGGTCAGACTGTAGCTTTGGTAGGATCTTCTGGAAGTGGAAAATCTACCATTGCGGATTTAGTCCCCCGTTTTTTTGATGTGACGAAAGGGCAAATTCTGGTGGATGGAGTGGATGTTCGGAAGTTAACTCAGCATTCCTTACGGGACTTAATGGGCATTGTTACGCAGGAATCCATCCTTTTTAACGACACTATTTTTAATAACATTGCTTTTGGCAGTAATGCTACTCAGCAGCAGATTGAAGAAGCCGCTCGCATCGCTAATGCTCATGAGTTCATTACCCAGACTTCGCACGGGTATCAAACCTTTATTGGCGATCGGGGTGGTAAACTTTCCGGTGGACAGCGGCAACGGATTTCCATTGCGAGAGCAATCCTGAAAAATCCGCCGATTCTTATCCTCGATGAAGCAACTTCAGCCTTGGATACCGAATCGGAAAAATTGGTACAGGAAGCTTTAACGCGTCTGATGAAAAATCGCACGACGCTGGTTATTGCTCACCGATTAAGCACCATTCAGCATGCCGACCAGATTCTGGTACTTCAGCAGGGAAGAATCATCGAGCAGGGCACGCACGCCGAGTTACTGGAACAGGAAGAAGGAATGTATCGGAAATTAAGTATGATGCAAGGCGTATAGTAATACTAATGAAAAGGCCCGTAGAAATTTCTACGGGCCTTTTCATTATAAAACGTTTTCTGAATCTGAAGTTACTTCTTCATCTATTTCTTCTTCTTCAAAAGGAGCTTCCTTAACTTTGGGAGCCAGATTACAGCTCAGGTATTTAATGCTAAAACCCTGCTCGTGAAAGAGCGTTTCAAAATGCGTTTTAATACCGTAATGACGAACGTTCAGGTCTGACTTATATAAATCACGGGTGTAAATCAGATTTTCGCAACCGAATTCTTCGAGTGATTCTAAAGTATAATCAAACAAACTATCGCTATCCGTCTTGAGGTGTAATATTCCATCCTGTTTTAAGATGGAATGGTATAACCTGAGAAAACGGGGGTGCGTTAACCGGCGTCTGATGTCTCGATTACGCGAACGCGGATCGGGAAAGGTTACCCAGATTTCATCTACTTCGCCCGGTTCAAAGAATTGATCTATGTCCTGAACTTTCGTTCGTAAAAAAGCCACATTGGTAATACCAGCGTTGATCGCTTTTCGGCTACCACGAGCCAGTCGATCTCCTTTTACATCTACACCAATGAAGTTCTTCTCGGGAAATACCGTTCCTAGTCCAATACTATACTCACCTTTTCCACAGCCAATTTCGACCACGATTGGGTTGTTATTCTTGAAAAGGCGTTCATTCCACTGACCTTTAATCTCCTGGTAAATGGGTTTGGGGGGCTCCAGTACATTATCTGCCTGGGCATTATGAGCAAAAAATTGACGTTTCTGACGTGCCACGACCACTAATAGTTTAACCCTGCAAAGATAGAAGCTAAACTAGTAGTGATTGCTTTCTGAAACGAAAACTCCTGATTTTTACGCCAGTAAGGACAATACGTCTTCTTTAGAAAGTGATTTGACGAAGGTATCCTCGGTAGTAATAAGTTCACTGGCCAGTCGCTGTTTGGTGTGCTGTAAAGCCAGAATTTTCTCCTCAACTGTATTTTGTGAAATGAATTTATAGGTAAAGACCGTTTTGTCCTGACCAATGCGGTGAGCCCGATCTACAGCCTGAGCTTCGATGGCTGGATTCCACCAAGGGTCAAGAATAAAGACGTAATCGGCTGCTGTTAAATTCAAGCCCAATCCACCCGCTTTTAATGAGATCAGGAAAATAGGAATGTCTTCATTATTCTGGAATAACTCTACCTGGCCCTGGCGATCCTGCGTATTACCGTCCAGATAAGCGTAGGAGAAGCCGCGTTCTTCCAGTTCCGTTCGAATAATATCCAGATGTTTGACGAATTGGCTGAAGATGAGAATCTTATGCTTTTCGCCCACCACGGTTTCAATTTTCGCCAATACTTCTTCGAGCTTACCTGAACTGAATTCATATTCGCCGTCGATCATTCGCGGGTGATTGGCTAACTGCCGCAATCGCGTCAGACCCTGTAAGACGACCATCTGCGACTTGGCAATCCCTTCTTCTTCGATGTATTGCAGAATCATGTTGCGGTAATAGGATTTGGCTTCTTCGTAAGCTTTTTCCTGTTCTTCCGTCATTTCACAATACTGAATTGATTCTACTTTTTCGGGTAACTCCGTTGCTACCTGCGATTTATGCCTTCTTAGCATAAAAGGCTTGATAATGCTGTATAACCGCTGACGCTTTTTGTCATCGCCCTTTTTCTCAATGGGAATCTGAAATTCATTTCTGAAAAAAGACTGACTACCTAGTAAGCCCGGATTCACAAAGTTCATCTGACTCCATAAATCCATCGTACTGTTTTCTAATGGCGTTCCGCTCAAAATAAGCCGATGCCGGCTCTGAAGCTGACTTAACGCTTTGGAAATATTCGATCCCGGATTTTTGATTGCCTGTGACTCATCCAGAATAATGTAATGAAAATGATAATGCTTCAATACATCAACATCAATCCGAACGATACCATACGAGGTTAATACAATGTCGTACTGATTGAATAACTCCGTATTTTTTTCCCGATACGTTCCGGTGTAAATCAATACCCGCAATTGAGGCGTAAACTTCTGCACTTCAAGTTGCCAGTTATAAAGTAAGGAAGTAGGCATGACAATTAACGTCGCTTCTTTTGCTCCGTTTTCATGCTGGGACTGTAACAAGGAAAGAGTTTGTAAGGTCTTTCCCAAGCCCATATCATCTGCCAGACATCCGCCAAACTGGTACTGGTTAAGAAACCGCAACCAGTCGTACCCGGCTTTCTGGTAAGGGCGTAAAGTTCCGTTTAAACCCGCTGGGGTAGGGTATTCTTCAATTTCTTCAAAGTCACGTAGCTTTTCGAGTTTCCGGTTAATGATGGTATCGGCCAGGCTTTCTTCCTGTAACTCCTGTACCAATGAAATGTGATGTTTCTGAAGAATCAAATGGGTCTGATCTTCATTGTCGTTAGCAAAGGCAAAAAGCTCGGAATATTGAGTAAACCAGGAATCGGGTATAATAGCAATTTCGCCATTAGGCAAACTGAATTCGCGTTTTTTATCGAGAATAAGCTGCTTTAGCTGCAAAAATGGAATTTCAAATTCACCGAAACGCACGACTGCGAAAATGTCAAACCAGTCACGGTTTTCATTAATGGATAACTGTAACGAAGAATAACCCAGAAAGTACCGTTTATGGTCAGTTGGATTCTGGCTAATGAGAAAACCTTCTTCTTTTAACGACTCAAAATGATCCTGAATCCAGGTGAATGCTTCAGATTTGGGTAACATAACCTGTCCGTTTCGTAAATGAAGATTACGATCCCGAAGCATACGGACAGTTTCCTTTTCCTTGCCAATGTCTCGCCTGATTTTATGAAAAATATACTCATTACCCTGCGTTTCCATGCTCACATTGGACGCATGAGAAAAATTATCCAAACGAAAACTATAATCACCGTATTGGAAAGATAATGTGAGGGTTACGTCCGTATCAGTTGCTACAGCAGAACCATTAGAAGCCGTAACTGATTCCAGACGAGATACAGCCTCACTCACATTTAATAGAGGAATGGGTCGGAAGACTTCCGAGCGAATTTCAAACCCTTTGGCATATACGTCAAAAAGCGTAATGAGCGAAGAAACAAACTTGCGATAATAGTCCTCTTCGATGCTTTTAGGAATAACAATGAATTTCTTATGAAAGAAAGGTTTCAGCTTTTTTCCGTCGACGGCCGGTTTAAAATGATAGAGCTTAGAATCCAGTAATAACCAGGCCGGGTCTTCCCCGAGTAAAATAGCATCGCGGTGCTGAAACTCTACTTTTACACCCCGATGCCGAATGGTAGGGTAATAATGGGTATTGTCCACATTTCGCATCACATGGAAGCGAACGCTGGCGGGTTCTGCTACTATTTCGACTTCCTCACGAATCGGATTTCCGTCATTGCCCATGATAAAAACCCGCTTACCTGGTAATAATGGACAAATCTTGGCCCGGTGATGTTCGATGTAGTGGCAGATGGAATCCTGAGTATTTTTATCGCCTTTATTTTTATCGAAAACTTTTAGAAAGAAATCGGTTGGTGTAGTCTTCTTTGAACTGAATTTCTTGATAACCACTTCCTGTTGAATCGCGTCCATCAGACGAACGAGTTCAAAATCGGCTTCATCGAGTCGTTCCGCGAATTCATCAATATTTTTGGAAGAGATCGATTGGTGGAGCAGCGTGAGCTCATCCCGGTCATTTAATTGCACAATAAAGGGTTCCCATAGATAGCCCAGGTACTCGTGCTGGTACAGCGAGTAAATAAGGCAGAACGGTTGGGAGGTAGCGACTTTCATAGGTTTAAAGCGGGAAGGACCGCCAGATCAATCAGTGAACGGGAGAACCAACTACTGCTCCTCCTGTTTTGAGGTTGAAAAATGATTGATACTCGGTTTTCAGGAAAATAAGAAAATGCGGTTGAACCTCCTGATACCGTGCTTATTTCAAAGGCAAACGAATGGCAATTTTATGATTGCCCGGGAAAAAACCTAATTTTTCAATCGTTAAGTTTTATGGAAAAATCATTAACAAAAAAGACTTTTGTGATTATTAATATTTGGCTAGATTTATGGTTTTTGCTTTTTCGGAAGTAAGCTCAAAAGAGGTCAATAGAAGACATAATCCGATCAAAATAAGCCTGAATCATAAAAAAAAGCGATCTGAATGAGTGTTCCAGATCGCTTTGAGTACATGATAATAAAACAGGTATCTACTTTTTATCTTCGGAGAGTAATTTGAGCAGCACCCCATTGGTCCAGCCGAAGCCATCCTGAAGGGGATATTCTCCCCCGCCGCCTAAGAGTGAAATATCATAGACGTTGTATTTCTCAACCATACGTCCCGTCGCTTTATAAACCCGGATGTTCTCTTCTACCCAAATGTCTTTAATTTTTTCAGCGAGGGCGTTTTCTTTATAGTTACGTAGTCCACTAATGGCCATCCAGTGCAGAGGAGCCCAACCATTGGGAGCATCCCACTGCTGCCCCGTAGTCATTAATGTGGTGGTTAACCCGCCTGGTTGCAAAAAGTCGTCTCTCAGCCGTTGGGCTACTTTCTGAGCCTGTTCGTCTGAAGCAATGTTAAAGAAAAGGGGATAAACCGCTGCCAGAGAAACAATCGGCGTTTGTTTTTCTTCAACAAAATCATAATCGTGGAAAAAGCCGTCTTCCTGATTCCAGCAATATTGTAAGATGGCTTTCTTACGCTTTTCAGCCAAATTTTTAAAGCTCTGGCTATGTTGTTGATCTTCCATCAATGAATAAGCTTCTGAAAGAGTCATTTCAAGTTCATACAACAGACAATTCAAGTCCACGGGAATAATATCCGTCGTATGAATACTAGTTAATGACTTACCATCTCGTAACCAGCGGGAGGAAAAATCCCAGCCTGATTCGGCACCCGCCCGAATATCCCGGTAGACATCTTCGGCTTTACGACCCGTGTGTTGAGCTACGGAAACGTCTTCCTTGTATGCTTCCGGACGCGGTGTTGGGCTATCATCATAATAACGATTCAGACTGTACCCTCCTGAAACACGAACCACGCGGCGATACGCTTCACCAGGCTTTAGATCATTCGTTTTTTTTAGGTCGTCCTCATCCGCCGCACCCATCCAGAAGTAATACTCCTTTAACATTTCGGGAAGGTACTGAACGATGATCTGATCACTTTTGCGGGTCTCTGCCAGCAGCTTTACCATTAAAGAAAAATAGGGCGGCTGCGAGCGACTCAGGTAGTAACTCCGGTTTCCGTTGGGAATATGCCCTTGGTAACGAATCAGGTGAGCAAAGTTTGATACCATACCTTCCATGAGCGAATCTTTTTCGGAAACCTGAAGGCCAAGCATCGTAAAGTAGCTATCCCAATAATAAATTTCACCGAATCGTCCACCCGGTACTACATAACTACGCGGTAAGGACAAAAGTGAACCTTTCACGTCACCCGTAGGCTTGCGGGTCAGAATGGGCCAGAGTGCGTTAATATGAGCTTCCGGTGATAACGAAGTATCGGAAACGAAATGACTATTGGGAGCATCAGGAAAGCGGAAATATTGATTTACGAAGGTCCGTAAATCAAAACCGTCCTTCGTTTTTTCCTCTTCGTAAGCCTTCAGAATCTGCTTGGCAGGAATGAGAGGCTCGGCATCCGCAAAGGTTTTGGAGTCAGGGAATAACTCCTTCATTTGGACATCCACAAAGAGTTGTCCAAGTTCTGCATCAGGGCTCGGGGGAGTCTGAAGTTCTGCCGGTGTACATTCTAGTAGTAACAAGGGAATAGCTAAAATAAATACTAAACAACGATGAGGTATAAAGGGCATAGGGCTAAATAATAATGCTTAATTGTTTCCAGAAAACTTTAGGAGATTCCGTTCCGTGATAGTAGAGCTTACTCTACATTGAGGAGAAGAATGGGGAAAAACGACCAATCTTCATTTGTGTGCAAAGGTAGATATCTCAGAGAGTCGAATCAATTTACAGAAAGCCTGTTGTGAAAATCTACGTAAAGTTTTCGTCAGTGGTAAATAAATCTGATATGGTTTGACAAAATGTTGTACTTTCGCTCTCTAAATTCTATTTTCGGGTATCCGGAAATTTTTTGTTTAAACTCGTTTAAACTTCTGATAGTCAATGAAATTTATTGTCTCCTCTTCGGCATTGTTGAAACAATTGGCGGCTATCAACGGAGTCGTAGCGTCCAATCCGATCGTTCCGATTCTGGAAAACTTCCTGTTTCAGCTCGAAGGGACTATACTGACCGTGACGGCCTCGGATTTACAGACCGTTATGATTACTGAAATAGAGGTGGAATCTTCCGATAAAGGCTCTATTGCCGTTCCTGCCAAATTATTGCTCGATACCCTCCGTGGTTTACCGGAACAACCTATTACCTTCAAAATTGATGCCGAGACCTTTGGTACCGAAATCATTTCTGAAAACGGACGCTACAAATTGTCGGGTGAAAACCCAATTGATTTCCCGAAAGTGCCTGCGGTTAATAAAACCTTATCGATCGAAGTAGCGGCGGAAGTACTAGGTAAAGCGATTGCCAATACGAGCTTCGCGGCCAGTACGGATGATCTTCGGCCCAACATGACAGGAATGTTCCTTCAACTGGGCGAAGCTAATGCCACTTTCGTAGCAACGGATGGTCACCGTTTGGTGCGTTACCGTCGTCAGGATCTAAAATCATCGAATACCAGTACGATGATTATTCCCCGTAAGGCTCTGAACTTACTAAAGTCGACATTACCTTCGGATGATACCTTAGTTAAAGCAGATTTCAGCCAGTCCAATGCATTCTTCACGTTCGGTAACATCAAAATGATTTGTCGACTGATTGATGAACGTTTCCCGGATTACGAAAATGCAATTCCCGTAAATAACCCTAATATTCTGACTATTAATCGTCTGGAGTTATTGAGTTCGTTACGTCGGATTTCAATTTATGCTAACAAAACAACGCATCAGATTCGCTTACGAATTTCTAAAGATGAGCTAGTAATCTCAGCAGAAGATTTAGATTATTCGAACGAAGCATCTGAACGTTTGGCGTGTGAATACGATGCAGATGACCTGGAAATTGGCTTCAATGCTAAGTTCCTGATCGAAATGTTAAGTAACTTAAGCACAAACCAGTTACAACTTCGCTTATCAGCACCGAATCGGGCCGGAATTCTGGTGCCGAACGAGCAGGATGAAAACGAGGATATTCTGATGTTGGTTATGCCTGTAATGTTAAATACTTACGCATAAAGAGTATAAGGATGTGTTGAGAAGAGCCTTTTGAAAGAGAGGCTCTTTTTATTTGTTAATTAGTTGGACAAAAGACTTTTCCCAGCGAACTTCACGTTATTGATTCTGATAAATCCCTTCTTGTTTTATACTATGAAAACACTTCGACTTGTAGTAATTCTGCTACTGACCGGACTGACCTTCCAAACTAATGCTTCGGATGAACCCAAGAAAGAGGGCATCCAATTCTTTCACGGCACTTGGAAACAAGCTTTAGCGAAAGCAAAGGCTGAAAACAAAATGATCTTCCTGGATGCGTATACGACCTGGTGTGGACCTTGCAAGTGGATGCAAACAAAGTCATTTCCTAATAAGCAATTGGGAGAATTCTATAATAGCAATTTTATCAATGTGAAAATGGATATGGAATCTGGGGAAGGGCCAAAACTGCTGGATCGTTACCCGGTACAAGGGTATCCTACTCTGTTTTTTATTGATTTTGAAGGAGAAGTAGTTATCAAAGAAGCTGGAGCTAAAACGCCTGAACAACTTATTTCTATGGCTAAAGAAGCCATTGCTCAATAAGATTTCCAAACGCTAATGAGACGGTAAGTGTATGAAAGTACACTTACCGTTTTCTTTATATGAGAATCATTACCCTCTTTCTATTAACTGCCTTTCCAGCGATTGCTTAGAAGAGAACAGGATTTCAAAAAATACTTTGATGCATATGGACTGAAAGGTTCATTTATGGTATATGATATGAAACATGATTCCTATCTCACGTATGATGATAATCGTTGTCAACAAGGCTTTCTACCAGCGTCTACCTTTAAAATTCCAAACACTCTGATTGCCTTTGAAACTGGAATAATGAAAGACACAAATGCTGTCTTTCGCTGGGACGGTCAGAAAATATTTCGGGATGGCTGGAATCAGGATTTGAATTTTGCTCAGGCATTTCGAACCTCCTGTGTACATTGTTACCAGGAGATAGCCCTAAAGGTTGGTAAAACCAACTATGATCAGTGGTTAACGAAATTAAGCTATGGAAAAATAACTGTCAAAGCAGACAGCGTCGAGTGGTTTTGGTTAACGGGAAATTCACGCATTAATCAGTAGGAACAGATTGGTTTCCTGAAAAAATTATATCTGAATCAGTTGCCCGTTTCAACCCGTTCTATGGCTCTAACCAAAGCAATGATGCGAATTAGTACTGGAAAAAATTGGGTATTATCAGGAAAGTTGGGCTGGGCCAGTCCTAATAACAAAGCTGGTGATAGACCACTGGATTATGGCTGGTTTGTAGGTTGGCTCGAGCAAAACAATAATACTTACATTTTTGCCCTGAATATAGAATCATCCAAACCCGTTTCTGAGTCATTCATACAGGGAAGGAAAGCGGTTACGGTTACCGAAGCTATTTTGAAAAATGAGCTAGGGTTAATGCAATGAAGTTTTGAAAGATAAGGTCAAACGGCTGTAACTGAGAAAATTACTATTGATAACAGTAGATAGATTGTCACTAATCCATGAAGAGGGGTTTTGCAAAACGAGCTGCGAAATTTTTTTTAAATAATTTATAAAATCTTTAGGTAAATACTTGTTTATCAAACAGAAACGCTGTTATTTTGCAACTCTGTTTAAGAATCGAACAAAAAGCTATTTGCTCAGAGTGGTTGGCAGAACTACCTGAGTTATTGATTATCAGGCAATTATTGTTCGATTTAACGTTAAAATTCGGTAATTTCCCGATTTTGAACGTCAGGACTGTTACTGGCTCTAATCATTGAATGCCCAATTATTTAGAGTTGAGTAGTAAGCTGACAGGATGCTTTCCCTGGCAAAGGGAATGAGGTGCGTGCCTCTATAGTACTGTAGAAATTCTTCTGACGCACCCCATGATCAAGTCTCCTCTCTGCTTTCTTTTCTCGGTACATTCTGGTTTTCAAAAAAATATAAGGGATTTTCTGGCTTGATACGGTAAACAGCGGAAAAAGTGCTACTTTTGCAGTCCGTTTTCTGAGGCCCCCGGGTGGGAGAGCTGATAACCAATTAAAAATCAAGAAGATGTCTGGTATTATTGGGAAGAAAATTGGCATGACCAGCCTCTACAATGCTGACGGTTCTGCCGTTGCTTGTACGCTGATTGAAGCCGGTCCCTGCGTCGTGACGCAAGTAAAGACCGTCGAAACGGATGGCTACCAAGCTGTTCAATTAGGTTTCGGCGACAAAAAAGAAAAAAATACCTCTAAGCCCTTGGCTGGTCACTTCAAAAAGGCCGGAACTACACCCAAGCGGAAATTGGTAGAGTTTAAAACGTTTGAACAATCTCTGGATTTAGGAGCAACGATTGATGCAACGTTATTTGCTGAAGGCGAATTCGTTGACGCTATCGGAACGGCTAAAGGTCGTGGCTTCCAGGGTGTAGTAAAACGTCATGGTTTTGGTGGAGTTGGTGGCCAGACTCACGGTCAGCACAACCGTCAACGTCACCCAGGTTCTATCGGAGCTTGCTCATTCCCTTCACGAGTATTCAAGGGTCTTCGCATGGCAGGTCGTATGGGTAACAACCGCGTTAAAATCCAAAACCTGCAAGTACTTAAAGTGTATCCTGAGCAAAACCTGATCGTTATCAGCGGTTCAGTTCCGGGTGCCAAAAATTCGTTCGTAATTCTTGAGAAATAGGGTTAACGTGAATTCTCACCTTAATCTACTCTCATAGTAGCACTTGACAAGAAAATGGAACTGTCCGTATTTAATATTCAAGGCCAAGACACGGGAAAGAAAGTAACGCTTTCAGACGGAGTGTTCGGAATCGAACCTAATGAGCACGTAATGTGGCTCGACGTTAAGCAGTACTTGGCTAATCAGCGTCAGGGTACGCACAAGTCTAAAGAACGTTGGGAGGTAGCTCGCTCAACCCGCAAACTGATGCGTCAGAAGGGTACTGGCGGAGCTCGTCATGGTTCTTTCAAAGCTAACATTTTTAAAGGTGGTGCTCGTGTATTCGGCCCTAAGCCCCGCGATTACTCCTTTAAATTGAACAAAAAAGTGAAGAGTCTGGCTCGTAAGTCTGCTTTGGCTTCTAAAGCGAAAGAAGGCGTAGTTACAGTCGTAGAAAACTTCACTTTTGAAGGACCTAAAACCAAGCAATACATTTCAGTTCTGAATGCACTTCAGATCGCTGAAACGAAAACGTTGCTAGTTTTGCCAACGGCTGACAACAATGTATTCCTGTCGGCTCGTAACCTGCCTAAAGCTAATGTGCTTCCAGCAGATCAGTTGACAACCTACGCATTACTGAATGCTGATCGTGTGATCATCGCTGAAGGTGCAGTAGAAAAAATCGAAGCATTATTGAACTAATCCGTTGGTCCGAAAGGTACCTAACGATTGACGACAAAACATTATGAGCATCATCATTCGCCCCTTGCTGACTGAAAAGTCTACGGCTCAGAACGAGCAAGGTAAGTATGGCTTCGAAGTGGCTCTTAAGGCCAATAAGGTCGAAATCAAGAAAGCCATCGAAAAGATGTATGGTGTGAAAGTTGAGTCAGTGAACACAGTCCGTCAGATTGGGAAGAAAAAATCCCGCAGCACGCGTACTCGTATCACGACTGGTCAAACTTCCACCATCAAGAGAGCGATCATTACTGTTGCCGAAGGTGAAGTAATCGATTTCTATCAAGGTATTTAATAAACATCCCCATCCTCCAGGATGCGTTTTGAACAGGTTAGGCTGGCATAGGAGGACATAGCCTGACCGTAGCAAATAATCCCAATGGCAATCAAGAAGTTGAAGCCTGTTACGCCGGGAACCCGTTTTCGTTCGGCCCCGACGTTCAATGAGATTACGGCTAGCAAACCTGAGAAGAGTCTCTTAGAGCCTCTGAAAAAATCAGGTGGTCGTAATGATCAGGGTCGCCGAGCCATGCGTTACATCGGTGGTGGCCACAAGCGTAAATACCGTATTATCGATTTCAAACGCGATAAACAAGGTGTAGCCGCAGAAGTAAAGACAATCGAGTATGATCCAAACCGTTCAGCTCGTATCGCTTTAGTTCAATATACAGACGGAGAAAAACGCTATATCATTGCTCCTCAAGGTTTGACCGTAGGTCAGACGATCTTGTCTGGAGAAGGTGTTGCTCCCGAAGTAGGAAATGCATCAGTACTTTCTGCATTACCTATCGGTACGATTGTTCACAACATTGAGTTAAAGCCTGGTAAAGGTGGCCAATTGGCCCGTAGTGCCGGAACTTACGCTCAGATTGTAGGTCGTGACGGAAAATATGTAATTCTGCGACTGCCATCCGGCGAAACTCGCATGGTATTAGGCAATGGTATTGCAACCGTAGGTTCAGTATCCAACGCTGATCACATGAACGAAAGCCTGGGTAAAGCGGGTCGTAAGCGTTGGTTAGGTCGTCGTCCGCGTGTACGTGGTGTAGCAATGAACCCAGTTGATCACCCCATGGGTGGTGGTGAAGGCCGGGCCTCAGGAGGTCACCCTCGTTCACGTACGGGTCTCTTAGCGAAAGGTAAGAAAACTCGCGACAAGAAGAAGGCATCCAACAAGTTAATCATTAGCAAGCGGAAGAAATAATGGCACGTTCACTTAAAAAAGGCCCCTATATTGATTTTCGCCTCTCCAACAAAGTGGAGGTAATGAATGAAGCAGGAAAGAAATCGGTTATCAAAACCTGGTCGCGTCGTTCGATGATTTCTCCTGACTTCGTGGGTCACACTTTCGCCGTGCATAACGGTAACAAGTTTATCCCTGTGTACGTGACGGAAAACATGGTGGGTCATAAACTGGGCGAATTCGCTCCGACTCGTAATTTCCGTGGCCACGTCGCTAAAAAGGACAAAGGAAAACGATAAACCAGTTTACAGTTGGCAGTCTTCAGTTGACGGATGCTTAATCACTGGTTACTGAAAACTAAGAACCAAAAACTGACAACTAAGTAATGGAAGCAATCGCAAAACTTAATAACGTCCCGACGTCGCCTCAGAAAATGCGTCTGGTTGCCGATTTGATTCGTGGCCAGAAAGTAAACAAAGCGTTGGCGATTTTAAAATATCAGCCTAAGTCGGGCTCTCCGCGTCTGGAAAAGTTGCTGCTGTCGGCAATTGCAAACTGGCAGGAGAAATTCGGCGAAGAAGTAAAGCTGGAAGATGCTGATCTCTACGTAAAAACTATTTTCGTAGATGGTGGTGCATTCCTGAAACGTCTTCGTCCGGCTCCACAAGGTCGTGCATATCGGGTACGTAAGCGTTCCAATCACGTAACGCTTGTAGTAGCTAGTAAAGCCAAGGCAGAAGAAACTAAAACCGAAAACACGGAAGCGTAACACACCATGGGACAAAAGGTAAACCCTGTAGGTCTTCGTCTGGGTATTGTACGTGGTTGGGAATCCAACTGGTACGGTGGAAAGAACTTCGCTGAAAAGCTGGTAGAAGACGAAACGATTCGTAAATACATTGCTGCTCGTATTCCTAAAGGTGCGATCTCGAAAGTAATCATCGAGCGTACGCTGAAGCGGGTAACTTTAACGATCAACACGGCTCGTCCAGGTGTTGTTATCGGTAAAGGCGGTAATGAAGTCGATAAAATTAAAGAAGAGCTCAAGAAATTGACTGGCAAAGATGTTCAGATCAATATCTTTGAGATCAAGCGTCCTGAAGTCGATGCGAAACTGGTAGGTGAGACTATCGCCCAGCAGTTAGAAGCTCGTATCTCTTTCCGTCGTGCCATGAAGCAAGCTATTGCTTCAGCCATGCGGGTAGGAGCACAAGGTATCAAAGTTCGCTTGTCAGGCCGTTTAGGTGGAGCTGAAATGGCTCGTACGGAAGAGTATAAAGAAGGACGTGTCCCTCTGCATACATTACGTGCTGACATCGACTACGCTATTTCAGAAGCTCAAACTGTATACGGAAAGATCGGTATCAAGATCTGGGTCTTCAAAGGAGAAGTATACGGCAAACGTGATCTTTCAGTAGTTAACGCGGGCTTAAACGCTGGTGGTGCTGAAGCTCGTGGAGGTTCTGATCGTGGTGATCGTCGTGGCGGACGCGGTGGTGATGATCGTGATGGTGGAAATCGTCGCGGTCGTGGTGAAGGTGGTGGCGACCGTGGACGCGGTAACAACAACCGTGGCGGTAACAACAACAATCGCGGTGGAAACAATCGCGGTGGCCAGGGTGGTGGAAACCGTGGCGGTGGCCAGGGAGGACGTCGCTAATTAGGTTGTAAGTCATAGCAATTATGACTTCAGACTCTAAAGAACTTAACGATCATGTTACAACCTAGAAGAACCAAATTCCGCAAACAGCAGAAAGGTCGGATTAAGGGTCTTGCAACGCGGGGCCATGAAATTTCTTTCGGTTCGTTTGCAATCAAATCTCTGGAACCTGGCCGTATCACGGCTCGCCAGATTGAAGCGGCTCGTATCGCCGTTACCCGTGCAATGAAACGGGAAGGCCAAGTATGGATTCGTATTTTCCCCGATAAACCAATCACTAAGAAACCTGCAGAGGTTCGGATGGGTAAAGGGAAAGGAGCTCCCGAGTATTGGGTAGCTAACGTAAAACCCGGAACCATTCTTTTTGAATCTACCGGTGTTCCCTTGGAATTGGCTCAGGAAGCTCTCCGGTTAGCAGCACAAAAGTTACCCCTTCGCACGAAATTCGTAGTTCGTCGGGATTACCAAGAAGCAGCTAACTAGTGATTCGTTACTGTTATCCAACATATGGAAAACAGCCCAGTAGATAACTGATAACGTAATTGCATTAAGACAATGAAAATTCAAGACATTCGGGCGTTAAGTACGGAGGATCTCCGTCAACAAATCGCCCAGGAAAAAGAAGCACTGAGCCGCTTACAATTCGCTCATGCTATTTCTCCAATCGAAAACCCGATGCGTATTCGGACTTCCCGTAAGCTTATCGCCCGGATGACGACCGAACTAAACGCTCGCTAGAACTGCCTTTACCAGGCATAAAGCAAATTCCACAATGGAAGTAGAACGTAAGCTCAGAAAAGTCAGATTTGGTCGGGTGGTATCCAGCAGCATGGATAAGTCGGTTGTAATTACCGTCGAGCGGAAAGTGAAGCACCCCATCTACGGTAAATTCCAAAAGAAAACGACCAAATTGATGGTACACGACGAAAACAATGATTGTGGCGTCGGCGATACTATTAAAGTGATGGAAACCCGTCCCTTGTCTAAAAACAAACGGTGGCGTTTGGTTGAAATCATCGAAAAAGCCAAGTAATCAGGCAGTTTTTCAGTTTACAGGCCTGGATTGTTACAAATCTTAACTGGAAACTGAAAAACTGAAATCTCAGCAAAGACATGCTTCAGCAAGAATCTAGATGTAGCGTAGCGGACAATAGTGGTGCCAAAGAGGTACTAGTAATCCGTGTGTTGGGCGGTACGGGCAAGCGGTATGCATCCATCGGCGATAAAGTCGTGGTGACCGTAAAGCAAGCCCTCTCTTCTTCAAACATGAAAAAGGGAACGGTGTCTAAAGCCGTTGTGGTTCGTACGAAAAAAGAAATACGCCGGAAAGATGGATCCTATATCCGTTTTGAAGATAATGCCGTCGTACTTCTGAATAACCAGGACGAACCTCGGGGTACCCGGATCTTCGGACCGGTTGCTCGCGAATTGCGTGAAAAGCAATTCATGAAAATTGTTTCGCTGGCTCCTGAAGTGCTCTAATCACTCAGGATAATCGTACGAAATCAAACAATGGAAAAGCAAAAGCAAGTGAAGCTTCACGTCCGCAGTGGTGATACTGTTTTAGTAATCGCCGGTGACGCCAAAGGAAAACAAGGCGTTATCAAATCTGTAGACCGCGAAAAGCAACGGGCTATCATTGAAGGTGTTAACTTGGTTAAAAAACACGTAAAACCTTCAGCGACTAACCCTCAGGGAGAAATCAAGGAAATCGAAAGTCCTATCCACGTTAGCAATCTGCAAGTGGTAGACACGAAAACCGGACAAGCTTCCCGCACGGGCCGCAAGCAGAACGAAAAGGGCAAGTCCCAACGTTACAGCAAGAAAAGCGGAAACCTCATTTAATTAGCTAAAAATCGGATTCACCCGGTTTTTAGTTTCCATTTCAAATCGTGGGTCGGAAATCCACAAACCATTCGCATCAATGGCAACTCCCAGATTAAAAGAAAAGTACTTTGACGAAGTAGTTCCTGCGTTGAAGGAGAAGTTCCAGTACCAATCGGTGATGCAAGTACCGAAACTGGAAAAAATTGTGATCAATAAAGGTATTGGTGCCGCTGTTGCTGATAAGAAACTAGTAGACGTAGGCGTAGAAGAGCTTACGATTATCTCTGGTCAAAAAGCCGTAGCAACGATCTCTAAGAAAGCAATTTCTAACTTCAAGCTTCGCGAGAACATGCCTATCGGAGCGAAAGTTACGCTTCGTGGTGAAAAAATGTACGAATTCCTGGATCGTCTGACCGCAATCGCTCTGCCTCGCGTTCGTGACTTCAAAGGAATTAGCGACAAAGGTTTTGATGGTCGTGGTAACTACACTTTAGGTGTGAAAGAACAAATCATCTTCCCTGAAATCTCAATCGATAAGGTTCAGAAAATCTCAGGTATGGATATTACGTTCGTTACTACAGCTAACTCTGATGCTGAAAGCTTAGAACTGCTGAAAGCTTTAGGAATGCCCTTTGCTGGACAAAAAAAGTAATTATTGATCCCCCGTTACTTCAATTCTGAAAAGGACGGGGACCAATTATAAGCAAACAAAATGGCAAAAGAATCAGTCAAAGCAAGAGAGCGGAAACGCGAGCGTCTGGTAGCTAAGTATGCAGCTAAACGCAAAGCTCTTAAGGAGGCCGGCGATTACGAAGGTCTCGATAAACTTCCCCGTAACGCTTCCCCCGTACGTTTGCATAATCGTTGCAAACTGACCGGTCGTCCAAGAGGTTACATGCGGAAGTTTGGTATCAGCCGTGTTACGTTCCGTCAAATGGCTTCTGATGGAAAAATTCCGGGCGTAACAAAATCCAGCTGGTAATTTTTTGGTGTATCCATTTTGATTCTCTAATTTTGCGAGCCGTTTGAGCGGCCCGTAGCAAAATCATATTCTTTCATGGATCCGATTGCAGATTACTTGACCCGTCTGAGGAATGCCATCAAGGCTCGCCACAGAATCGTCGAGATCCCGGCTTCCAATCTCAAGAAAGAGATTACAAAAGTTCTTTTTGAGAAAGGCTATATTCAAAGTTACAAATTCGACGATGAGGCTTCCGTACAAGGAACCATCAAAGTTGCCTTAAAATACAATCCCCTGACGAAACAGTCGGCTATTGTGAAGTTAACCCGGATCAGTAAGCCCGGTCTTCGCAAGTACACTGGTTCTAAAGAACTTCCTCGGGTGTTGAATGGTTTAGGCATCGCTATTCTTTCAACGTCGAAAGGAGTTATGACGGACAAAGAAGCTCGTACCCTGAATGTGGGCGGCGAAGTACTTTGCTACGTTTATTAATTAACATTTGAGTTAGCGGAGGGTAATCTTACCACTGAAAACCTCCGCTAATTCATTTTAAAAGAAGATACCATGTCACGCATTGGTAAAAAAATCATCACTCTGCCTGCTGGCGTAACGGTAAACGTTGACAAAAGCCTGGTTACTGTTAAAGGACCTAAAGGGGAACTGTCACAAGCTATCGACCCAGATATCACGGTAGAAATCGAAGGAAGCGAGTTACAAGTGGTTCGCCCTACCGAGCAAAAACGCCACAAGGCACTTCACGGTCTGTACCGTGCCCTGATTAACAACATGGTAGTAGGTGTTAGCACCGGTTACCGTACGGAAATGGAAATCGTTGGGGTTGGTTATAAAGCTTCTAACCAAGGTAATATCCTTGAATTAGCTTTAGGCTACTCTCACAGCATTTTCGTTGCTATTCCTTCTGAATTGAAGGTTACTACAGCAATGGAAAAAGGTCAAAACCCAAAAGTGGTTTTGGAAGGTATTGATAAGCAACTGATCGGCCAGGTCGCTGCCAAAATTAAGTCTCTGCGTAAAGTTGAGCCTTACAAAGGCAAAGGTATTCGCTTCACTGGTGAATTCGTGCGTCGTAAAGCTGGTAAAGCGGCTGGTAAAAAATAAATTATTAATAAAAAGCTTTAAACGCTTCCTAGAAGTATTTAAAGCTTTTTATTTCAACGTAGTGGGTCGGTAATCCACAAAATCAAAGTAAAAAATGGCAACTACTAAAGACTCTCGGCGGTTACGGATTAAGCGTAGCATCCGTAGTAAAATAGCTGGTACACCTGAGCGTCCACGTTTAACGGTATTCCGTTCTAATAAAGGTGTTTATGCTCAGATCATTGATGACGAAGCTGGCAAGACAATCGCTGCTTTCTCTTCTTTTGAATTAGGTGTTCAGGGAAATAATGTTGAAGCGGCAAAGCAAGTAGGCTTGAAAGTAGCCGAAAAAGCAAAAGCTGCAGGTATTGAAGCTGTAATCTTTGACCGGAACGGTTACCTGTATCACGGGAAAGTTAAAGCAGTAGCTGATGGAGCCCGTGAAGGAGGACTTCAATTCTAATTTCAAAGAATCATGCAAACGAACAGACCTACTAAGTATAACGAGTCAGAGTTGAAGGAACGTGTTGTTGCTATCAACCGTGTAGCCAAAGTAGTAAAAGGCGGTCGTCGCTTTAGCTTCTCTGCTATCGTAGTTGTTGGTGATGGCAAGGGCGTGGTTGGTTACGGCTTAGGTAAAGCTAATGAAGTAACAGACGCAATCGCAAAAGGAATCGAGGACGCTAAGAAAAATATCGTACAAGTTCCCCTGTTGAAGCATACAGTACCTCACGATATGGAAGGTAAGTTTTCAGGTGGTTTCGTACTCCTGAAGCCTGCAGCCCCTGGTACAGGTGTTATCGCTGGTGGTGCTATGCGTGCCGTACTGGAAAGTGCTGGTATTCGCGACGTATTAGCGAAATCAAAGGGATCTTCGAATCCTCACAACGTAGTAAAAGCTACGGTAGATGCTTTACTCAAAATGCGTGCACCTCATGAGGTTGCTCGTCAACGTGGAGTGAAGTTAACAACAGTATTTAATGGATAAGTCATAGAGTTCTTAGTTCTTTATCTCTGATAAATTTTTAGGGATAAAGAATTAAAGACAAAGAACTTTAAAGAAATGGCAAAGGTTAAACTTACTCAGGTTCGCAGCACGATTGAACGTCCTGAAAACCAAAAGCGTACTATCAAAGCCCTGGGTTTGGGCAAAATCAATCGGAGTGTGGAAGTCGAGCTGAATGATGCCATTGCAGGTATGATTCGTAAGGTGAGTCACCTCATTCAAGTAGAAGAAATCTAAGAACTCAGTGGGTAAACAACTGTTTTACTCTTTGAATCAATACTAAAATGAATCTTAGCAATTTGAAACCAGCCCCCGGTTCTACGAAAGTAGGAAAGCGTGTGGGTCGTGGACAAGGCTCTGGTAAAGGAGCTACTGCTGCTCGCGGTCACAAAGGAGCTCAGTCTCGTTCTGGCTACAGCCGTAAAAGAGGTTTCGAAGGTGGTCAAATGCCTTTACAACGTCGTGTACCTAAGTTTGGTTTTAACAACCTGAATCGTGTTGAATATAAAGGTATTAACCTGGATGCTATTCAATCACTGGTTGAAAAAACAAACGCCACGATTGTTGATCTCGAACTGCTCTACAATAACGGTTTGGTTGGCAAGAACGACCTCGTTAAAGTTTTGAGCCGTGGAGAAGTGAAGTCAGCTTTAGAAATTAAGGCTCACGCTTTCTCTAAAACTGCTGCTGAAGCTATCGAAAAAGCAGGTGGTAAAGCCGTTACGGTTTAGTATCCGGTAGAACGACAGGTGAATTTGAATCCTCGCTGGAATGAACAAGTTTATAACTACACTCAAGAACATTTGGTCCATTGAGGAACTCCGGACCCGGATCCTCAACACTCTGTTGTTCATTACTGTTTATCGTATAGGGTCAATTATTGTCTTGCCTGGTATTGATCCAGCTCGACTACCTAAAGGTCAGGGAAATGGATTGCTCGATTTGATTAATACCTTTTCTGGAGGTGCTTTTCAAAACGCTTCGATTTTCGCTTTAGGGATTATGCCCTATATCTCGGCGTCTATTGCAATTCAGCTGTTGACCATTGCATTACCTTATTTCCAGAAAATGCAAAAGGACGGAGAATCCGGTCGGCGTAAGCTTAACCAGATTACCCGGGTTTTAACCATTTTCGTAACTACTGCCCAAGCAATTGCTTATACTCAGTCGCAGATTCCTGCGGAAGCTCTGATGATTGAGCGTAGTTGGTTTACTATCTATTCAACCATTATCCTGATTTCCGGCACTATCTTCTGTATGTGGATGGGCGAGCGTATCACTGATAAAGGTATTGGTAATGGTATCTCACTACTGATTATGATTGGTATTGTAGCTCGCTTCCCTGTAGCATTGTTTCAGGAAGGTGCGTCAAGAGGGGGCGGCGGTGCTCTGATTTTCGTGATTGAATTAGTGGCTCTTTACTTCGTAGTAATGGGTGCCGTTCTAATCACTCAGGCTACCCGTAGAATTCCCGTACAATATGCCAAGCAGGTAGTAGGTAATAAAGTAGTAGGTGGACAGCGTCAATACATTCCTTTAAAGCTGAATGCAGCAGGTGTAATGCCTATCATTTTTGCTCAGGCTTTGATGTTCGTTCCAGGTTTAGTAGCCGGTTATTTTGCTGAAAAAAGTGATACAGCTCAATCGATTGCTCAGGCATTCAATAGCTATGACCACTGGCAGTATAATGTTCTGTTCGGCTTTCTGATTATTGTATTTACCTACTTCTATACAGCTATTTCCGTGAATCCTCAACAGATTGCGGATGATATGAAGAGAAGTGGAGGTTTTATTCCTGGTGTGAAACCTGGTTTTGAAACGTCAGAATTTATCGGACAGATCCTAGACCGTATTACCCTCCCCGGAGCTATTATGCTGGCCTTAGTGGCAGTGATGCCATCTATCGCTCGTCTATTCGGTATATCTCAAGGGTTTGCTCAATTCTTCGGTGGTACATCTTTACTGATTCTGGTAGGTGTAGTATTAGATACATTGCAGCAAATTGAAAGTTATCTTCTCATGCGTCGCTATGAGGGATTAATGAAATCAGGTCGCGTTCAAGGTAGAACTACCGAAAGCGTATCGACTATTTAATTCTTTAGAAGATGATTTATCTCAAAACTGACGAAGAGATTGAATTGATCAAAATCAGTGCTCAGGTTTTGGGTAAGGCTCACGCTGAAGTAGCTAAACTGATTAGTCCAGGAGTTACTACAAAAGAACTCGATAAGGTTGCTGAGGAATTTATTCGCGATCATAAGGGTTCTCCTTCTTTTAAAGGTTATAATGGATTTCCCGCTGCTTTGTGCATTTCAGTTAATGAAGTGGTTGTGCACGGGTTTCCCAGTGGTTATCGATTAAAAGAAGGTGATATCATTTCGGTGGATTGTGGTGTTTTCCTGAATAATTACCATTCTGATAGTGCTTATACCTATCCAGTAGGAGAAATTAAGCCTGAAGTCAAAGACTTGCTTAAGCGAACTTATGAGTCCCTTTTTGCAGGAATTGACAAAGCCGTTGCTGGTAATCGGATTGGTGACATCGGTTTTGCAGTACAGAGTTATGTGGAGCAATTTGGTTACGGAGTAGTCCGGGAGTTAGTCGGACATGGAGTAGGCAAGTTTCTTCATGAAGGCCCAGAAGTTCCTAATTACGGAAGACGGGGTCAGGGGCCTCAATTGAAAGAAGGGATGACCTTAGCAATTGAACCTATGATTACGCTGGGTAAACGAAGTGTAGTTCAGGAAAAAGATGGCTGGACCATTCGCACTTCTGATCGAATGCAAGCTGCTCATTTTGAGCATACCGTTGCTATTCGAAAAGGAAAAGCAGAAATCCTTACTACGTTCGAATACATTGAGCAAGTACTGGCTGAAAGAAGTATGGCCATCGCATAAACATTAGGATAGGGCGATTACTTCTTAATAAATGAAATATCCCTATCCTAAGCCACAAATATGGCAAAGCAAAGCTCTATCACTACTGACGGAATCATTTTAGAAGCATTATCCAATGCTATGTTTCGAGTTCAACTTGAAAATAAGCACGAAGTAATTGCTCACATTTCTGGAAAGATGCGGATGCACTACATCAAAATTCTTCCTGGCGATAAAGTGAGATTGGAAATGTCTCCTTATGATTTGTCTAAAGCTCGTATTACCTACCGTTACAAGTAATCAAATTGGTTTCCATTTTTCAGTGAATAGCTGAAATCTGAAAGCTGAAAAACTTGAATAAAATGAAAGTTAAAGCTTCGATCAAAAAGCGTAGTGCTGATTGCAAAGTAATTCGTCGCAAAGGAAAGCTCTTCGTGATCAACAAGAAAAACCCTAAGTTCAAACAACGTCAAGGTTAATTCCGCTCGATTTTGAGCGTACAAACTTATCCGACCAAATATGGCTCGTATTGCAGGGGTAGACATTCCCGACAAAAAGCGAGGAGAAATCGCTCTCACGTACATCTTCGGCATCGGCCGTAGCTTGTCTCGCACTATTTTAGCTAAAGCTGGCGTTAGCGTTGATAAAAAAGCTGGCGAATGGAATGATGAAGAATCAACCGCGATTCGTAACGTCATCAGTTCTGAATACAAGACTGAAGGTCCTTTGCGTTCAGAAATCCAATTAAACATCAAACGTTTAATGGATATCGGATGTTACCGTGGTCTTCGTCACCGTAAAGGATTACCACTCCGTGGTCAGAAAACGAAGAACAACTCTCGTACTCGGAAAGGTAAGCGTAAGACGGTTGCTAACAAGAAGAAAGCAACGAAATAATTAGTTTAAGTTTAAAGCTTGAGTGATCAGGCTTTAAGCTTAAAACTCAAACAACACCATCAGAAATGGCTCAGGCAAAACGGAAAGACAAAGCCAAAAAGCGGGTCGTAGTGGTAGAACCTGTTGGACAGGTTCACATCAGAGCTACGTTTAACAACATTATCATTTCAATTACCAACAACCAAGGTCAGGTAATTTCATGGGCTTCGGCTGGTAAAATGGGCTTCAAGGGTTCTAAAAAGAACACTCCTTATGCGGCTCAGGTTGCTGCTGCTAACTGTGCTCAGGTTGCTCATGAAGCTGGTATGCGTAAAGCTGAGGTTTTCGTAAAAGGACCCGGTTCAGGACGTGAATCAGCAATCCGTACGATCCAAGGTTCTGGTATTGAGGTAACGTTGATTAAAGACATTACTCCCCTGCCACACAACGGCTGTCGTCCTCCTAAGCGTCGTCGCGTTTAATTAACGACGAGTACGCTTACTCTATTTAGGTTCCACTGGTTGGTGATTATCAGTATTGGACCGAACAATTAATCAAACAATCACCTTGTCTTTTTGACAACTCAAAAGATACAGGAAATAGGATAGATTCCAGGAGTTTAACTTCAGAAATATCCGATCCAACACATTTTCATGGCACGTTACACAGGTCCCAAGGCAAAAATTTCTCGTCGTTTCGGCGATGCAGCCGTTCTCGGTGGAGGTAAAGCTGTTTCTCGCAAGAACTATGGTCCCGGCCAACATGGCAAGGGCAAGCGGGGTAAAAAGTCCGAATACTCTCTCCAATTGCAAGAAAAGCAAAAGGTGAAATATACTTACGGTATCCTGGAAAGACAATTCGAAAATCTTTTCCATAAAGCAGCCGTACGTGAAGGTATCACAGGTGAAAACCTGCTGAAATTATGCGAAGCTCGTCTGGACAACACGGTTTATCGTTTAGGTATTGCTCCTACGCGTCGTGCTGCCCGTCAGTTAGTAGTTCACAAACACATCGTTGTTGACGGTGAAATTGTAAACGTACCTTCTTATTCTCTGCGTCCCGGTCAATTGATCGCTGTACGTGAGAAATCAAAATCTCTTGAAGCAGTTCAGAATAGCTTAGCTGGCCGTAATACAAAACGTTACAACTGGTTAGAGTGGGAAAATTCTGAATTACAAGGTAAGTTTGTAACTTACCCAGAACGCGACCAGATTCCTGAGAGCTTCAACGAGCAGGCAATCGTCGAATTGTACTCGAAGTAATTAGGGTCGAATATATTTCCTCTGGAATTCTCCAGAGCCTTGTTATCGACCATGGAGGATTGGAAGATGGATTGGTCCATCTTTCAATCCTTTGCGTCGTCAAGGTTAACCATCCAAGTATTACGCTAAAAACCCAATCCGTATGTCAATACTCGCGTTCCAAATGCCCGACAAAGTCGTAATGGAAAAAGCCAACGACTTTCACGGTGTATTTGAGTTTAAGCCTTTGGAAAAGGGCTACGGTGTCACGATTGGCAATGCCCTCCGTCGGATCCTGCTCTCCTCTCTGGAAGGTTACGCCATCACAAGCGTAAAGTTCTCAGGGGTGCTGCATGAGTTCTCTTCCATTGAAGGTGTAATGGAAGATGTAACTGACATTATTCTGAATCTGAAGCAGGTTCGTTTCAAAGCGGCCTCTGAAGTACTGGATAATAAGATTAACGTGAAGGTGAAAAACCAAAAGGTTCTGACTGCCGGAGACATCCAGAAGTTCACTCCTTACTTCACCATTCTTAATCCCGAATTAGAACTTCTCCATATCGACGAGTCTAAGGAATTAGACATTGAATTGATCCTGGAAAAAGGTCGTGGATATGTTCCTGCGGACGAGCCTCGTACCACGGAATTATCTTTCGGTCATATTGCTATTGATGCTATTTATACGCCTATCAAAAACGTAAAATATAGCATCGAAAACTTCCGCGTTGAACAACGGACGGATTATGAAAAATTGATCATTGAAGTAATGACTGATGGCTCGATCCACCCGGAAGACGCATTGAAAGGTGCCGCTTACATCCTGATCCAACACTTTATGTTGTTCAGCGATCAAACGATGACTTTCGAAACCGTTAAACCAGAAGAGGAAAATGTAGTGGATGAGGAATTCCTGCACATGCGGAAATTACTTAAAACTCCTCTGCAGGATCTGGATCTTTCCGTTCGTGCGTACAACTGTCTGAAATCAGCTGACGTTCGTTCTCTAGGTGATCTGGTAAAACTGGAAATTTCTGATATGATGAAGTTCCGTAACTTTGGTAAGAAATCTCTTACGGAGTTGGAACAACTGGTAGCAGATAAAAATCTTCACTTCGGAATGGACGTAGCTAAATACCGTCTGGAAGAAGAATAGTAGATTTACAATTGGTTAGGAGTGCTGGCGTGAGCTAACCATTTCTAACCAATATTTATAAACATCGAACGGGCAGCACTCGATAGTTTTTTAATCAATTCGTAATAGGTGGGGCAGTAGATCGCTGCAAACTAGTGTCCTGACCGCAACTTACGACTCCCATGAGACACGGGAAAAAATTTAACCACTTAGGCCGTCAGGCTTCGCATCGTAGCTCTTTATTAGCTAACCTGACTATTTCTTTAATTCTTCACAAACGTATCGAGACTACTTTAGCTAAAGCGAAAGAACTTCGTAAATATGCTGAGCCTCTGATCAACCGTGCTAAAGAAGATACTACGCACAACCGTCGTACGGTATTTAGCTATCTTCAAAGCAAAGAAGCCGTTAAAGAACTGTTCAGTGCCGTTGCTGAGAAAGTAGCGGATCGTCCCGGTGGATACACGCGTATCATCAAGTTGGGTAACCGTTTAGGTGATAACGCCGAAGTAGCTTTAATCGAGCTGGTTGATTTCAACGAAATCTACAGCGTGAAAGAAGTTGAAGAGAAGAAAACAACTCGTCGTAGCCGTCGTGGTGCTGGTGCTAAAAAAACAACTGAAGATACGCCTTCTGCTGAAGTAGTAGAAACAATCCCAGTTGCAGCTGCTGCTGAAGAAGCTCCTGCTACGGAAGAGCAAGCTCCTGAGGCTCCTGCTTCAGAAGAAGAAAAGAAAAACGAAGAGTAGTCTTCATTTTCAAGTAATAAAAAGGTAGAGATTGCTCTCTACCTTTTTTGTTTATAATGCTTTTCGATAATCGAATGGAGGCTTACGGTCTCCAATCATAGGTTTATACTGAAATTCTGCCCCCCGGCGTTTGACTAGTTCTTCTTTCGCCTGTTTAATAATAGCAGGGTTATTGAACAGTTGAGCTCCTGACAAGGCAATAATTTTAGCAGCATTACTCATTCCTTTAAAGCCAATACTCATCCCATCAGCAGCAGTAGCCTGCCAGGTATGAGCAGCCGTTCCCGGTACCCAGGTGGCCGTTGATAACCCTGCGGTTGGTACTAGCCAGCTAACGTCTCCAACGTCGGTAGAGGCAGGAAAGTAACCCATTTTAAAGGGTTGAACCGAAGCTGCTTCGGAAAGGGGAGCAACTTTTCCTTCGAAAGATTCCCGAAGCTTGGTGGCAAATTCCATTTCAGCAGGGGTATAGATTACTCCACCAACTTTCTGCAAGTTGGCATCCATTACCTTGGCCAGCGTTTCGTTGGGTAACAAATTGAAGAGTCCTGATTGTACTTCTACTTCCATTCGAGTCCCGGTTCCCTGAGCTGCTCCTTTAGCGGCTTCCACCACACGATCCCAGATTTTTTCTGTTTCTTCTACGTCAGGATGGCGAACCACGTATTCTACTTCTGCATAATCGGGAACGACGTTAGCGGCTAAACCACCTTTAGTAATGACATAATGAATCCGTGATTTTTCGGGAACGTGCTCCCGCATCAGATTCACCATATAGTTCATTGCCTCTACACCATCCAGAGCTGAACGACCCCGGTCGGGAGCTGCTGCAGCGTGAGCCGTTTTTCCATAAAAGCGAAAAATCCCTGATTTCACGGCCAGACAAGTAGAAGCCGAGGCATTATTACTGGTACCCGGATGCCAGTGTAAGATTGCATCTACGTCATCAAAAAGTCCACTGCGGGCCATGAATACCTTTCCTCCACCCCCTTCTTCAGCCGGTGTCCCGTATAAGCGAATCGTGCCAGCCTGTTTGGTCTGAATCATCCAGTCTTTCAAAGCTATAGCCGCTGCTACCGAGGCCGTCCCGAATAAATTATGGCCGCAACCGTGTCCTGAATCTCCTTCTTTCAAGGGCTTCTGAACGGGTACGGAATCCTGAGACAAGCCTGGTAAAGCATCGTATTCAGCTAAAATGCCGATGATCGGTTTACCACTCCCGTAAGAAGCCACAAAAGCTGTAGGAATATCAGCCGCATTGGACTGAATCTCAAATCCTGATTTCTTTAAGGTTTCTTTTAATAAAGTAGAACTTTTTGATTCCTGATAACCCAGCTCGGCAAAAGTCCATATTTGTCGGGCTACCTGACAGTAATCTTGATACTTCTTGTCGATCTGATTCAGAATGTACTGCTGATGGTTATCTTTTTGAGCATGTGCTGACCAGCTTCCTAGCAGCAGTACGGCGAGATAGAAATACTTTTTCATGCAATGAAAGGGTTAAGGATAGAAAAGTATTTATTTGAAATGATCATTTTCGATAATCAAGAGCAGGCTTACGATTGCCGAGTAATGCTTCATATTTGAAATTTTCCCCCCGCAGTTCCTGCCATTCCTCTTTTGCTTTTTTAACTAGAGAAGGATCATTGTAGAGGTCAATTGCAGTCAGGGCAATGGTCTTTGCCGCTACCATCATACCTTTTACACCGATGCTGGTACCACCAGCGGCTACTGCCTGCCAGCTATGAGCCGCTGTTCCCGGAACCCAAGTAGCGGTTGTTAACCCTACGGTGGGAACCACCCAGCTGACATCCCCGACATCGGTAGAAGCAGAGCCTAATAAACTGGCGGCGGAGTAAGGAGCAATTTGCTGAGCCGTGCCGCGTTTGGGTAGGGAGCCAAAAGAAGCTCCGAACGTTTCTGAAATCTTATCAGCAAATTGCTGTTCGGTAGGGGTGTAAGTAAAGCCCCCAACGGTTTCCAGATTTTTATGCATGATACTGGATAAAGCGTCTACGGAAAGTAGGTTATAAACCCCACCGATTACTTCCAGCTCCATTTGGGTTTCTGTGCCCAGAGCGGCTCCTTCAGCAGCTTTGGTAATGCGTTTCCAAACGTTTTGTAAAATGCTCCGGTCTTTATGACGGGCATAATAATAGACTTCAGCAAAGTCGGGCACTACGTTGGGAGCTTCACCGCCCTTGGTAATGATATAGTGAATTCGAGTATCCTGCGGAATATGTTCCCGCATCATATTCACCATGTCATTCATGGCTTCTACGCCGTCGAGGGCGGAACGACCGCGTTCGGGGGCAGCAGCGGCATGGGCAGAGATCCCTTTGAATCTGAATTTACCCGAAATGTTAGCTAATGAAGAAGAAGGGTTGGCCGCATTCGCATCACCGGGATGCCAGTGTAATACTACGTCCGTGTCATTGAAAATGCCATCCCGAACCATGTATACCTTACCTGACCCCCCTTCTTCCGCCGGTGTACCGATGAGCTTAATCGTTCCTGTTTTGCCAGATTGCTTAAGCCAGTCTTTTACCGCAATAGCTGCCGCCGATGAACCCGTTCCAAATAAATGATGACCGCAGGCATGACCCGCCCTTTGACCTTCAATTATCTTTCGTTCGGGGGTAGCTTCCTGAGCTAAGCCAGGTAAGGCATCGTATTCAGCCAGAATGCTAATGACGGGTTTTCCACTACCATAAGTTGCGATAAAAGCCGTAGGAATACCTGCTACGCCCGATTGAATGCTAAACCCTGCTTTCTTTAACTCATCCTGCAGGAGAGCAGAGCTTTTTGTTTCCTGATAACCTACTTCGGCATAATCCCATATTTTTTTGGAGATAGCTCCGTAATAATCCGTTTTTCCCTGCAAGGTTGAAATGACCTTTTGTTTGTCGGATTGAGCCTGAGAAAAACTGATGGACAGGGCGAGCATGCCAATACTGAGGGCGGTTCGCTTCTTCATAAGAAATAAAAATATTAGGTAATTAATAAAAAAGGGTCCGGCTAATGAAGAGCACTTCATCAGCCGGAAAGTATGAAAGAAAGGATTATAAACCTCGGGGATTTTTGGTTACAGCACTCCCGGTAGCAGGCTGATTGTATACTAATTCATTATCGGGGACATCCCAGTAATCCAGGTAGTTATAGTTAATCGTCGCATTCGTACTTACGGCTCCGGCAGTACTTAAGGCGACAGCACCTTTGCGGCCGCCGCCACTAGTTACAGGATCAATGACACCCCAGCGACGAGCATCATAAAAGGCCAGAGCCCGGAATAAAAGCCCAACACGACGTTCGCGACGGAGTTCTTCTTTCGCTTCAGCCAAGGTTAAGTTTGTACCTGCCACAGCAGCCAGGCCAGCTCCCTGAGCACTACGAACGGCATCAATCAAAGCCAGACCGCTTTCGATATTTCCTGAATAAATGGAAGCCTCGGCCTGCATCAGTGCATTTTCCTCATAACTACCGGCCAGGAATAATTCATAAGCTCCGGCATTGGTATTACTAAAGGCAATCACGCTGGCATCGCCAGCGGCTGTTCTGCGATCCACTAGTTGCCAGCGAGTAAAGAAGGAGTTACCCCGTGAAACTTCGCCGATATAAGCCGAAGAGCGTTGCGAAAAGTTATTGGTAAAACGCTTATCACCCGTCTTGAAATCCTGAATGAGTCGCTCGGTAATTTTGTAGGTGTTGGTTGGACCCGTCGTTTTTGCCGAAACTGTTCCGGTTGTTGGGGCCAGAAAATCGCCATTGACGTTCGAACGTCCCGTAAATACATAATCGGTTGCTGTAATACCTTTTTGGGTTAGTGAAAGTAATTCCGCCCATTGAGCCGTAGTCATATTAGCTACTTTTGTGTTCACCAGAAGGTTACGGGCTTTCATGGTATTAATATTCCGAATCCACATCGCAGGGGTTAATAAACCACCTTTTCCCGTCAGGTTGAAACTGGGAATAAGTCCAGTTAACACGCTATTGTAATCGCTCGTTGAAGTAATGGAACCCAGAATCGTTGCGGCCTGATCAAAGTTGGAATTTGCCGCTATAATCATCGCCTCTTTGGTTACGTAGTTACCATTCGTTCCGTTTAATACTTCGCCGTTCGCCAGATCATTGATAACTCCGGCGTAATACATCGAGCCAATACGTGAATACGCATATCCTTTCCACCAGTAAGCCCAAGCTTTGATCGTGTTCTTCTTGGTCTCGGCGTCACCCGTGAAAGTGATGTTATCCACATTTGCCAGAATCGTATTGCAGGCATTATTCAGGTTGTACATATACGCCCATTCGTAATACGTAGTGTTTTGATAACCTGTCGAATTCACATTGGCCGTAATTCGTAGAAAATTCAGCTGGGTATTGGGAGAATTAGGGTTAGCTAATACAGTGCCGTTATCCAAGGTGATCTGATCGGGACAGCCGATTTGGTTAATAAAAACGTTAGCAATGTCCGTACCGATGACGTCACCCATTAATTCATGAAAACCAATAGCTCCCGACCAGAAGTAACCCGGCACGCCGTCGTAATACTTCAGGTCTTTGAACCCCGTGATGTAAATGCCCTGACCAAACGAAATAATACCCGATTCAGTCTTCAAAGCAGCAGAAGAGGGCTGGTTAGGGTTTTCTACATCCAGCTGTTCTTTGCAGGAAGTAAGGAGTGAAAAGAGGGTGAGCGTAATCGAAAATATCTTTAGCTTGTTCATATTCATGTCGTTTTCGGGGTGCTGTTAAAAACCAATGTTCAGAGAAGCCTGATAAGATTTGAAGTTAGGCATCGTGCTGTGATCGGTACCGCGATCCCAGGCTGAGTTAGAAGAGCCGGAGCTGATCTCGGGATCAAAGCCCGTGTATTTGGTCAGCGTAACCAGGTTTCTTCCCGAAAGTTGGAGTTGAAGCCTACGAATGGGAATATGAAGGATCTTAGTTAATTCAATACCTACGGCAATGTTTCTCAGACGAACGTAGGAGGCGTCTTCATAGAAATAATCTTTCGTTCCGTTTGCCGTCCGCTGAGCATACACACCGCGGTAGAAAGCCGTCCAGGCTCCCGTTTGTCCATCAATAGTGAAGGGTTTGGTATAGTCGCTGTGAACACCATCCCGATACATCCATTCTTTCGTCTGGTTGTAAAGGTGGTTGCCATGTAACCAGTCGATCTGGAAAGAAAAGGTAATCAGGTTTTTGAAAGATAAATCATTAATGAACGACATATTAAACTTCGGGTTTGGATCACCAAAGCTGTATTTGCCAGGAGTCATGTAGGGCTGTTTGGTGGTTTTGCTCACGACGTAACCATTACTGGCCACCGTATAATTAGCCTGTTCTGCTTCCGATAAATAAAGGTTACCACTCGGATCGCGATCCGTAAGGCTATGTAACATTTTATAACCGTACAACTGACCAATTTTATCACCTGCTTTCAACACGTAGTTGGTACTGCCTGCACTGGAAGTCATGATTACGGGCTGGTCGCCACGAATGGAAAGGATTTTCGATGATTGCTTACCGAAGTTTATGGAAGAATTCCATTTAAAATTACTGCCGCTGTAAAGCTTGGTATTCAGGGCAAACTGGAAACCGCTTGAGCCCAGCGAAAACGCATTATCAATCAGCGTGCCCAAACCAATGGAAGGAGCCACATCTACGGAGTAAATGGCATCTTCTGTTTTACGACTCCAGTAGGTCATCGCAAAGCCTGCGTCATTTAACCAGGGTGTATTTTTAAAAAGACTGAAAATCAGATCAGAGCCTATTTCAAATTCCTTGGAAACCTCTACGCCCAAAGCCGGATTACTCTGAGCATTGGAATAATAGAAAGACGTGCCGGTGCCTACGGTCGTAGGCGTAATTGTTACGTACCGATCAAAGGGCTTTGGTTGAATACCGGCCTGACCGTAAGCCGCCCGGATTTTCACTTCGGGCAGGAAATTTGCTACGTTACTATTTTGCCAGAATTCAAGTCCTGACAATCGGAAGTAAGCGTCTCCACGGGGAAAAGTAAAGGGCTTGGAACCTTGACCAAAAGCGGAAGAATAATCGCTGCGGAATCCGCCGGAGATACCGAAGTAATCGCCTACTTCAAAACGCTGATTGACCAGATAGCCGTAGGTAATGAAGGGTTCGGCATAATCCCGGTAAATCCGCCAGGAGGTAGTATTCGCCGCATTATAAGGCTCATACGAAGAAGGAAGACCAATAGCAGAACTGGTGTATTCTTTCACTACGGATTTACGCCAGTCAAATGCTGCCAGAGTTACGGATTTGATGGGGAGATTCCAGCCAAAATCTTCGCGAAAATCGAATTTGAAAGAAGTGGTGGCCAGGAAGTTCTGGAAAGCTCTGGAATTGGCAAACTTGGTTAGATCACCCGTGGTCGTCGTGTTATAACTACTGATGTAGCGGGTCGTGCTTTGGGTAAGCCAATATTTGATGTTCGCATTATTCGACTGATTGGCATATTCCAGATCACGGTTCTGCGTCTGATAATTCAATCCGTACTTCAGGTCTACGTCTACGTATTTGGGGAATTTATAATTCAGATTGAACGTCTGCATGACGTCAATTTTGTTATCATTATTATCGGTATAATACTGGCGATACAGGGGATTAGAAGCATTAATCCCGATGGTCTGGTTCATGTTGAAAGGAATGGAACCATCAGTAGTTTTCAGACTGAAATCCGCGAAAGGATAGGCATTCAGTAAGCCGTAGATGATCGTTCGATCATCGGTTTTCAAGGTACTTTTGGTATAAATCAAGTGCGTTGTCGAGCGGAAACTCAGGCCACGGGCTATTTCTGTCCCCATATTAAAAGCCAGGTTCGTCCGTCGCCAGTCGCCGTTTTGAATGACATTACTTTCCTGCACACTATTTGACGCCGAAACGGCGAAGTCTGACTTTTCTGTACCGCCCGAAACACTCACGCTATTATTATACGTATTAGCCGGACGGAAGAAAAACTTGAAATGATCGATATACTGCAAGTTGGCATCGTAAGCCTTGCTATTTGTCGCATTCGGATCAGTGGAATTGTATTGTACGTTTTCCGTGTAGATACCATTCGCTGCATCGTAGGTAATAGGCTTTCCTGAAGAACCAATGATGTTATTCATCGCATCCGTCGCGAACGCGTGATGATCGGCTTTGCTTAAGCCCCCGACGTTCAGGTAAGTATTGTTAGCGATGCTGGAAGAGACGTCTACGTTTACCTTACCCTTCTTGCCTTTTTTCGAGAAAAGCTGAATTACGCCGTTAGCACCCTGAGCTCCGTAAATGGTTGCTGAAGCCGCTCCCTGCACTACCTCAATCCGTTCAATAGCAGCAGGATCGATGGTTTGAAAGCTGGAAGCTCCCAACTGAACTCCGTCGATCATAATCATAGGTGAAGTGCCGCGATTCAGGGTGTTGATACCACGAAGCAGAATATTCACGTCGCCGCCGGGCGTACCACCTTTGCTCGTGATTTGAGCTCCGGGAATTTTACCAATCAAAGCCTGATCTACCGAAGCCGAGGGCGTTTGGGGTAACTGCTTGGTGTCGATTGCTTCGACGGCAATGCCTAGTTTGCGTTTATCCGTGGCGACACCAACTCCCGTTACCACGACTTCCGTTAACTGTCGGGCATCAGTTTTAAGAACAACATCAATGACAGATAAGCTATTGGAAAGTTCTACTTCTGAGGTTTGAAAACCTACAAATGAAAAGATAAGGGTTGTACTCGTTGAAGGAACATTAATGGAATAAGAGCCTTTGGCATCGGTAACAGCCCCAATCGCCGTTCCTTTAACCATAACCGAAACGCCTGGTAGAGAGGATCCATCTTCGGTAGTGGTTACTACACCCGTAATCTTTCGGGTTTGAGCTTCTACCATGGTAAGCAAGCCTAGGTAAAAACCCAGGAGTAGAATAATTCTCATGTATGTATCAAGTTTTGGTTATTAAAGTTTTGAATATATTCAAAAAACAAACTTATGATACTGTTTTTAGATGAAAAGTAAAATATTATTTGTTTTATTCTGTTTTTTGAGGGTTTTCTGCAATTCTGTATTTGAATAGTGGTATTCCGGAGATTAATCGAAGAGAACTGAACTAATTTTTACAAAAGTTCCTTTTTTAAGGAGCTTAGTTTTGAAGCTTTTCCGCTAGAAGAAGTATCTTTGTCCAATTTGTGGAGTAAATAACTAATCGCACATAATGCCCTTGTCAGTCTTTTCGGCTCGCAAGGGCTTCTTTACGAACCAGGCATGAGCAATCAAACCAAGGAAGCCCTCCTTTTATTAGAAGACGGCACGACTTTTCGTGGTACCGCATTAGGCAAAATCGGCACGCACGGTGGCGAAATTTGCTTTAACACGGGCATGACCGGCTATCAGGAGATCTACACCGATCCATCCTATTTCGGTCAGGTGGTTGTCAATACCAATGCACATATCGGAAATTACGGCGTATTGCTAAATACGGAAGAGGAGTCGAATAGTGTGAAGATTTCAGGTATGATCTGTAACTCTTTTTCACCCATTCATTCTCGTAACGTAGCCGATTCGTCTTTGCAGGAGTATTTTGAAAAGGCTGGAATCGTAGGAATCAGCGATGTGGATACGCGTCAGTTAGTACGTATCATCCGCGAGCGTGGAGCGATGAACTGCATCATTTCTTCCGAAATTCTGGATGCTGAGGAGCTGATGACTGAATTGAAAAAGCTACCTTCGATGGAAGGTCTGGAGCTTTCTTCTGTAGTAAGTACAAAAGAGCCTTATTTCGTAGGTGATGAAAATGCGAAATATCGCGTAGCGGTAATGGATTACGGTACGAAGAAAAGCATTCTGAACAACTTCGCCACCCGTGATTGTTACAGTAAAGTTTTCCCCGCGAAAACGCCTGTAGAAGAAGTATTAGCTTGGAATCCCGATGGGTTCTTTATCTCTAATGGCCCCGGTGATCCAGCGGCCATGGAGTATGCCGTTGATACGGTTAAAGAATTAATTGACACCGGTAAGCCTTTGTTCGGGATCTGTTTAGGTCACCAGTTGCTGGCGGAAGCGAGTGGTATTTCTACGTATAAAATGCACCATGGCCACCGTGGACTGAACCACCCCGTTCAGAACCTGATTACGGGTCTATGTGAAATTACTTCGCAGAACCACGGTTTTGCCGTTAATGCAGAAGAGGTAAAAAGCCATCCGAATGTAGAAGTAACGCACGTGAACCTGAATGACAAGACGATTGAAGGAATTCGCCGGACGGATAAACCTGCGTTCTCGGTACAGTATCACCCTGAAGCGGCTCCTGGTCCTCACGATTCACGTTACCTGTTCGATCAGTTCGTGGGAATGTTATCCCAGGTAGAAGCATAATTGAGCTTCTTGAACTCATAAATAAAAAGAGCCGATTCATAAACGAATCGGCTCTTTTTGTTAAATCAGGGAACGGTTTGCCTTCGCTGGTAAATCGCCCCAAATATGCCTAAACCATTTTTAATGTTGGAGGGGACGAGTGAAGGCTCTGCAAAGGGATTACTTCCGTTTTGTTTCTGAAGTTGCGAAGCTTTCAAAAAATTATAGGCGTTTACGTCAAATTGTAGCAGTAATAAATCGGTGCTACGCGGGTTTCTTAAAACAGAATCCCGCTCGGTAACTCGTCCCGTGAACGCTCTCACAAATAAGCGATCATTACGAATGGCCTCATCCGTGACGAAATGATCCCAGACGGTCTGGATACCATTGAAAACAGAATCGCGTCCGGAGTTGGTCTGAATGGTATCTGCATACGCCCATTGCCGACCCAGAGCAAAGTATTGTCTTTCCGCAGGAATAGTGCTGCCCCATACGAGCAGGTAGTTATTATAAACCCGATAACTTCTGGAATCCTGAATGTATTGAACCCCGTCCACTCGCCAGCGTAAATCATTTACTCTGGCAGGAATGGTACAGGTCGCTTCAACGGACTCGTAACCCGGAGCGGAGGCTTTCAGCGTATACGTAGTTCCGGCTCGCAAACGCAGACGTGAATTGCCTAACACGCCTATCCAGTAAGCATCTCCCTGAAAAGGTAAAGTCACCGTCTGCTGTCCGTCGGTTATGGTTACGGTTGCGTTAGTGATGAGATTCGCTTCTGAAGAACCTACCATCGGTTGATTAGTTCGCAAAGCAACCCGGATCGTAGCCTCCGTTGGATTTAGGTAACACTCGACTACTATTTTAGAGTTATAAGGAATCAAGATGGAATCAACGGGTTCCTGACAGGCTAGTAAGGCTCCCAGGCAGCTCAGAAGTATAATAGTGATTAGCTTCGTCATGGTTTAAAACTTGAAACTGTAGGATACACTGGGAATGATAGGAAACAGCGAAACTTGCGTTAACGTACGATTGCTGCGTGTTTCGGTACTTTCAGAGTCGTCGATATAATAGAAAAATGGATTTTTCCGGCTGTAGGCATTGTAGAAGCTAACTTCCCAGGTTCGGCTGAATCGCTTTTTCTTCTTATGAAACTGAATACTTACATCCAGCCTATGATAGGGAGCAGAACGAAAACTGTTTCGCTGGCCGTAATCTGAAATCCGGGTTGGAAATAAGGGAGCTCCCCCGGCCTGAGAGGGCCCGCTAATTTCAAAGGTACTTTGAGGTAAAGAAATAGCCTGGCCAGTGCCATATACCCAGGTAGAAGAAAGGGTAATGCTAGGTTTCAAGTGATAGATTCCTACTACTGAAATATCGTGTCGGCGGTCATATCGGGCCCAGAATTTCTGGCCACCATTGAGCTCATCAAACTGATTTTGAATCCAGGAAAGGGTATAGCCGACCCAGCCCGTAAAGCGACCCGTCTTTTTCTGAACAAAAAACTCACTGCCGTAACTCCAGCCCTGCCCGGCTGTAATTTGCTGTTCCCAGGAACGGGTTCCTGACGTTTCCGTAATGGATTCAAGCCCGGTACTAGCTAAGAAACTGGAGCCTTCTTTATAGGATAGGATGTTATCCATTTTCTTGTAAAACCCTTCAACCGTCACTGAAAACCGCGAATAGTCCTTGGCAACACCCAGAGCAACCTGCTGCGATTGTTGCGGAGCTACGTTTCGGGTGGTGGGTACCCATAAATCGGTGGGTAAGCCCACGCTAGAGTTAGAAAGCAAATGGATATACTGATTCATCGTTGCATAGGAAGCTTTTAAAGCCCAGTTTCGAGGAAAAGTATAAGACAAAGCTAGCCGAGGTTCCAGTCGGTTATACGTTTGGCCATCGGTGGAAAAGTAACTCATGCGGAGGCCCGCATTCACACGAAGAGCTGAAAAGGGATGATAAGTATCTTCCAGGTAAATACCTCCCTCGTAACTATCCAAAGGCTGAATTTGGTCGATATTTTGAGAAATGACCGTGTTCTCCAGCGTAATCGTATTCGGAAGAAAACGATGAGAGGTTAAGGATATTCCCGTTTTTAAACTATGTTGTGGAATAGGAGACCAGTCAAAATCGGTCTTAAAAGTAAAATCCCGAATCGTAGAAGAATTCTGAAGATTGAACTGGCTCGTCAGGTTGTTGAATGTCTGAAAACTTTGAGCATTTACCTGAAAAGCATAATGACTGAAGAGTAACGTCGTATTGGCAAATAATCGGTTACTGAATAAGTGATTCCAGCGAAGACTCGCCGTTTTATTACCCCAGTCCAAACCACCCCCTTGCTGGTTATCATCAATCTTGGACAGGAACGAAAAGCGATCCTGCCCCAGGTACCCACTCAGGTAAAGTTTATCGCGGCGTCCGAAGTCATAGTTCAGTTTCGCATTTACGTCATAGAAATAATAACTACCCTGATTTTCGGCGGGTAATAACGGTTTCAAAAAAACATCCGCGTAGGTGCGACGGCCTGAAATGATGAAAGACGATTTGTTTTTCTGAATGGGACCTTCCAATACGAGTCGACTGGAAATCAGTCCAATACCACCTTCTCCGTGAAATTCTTCCTTATGACCTTCCTTCATCTGCATTTCGATAACCGAAGAAAGCCGACCTCCGTAACGAGCTGGAAAGCCTCCTTTTACAAGCTCTACTGATTTCAAGGCATCGCCATTGAAGATGGAAAAGAAGCCAAACAAATGAAAGGCATTGTAAATAGGAGCATCGTCGAGGATCAATAAGTTCTGATCAGGTCCGCCGCCGCGAATGTATAGTCCAGAGTTACCTTCAGAACCTTTCTGAACGCCTGGTAAAAGTTGAAGCACCTTAAGCATATCCTTTTCTCCGAGTAGAGCCGGGACATCTTTCATCTGCTCAACGGGGACCGAAATGGTAGACATCTGAACCTTTTGTGATTCGCGAGCCTGATAACTTCCCGCCACTACAACTTCTTTTAACTCTGCATTACTCGCGAGAAGTTGCCAGTTGAGTTCAAGATCTTTAGTTAGACTTAAGTCCTGCGATTGGCTTTGAAAGCCAATGCTGGATACCACTACTTCCAGACTATCACTAGCGGGTAGGGTGAGTGAGTAAAATCCATACGTATTGGTCGTAGTGCCTTTCTGAAGCGTAGGTACCAAAATGGTAACGCCGGGTAAGGATTCGCCCGAGCCACTTTCACGAACATAACCACTAATCGTTACCCGCCCCGACTGAGCTTGAGAAATGAAGGTAAGTAGTAGTAAAAACAAGGTAAACGTTACTCTCATAGACAATGAAGTGGGCGAGGCAATACGAGTAGGTGTCGCAACCTAAACTAAAACGCTTGTGTCACAAACTTGTTATAAAATATTGACTTTCAAGGAAAGGAAAGATAGGATTTAAATTGAAAATCGAAGATTCCACGAAAAAAATAGAAGATAAAAAGCATTCAGGCTACCGTCTGGGACTGTAGCCTGAATAGAAAAATTACTAATAAGTGGGTTGGTGAATAAAGCCGCCCTATAAGAAATTATAGGAAAGGTGGAGGGTTGAACGCAGAAGTCTTTTCAGTAAGCAGCACATCAAGCTTCCTTGAATGTTACAAAAGTAGTGACATAAGAATTATAGGGAGTTTGCGAAAACGCAAAAAAGGAGTTGCGTTTTCGCAACAAATGTTGTTACACGGAATTCTATATTTTAGAAAGTTGCGTTCTGATCCGACTAATTTGATAATAACTCATATTCAGATAACTAGCTAGCACACTCTGAGAAAGCCTTCCCCGAAGATTGGCATGTTTAGAATCAAACAATTTGTAGCGTTCTAAGGGGGAGCGAGTGCACAGTAATCGAAGCCGAATGTTATTAAAGATGAGGTATTCCTCCGTAAATCGAAGTATAAACTGAGCGTAATCCGGGTATTTTAAACGAAGACCTAAAAAATCCTGGTAATGGAGGCGATAGACCGTACTATCTTCTAAAACTTCAATGTATAAATCGGAAGGCGTTTGTCGATAAAAACTTTCCGTCGCCATTCCTACGCCTCCTTCGGCTACAATCCAGGTAGTTATTTCTTTCCCTTCTTCCATGTAATAACCCCGCATTAATCCCTTTTCAATGAAATAAAGATATTCACTCCGCTGACCAGGAGTTAATACTAACAAACCTTTGGAATAAATACAGGGTTTAAGAGCCTGAAGTATTGCTTCTTTTGTTATATCCGAAATAGGATATAATTGAGTTAAAGCCTCTGCTAATGGACTGGATTTTTCGGGATTGGATAACATGTGTTATTCGTACGATTCTCCAATGTTACAAAGATATCTTGATAATCTAGCATATAAATGGGATATTATTGTACAAGAGTACTTATTTTGAATGGCTTAGGATCTCCAATAAATAGTTGTTGGAAGCCCTCTATTTGATAAGAGCTAAGGCGGCCATTTTTACTTTCCAAGGTCAGGATTTTTTCAGATTCGAAGAGGTAATTCTTCTCTAAAAGGGTAGCCTTAATCTTGGCAGGACGATTCTGTTCGTCCCGGATTATTTCGAGAAACTGGACGGGTAAACGTTCATCCTGACGCAGCCGGTAGGAAACAGTATTTGCTGAAAGCGTATCTGTAAAATAACTCTGAGTATAAGCTGGTTTATTTAAATCTGCCTGAATAAATAACTCTAGTTCTTTCGCCCAGTCAATGTTTGGAGTAACCAGCGTTTCCGATTCTTCATTGACGATTACTTCTTTCCGGACAATCGGATCTGTCTTTTTCAAAGTAGTAATCTGCGTTTCAATGAAACCTTTTAAATCGAAATAAGTCTGGGGTTGATGGCTCGCCTGTTGCGTATCATTCTGGCAGGCGGTATTGATAAGAAGAAGACTGATAAGCAATTTTTTCATGACTGAGAATTAAAAAGGAGAATGGAAATTAAATGAACAGAAAAAAAACGATTTCCATTCAAAAATTATCCATTCTCCTGAGTATTAATAACGGTTTCAGAACCGTTTACTTTTTACTTTAATACGTAGCTCAACTGCTCCGCATTTTCCTGTAACCACTCGTGGACTTCTTCAACAATTTGACGAATGGAAATTTCAGGCTTCCAACCCGTCAGTTCAGTTACTTTAGTGTTGTCCGTAATATACAGAGGAATGTCTGCCGTGCGTCCTTCGGTAATGGGTTTGATAGGAATCGTTTTGCCCGTTACTTCCTGACAAACTTTGGTTAATTCTACGAGGGAAGTACTGACTTCAACGCCACCTCCTACATTTAAAATCTCGCCATTAACCTGATCAATGTTGTGTAATTGCCAGTCCACCAAACGGTATAAATCAGCTACGTGAAGCATATCGCGGGTTTGTTTACCCGTGCCATTAAAGCCAATATAGGCGAGCTGTTGTTCGTAGAAGTGTTTAGCAACCCAAAGTACCATAACTCCCTGATCGGCCTTACCCATTTGCCAGGGACCCGTCAGAACGCCACAACGATTAATAACGGTTTTTAAACCATAGAACTCATTGTACTCGTGAATCATTAATTCAGAAGCCAGTTTGGTTGCTCCGTATAAAGAGCGGGCTCCATCCAAAGGAAAATATTCGCTGATCCCTTTTGCATTAGCTCCGGGAAGAGGTTGCTCTTCGGTTAAGGCAAAGCGGGTTTCTTCTTCCTGATAGGTCAGTTTTTCCAGTGGCTTAATTGGGTAAATCCGGCTGGTAGACAGGAAAACAAAGGTAGCTTTATGTTTTAATGCAAAGTTCAGACAGTTAATCGTTCCAACGAGATTGGTGTTGATTAGATAATCTGGAGAACCATTCAGGCCCGCTAAAACAGAGGGTTCGGCTGAAGCTTCAATGACGGCATCCACGGCGGGAATAACGTCGAAATCTTCTTTGGAACGAATGTCGCCGTGCACGAATTCAATACCTGCTGATTTTAAGCGATTAATGTTCAGCTCAGAGCCTCTTCTTTTCAGATTGTCGAGAGCATAAATTTCATAAGAAGGGTAATTCTTCTTAAGGCTGAGGGCCAGAGAGGAACCCACAAAGCCAGCTCCTCCGGTGATTAAAATCTTCATAAGCGGTAAGAAAGTATCAAGTTTTTACACTTGATAAGATGAGCCAAAGGAAGAAAAGTACCTTCGGCAGTTGTATAGGGATGGTTATTAATCAGTAACACGTTTCAGGTTAAAAGTCTGAGCCGGACGGATGATGAGGGGTACTTTCTCAATTTTAACCGCCGAACTATCCAGACCAAACCAGCGATCTTCGGAAGTAGTAAAGGTCTTGATGTAGAAGTAGGCCTTCATGGTCATTCGTTCCCAGAAGGGGAGATCGTTTTCGAAGGACAGGAATTTTTCCAGTACGACGAAACGGAAATCGCCAATTACGTTTTGTTTGCTTAATGATTCATAACGGCTGGTGATATCCACTTCTTTGTTTTTCACCATATCCTGGATGACCCGGCGGAAGTAAAGGTTAATCCGTTGTTCGACACGGAAGCCCAACCGAAAGGTTACTTTGATAACATCATCGGGAGCGATGACATTCACCTTATATTCCATGGTATACGGATCATCCACGGTGTCGACGTGGACAAACCAGTAAATATCTGCTCGCTTGGGTCGTTTCTGGAAAATGGAATAAATCACTTTCGACTCGATTTCACTCACTCGCGATGCGTTGGACATGAAAATCAGGTGCGTAGCGTATTTCGGAATGGACATATCCCGACTGAGTTCTTTCAGCGGATCGATGTAATCGGAAAGCTTGACATATTCGGTTAACCGAGCTTTGATATTGAAAGCCCGTAGCCAGATAATCATGACCATGGCGATGGTAGAACCAATCAGCAGAGATACCCAGCCACCGTGTGTGAATTTCAGCAGGTTCGCAATCAGGAACGAAGATTCAATACTTAGGTAAACGACCAGAAACAGAATTACCCCGTAAAACATGAAGCGATGCGTGTACAGGTAATACGCCATTAGCATGGTCGTCATTAACATGGTTAAGGTAATGGCCAAACCGTAAGCCGCTTCCATGTTGGTAGACTCGCGGAAGTATAAAACCACGCCCATACAACCCGCCCAAAGTAACCAGTTAACGCTGGGAACATACAACTGACCTTTCTCATTAGAGGGGTAACGCAGCTTCACTTTAGGCCAGAAATTTAGACGAATGGCTTCGGAAATAAGCGTAAATGAACCCGTAATCAAGGCTTGACTGGCGATAATAGCAGCCATCGTGGCGATGGTAATACCCGGTAGTAAAAACCAGTCAGGCATCATTTCGTAAATGGGTTTTCGACCCCGGAGGAATTCACCATTATGAGCCATTAACCAGGCTCCTTGTCCGAAATATTGCAGCATCAGACAGGCCTTCACAAAAACCCAGGAGACGCGGATGTTTCCTCGGCCGCAGTGGCCCATGTCCGAATACAAAGCTTCCGCCCCGGTAGAACAAAGGAATACCGAACCTAACAGCCAGAAGCCGGAAGGCTCGTTAACGAGCATATCATAAGCATAATAAGGATTAATCGCCCGAAGAATGGTCCAGTCCTGAGCAATCCAGATAATCCCGAAAAAGGCCAGCATGCTGAACCAGATGAACATCATCGGACCGAACGAGCGTCCTACTAGCTGCGTGCCTAGGGCCTGAATCAGGAATAGAACCGTGATGATAGCCAGAATGATGTAGATAATGTAATGATCCAGGTCAGGATATCGCATTTCCAGACCCTCTACAGCTGACGCCACCGACATGGGTGGAGTAATGATACCATCGGCCAGCAAGGCCGCTCCTCCAATAATTGCAGGAATGGTTAACCAACGGGCGTGTTTCCGAACCAAGGTGTATAAAGCAAAAACGCCCCCTTCCCCACGGTTATCCGCCCGTAAAATCAAGACTACGTATTTGACAGTGGTTAATAAGGTAAGGGTCCAAAGAACGCAGGAGACTGCTCCTAAAACCAGACGTTCAGAAATGGGCTTGTCGCCCATAATCGCCTGCATTACATACAGTGGAGAAGTACCAATATCTCCGTAAATGATGCCGAGAGCAATAAGAAGCCCGGCGGCACTCACCTTATCCAGGTGTTTATGATCCATGTGGAAGTTGACTAAAGAGTCGCAAAGTTAAAGTAATAATGCAATCTGCAAGAGCCGTACCGCTCGTTCACCGAAAAGCCGACTCGAAGGGGTAAGGAACGAATCGGCTTAGGTATTACAGGGTTTTTTCTACGTCTTTTCTAAGGCTGGCTTCATCCTGAAAACCTATCATTCGATCTACGGGTTTACCGTCTTTAAAAAGGATAAGGGTAGGAATAGCATCCACTTTATACTGCTTTACTAAATCAGGATCACGATCCGCGTCAATTTTCAGAATGCTTACTTTACCTGCCCAGTCATGCTTTAGTTTTTCCAGAATTGGGGCTTGTTGTTTGCAGGGGGCACACCAGACGGCGTAAAAATCAACTAATACAACTTTGTTGTCCTTCAGCGTCTGAGCTAATACGTCTTTGCCTTTCGGAGCAGGCATCATCGCCGGACGTTCAGTAGGAGCAATCACGGATTTGTTGGCGTTCGTCCACTTCAGGTAACCGCCGTCGAGATTATAAACTTCCTTAAACCCTACCTTGGCAAGGTATTCGGCTGCTTGTCCGCTACGTCCGCCGGAATAACAATAAACCAGAACTGGCTTGTTCTTATCCAGCTTGGAAACCTGTTCAGCGAAAGCATCCTGTTTTTTCCAGTCGATATTTTTGGCATTGGGTAAATAACCCCGCTCGTACTCAGAAGCCGTCCGAACGTCAAGCACCTGCGGTGTGCTGTTCAGTTTCCCTTCAAAAGCGTTGACATCCAGGTTCGTCTGGGCAAAAGCCGAAAGGCTCAAAAGCCAGCCAAGCCCCGCGAAGATTCTGAATTTGATTAAAGAAAGCATGAGATACGTTTTTAGATACTAGTACGAGGAAAGTTTGGGGTTTTGAGTTTAGGGTTGGGAGTCACAGAAGTGCCCTTGTTGAGATGTATCAACGTCAGCACAGCTCAAAACCCTAAACTCAAAACTCACTTGATATTATCCAAATTATAATGCAGTCCCACATTTTCTCGGCGGGACATGGCCATTTTTATCACAAGATACGAAACGTTAATCATGTTTCGTAATTCACAGATAGGAACGGAAACTTTCGATTCGCGGTATAATTGTTCATGTTCGCGATAGAGTAACTCGACGCGTTCGTAAGCCCGGCGTAAACGGCGATTGGTTCGAACAATGCCGACGTAATTCGCCATGATACTATTCAATTCTCGCGTCATTTCGGTTACCAGAACCTGTTCTTCGGGATGAGTTGTACCGGAATCATCCCAGTCAGGGACATCGGTAGGAATAACAGCTTCGTATAAATGCTCAATGGTACTTAAAAAAGCCCGGTGACCAAAAACGACGGCTTCGAGTAAAGAATTGGAGGCCAGACGATTTGCTCCGTGCAAACCCGTGCAGGAGCATTCGCCCGCCGCATAAAGAAATTCAATATTGGTCTGACCGTGCTCGTTTACCCGTACGCCACCGCAGAGGTAATGCTGAGCCGGAACCACGGGGATCAGGTCCGTGCGAACGTCAATGCCTAAATCCAGACAGTGTTGAGTAATGTTGGGGAAGTGTTCAAGGAATTTTTCATAATCCGTATCCCGAACATCCAGGTAGACATGATCGGTACCGTTTCGCTTCATTTCGGAGTCAATGGCCCGAGCCGTGATGTCGCGGGGAGCCAGTGATAATCGCGGATCGTAATTTTCCATGAAAGTCGATCCGTCCGCATTTTTCAGCACGCCGCCGAAGCCTCGAACGGCTTCCGAAATCAGAAAAGAAGGTTTCTTGCTGGGCTGATATAAGCTGGTCGGGTGAAACTGAATGAACTCCATGTTATCACAAACGCCCTTCGCCCGATACGCCATCGCGATGCCGTCGCCGGTGGCAATGGTAGGGTTAGTGGTGCTTTGATAAATATTACCGATGCCGCCCGTAGCCAGCATGGTCGTTTTCGCCAGAAACTTATCGACTTCGCCCGTTTGGGTATTCAACACGTATGCTCCGAAACATTTAATATCCTGTCGGTAGCGGTACACGGTTTCGCCCAGATGGTGCTGGGTGATTAGCTCAACGGCGTAATAATGCGTGAAGATGGTAATGCTGTTGTGCCGCTGCACTTCCTCCAGCAAAGCCCGCTCAATTTCGGCTCCGGTGATGTCTTTGAAATGCAGAATCCGGTGGTCAGAGTGACCGCCTTCCCGGGCCAGATCGTACTCTTCTCCGTGGCGATCAAAGCGGGTGCCGTAGTCAATTAACTCCTGAATGCGGGCGGGAGCTTCCGTAACGACGATCTCTACAATCTTACGATTGCTGATACCGTCTCCGGCATCCATGGTATCGTCGATGTGTTTATCAAAAGAATCTTCCTTTGACCAAACGGCAGCAATACCGCCCTGAGCGTATTTCGTATTCGTCTCATCGGCCTGCACTTTGGTGATCACCGCAATGGAAACGGGTTCCTGTCGGCTTTCGAAGTAACGGGCCAATTTGGTAGCATAACTTAGTCCGGCAATACCCGAACCAATCACAAGGAAGTCGTATTGGTGCGTCATAATTAAATCAAAAACGATTTAGAGGCTCGAAAGTTAGGAGATATTTGGGAATGGCTGGAATTTGGCGAAGTAAATGTGAAGGTATTTTGCTAAAAACGAGCTTACTTTGGCTACAGACCTGACGTTACCTTGCCATGAAATTCCTGCTTCAATCAGCCCGAGTCTGCGGCCTGTTTTTATTATTTTTAGTCAGCTTTTCGAGCTGTACCGTCCAACTAGCTCCGAGTTACAACCAGGAGCTGGTAACGGGAATTACCGCTCAGAATAAGGCTACTATGGAATTTTTTGCGATGGTTGCACTCGGCACGAAAAACAGCACCTATGCCAATCGGGAACCATATTACATTCAACTGATCGGCGGTTTTGATGCGTTGGTAACGCAGGCCAACGCCCGGTTTACACCTCGTAATAAAATTCGTCAGAAAGCAAATGAAGCGTTGAAGAAGAAAGGAATTCCGGTGCTGGAAGAAGGAGAAATTCCGAGTGCAACGGCTCTGGAGCGGATCTATACTACGCTGGTAAAAATGCGGGAGACTGATCAGAAACAGGGGGTAACCTTTACGGAAGTACAGGCTTTTAAAGGCCAGATAAAAATCTACATGGATCAGGCATTAACTTACGAAAACGCTCTGGAACGCTAATGGCCCTCGACCTTACTCAACTCATAGCCGATTTGAAAACGGCCATTTCAGAAATTGTAGGTAAAGATCTGACGACGATTCGGGGTTTTCAGGAACGCCAGCTTAAGGCCATTGCCCAGCAGTCGGCGTTAGTGTCGACGGGTATTCTGACGGGAGATATTACGCCAGAAACCCGCGAATTTTTCCTGGATGGGCTCGAAGATATGGTGCTTAACTTTCTAAAGACGCTCCGGGGGATTCTTGAAATAACCATCGAAAAAGCCTGGAATGCCGCCGTAAAGGTCATCTGGGATGCTATTGAAAAGGCGACGGGGGTTACGCTTTTATAACGTATACCGCTGAATCTTCACCTGATCTTCCATAAAGCCCATGTGCAATTGCTTATGGTCTTTGAAATTGAAAACGTGCCCGTCGGTACGGACTTCCTGAATTTTTGAAATATCCAGCGTCTGAATCAACCATTCTTCGGCCTGTGGCGTATGCGTAGCGATGATGCCTTCTTCGGGGAATCCTTTATCAGGCGTACTGTAAAATGCCGCAAAGCCATAGTTAACATCTACTGCTGGCGACCAAAGAGCAGTGCCAACAGTTTGAGAAACAACGGTATAGCACTGATTTTCCAAGGCTCTGGCCCGGCAACCGACGTGTACCCGCGTGGCTCCGCGAATGGTCTCGGTACAACTCGGAGCTACAATGACCGAAGCTCCCAGGGAGGAGAGTAACCGCGAGCTGATGGAAAATTCAGAATCATAACAGATTTGAATACCGAAAGTACCCCAATCGGCTTCAAACAGACTCAGGTACTTGGGAGCACTCGCAATACCCCATTCCTCGTTCTCAAAACGGGTCATGAAAAACTTGTCCTGATAGCCAATCAGACCTTTGGGCGAGAAAACGTAAGCTCGGTTATATAGTTCTTTCCCCACCAGTTCAGGGAAACTGGGAGCGACGATTACGACTTTATACTGGTGAGCTAAGTCCGCGAATGTCTGACAAAAGGCTGCTTTCAGAGCATGCATTTCCCGCACCTGCCGACGAATGTCCTGCCGGATTTCTTCAGAAAACAGACTGACCAGCTCCATCGAACCGTATTCGGGAAAGACCAGTAACTGAGCCTGTTGCTGAGCCGCCCGGCTTACCCAGCCTTCGGTATGAGCCTGCCAGTCGGACCAGCTTTTATGTTCGGTAATCGGGTACTGAGCGGCGGCAATCCTAACGTTCAAGGTTGTATTAATTTAGAGGTGGGTGGTAATGGGTTTAATCCAGTAAATCATGGATTTAGCCGTTGATTTAGTTTCTCCTAAGTCAGGCCATACCATGTGACTTTGCAAGGCAGGTTCCTGATGATACCCCCTTTTGGTCCAGAACACATCGTGCGGTCGGTAATCCGCCGGACGAGCCGGGTGATCTTCCGGTCTTACGACGGAACAGAAACAGGTCATTTCAAACGTTCCGAAGCTTTGAGCATGAGCTTCACGTTCATCAAAAAAACGATGACCCAGGCCAAGACCCCGATACTCGGGTAATAGAATACTTTCACCGAAATAAAAAATCCGGCTTACGTCCATACCGGCTTTTTCAAAAGGCTCCCGAACTTCCGGCATTTCGTCTTCGAGAGGAATACAGGTCGTTGCTCCAATCATTTGATCCTGATCGTACACTGCGAACAGAAAAGAACGTTCGGCCCGCGTATAAGTGTTCAGGTATTCTTTTTCATAAGCAATAGATCCTTCGTAGAGGTAAGGGAAATCCCGAAACACCCGAATACGAAGCTGGGCCAGGTCATCGAACACCTGCTCGATGGCCTGGCCTGTTTTAGTAAGGTATTGCACTATTCAGAAACGAGTTTAATCCAGAGGGGCAGGTTATAATAGGTTGTTACTCGTGAAATTTTGCCCTCTTTTACTTCAAGAAAAGCACCGGCGGGTAATACGTATGCCTGACCGTGAGCTTCGGGTAGGCCTTCTTCACCTTGTTTATAAATACCGTTCACTATAAATTCAGCAGCCACGCGAGTGTTTGAGGGTTCGCTCAGAAACACCATATCCGTCAGGGTTTCTTCGTAACTGGTATCCATGTGCTGAAGAAACTCCGTAAACTTCTCAATCCCGATGCGAACGTCACCCTGATTGGCTTCGTGACGAATATCCTCAGCCACGAGGCTCAGCATGCCTTCCCAGTTTTGTTGATTGAAGTACGTGTAATATTGTTGAACGATTTCCAGAGCAGTCATAATGAATAAAACTTTTAAATGAACAGACTAAAGTAGACAAAGCTCCCTTTTTAGCGAAAAGTTCAAAATGGAAGGTTGGTCTGGAATAACTTTTGATTTAGTAATTTGTTCGTAAGCTATAGCCTTCTTTATGTCGAAAACATACTCACTCAAAACGACCCAGAAGTTACCCGTTACGCTGGAGCAAGCCTGGGATTTTTTTAGTAAACCCGCCAATCTGAAAGATATTACGCCGTCCAGCATGGGTTTTGACATTCAAAGTCACCACCACGGCGAACGGATGTATGCCGGTCAGATTATTGAGTATACCGTAACGCCGTTGCTAGGTATCCCGTTGTACTGGATGACGGAAATTACGCACGTAGAAGAGCAGAGGTATTTTGTGGATGAGCAGCGTTTTGGACCGTATAGTCTATGGCATCATCAGCACCACTTTCGGGAAATTGCAGGTGGCGTAGAAATGACGGATATTGTTCACATTCGCATTCCCTTCTGGATCATTGGTGATCTGGCGTATGCCATTCTCGTCAAATCAAAACTGCGGGAGATTTTCTCGTATCGGTATAAAAAAGCAGAAGAGGTGTTTGGGGTTTGGCCGGGGCAGAAAATGGAAATACAACTGTTTTGAGGTTTGGAAAAATGAAAACCAACCCAGATGTAAAAGCCGTTTTGAGTGAAGATAAGGGCCTTAGCTGGATTTACTGAATAATAGAAAACAGAAAGCCCTAGGTAATTACCTAGGGCTAAAAGCTACCAACAATACTTAATTAAGACCCTACCGCCGTCCCCGCTTGGGACCGGAGCTGGATTTTTTGCCACCCGTAGATTTACCCGAGGGTCGTCCGCCCGAAGGTTTGGGTGGACCAGATTTGGCGTTTCCGCCTCGTCCGGCAGACTTTGCTTTCTGCCAGGGTTGTACTTTCTTTTCGTGGAAAGCTCCCTTAAACGTCGGATCGGCTTTTTTCCGCTGGTCGTCCATTTCCCGAAGCATATCCTGACGTTCGGTAAAGGGCGTATTCGTTACCTCCACTTCTTCCGGAAGAAACTCCACCGGAATTTCCTGACCGATGATTTTCTCAATCTTTTCAACGTGGAACTCTTCGGCTTCCGTTACAAACGTAATGGCATTACCTGTGTGAAAAGCTCGTCCCGTCCGACCAATGCGGTGCACATAGTCTTCGTAAATCAGGGGCACGTCGAAGTTAATCACGTGCGTTACTTCCTGCACATCAATGCCTCGGGAAGCCACATCCGTAGCTACTAATACCTTGATTTGATTGTCCCGAAAAGCCTGCATTGCGTTAATACGGGTATTCTGGCCTTTGTTGGCGTGAATCACCCGAACCTCGTCTTCAGAGAAAATCTTGCGGGAAATGAATTTATGAATGTTATCCGCTACCTCTTTGGAACGCACGAAAATCATAACTTTCTGGAATGCTGGATCCTTCAGCAAGTAACCCAGCAAGTTAATCTTCGTATGCAGGTTCGGAACGGAATAAATGATCTGCTCTACTGTCGAGGCCGTGGTAGCTTGTGGGGTTACTTCCACGCGGGTCGGAAATTCGAGAAACTCAAAGGAGAACTTCTCCACTTTTTCCGGAAAAGTAGCCGAGAACAATAAATTCTGACGCTTACGGGGAATGATTTCCAGAATCCGGCGAATCTGAGGCATGAACCCCATGTCCATCATCTTATCGGCTTCGTCAAGCACCATCACTTTCAATTCCTTCGTAATGATATCACCGCGAAGGTATAAGTCCATAAACCGACCGGGCGTACTTACGAGAATATCCACTCCGGCATTCAGTGCTTCAATCTGCGTTTTTGGTCCTAAGCCTCCATAAATACAGAGGGTTCGTAAATCAGTATATGTACTGAGTTGCTCGATGGCATCGCCAATCTGCATGACTAACTCCCGGGTAGGAGCAAGGATCAACGCCCGCGGAGCCGTGCCCTGAGCGTACTTGATTTTATAGAGAATGGGTAATACAAACGCTGCCGTTTTACCCGTGCCGGTCTGAGCAATACCGAGCAGGTCGTGACCCGCCAGAACAATGGGGATAGCCTGCTGCTGGATCTCCGTAGGTTGCTGATAGCCTGCGTCTTCAATGGCGTTCAGTAACTGCCGGTTCAGGTTAAAATCTTCGAAAGTCATCTTCTTTTTCTTTCCAAACGAAATACAAAGGTCGCAAAAAGCCTTGGTATCCAGTAGTAATCCTGAAAAACAAGGCCTTCGGTGTAAATCGAAGCGAGTAAGTACGTTTTATAAAAAGCCATTATCGACAAAGAAAAACCAGATTTAGTCGAGGAATGGCAATGAAGCTAAGGGTAATCTGCTATTTTTAAGCGATTTGTACGGTACTCCCATCAACAAAATTATGTCTATTCTGTCTTTCCGGCGGGTGTTAGCAGCGGGTTTTCTGCTGAGTTTGCCCGTGGCTTCGTCCTTCGCCCAGAAACTGGGCTCCCTGACGGTCGAAAAAATCATGCGTGATCCCAAGTGGATGGGCGTGGCTCCCAGTGATCCGTATTGGGCTGAAGATGGTTCCAAAATCTATTTTTCCTGGAACCCCGAAAAAGCCCTTGGTGACTCCTTATATGCTTATGAATTAAGTACCAAGAAAATCAGTAAAGTAAGTCCACAGGATCGGATGCGAATGCCGAGCCAGTCGGGGCTTTATAACCGAGCTAAAACGGTCAAGATTTACGAGAAGAGTGGCGATTTATTCTACCTCGATCTGGCTACCAAACAGATTCGTCAGTTAACCAACACGGTTGAGACGGAGAGTAATCCCAGCTTTAGCAGCGACGAGCGGCAGGTAACGTTTCGTCGGGGAATGAACCTGTTTACGATGAACCTGGCTTCGGGCGAGGTAACGCAAGTAACGAACTTTTTATCCGGTAGTAAAAAAGCCGAGGTGAAGGGTAGCGAAGAAGAAAAGTGGCTGAAAGGCGACCAACTGGCGATGTTTGAAGTCTTGAAAGAACGGGCCGATAAAAAGAAAGCAGCCGAGAAAATCACGAAAGCCAATCAGCCCAAACGTCCGAAGGAGTTTTACCTGGAAGAGCGAAATCTGATGGCTCCAACCTACGCCCCGAACGGTAAATTTGTCACATTTCAGTTAATGAAATCGGCGACTGGCGTGAAGAATACCATCGTCCCTAATTACGTCACTGAATCAGGTTTTACGGAAGACATTTCGGGTCGTTCAAAAGTAGGGGCACCCATGGCGGCTCATCAGCTTTTCATTTATGACATTGAAAAAGATACCATTCGCGAAGTAAGCACGAAAGAACTGACGGGTATTGACGAACAACCGGCTTACCTGGCTGAATACGCCAAGAAAAAAGCGGATACCACTTCTAAAAGCACGAAGCATAAAGCCCGAACCGTGCAGTTTTACGGAACAAGCTGGTCGGAAGAGGGCGATTATGGGGTAGTCATTGTTCGTTCGCAGGATAATAAAGATCGCTGGATTGCTCAGATTGATCCGGCCAAAGCTCAACTGAAAGTACTGGATCGTCTGCGGGATGAAGCCTGGGTGGGTGGTCCCGGGTCGTATTCCCTAACCTGGCTGGATAAAGAAACTTTATTGTATCAGTCCGAAGCGACGGGTTACTCGCACCTGTACAGCATTAACCTCCGCACCAACGAGAAGAAGCAGTTGACCAGCGGAAAATTTGAAGTGCAGCAAACCTATCTTTCCAAGGATAAAAAGACGATATACTTCCAGTCGAATGAAGTGCATCCCGGCGAACAGCACTGGTATAAGATGGCAACTACGGGAGGAGAACGCACGAAATTAACCTCGATGGTAGGAGCCAATGACGTGACTTTATCGCCCGATGAATCGAAGTTATTAATTCGTTATTCAAGCACGACGCAACCCTGGGAGTTATACCTTCAGGACAATCAGGCCGCCGCGAAAGCAGAGAAGATTACTAATTCGCTAACCGAAGAATTCAAGTCTTACGACTGGAAAGCTCCGCAGGTTATTACCATCAAAGCCAGCGACGGGCAGGATATTTACGCTCGGTTATACGTTCCTAAAAAGAAAAATGGAGCAGCCGTGGTTTTCGTACACGGAGCGGGTTACCTGCAAAATGCCCATAAATGGTGGAGCAATTACTTCCGGGAATACATGTTCCATAACCTGTTGCTGGAAAAAGGGTATACCGTTCTGGATATGGATTATCGCGGATCCGCTGGATATGGCCGTGACTGGCGGACGGGAATCTATCGCTTCATGGGAGGTAAAGATCTGGATGATCACGTAGACGGAGCTAAATACCTGACTCAGAAAGTAGGTATTAATGCCAAACGTATCGGCATGTACGGTGGGAGCTACGGTGGATTTATGACCTTGATGGCCTTGTTTACCCAACCCGGCACGTTCCACGCCGGAGCAGCCCTGCGACCCGTAACGGATTGGGCCGCGTATAACCACGGGTACACGGCTAATATTCTTAACGAACCCCAGAACGATTCGCTGGCTTACCGAAGGAGTTCGCCCATTTACCATGCGGCGGGCTTAAAGGATAATCTGCTGATTTGTCACGGGATGGTGGATGTAAACGTACATTTCCAGGATGCCGTGCGGCTTTCGCAGCGATTAATCGAGCTTCGGAAAGAAAATTGGGAGCTGGCCGCTTATCCCATGGAGGACCACGGGTTTGTGGAGCCTACGAGCTGGATGGATGAGTACAAGCGAATTTTGAAGTTATTCGAAGAAAAGCTTAAAAAGTAGCTTTTCTTATTAGTTACCTGAACGGGAGTCTCGGCAATGAGGCTCCCGTTTTTTATGGAATGGTATTAAGGAAATGTTAATCCTATTTCGATGCAGGAATAGATCCTGAAAAATTACTTACTTTTCGAACGTAACGGGACCTGACAGGACTTCTAAAATTGTTATACGTCTATTTGTTAATTTATTGAGCATCAACTAAATTGTTGTTTTAAACCTCTACACTGCTCTATTATGAAGAAAACTCTATTTTCTTTTATACCCTTCTGTGAAAAAAGTTTGTTGGGATGCATTCGTGGCCCGTTATTTTCCACCTAGTCTATGCGGGAAACATCAGGACTTGAAAACCTCATGTGGAGCGTAATTTCTGGTCTGAGACAATAGGATTCGATCCTGGAATACCTGAAAATGTTGGTAGGATTAGTTGAAAATTAGTGGATCAATGAATGTATTAATCATAGAATTGGGGGGATCGCATGCCGAATGCATTTATTCAACGGTTCATTTCCTGAAACATAACCACTGTGAAGTACATGTAGCCTGTAACGAATCATTGGTACGTTTTTTACCTGAAAGTTTGCAGCTGAGCGGCATCTTGGACTTACCCAATCACCTAAATTTCTTCCGACAGATTCAATCCTTTATTCAGATTAGAAAGTACATTTCTGATCATCGGATTGATACCATTATTATCAACACCACTGAAATAAAAGTGGTGCGAAATCTGAGTCTGGTTTTACCCAGAAAGAATACCATTGGCTTGGTACATAACGCCCAGAAACTTAAGAATAGCTCCACATTTTCGAAGATATTGTACCGTAAAATCAAGAAGTATCTGGTGCTAAGCGATTATCTCCTCACGGAAATTGACCCCTTGCCGAAGTACAACGTGTCTTCGTTTTACCCCATTTATTTTCCAAAGGTGGAGATACTCTCTCCGTTGAAATCAGCGGATGAGTACTGGATTACGATTCCAGGAATTGTGAATCTGGAACGGCGGGATTACCTGTCACTGGTACATTATATCTCAAAGCACACATTCCCGGAAAATATTAAGTTTATCTTTTTGGGAAAATTCAATGAACGCGAAGATTTAGTGACTGCTCTGGCGGATTCGGGGGTATGGCACTCTCAGATTAAAACTTTTGACTATCAGCTGGAATACAATGAGTTTCATTCCTACATCCAGCAATCCGATCTGATGTTGCCGCTCATTAATAGTGAAGCCAATGGTTTCTATGGCAATACGCGTATTTCTGGTACATTTAACTTAGGTCTGGGCTATAAAAAGCCATTTCTACTGAACCGAAAATATGAGTCTAATAAGGACTTATCCTGCTTTAGCCATTACTACGATACTATGGAAGAACTGGCAGAAATCATTCTGCATCTATACTATCAGAATTTCAATGACCCAGCCATTCAGGATGCTTATCAGGAAAGTATTTTCAATGACATGGAGCGGATGTCCATTCGCTTTTACGATTTTGTGAAGACGGATGATACTGCTGTATTGAATTGATAGTTTTTAAAAAGAAAGAGCCTCCCTGAAGATTCAGGGAGGCTCTTTCTTTTTAAAAACAGATATTACACGTGTTGTAGCATCGTCAGGCGTCGGTAAAGGCCTTCTTCTACCTCAACCAGTTCATCGTGACTACCGCGTTCAATAATCTGACCATTTTGGAGAATGATGATTTCATCGGCTTCCTTAATGGTACTTAAGCGGTGAGCAATCACAATGGTCGTTTTATCCTGCATCAGATTATCCAGAGCTTCCTGAACTGACTTTTCGGATTCGGTATCCAAAGCCGAGGTGGCTTCATCCAGAATAAGAATGGATGAGTTCTTGAAAACCGCCCGGGCAATACTCAAACGCTGGCGTTGTCCTCCCGATAAACGGATACCGCGATCACCAATGTTGGTTTCATAGCCATTTTCGGTATTCATAATGAAGTCGTGAGCATTGGCTACTTTCGCGGCGTGCATGACTTCTTCCAGCGTGGCATCGGGACGGCCAAGAGCGATGTTATTAAAAATAGAGTCATTGAAGAGAATAATCTCCTGAGAAACGAAACTCATGTGGCTGCGTAAGGACTCTGATTTATAATCCCGAACATCCACACCATCGATCAGAACCTGTCCATCCGTCACGTCATAAAAACGAGGAATCAAATCGGCTATCGTGGATTTACCCACACCCGATGGGCCTACCAAAGCAATTTTCTTTCCTTTCTCAACCGAAAACGTCATATTCTGAAGTACGGGTTTTTCGCCGTATTGGAAAGAAACATTCTTAAACTCAATGCAATGCTGGAAAGCAGGCATATCAATCGCTCCGGGGCGATCCATTACTTCGATGGGTTTATCCAGAATTTCTACGATCCGTTCGCCAGCCGCCCGGCCCTGCTGAATGTTGGTAAGGGCTAAAACGATACCTTTGGCGGGACGCAACACCTGCGAGAAAATGGCAATAAACGCAATAAAAGAACTGGCCTGTAATCCACCTTCCTGGCTTAAAACCAAGCTACCTCCGTACACTAAAATACAGGCTACTACAAAAACCCCCGAAGCTTCGGAGAAAGCCGGAGCCAGCTCTCGTCTTCTGAAACCCTGGATACTAGCCTGTCGATAAAAGTCATTTTCCTGGCTGAAACGCTTGACAATAAAGGGTGTCGCATTAAACGAACGGATGATTCGCATGCCCATCAGGGTTTCGTCCATCATCGTTAATAAGCGGCCCATCGAAGCCTGTACGTTCTGAGCTTCCCGCTTCAATCGCTTGTTTACCGCCGCAATCCCTACCGCTGAAATGGGAATAATGATCAGCGTGAATAGGGTTAGTTTACCAGAAATCGCAAAGAGAGCGATGAAGTAACCGATCAGGGTATAAGGTTCTTTGAAAACTACTTCCAGCGAGCTAGATGCTACACTTTCAATGGCGTATACATCACCGTTAAGTCGGGAAAGTAAATCTCCCTTATGCTCCTTTGTGAAGTAACCCAGGTGTAAATGATTAATCTTCTCAAATAAGGCTTCTCGTAATCGTTTCACCAGCATGGTTCGGGCGTTGAGCAGACATTGCTGAGCCAGGTAGCGGAAAAGGTTAGCTAGCAAAACCGAAGCTACAATGGTCCCGGCCAGGAAATAAAGAGCATACATGGGATTCCCTACCTTGAATCGGTAAATCACGTAATAGAAGTAATCTTTAAAGTAAGTAGGGTTGAAAGAAAACTCTGGCTGAGCCGCATACTTCTGAGCTTCGTCAGCAATGTGTGACGAATCGAAAAGGAAATTCAGGAGGGGAATAATCAATGCAAATTGAAAAATGCTAAAGAAAACCCCAGCAAGAGTAAAGAGAAAGAAGGGTATTACAAATTTCCGATACGGCTTTATATACCCCAAAAGTCGACTGTAAATTTCCATTTACTTGGTGTTACGTGAAATTGGGAAGTGAAGAACCTCTACCTCATCGATCAAACGCAGCGAATGCATACGGTTCTTCGGATACTATAAACGAATCTTAGTTAGTATTAATGTATTTTTCTGTGAGTTGAGGGACAAAAATACGGCCTTCGCGTGAAGCCAGGTACGTCTTCTGTCATTTTTCAGATATCCAATCCTGTCCAAATGATTGATTTACTTAAAAATGATCAAACTATTATAGGACGTAATAAGCTGAAATACTGAGACTAATGTGTTTTAAAGTCATTGGTAATCCGGGTACCTATAGGGACACTAAAAAGCCTGGAAAAGTTTACGAAACATTTCAATATGTTTCAAAGTATTAGCTTCAGGCGGTGAGAAAGGAGAAGGCAACTGCCCATTACTCTGAAAGGGTAAAGAAATCTTAATCATTAAACCAACGTAATCCTTTTTGAATAGTTGTTATTCGCAATGCCTGATTCGCATACGCTCTTTTGAATGGTGGATACGGATCATTCCAACCCATATCCAGCTAAGTAGTGTCATTAAAAGGTACGATTGATTGTTAATCATTGATAGAATAATCCATTCCTTCATATAGGGTCGAATGATTTTTCGGCTTTATTATCAGGTACGAATAAGCACCCTAAGCCTGGGATAACTAGCAATGCTTAAGCGTAGGAGTAGTATTTCTTGATAAATCAAAGACATTTATGTCCTCGATAATTTTAGATTGCGGGTTAATGAAATTCCCCAATTCAGGTTTGTATTACTATTGCCTGAACATGGGTATTGAGGTAAATAAGTTACTACAAAAAAAGCAGCAACCTCCGTTGCGGATGTATTTACCCCGGCATAAGTATTTGCTGCAACCACCGGAGCATCATCATATTATTGAAAGAAAGTGGCATAGACTCTGGAAACCTTTTCTGGAAGGTTGCCGGGTATGGCATGCTCCCTTTCAATCGGGTCGGATCATTCCCGGACGAGATCGGAACAGGAGTACCAATGTGTTATTAACGGTACACGATCTGAACGTTTTACACGAAGGAAAGCCCCGGGAAGAGCAACTGAAAAGTCTGGCTCATACGCAGGCGTTGCTGGATAGAAGTGATGCAATTGTATGTATTTCGGAGTTTACGAAAAATGATTTGCTTCAAAACTGCGAAGTGGGTAACAAGCCCGTGTACGTCATTCATAACGGGGTCCATCAGGTGGAGGCTCCCGGCCTGAATGCTTGGTCCTACAAGCCCAGCCGACCGTTTCTTTTTGGTCTGGGTTATCTGAATGCAAAAAAAAATTACCAGGTATTGATACCATTACTTCTGGATAATCCGGATGTAGAAATGATTATTGCGGGTCATTTCGACGAACCCGATTACGTAGCCCAAATGAAGGCAATGGCTGAACAACTGGGCGTACAGGATCGTCTGCATCTGCCTGGGCCAGTATCGGAAGAGGAAAAGGGCTGGTATCTCAAAAATTGTAAGGCTTTCTTACATCCTTCACTGGCCGAGGGCTTCGGCTTGCCCGTAGTGGAAGCCATGTCTTTTGGTAAGCCTGTATTCCTGTCCGACCGCACCTCTTTACCGGAAGTAGGGGGCGATGTTGCATTCTATTTCAACAGCTTTGAAGCGGAAGCCATGCAACGGGTTTTTAAGCAAGGAATGCACCAATATAACAACAGCCAGCTGGAGCTGGAACTCCGAAAAAGAGCTGATTATTTCAGCCGGGAAAAAAGTGCAAAGCAGTACCTGGAAGTCTATGAATCCTTATTTTGAAGGTAGATGCTTTACAATAACCAGGGTAACTTAAGTATATATCATTAGTAGAAAAGAATTGGAAAATAAGAAGATATGCTTGATTTACTACTAGTATCCTACCTGACTTAGTTTAATAGAGGCAGATTTGTTTTCATTTAGAACAGTACATTGTTCTGATTAATAATGTATTAGGTGCGTATAAAGCTTCTTTGAATCTCAGTTAGGAATCAACTATTTGAAAAATTACGCCTTTCTTCCCTTGTCAAACAGGTAAAGTGCTTAAATAATTATCTATTTTTAAATTTCGTAGCGTATCTGTTTCTAGAATTAGGCTTAGATACCTACTAATTATCTATTTCTCTGACGAGTGAGGTTGATAATTTAGTCGTTCTATTCAAAGAAGTACAAACGCATGAAAAAAGCGGTTCTTAGCGTCGCCCTCACCGCCGGATTACTGTGGGCCCTGGGTACCTCCTTTAGCCCAATACCTGCTTTAGGTGCTTTTTTAAGCCCTTTCTCGGGTTTTTGGAGTAACGAACGCCGAGTTCAGTTACTGGACTCAGAGATACGCCTGCCCGGTGTACAGGGCGATATTTTCGTTCGTTACGATGATAATCGAGTACCCCATATTTTTGCGATCAACGATCATGACCTGTATTATGCCCAGGGTTATGTAACGGCTCGGGATCGTCTCTTTCAAATGGACCTTACCATTCGTTCCGCTTCCGGGCGACTGAGTGAAGTGGTGGGGGAGCAGGCCTTGCCTTTGGATTTGTATAAACGTCGGACAGGCTCGCTGAAAGCTGCCGAAGATTCCTGGCGGTTTGTTCAGCAGGACGAGAAAATTCGCTCGGTCATGGAGGCGTATAGCGATGGGGTCAATGCGTACCTTAAAAAGCTTCGTCCCGCGGATTATCCCGTAGAGTATAAAATGCTGGGCTTCGAACCCGAAGCCTGGACTCCCGAAAAGTCAATGTTATTAATGGTGGAAATGACTCATACTCTGGCTAGTCCAAGGGATGGGGATGCCGCGATGACTAACCTGCTGCAAAAGTTTGGGGCAGAAGTGCTTCAGGATTTATACCCGGATTATGCGAATCGCGAAAGTCCTATTATTCCCAAAGGAACTCCCTGGAACTTTCGCAAAGAAAAGATTCCCCGTCAGCCCAAAGGGTTCAATGAACTGACGGCCTCCGTTGCAGAACCTACTTCCTGGCCGCAGCGAGTGGAAGGAATTGGGTCAAATAACTGGGCTATTTCCGGAAAGAAATCTGCTACAGGCCTACCGATTCTGGCGGGAGACCCCCACCTGGGGCTTACCCTTCCTTCCATCTGGTATCAGATTCAGTTGTCTTCTCCTGAAAGTAATTCTTATGGGGTATCCTTACCCGGAGCCCCCTGCGTGATTATCGGCTTCAATCACGATGTGGCCTGGAGTGTTACGAATGTAGCCGCTGATGTCTCAGACCTCTATTCCATTCGGTTTAAAGATGCCTCGCGTCAGGAATACTGGTATAATGACTTATGGAATAAAACGACTTTTCGGATTGAAGAAATCAAAGTCAAAGGAAAACCCAGTGTTATAGATACCGTAGTGTATACCCATCACGGACCAGTAGCCTTAAATCGTCTCCCGGAAGATAAAAAACCAAGTCTGGCCCTAAAATGGATTGCTCACGAGCCGAGTAACCCCATCAAGACTTTCTACATGCTGAACCGTTCTCGCAATTACGACGATTACGTGCGGTCGCTGAGCCATTACGTGGGCCCCGCTCAGAATTTCGTTTTTGCGAGTAATGAGAATGACATTGCTATTTGGGTGAACGGCAAGTTTCCATTAAAGTGGAATGAGCAGGGTAAATACTTAATGGACGGTACCAAACCTGAATACGACTGGCAGGGCTGGATACCGCACGAGCAGAATCCTCATGTGAAAAATCCTAACCGGGGCTTTGTGAGTTCAGCTAATCAGTCTCCGACGGATGAATCGTATCCTTATTATCTGAATTGGCGATTTGCGGCAGCTAACCGGGGCATTCGTATTAATGAGCGGCTTCAGGCCATGGAACAGGCCACACCCGACAGCATGCGGGCCTTGCAGAATGATACCTATAATGTGCTGGCTCGCGATCTATTACCGCATTTGCTGGAAGATATTAAATTTGGTGATCTGAATGCAAGCCAGTATTCTGCTTACATCGCACTAAGACAGTGGGATTATGAGAACAATCTGCCATCGGTGGGAGCTACGATTTTTGAAAAATGGATTGATAATCTACCTTCTTTCGTGTGGGATGAGCTCAAATCTGATCCTAAAAAGCCTATGCAGTTACCGCAAGACGATCAGTTATGGCATCTGATTCTAAAAAAGCCCGAATCGAAATGGTTTGATCTGGAGTCTACCCCTGAAGAGAAAGAAACGAAAGGAGATATTGTGCGGATGAGCTTTAAAGCTACCGTAGATTCGCTGTATAAACAGTACGGGTCGTATTCTTCCAAAAATTGGGCCTGGGGAAATGTGAAAGGCTCAACTATTAGCCATTTAATTCCTCCCTTAAAAGCCTTCGGAAGAGTGGATGTGAGAGCTGGTGGCGGAGCTGACGTTCCTAATGCTTACCGGGGTAAGTGGGGACCTTCCTGGCGAATGGTGGTAGCTTTAGGTAAGGAAGGGCCAACGGCTTACGGCATTTATCCTGGTGGTCAGTCGGGTAACCCGGGAAGTCCGTATTATGATAACATGGTAAATGCCTGGTCAAGAGGTGAACTAAAGGAGTTACTATACCTGAAATCGCTGGAAGAAAATAGTGGAAAGGTGCTCAGTACCCTGAAAATCACCAAAGAATAGTAATATACCGCAGAGACACGAACCTTTACCTAACACGAATACAAGCCTAACTCCAGTCGGAAGCCTTATGCAGTTTATATTAATGATTTTGTTGTCTGCTCTAGTGCAGTATTTTCTGCCCTGGTGGTCGGTAATTATAATCCCATTTGTCATTTCGGCCTGGAAGGGAAAGAGTGGTAGCGGTGCTTTTTGGAACGGATTTCTTTCTACGGCCTTACTCTGGTTTGGAATGGCCTATTACGAACACCTTCGGTCCAGCGGGATCCTGACGAACCGAATGAGTGAAACTTTTCAAAACATCGGAACCATTGGTCTGCTGACGCTTACTACCTGGAGCGGGGCATTACTGGGGGGATTTGCTTCGATGAGCGGGCATTTTGTTCGGCAGAGTATTTTTCCGAAAGTGAAAACCGATAGTGAAAAAGCGAAAGATTATTGGTGAAACTTCGTAAAATCCTGAAATACTGTATGAAACCGGCCTTGTCTCTTCGGGGCAAATGGCTATTTTTGCCGACCTAATCGTATAACAAACCCTTTTTAACTCAGTGAAAAACCTTTCGTTAGCCCTTAATGCCGTGTTGGTCGTGGCGGTGGCTGTTCTGTATTACCTGCATTTCAAAGGAGAAAGCACTTCTTCGACGAGCTCTTCTATGGGGTCAGTAGCGGGCAAACCTATTGTATACGTAAATGCGGATTCTTTACTTAGCAACTACGATTTCTTCAAGGATACCCAGAAAGCTTTCGAGCAAAAAGGTACTCAACTTGATATTGAACTGAATCAGAAAGGTGGAGCGATCCAACGTGAAATTCAGATTTTCCAACAGCGTGCCGGTGGTATGTTGGCTGCTGAGGCTCAGGCGAAGCAATTGGAGTTACAAAAGAGAGCTTCTGATTTTGAGAACTACCGTCAGAAAGCTGCCAATGATCTGGCAGTAGAGCGTTCTACGCAAACGGAAAAACTGTACGATAACATCTTCGATTACATCAAGAAATACAACAGCGAAAACAAATATGAGTACGTATTAGGCTTCCAGAAAGGAGGCGGTATTCTGTTCGCTGATTCTAAACTGGATGTTACTCAGAAAATCATCGATGGTCTGAATAAAGAATACAAGTCTGCTCAGCCTAAGGTTGAAGAGAAGAAAGAAGAGAAAAAATAAGAAATTGATCTTTTTTGAAAAAGCCTCACTGTTCCGAACAGTGAGGCTTTTTTATGGTCTTAGGAAAGGGTTACTGAAAGCCGGATTCCGAATGAATTCCTGATCAGTAAGGGTGTGAAGAAAAGCGATCAGATCTTTCTTTTCACTGGAAGTTAATGAAATCATACCCTGTAAATCAGCACTGAGTGTACGGCTTTGAGCAATGTGATCGCTGTAATGATCAACGACTTCTTCCAGGGTCTTGAACCGCCCATCGTGCATGTAAGGAGCAGTTAAGGCAATATTGCGAAGCGTGGGAACGCGAAAACGGGCAAAATCATCTTCAAAACCCGTTACCTCCTGCCGACCGGGGTCGAGTGGAGAGGCATCCAGTCCATTATTATGAAAACGATTCTGGAAAAACTGAGCACCGCCGTGGCAATGAGCACAGTTAGCTCCCCGAATATTCTGATCTCTACTCGTTCCCCGCATGAATAACTCCATGCCCCGTTTTTCGGCAGGCGTTAAAGGATATTTTCCCTGTAAATACTGATCGTAAGAGGAGTTGGCAGAAATCAGCGTTCGCTCGAACTGAGCCAATGCTTTAGCCATCAGTTCCGGGGTAATTTGATCCGTACCAAATGCTTTTTGAAAGCGTTCCGGATAAAATTTTGTTTGCTGAAGCTTTTGAGCGGATTTTTCGGGAGCCAGGCCCATTTCATCGGGGTGATCCATCGGAATTAAAGCCTGGGCTTCGAGCGTTTTCGAGTGTCCATCCCAGAAGAAATCCCGTACCCAAAGCAGATTCGCCAGTGACATGGAGTTCCGAAATGTGGGTCGTCCGCTTACGCCAATGCTGAGGGTAAAGCCATCCGTGAAAGCCAGAGACTGCTGGTGACAGCTACTACATGAGATCGTATTATTCTTCGAAAGTAATGAATCGTAGAATAAGTAACGGCCCAGAGCCACGCCTTCGACAGTTAAGAGGTTATCCAATGGAATCGTATAGCGATGACCAAACGAATTCGGAATCTGAAGTGGATAAGGAGGATTGGTCGTGAACGCAAAAGCTATCCCTACTAATACCAGGCTCAGTAAAAGGAGCAGCGAACGAATCATAAGTGTTATAAATACAGTTTTGGGAAGATGGATAAAGATACAAAACTGATTAATAATTACTTAACAAAACGAATCTCAATTTCACGAACTTCCCGAATCCAACGGGCAGGTTTCTTTTCTTCCGGTACGACGATGCGATAGGGGCCAGTACCGGAAGGTAGACTGGTTCCATCCACCGATTCCGCCAGAATAATGGTCCGGGTAGAAAACTCAGGGTCTAGCTCAGGTAATGCGAATAATACTTCATACCCATCGGCGGCCCGAACGAGAGCATATTTCACCAGATTTTCGCCCCGTAATTGTGCACCGACGGTAACTCCCGCTTTCTTAAGTAGTTCAATTACCGGCACACCGGAATAACGATGCTCTTTCCCATCCCGATCCTTTGCTTTTACTTCGACGTGTGGGAGGGCTTTTAAATCGTTCGCCTGGAGATTGAGTGGTTGAGTTACTTCTCCACTGATTTTGAGAACCGTCTGAGCTGAAACGGATGAAATGAAGAAGAAACTTAGGAGCAGGTATTTCATCAGTTTTCGGTTTTCAGTTTGAAAGTGAAAACCCGTAAAGGTTGACAGGCCAATAGAGGTAACCCTGATTGACCTGTTAGGGCTTACTATCATTAAGTGAGGGATAAGCCATTGAAAATCGTGGGCAGATATGGGTGTGCTATACATTCGTTAATACCAGATTCACGAAGAAATTTCGGCCGGGTTGTGGGAAGCCTTCCGCGAGAGTATAATTCGCGTCGAAGAGGTTATTTACCCCACCTTCAATTTTTACGTATTTTACTACGTTCACCATGGCTTTTGTATTCGCTACGCCAAATGCTCCCGCCCGAACGCCATAACTCGTGCTGTACCGGGCTGAATTCTGTTCATAACTAATGACCCAACTGATTCGCTTAAGAATCTGAGCCTGAGCATAGATAAATACCTTATGGTCAGGAACGTCAATAAATTTCAAATTGGGATTACTCAGGTTCTGACGATGCAAATACGTATACTGAACTCCTGCCTGAAGGTCTTTCGTAATCGTTACATCCAGATTTGCTTCAGCTCCGTAGAAGACTGCTTTACCTGCATTTTGAAGCTGGTAAACATTAGGTTGTACATTATTGACCTGTTGAATGACATCCTGAATTCGGCTATAAAACAAACTTCCCTGAGCCTTCACACGTGAGGTAATCTGGTTACGATAAGCGGCTTCCAGGTGCAGAGCCGATTCTGCCTTTAGGTCAGGATTAGGAATGGCTGAACCCATACGGTATGAATAACGATCCTTAATGGTCGCAAAACGCGTTTGTTTGGCCGCCGTCAGACTCCATTGTTCCAAGTTGGTTGGGGTGAAGAATAGACCTGCCTGAGCATTCAAGGCCTGACTATGATTAGCCGGAAAAGGCGTAATTTCTTTCGTAGTTGAACTATAATTATCCGCCTGAAGACTTCGATGATTATTCAAACTAAGGCCCGGAACAAACAGCCATTTGGAATTGACGGTATAGAAATCTTCCACGCCAATCGACAAGGTTTGATCAATGACATGACGAACGGGTTCACTCGCATTGTTTTCCCGGTGATGATCCTGCTTGAAATGAGCAGAAGCTTTTAGTTGATGGTTTTTCGCTAGTTGTTTTCCTAACTCCAGGGAGCCACCGTACGTATCATCGTTGTAATAACTATTGAACGAAGACCCCCGCGTTTGCGATGAATACGTATTGTTATCAAAAGCACTTAGCAGGTTGGTGAATGTATCGTAATACAATCGGGCTTTCAGGTAACTGGTTTGGGAAAGAGCCGTTTTAGAAATGAAGTAAATGCTTTCTTTATTCCAGTAAGGCCACTGCCAGAAACGGGCTGTTTGCCGCGTATCCGTGCCGATATAGGGAGGCGTACCTTTTGATCCCTGTTGATTAACGTAACTAATGGCGTATTCATCGGTGGCGTTGGGGGTGAAGCCTACTTTTGCACTGTATTTCGTATCATCCCGATAAGCATTGTCCCGGTTAAGTGTTTCCTGAAGGGGTTTGGTTTCAAATTGTTTAGACAGAGGATAGGTGTTTTGTTTTAACCGCGAAGCCGAAGCCTGGATGTAAAACTTGCCAATCTTTGAGCCTGCATTCAGATTCAAACGGTGCCCTTCACCATTCATAATTCCAGCTCTCCCATCAAAGTCAAAGGATTTAGTCGGCTTTCTGGAAACCAGGTTAATGGCTCCACCGAGGGTATTGGGACCATACACAACGGAGGTAAAGCCTTTGGAAACATTGATTTCCGCCAGATCGAACGTAGTAAAGCGTCCTAAATCTACGTAGCCATCGTAAGGTACGTAAACGGGTACCCCGTCAATGAAGACAGGAACTTGCCGAAGGTCAAAGCCCCGTACATAAACCGTTGACTCGTTGCGAGGCCCCACCGCCGAAAGCGTAACCCCGGGCAAGAGGTTAAGAGCCTGACCCACATCCATGCGGTTATAAGCCTCAATGCGGAGCCGGGAGGCGGCATTGGTCGAGTCATTCTTTCCGTAAACGGTTACTTCACCGAGTTTGAAAATGCGTTGCTGATGCATAGAGTCCGCAGGAGCCTGAGCCGTCGCCAGGGTGGGTAGTAAGCCTAAAAGCAAGTAGCGTAACGTAGAAAAGTCCAAAAGGCATTCGTTATGTTTTTGTAAATATAACGAAAGGGTGTAACGCTTTGTTTAAAGTTTTTACATCGTGGATAGTCCATCTGGAACCATCTGAAATTCTTGCTGTTTAACCCCTACGAGCGTTCTTTTGCATGTATTCCCGCCCGCTGTATGGAGCAGACATCTACCCTAACCCAAACGTATACTTCCCGTTACTATCCCTGGCTTATGGCAGGTTCCGGGTTATTGATTTTAGTCACGATTAACGGCTTGACTACCTCTTCACTTTCCGTTTTTGACGAAGTGCTTCAAAAGGAATTTAACCTTAGCCGGAGTTTACTCAAATCCAGAGAAACCGTTACTTATGCCATTTCTGCCACATTCATTCTGTTTTCTGGCATACTGATTGACCGAATAGGGGTGAAGAAGTTATTACTGACGGGCTTAAGCTTTATGGCACTAGCTCTGGCGGGGTATGGCTACGCTCAGTCGCTGGTGAGTTTGTATGTCATGCACGTGTTACTGGGTCTGGCGTATGTCTGTGCTGGTTCTGTAGCGGTAGTGATTCTGGTATCCGCCTGGTTTCAGGAAAAACGGGGGTTAGCCTTAGGTATTACCTTGGCCGGAACGAGTCTGGGAAGTGCTATTTTTCCCCCTCTGCTTACCCATTTAATTCAAACGCAGGGCTGGCGACAGGCTTTTCACTGGCTGGCTTTAATTCCTCTGCTTCTTCTGATTTATACGGCCTTAACGGTGCACAGCACGCCCGAAAAAGCAGGCATGGAACCATACGGCAGACTTTTCCCCGAAAAAGCATTGGTCAAGCAGGGGAAAACCTACGCGGAAGCTTTGCGAATGCCCTTGTTCTGGCTGATTTCTCTTTGCGGGTTTCTTACTTTCTTAGGGATCGTTGGGATTGTATCTAATCTTTTTTTACACCTGAGAAATATGGGTTACGGCTCTCCTGAAGCAGCCTGGACTTTATCGCTTTACTTTGGAATAGCCTTAATCGGTAAATTCATCGTCTCATTTCTTTCTGACTACGTTTCGGTTTATCCGCTTTTTACTGCTTGTCTCGTGGGGTTAATGCTGGGAGCTTTGGGACTGGCGAGTTTTTCGAGAGAGTTAATTTTACCCTCGGTGGCTATTGCTGCCTTGAGTTGGGGTGGTGTTTTTACCATGTACAACGTATTAATTGTACGGAGTTTTGGGTTGAAAGCTGCCGGAAAAATCAACGGAACGATTAGCCTCTTCGAAAATTTTGGCTCTTTAACGGGGCCCTGGGTAATGGGCTGGCTGTCTGAAAAATCCGGATCTTACCAGCAACCCTTGTTCCTGACAGCTGGAATTATTGGTATGGCCGTCGTAATTTCTGTTTTCTTTTTTCGTTTAACTCTTCGTCAGGAACCCTGAAAATCAGCCCTTTTATAAAAAGGCTCAGCTTACAGGAAGCTAATTTTTTGTAGAATTAGTGGTTTAGTGTACTTTCGCTTTTACGGTAAGAAAAGACTAGTATTCAGCTTTTTATAGCGACGAAGGCCCTGATTACTTCGGTTAATCTCAGGGAAATTACGTTAAAACTGATTTAAAAGACACTTATTCTTGATCCGAAGCGTTTAAATTCAAAACCAATTTGGAGAGAGTGAATTCGATGAGAGCCATTTTAATAGTATGGACAATCGTAGGGGTGTTCCCGCAAGTATTCGGACAAGCCTCACAATTCGTCAGTCAAACCCGTTCCCTAACCCAAAACAATACCAGTACTTCTTCCACTGTAGCAAAAGATAGTGATCTCGCTACGCTGCATTGCGTACCATTGTGGGGTGAAAAAGCTAAGACTACTCAGCAGAAAAAAGAAGATGTAGCCTTTTTAAATGCTTGTGATCAGAGTTTTGCAAGCCGAAATGAGGCGAGTCGTTTTTTTGCTGAACGAGGCTGGGAGTACATCGCAGAAGGTGAACTGGATACTGCTTGTTATCGCTTCAATCTGGCTCAGTTGCTGGATAAAAACAACAGTGATGCGTATTGGGGCCTGGGAGTGGTTTGCCACCAGAAAGGAAACGGACGCGAAGCGATTCGGATGCTTTCGAAAGGCGTTCACTGTGATTCTAGTAATTCTGTTTTATTAGATGACCTGGCTACACTTTATATTGGGCAGTATCAACAGACCAATGACAGTGAAGACCTGCATCAGGCCTTTACTCTTTTGAATCGTTCGGCGAATATTGATACTAGCAACGGAACTACATTTATGAAATTAGCTCTGGCAGAATACCTGCGAAATGATTTCGATAAATCCTGGGAGTATTTGCACAAATGCCGTCAGGTTGACGTGCAGGTGCTTGACTTTAATTTCATTGAACAGCTGGTTGCTCAAAAGTCTGATCCGCACGGAATATTTAATAAAGGAAAAGAGTAATCAGCGTACTAAGCTTCATAAAAAAGCCCTGGCCTACCAAGGTCAGGGCTTTTTTTCTGGTCTATGGTAAAGGAAACGGCGAGCAGTAATGAGTTAGGCTACGGTAGCTGTAGGAACCACCATTTTCTTTTTATAATACTTCACTAACCGACCGATAATAATGCCTACACTAACGCCGGGTAAAATCCAGGTTAATAGTGAAACGTAGGAAGGCGTTTGGGCGGGTAAAATCTTAGGCAGCACGGTTACTAAAAAGGCCGTTAATGTGGCGGCGTACGAAGCTAGCATTCGGGCAAGGTGAGTAAAAAACCAGTGCATCTTTTCCAGTGAAACGCGGCCTGAGAAACTCCGGTAATCGGCTAGCCCACTTCCCAGACACAAAATCGTAAATCCTATAAATAAGATACCCAGAAAAGTATCGCCTGCATTGAATCGCTGGACGGCCCAGGCCAGAGTAACCAGGCCAAAAAAGCTAACGGCATACATGGCGGCCCAGTCCAGACGGGCAGGTTGACTGTTTATTTTTTTACGTAATAGAATTCGCTTCCCGGTAAAAGTCTGGTAAAAACTACCCACGCCTACGGGCAGGAAAAACTGCATTTTTAGCGAAAGGGGATCCAGTATAAAGAGCCCTACCGTAGTTAGGAAAACTCCGAACATGGCCCCGTAATAGATCCGTCCCCAGAAGTTATGAGAGTTACCGCCTTTACGAGTGATCATGGGAATAATACCGGTAATCAGAGCCGTAAAACCGCTAATAATGTGGATAACCAGAAAGATAGTGTGAAGCGTTTTCATTACGTTCGTCGTTTGAAAGAATAGGACAAACGTAATCGACAATAAGAAAGCGTGCAATTGAAAGGGCTGTCTGTCAGGGTTCTGGGACGTTTGACAAAGCCCTGGGGTACATTTAAGGCGGCTGGGATGTTTGACAAACTTATCTGAAGTGTTCTACCACCAGAGACGAATACTTTCGAGCCACCGAAATCGGCTTTTCGCCTTGTTTCAAATGTAATTTATACCCCTGAGCATTACCCGTGACGTGTTCAACCTGATGCAGGTTAACAATAAAAGAGCGATGGCAACGCGTAATGAATTCGTAGGGAATCTGTGTTTCCAGTCTGCTAAGGCTGCTGCGGATTAATTCCCTGCGAAGGGCATTACCTTCCCGAAAAACAATCTCCGAATAATTGTCCGCGGATTCAATGTAAAGCAAATCGGTAACGGGAAGTGTGAGCGTGTCCTTCTCATTGTCAGCCGTCAACTGAATGGTATGAAAGGTATCCGAAATAACTTCCTGTGTGCTGAGCGGTTCGGGTTGGGGTGGGTTACTGTAGCGTTTGAGTTTTCTGACGTATTCAGTCAAAGTAAAAGCTGTCGTTGGGAAAACGCCAACCACTAGCGTAAAACCCATCATGGTAAGCAGATGAGAGAATTGAAAAGAATCCTCAAAACGCAGGGAATAATACAGGTAATTTAGAGTCCCAATGGCTAGAAAATGACCTAGAACGAGAATGATGTTTCGACCAACAGTCCAGTTTTCTTCGGCAAAAAATCGAGGGAATAGCCGAGGGTAAATGAAGTAATGAGTGAATAAAACGCCGCCCGTAATGAGGCCATAAATCCAGGGCATAACCCACTTGTCTGGCGACTGAATATTATAACTTCCGAAGGGCTGAAAAATCATTAGAAATAAGCCCACAAACAGGCCCGCTCCCGCACAGAGCAAAAAGGTAGAACGGGAGCGTTCGACAATCGGATGTGGTTGTGATAACAGCCGAAACATGAAAATTGATAAGCCGAAATAAAATAAATAACTGAAAAATTATCCCAAAATCTGGTTGATAAACAACTGGATGACGGGTGGATAGATGGCGATGGCAAAAGCAATCCCGAACAAGGCACCCCACAAGTGAGCCGAATGGTTAATGCGGCCCATGCCCCGCTGAGCTTCCCAATAGGTATAAGCCAGATAGAGACCACCGAAAATCCAGCCGGGAATGTCGATGGGAATGAAAAATAAACGAAGGGGTGTGGTAGGGGCAAACATAATCCCCGCGAAAATCACTGATGAAACTCCACCCGAAGCTCCAAGCGAATTATACCCGGGATCGTTTTTATGTTTGAGGAAAGTTGGAATGTCCGAGATAATGATCCCGCCGATGTAAAGGGCTACAAATAACCAGCTGCCCAGAGGCGAAACTTGCGAGAAGATGTATTCCACCAGATTACCAAAGGAATACAGCGAAATCATATTGAAGGCCAGGTGACCTATGTCGGCGTGAATGAAGCCCGAGGTCAAAAATCGCCAGTATTCTTTTTTCCGATGCACCTGATAAGGGTTGAGAATCCACTGACGCATGATGGATTCATTATTCCAGGCATATAAACTGGCCCCAACGGCCAGGATGACAAATACGGTAGTCAGCGTAATATCCATATAATATAAACGTATGATTTGCTTCAGGTTACGTGGATGAACCAGGTGAATAATCAGCGTTGTGAAATCGTTTATCCGGAAGCAATGAATCTTTGAGTCGAAAGATAACGGGAATTTGACGCGTAAAAATAGCTCTTTTCGTTGGGCGGTAGCGGTTTTGAGAAATTTCTACTAATTTACCTACGGGCCGCAATCCTGTTCACCCTAACAACGTCATTGGTTATGATGCCATCTCGTCGTTCCTTTTTTCGGCAGTCGGCCCGTGTTGCTCTATCCAGCGGAGCCCTGTTTCCTTCCCTTAAACCGCTTACGGAATCTTACTTCACCGAAATTAAACGGTATCAGACTTCTAAAAGTGCCGAAGCTCTGGCGTCAGACGAAGATTTCTGGTCAATGATTCAGCGGGCATATACCGTTTCACCTACTATTTTGAACCTGAATAACGGTGGGGTGAGTCCGGCTCCAACCTTGGTGCAGGAAGCCGTAGAGCGGTACTTCAGGTATTCCAACGAAGCTCCGAGCTATTACATGTGGCGAGTGCTGGATCAGGGGCGTGAGCCTTTACGGGAACAACTGGCTCAGCTAGCGGGCACTTCGCCCGAAGAAATTGCCATCAATCGGAATGCAACCGAAGCTCTCGACACGGTAATCCTGGGATTGCCTTTGCAAAAGGGAGATGAAGTGGTGGTTTCGAACTTCGATTATCCGAACATGATGAGTGCCTGGCGACAACGGGAGTTACGCGACGGGCTGAAGCTGAATTACGTGAAACTACCCATGCCTTGCGAAGACGAAAGCCTGCTGGTAAAACTATTCGTCGAGCAAATGACGCCTAAAACGAAGGTAGTGCACCTGACGCATGTGATTAACTGGTCAGGACAGGTATTGCCCGTTCGTAAAATTGCGGATGAGGCTCATAAACGCGGTATTGAGGTATTGGTAGACGGAGCTCATAGTTTTGTACATCTGGATTATAAAGTGCCTGAGCTGGGCTGTGATTACTTCGGTACGAGCTTGCACAAATGGCTCAGTGCTCCCATTGGAACGGGCATGTTATGGGTGAAAAAAGAGAAGATTTCGAAAATATTCCCGCTCGTGCCCAATGAACAGCCTCAGTCGGATAACATTCGCAAATTTGAAAACCTGGGTACGCGACCCTTTTTTATTGAACAGGCCATTAGTCAGGCTATTCAGTTTAACAACTCCATCGGTGCTGCCCGGAAGTACGAGCGGCTGTTTTACCTCAAGAATTACTGGGCCGAAAAAGTAAAAAATGTACCTGGTATTCAGTTGTATACGTCCCTGAAAAAAGGATATGGAGGTGCTCTGGCTGTGGTAGGCGTAGAGGGATTAAAACCTGCTGAGCTGGAAAGTCAGTTATTGAGTCGGTTCAAGATCCATACCACACCTATTGATAAGGAGAATGTAAAGGGTGTTCGGGTAACGCCTCACGTGTATATTCTTCCGTCAGATCTGGATTGGTTAGTGAATGCTCTGACTATCTTAGCGAAAGAAAACTCGGAAAAACTGGCAAAAGCCGGAAATAAATAGCTGCTTTTTATCTGGAAATTCCCCGTAGAAGGTTAAAAACTTCTGCGGGGAATTTCCTTTTTTTGTACGTACTATAACTTTATAGAAACGGAACCGTGGCGAACTCATCAACCCAAAGAATAATGCTATGAAAAATTATGTACTTCTCTTTTTTATACTGCTTCAAAGTATTTGCAACTGGGCTCAGTCGACACCTCCGAAAGAAGAATTTAGCTATAGCCTGGATCCTGCTATGGCCACGTATGCTCCTTCCTATGGGTTGTCAATAGTGGCGGGAAAAACCAAAGTCTTTGCTTTAGCTCGGGCTACGAATACCGGGCCTGCCTCTTCGTTTGGGTTAGAGGAACTAGCTTCTTTTAATGCCGCGAATACTAAACTGACCAGTACGTTACAGAGCTGTTCCCGAACGCCTGGTTCAGGGATTCCCTGTATCTCGTCATATAATGCAATCACTGCAATCAAAGAAAATGGTATTCTTCTGAGTAATCAGGATTCCATTAAACGATACAGTGATTCACATGGAGTACAATGGAAAGTAGCCACTCCCCAGGATGCTAAAGTTGCTAATGCCTTGCCCGTTATTTATCAGGCTTCAACTGATGTCTTTTATTTTTATTATACCAATCTGGTTTCAAATAAGCAGACGGTTTATCAAATCAAGTCGGGGGTTATTACCGCTGTTTTAACCGAAGCCGTTTCTGGAGCTCCAACGATTTCAGCCTTATCGACTACTGCCGACGGGGGATTTGTGTTGATCGCAAAAGATGGATTGAGGAAATATGATGCTACCGGTAAATTAAGCTGGACTAAAACAGGCTATTCCGGTAGTTTCCTGGTTAGTTATGATTCCTTCATATACGTGAACGATGGCAGTACAATCACGAAAGTAAATAGTAGCGGAAATCAGGTTTGGAAAACCAGTGTAACAGGAGCCGTAGAAGGCCTGTTGCAAAGCGACGGTAGCCTGTGGATTCGTACGGGAACATCTATCGTGAAGCTGGATGCTACGGGTAAATCACTTTTTACAATTACTCAAAAAGCAGAGCAGTTTATACTGACCACGAGTAATGAAATGGTGGCCTTGATAAAGAATAGTGCTGAAAGTTTTGACCTGAAAAAATACGAAACGGGAGGAGCTTTAAAGTGGACAAAGGCAGTGGGTTATGCTGGCTCAATCGTAGCGGCTAACGATGGGGGGGTTTACTATACAGTTAATAAACTTAAAGGTAAGGCTACCTCAACTCAGACGGATTATTACCTGCCCGAGCTTTATAAGCTGGGAGTGGATTGTTCGTTAACCGCCATCATAACCGCCCCCTCTTCAACGGCGATTTGTACCGGATCAAGTTTGAAACTAACGGCCAAGCCTACCAGTACCGCTACAACGGCTTATACCTATCAATGGAAAAAAGATGGCGTGAATGTAGGTACCAATTCGCCCGAATTCACGGCTAATCAGGCTGGTAAATATTCGGTGATGATCACGCAGGGAGGTTGTTCAACTACTTCGAATGAACTAACGATCACCTTAACCGCTCTGCCAACCTTAACGGCCATTACGGGCAATAAGGACGAAATTTGCGAAGGAACCACCATAACGCTGGCAACCTTAGCCTCGGGCGGTTCGGGCTCATCCTATACCTACCAGTGGAAAAGAAACGGAGTAGATTCCGTGGGAGCTACTTCAGCCTCTTTAGCTGTAAAAACCTCCGGCACCTATAGCGTTACGGCCAGGGATGTCAATGGATGCGTTTCCGCGGTTCAAAGTATACCTGTGACCATTATCAAACCCATTGTGTACATTACGCCTGCTTACACTTCCAGTCAAAGAAACTGGCTATGTTCTGCTGACAAAGACAGTATTCAGATCCGCATTTTCACGGCTCCTAATTTCAAAGCAGAGAACTTCGTCTGGAAGCGGGATGGAAAGGAAATTAGCAAGACCAATGCTCCTATTTATGTTAAAGATGTAGCGGAATATACGTTCGAAGCTTCTAACAGCAATGGCTGTAAGGCCGTTTCTCCTTCCGTAAAAACCGAAATTTTCCCTTCTCCCACTGCCAATGCTGGCCCCGGGGCTACCTTGACCGGAACGGAGGTGTATGATTTGAAAAAGCTGAATATTAAAACGGCTTCGGGTGGGACACCCACTTATACCTATTACTGGGACACCTTTCCAGGTACGCAAGCATACAGCGAGGCTAACCCTACTTTCGCTCCGTTCACTAATAATACCAATGTGATTCTGACCTTGGTGGACAGTAAAAACTGCGTTGCCCGAGATACGGCTTATGTACAGGTAAATAGCTGTAAAATCAGAACGACGACCAGAGCTGCCAACAATTTGGCTTACGTGTGTAGCGGCAATTCATTAACGCTTTTAGGTACGGTAACGGACAGTCTGGGAGCCGTGAAGTATAGCTGGAGGGAAGGAAACACCATAGTTGGAACGGGTAAGAATGTAAATATCAGCAAAGCAGGCTCTTATTATCTGAGCGTTGAAGATTCTAAAGGTTGTAAGAGTACCTCTAATATCCTGGTTATTACAGGCAAAGATTCCCCTGTGCCGGTTATCGCAGGTAATGATTTTTACTGCAAAGGGGGAGGAGCCTTACTCATGGCAGGCGTTACGGGTGGACAAGCACCTTATCGATACAAATGGGAACTCGGAACGGCACCGCTGACCAACACGGCGAATCAATATAATGCAGCGGCTCCGGGTACGTATTACGTAACCGTCACGGATGATTTAGGCTGCTATGCCAAGTCGGTGGCTAAAGTTATTACGGAAAAAGGCGGAGATCTGATCGCTACGGTTACTCCGGTAACTGCACTTCAGGTCATGGAACCAGACAGTGTAATTCTGAACGCAGCGGCGGGTAATAATTACAACTATCTGTGGATGAAAGACAATACTACGGTTTCGGGAGAAACGCGACCCCGGCTGGTGCTAAGAGGAGCGGCGAAAAGCGGTAATTATACCTTAACGGTCTCAAAAGATGGCTGTTCAGTTACTTCTCCGTCAATTATGGTACGCATCGAAGCTCCTACTTCTGTTGAACCCGGTGTCGCACAAGTGCTGGTACAGGTTGCTCCTAATCCTACGAGAAACCGGGCGGTGGTGTCAGTAACACTCCCGGAAGCTTCTGAAGCTCACATTCAAGTATACAGTGTGATGGGACAGTCGCTACAATCATTAAGTAGCTCTGAAGTCTCAAAGACTCATCGATTTGAGTTAGACTTGTCCCGGGTACCTGCGGGTTTATTACTGTGGAAAGTTCAGGCGGGAAATTACGCCCAGCAAGGACGACTGGTGAAGAATAATGAGTAAAAACAAAAAAGGTAAAGGCTTATACGGCCTTTACCTTTCCACTACCAAAAACCCTCGGATGAAAAGGGTTCTTATCAAACTAACTCCTTATCTTTAATAACTCTATGTCTGTATTAGACAACCATTTGTTGATGAAGGGTGGGGTTTGCTGAATTCGTTTCCAATCGGATGATATAAATGTCCCGGGCGTGTGCGTGGGCTTCAAAACGTTGAAGAATGTCCTGCACGTCGCTGTCGATATAACTGGTTTGTGTATAATCAATTTCTACCCGCGTTCCATTGGGTATTCGCTCCAGCAAAGAGCTGATACTAGCCTTATTTAAGAACGAAACGTAATCGCCCAGCCGAATACGAATACTTTCTTTGCCATTCATTTCATAGGTAAAAGTCTGATGAGCCTTCAGATACGTTTCACGAATGATGAAGAATAAACTCATGACCATACCAATCGCTATTCCTGAGATTAAGTCCGTCAGTAAAATGGCACCTACGGTGGTAATGAAAGGCAAAAACTTTAGTAACCCTGCTTTGTACTGATCCCGAAACACGCTAACGCGAGCCAGCCGGTAACCCGTTACCAGTAGAATCGAAGCCAGTGCAGCCCAGGGAATCTCATTCAGCAGAGCGGGTAAGGTTACCACGCAAATCAGTAACATGAACCCGTGAATGAGAGCCGCTCGTTTGGTTCTGGCTCCGGCGTTCAGACTAATGGAACTACGAACGATAACCGAGGTTAAGGGCATGCCGCCAATCAGTCCACTCACCAGATTTCCGATACCTTGAGCTTTCAGTTCCTGATTGGACGGGGTCTTTCGATTCAGTGGGTCGAGTTCGTCAGTGGCCTCAATAGAAAGCAACGCTTCCAGGCTGGCCACCAGGGCGATCGCAATCGCTGCGGAATACACTCGCGGGTTTCCAATCTGACTGAAATCGGGTAAAGTGAACAACTTTAAAAATCCCGAAAAATCTGCTGGAACGGGTAACTGAACTAAGTGATTGTCTTTGAGTGCCCAGGCAGGGTTGAAAACCTGAAAACAGGTATTGACCAGAACCGCCGAGATTACAACAATTAACGCCGGGGGTATCTTACCAAGCAGGGTGTTTTTCCTGGGGAGAATAAATTCCCAAATGAAAAAAATACCCATCGAAAGCAGAGCAATCAAAATAGCCGTGGCATTAATGTGAGCGAAAGCCCATTGACCTTGCCTTAACAGATTAATTCCATCGGGCTGAAACAGGGAAAAGCTTTCGGCATGATCACCATCGTATCCTACAAGCAGAGGAATTTGCTTGAAAATCAGGATAATACCGATGGCAGCCAGCATTCCTTTAATAACCGAAGACGGAAAAAAGTTACTGATGATTCCGGCCCGGGCATATCCCAGCATAAGTTGAAAAACTCCCGCAAAACAGGTTGCTAACAGAAAAGTAGAGAACGTTTCGAGGCTGTCCATGGCCGCTAACACGACGACAATCAGACCTGCTTCTGGCCCAGAAATGCTTAGGGCCGATTTACTAAAAACCCCCACGACCAATCCTCCCACGATTCCTGCAATAATACCAGCAAACAGCGGAACTCCCGACGCCAGAGCAATACCTAAACAGAGGGGTACGGCAACCAGAAAGGAAACAACTCCGCCCCGAATGTCACCCATAAGGGTTGATTCAGCAGAAAACTGGTTTTTCATGTGTAGAAATGGCTTAAATGAAGACACTATCTACGATCAACATTCTCCAGACGAAGCCAGAGAATCTCACGTGGGCAGGATAGAATTGGATTACTTTCTGCTTAAAAAGAAGCTGAAAATGAACGTTTTTTAGCCTAGTACAAAGGTAAGAAAGGGGAAATTACAGGACATTAAGAGTCCATTAGAAGGTTATTAGAGAATGATGAGAGAACGATTAGAAATCGATTAGAAAATTCGGGGAAGATGAACGGTCATAGTGGTGCCAGCTCCCGGTTGAGAGACGACGTGAATCGTGCCGTGATGCAATTGCACGATCCGGTGCGTGAGAGGTAATCCAATGCCATAGCCATGGATTCGCTTTACATTATCGGCTCGAAAAAACGGCTCATAAATGTGTTTCAGATCCTCCTCGCTAATACCTACACCCTGATCGGCGAAGCTGACGGTAGCCCCTTCGGAATGTACGCCCAGGGTTACCTTAACCTGATTATTCTCCGAAAATTTACAGCCATTTTCCATTAAATTAAGAAAAGCGGTGGTTAACAGGGATTGATTTCCTTTGACGATTAACTCCGGCTGAAACTCCGCCGTCATTCCTTCGAAGGAAAAAATCATCTGGTAATGCGGATGCTTGGTAGTCAATAACTTGGCCGCATCGTAAATGACTTCATCGAGCGAAACTTCCTGAAAGGTAACGGTAGAATCATCCTGACTGACCTGAGCGAGTTCGAGTAGATTATTGGAAAGGTTATTCAACCGCTTAATCGCTTCCAGTACCGTTTTCCATTTGGCTTCGTGTTCTTCCGCTGTGCGGGGTTTAATCAGAGTTACTTCAATTTGACCGGTAATGATGGTAAGCGGCGTGCGTAATTCGTGGGAGGCATTGGCCACAAAATCCCGCTGTACCTGGAACGCTTTCTGAACCCGGTCGAGCATGGAGTTGAATGTATGGGCCAACTGAGCAATCTCATCGTGGTCATTACCCGCCACAACGCGTTGATTCAGGTTGAGAGCTTTGATTTGGCCTACCTGTTGAACCACGTCAGAAATGGGTTGTAAGGCACGACCCGCGAAAAACCAGCCTGAAATCCCTACCAGTGTTAAGCTAAAAACCAGTCCAAACCCCAGAATCGTACGCAGGTGCTTCATTTCCGTTAACCCGTATTCATCGTAAGCGGAAGCGATGATGATCAGGTTGGTATCGTCGTGCTCATAGATTAATCCGACAATTTCCTTTTTACCGTAGCGAACAAATACTTCATTCTTTTGCCTGACCCGATTCAGTAAATCCAGTTCGTCTACAATCCGATCCGGGCGATTTTCACTTTCATAGATGATTTTACCCTGAAGGTTATATACAATGATCTGCTCCTGCGGTAAGGAGGTGAGGTTATTGCGTTCGAAAAGCTGGAGAAGTTTGGCATCAATTTTCTGCTCTTCAATGAGCAGTCGGGCCGTCGTTTTAGCTTTGTCGGTCAGACGCAAGTAAAAATCCCTCTGCCGGAAATATTCCGAAACGAAGTAAACCACCGACGAAAAAAGAATCAGGTTGGCCGCCACAATGAGCAAAAAAGTGACGGAAAGTTTAGACCTGATTTTCATGGGAGCAAACGTGGTTTGAAGGTTCTGTTTTTTGTCGAGACGTCCATTTATGGCGTCTCGGCTTGGGGGCAATGAAAGGTAAGCAAAACCGCCTCTACCCAGACGCGATACAGTCGCGTCTCTACCTACCATTAATCCTGCACTTCCTGCATGATGTACCCAATTCCGCTGATGGTATGAATCAGCTTGGGCGAGAAGTCTTTATCAATCTTTTTGCGGAGGTAATTCACGTAAACATCTACCACGTTCGTACCCGTGTCGAAGTTCACATCCCAGACTTTCTCAGCGATTTCGCTCCGGGATAGAGCCCGGTTCTGATTTTTCAGGAAAAACTCCAGTAAGGCCAGTTCACGGGCCGTCAGACTGATTTTCTGATTATCGCGTTTCAGCGTTTTACTTTTCTGATTGTACTCCAGATCAGCGATTTTCAGGATCACGGCTTCCGTCGGAACGGTCAACCGACGACGGTTCAACGCCCGCAACCGAGCCATTAATTCCCGAAACTCAAAGGGTTTGACCAGGTAATCATCCGCCCCGGCATCAAAGCCCGTCAGGACATTGTCGGTCGTTCCGAAAGCCGTTAGCATCAGGATAGACACGTCTTCGTATTTCTCCCGAATGATTTTACAAAGCTCAAAACCGTTCATAATCGGCAGATTCACATCCAGAATGACCGTTCCGTATTCATGATCCTTCAAGAATTGCTGAGCCCGGAAGGCATCGTCGGCAATGTCTGCTTCGAGGCCATAATCTTCCAGTCCACTTTTAATAAAAGAGGCAACATCCTGTTCGTCTTCAACCACCAGAATTTTCATAATTCTACATTTTCGATACGAAATAAAAGCCTTTTTTTCGGAAAATACGCACAATCGAGAATGTAGAGATGAGATCCATCGCGTAAAAGAAAGCTAAGGCTCTTTCGCAGTAGCCTTGCTCCGCCGAGTGACAAAATAGCCAGATAGGCCTCTGGCCGGATAGTATGGAGAAGGTTGGGGTTAGGCAAACGTAGGTTATTCAGGAGTGGCATTGAAATGCGTAAATAGCATTATATACTTTATTGCCTGGAGTAGTGCTGCCAGCCTTTTTTGGCTGGCAGCGGCATCTTTAGTGCTCTTTCGGATTTGCAATCTGAAAGCAATTGGTCAGAGATTTGTAATTCCCGAATGGTGCCTGAAAGCTACGTTTTGCCCAGACGCGATTCATCGCGTCTCTAGAGGATATAAGAGGGTTTCATTCAACCGTTACCATTCCCCCGCCCGAATAACTTCGGTACTCGCCATTATACATCGCATCGGCTGATACCGGACCAGCGGTGAATTTACCTTTGGATACGGCCCGGGCTAAGTAATAATACGTTTGGGGTTTCCCGGAAACATTCACGAAATAATGAATCCGGTCATCACGTAAATCAAAGTGATCAGGGTAAGCTTGGCCCTTGATCCAGCTTAAATCCCGTTCGGGCGTAATGCGTGGGTTTTCAATTTCCAGACCTGCCGGTAACATATCCGTGATCACCACATTTTCAACGGGTAATCCATTCTGCGTTCGCACCGTTACCCGAACGACAATTAACTCATTTTGTCGAAGATTACGGGTAATGGGCTGTCCGCTCCGGTCGAGATACTGTTTACGAACTTCCAGAATCTGATCACCCAGCGGAACGGTATTACTCTGTGATAAGCCTTCCGCCTGAGCGAAATAATACAGCGAACCTTTGCCCGAAGTAGTAAAGGTGAGTGGCGTTTGTAATCCCTTGTTGAGTAATAAATCCTTACCTGTAAATGACGCTAATGAACGTCCGGCGGACTTGATCTGAGCGGTAGCGGTAGAGGCAGCCGACTGTTTGGCCAGTTTACCCAAAGCAAGCAGAGCAAAGCTTTCTTCCTGCGTAGATAACCACCGATTCTGTTGTACCGCCGCTGAAAGCTGACGAGCTAACCCCGGAATTTGAATATTATTCGGATCCGTTTCCAGTAAAGTATTCAAGACTAAAGCCTGATTCCGAATGGGGCTGGAGAAGCTACCTCCGGTTTGTCGCGGACTTTGATCGGCAGGATACTGTTTGGGTAATAAGGTCAATTTACTGGGTTCATCGCCGAGCGAACCGAAGGCCGCCGCCAGCAAATACCGCGAGTCAGTGGTCAGTAAAGACGTGTTTGCCTTATAATAGTTCATCACCGAACGGTTGGAACGACCCGCCAGCGACAGAACATAGAGGCTGTAAATGGTTTCACGACGGGCCTGCATTCGATTCGTGATGCTGCCGTCTTCATTGTGAATAACGGCCTTCTCATGGGCCTGCTTGCTTACCTGTTGATTGAGGTAATCCAGTGCCTTACTCAGCGTAGTAGCATTTACTTCATAACCCGCTTTTTGAGCTTCAATCATGAAATGTACGGCATAGGCTGTAGCCCACCATTCGTCGCGTTGACCCGCCTGCCACATGGCTAAACCGCCGTTATACAACTGCAACGTTTCAATTTTACGTAAAGCTGCCCCTACATTGGCCGCTGGGTTCAGGTCTGAGTTACCAGACTTCAGGTACGGTTTTCGATCCGTTTGAATCGTCTTGACCAGATCGGCGAAGTATAACTGAGGAAACGCCGCCGAAACCGATTGCTCCAGACAGCCGTAGGGGTAACTCAGTAAATGATCGAGCCGATCCGAGAGCGAAACCAAAGGCGAGCGACTAACCCGCAGCGAAGCCTTAACGGTTCCGGGAACAAAGTCCTGAAGCGAAAGCGGTAAGGTAGCCGTTTGCCCGGCAGTTACCGTTCCTGAAACCGAAGTTTTCACCAAACCGACGCTAGGTCGAACGGTAAGATCAACCTCTTCCGTAAACGTTTCTCCCAGTCCTTTGACCGACACTTTGACCTTACCCGTACCGATGGCCTGAGCGGCTTTTACGCTGAAAGTAACCCGGCCTTCGGCATCAGGATTGATGTTGATAGCCTGCGGAGCTGGTGTTTGGTTTTGTAAGGCTCCCGTCGTTTGCAACGTTGCGGTTATGGAGGCTGCTTTCTTCGTGGTATTCGTAATGTTAACCGGAACGATCAGTTCATCGGAAGGACTGGCAAAACGGGGCAGGGCCGTGCTAATCACCAGCGGGTCGGCCACTTTAATGTGCTGCGTAGCTGAGCCAAAGGCCTGATCTTTATAGGCTACGGCCATGATTCGTAAATCACCCGAGAACTGGGGAATGTCTACGTTAAAGCTGGCCTCACCGCTGGCATTCGTCTGCAAAATGCCACTCCATACAGCCACGAGTTTTACCCGGCCATTCGCCAGTGGATTGACTCGTTTTTCCATATCAAACCCATCTCCACCGACAGAGCTTCGCGAGCGAATGCCTAATTCGGGATGCAGATAGGCGTAGAGATCGTAGCCATTCACTTCCAGGGCACGCTTCTGATAAAAGAAACCATAGACATCAGGAGATTTGTAGTTTTTCAGTTGAAGAATGCCTTCGTCCACCACGGCCAGGGTTACCTGAGCATTTCGGGCGGTTTTTACGCGAATCGTCTGACGCGTTTTTGACCGGGATTTTTCGACGGAAGTAATCGCTACGTCTAATTGATTATCGGCATCCGAAACCATAACCGGAGCATACCCGTGAGCTACCGTCAGTGGTAAGTCTTCGTCGTTCATTTCCCGGAAAAGCGTCGCTGCAACGTAAACGTTGGGCAGGTGCTCTTTCCCCACCGAGAAACTTAGCTCGGCAGATTTGTTGTCGGTGGTTAATACGTGATGCTCAAGCACACGATTGCGTTCGATGGTAACCAGCAGTTTTCCCGAGAAAGGCGTCTTGAATAATACTTTCGCTTGATCGCCAACTTGATAGGAAGGTTTATCGAACGTCATTTCTACCTGACCTTCATTGTTTACTTCAAAAGCCGTGGAACTGGTTTGACCGTACCCATAGGCGTAAAACGACTGACTCGTCCAGTTTCGCGAACCTGCCCGATGCAGGCGAACTTCGTATTCCCCGGAAACGGGCGGAGCATAACTCACCGAAGCCCGGCCTTTAGCAAAGGTAACGGCTCGACTGAAAACGATTTTTGATTGCTTTTTGGACGAATACTTCATCGAACCATCCGTGTTTTTCTCAATCACCGTCTGGTAATCGTGTTTGACAATGTCAATCTGGCCCTGAGCCTGTTGAGGCTTTCCTTCCGAGTTTAAGGCTACGAGTGGAATCGTAACCGGAGCATTGGTGCCTACATAAGTATCGGGCATGCCAATGCCGTATAAAACGGGCTGTGTCTGCACTGTAAATTTCTGCAAACGATTCACCGGACGGCCCGTTTCGTCGAAGACAGTTACAAAAGCTTTGGCTTCCAGCAGCCCCATGTCCTGCCAGCTGGCGGGTAATACGAATCCTTCCATGGCGATTCCGGCGGCATTAGTCTTACCCTGCCGAACCATGTGTTCAAATTTGGTATGATCCTGTATGTCGAAGACAAAACTTTCGTAACCCTTGGGCTGAAAAAGCTGCCGCTTTACTTGTACTTCCATCTCATAATTCCGATCCGATGCCGGAGGGCCAAAGAGGTTGGTAGCTGTGGCCGAAATGGTGGCCGTTTCACCGGAGTTATAGCGTTCTTTCGGGGATCGTACTTCGACTTTGATCCGATCGGGCATGAATTCTTCTACCGAAATGGACTGCGAAGTCAGGATTACGTCATTGGCGTTCAGTACTTCCAGCTGATACGTTCCGGTCACTACTGCTGTCTCAAGGGGAATATCGGCGGCTACGGATCCCTGGGCGTTGGTAGTCAGGCGAAGCGTTCGGTATTCCCGACCGTTAGGCATCAGAAAGCGAATTTTTAGTGGAATTTCACCCGGGGTTTCCCAATTATGTTTACGAACAATAGTATTGAAATGCACCGTCTCACCGGGGCGGTAAATATTGCGGTCACCGTAGAGGAAAGCTTCAAAACCCGAGTTATTATCCCGCTTGCCGTCTACTTCAAATCGACTGGTGGGCACCTGCGTATCTTCCAGAAAAAGATAATTGAAATCGTCTTCGGTCTGAGCCGTTACCAGTGCCGTAGTGAAAGAAGTTTCTTTTAAGTCTTTAAATAAAGCAATGCCTTTCGAGTCGGTTTTGGCGGTTTGAATGGTCTGGTTGTTCGAAGAGACTAGCTTGATTTCAACATTACTCAGCGGTTCAGTGGAGCGGATGGAATGAGCAAAAACCAGGCACTCATCACCCGAGTTTTTAGTCACTAAACCGATGTCCGAAATGCTAACCAGCTTGGTGGCGGAATGGTAATACTCATCGGCTGAATTCAACGAAACCAGATAAATTCCCCGGAACTGGTTCGTCGGGTCAGGTAAGCTGAGGTTCAGTAAGGAAACGCCGCCGTTTTTAGGTAAATCTTCGGTTTCAATGGTTTTGTTAACCACCAGATCCGAGTACGTTCCACCATCTTCAGAATAGACATAGCCCCCTTCAACGTAAGCATCGTTTTCGTAGCGGTAATCACGGTATCGGTTGTTACGGAGGTAAGCCAGAATATTGTTCTCGTAAATCTTCGAAATCCGAACCTGTACTTTGGGGATATTGGTTACCTGAACGGCCACATTCCGGTGCCCTTTGGAGCTCAGATAAACCGCTTTTTTATGCATAAATTCCAGAGCGGCGGGCATTCGTCCAAAGTATAAATCTTTGGTGTACGTATCCGTAAGAGCAGGGCCGAGAACGCCCCGCAACTGTTGGTTAAAGGTTAATGTATAGGTATCCGTTTCGTTGAAATCGCCTCGGATGATAAATCCGTTTTCTAATAGCTCCGTCTGCGTAGGAACGCTGCTTTTGGTTTCTTTAGCGGGTAAAGGGTTTCCTAAACTGTCGTATTCAGTAACCGCTTTTGTGTTAGTGCTGGCGTTTAGTGCATAGGCCGAAGCGATGGATTCAGGGTTGATTTCCTGCGTGGTAGTTACTTTGATAAAACCACGATTATTCTCGAAACCCGTTTCTACGCCAACGATTTCCAGCGTTTTCGGATCGGGTAAAGTCGTCTTTAATTCCAGCGGTTCTTTCGACTGGTACGAAGTGGAAACGGCCTGAACACCTGCGTCTAATTTCAGGTTCAGCGTTTGGGCCTCCTGAATGCCGGACAAGGTTAATGGTAAAGAAGCAGTGGTGCCCTGTTGAGCTACGCTAAAGCCGACTTTTTCATCTTTTCGGGTAATGTTCAGTTTGGAGCCTACCTGACCGCCGGAAATGGGATAGTTGAAATTCAGCCGAAGTTTCGCCACGGCCTGCCCGCCCGTTTTGGCTTTGGTCCAGTAAGCTTGAGTATTTTGAAGTTGCAGATAAGGCGTATGGAAATGTAGTTTTTCGGAAGAAATGCCCAGCGACTGTTCTTTTACCTGCGTGAGTAACTTATCGGAAAGCCGGGCCTGATACTCGGTGGCGGGCTGGAAGGAAGCGGCGGGCGAGAAGACCAGCTCGTTTTTACCGACCCATTTGAATCGGCCCTGAATGGCGGGTTCGAATTCGATGAACTTCGTGCTTTGCCAGGTGCCCAGCTCTGCTTCAGGAACGAGGTCTTTATTAAAAGTAAAAACCAGATTTTGAGCTAATTGAATTTCATCTTCAAAGTTTGTCGCCCGAATAACGACTTCATTGAGTTTCGAACAGGTCGAAAAAAAGACGGACAGAGCCAGTAGCAAAAGTACCCGAAGCCCACGCATAGAGTATAGAGGAATTTAGATTGAAGTAATGAATGGTCCGTTTTCAGGTTTCAATAAAATCTGAATGCTAAACGGGTGTAAGATAGGATTTATTTCTTCGGGTTGATAGAGTACCCTTCCGGGGTTATCGCTAGTTAACTCCACTAGGGTAAGGCATATTTTTACTCTGCCGTTGCCAGCTTTTTCGCTGGCAACATGAGTTACTAGCGAGAAGTATTCCTGGCTAGGCTGGGTTCATTTATGCTCCCCTGGTTTGTTAAAGCCAGGGCTTATAACAAATGTTGCCAGCAAAAAGCTGGCAACGGGTAGGCTCGTAGTATGATTGAAAACAGAAAATCAATATCTGAAAACTCAACGGGGCACTTCGATTTTCTTGATGATCTGATCGATGATAGCATCCGGCGTAGTGCCTTCCATTTCTTTTTCAGGCGTGAGAATCAGGCGATGGCGTAATACCGGGGCGGCTAGTTCCTGCACGTCTTCCGGAGTAACGAAGTCGCGTCCTCGCAGGGCGGCTAAGGCTTTGGATGCATTTAATAACGCTACCGATGCCCGTGGGGAAGCTCCCAGGTAAAGAAATTTGGAATTACGCGTTTCGTGAACGATTTGAGCAATGTACGTCAGCACTTTATCTTCGATTAAGACCTGTCGTACTTTTTCGCGTAAGGCCGTTAACTGTTCTCTCGAAAGAATGGCGTGAATAGTATCCATCGCATCGGTCATCTGACGGCGGTGATGATGGCCTTTTAGAATATCCGTTTCCTGCTCTAGCGAAGGGTATTGAACGACAATTTTAAACAGAAAACGATCCAGCTGAGCTTCTGGTAAACGATACGTTCCTTCCTGTTCAATCGGGTTTTGCGTAGCTAGTACCAGAAACGGAGCCGTCATGTGATAGGTCTGGCCCGCGTTGGTTACCTGCCGCTCTTCCATGACTTCAAATAAAGCCGACTGAGTCTTGGCCGGAGCCCGGTTGATCTCATCAATTAAAATAATGTTCGAGAAAATGGGGCCTGGTTTAAATTCAAAATCAGAGGTCTTGGGATTAAAAATGGAGGTTCCCAATACGTCTGAGGGCATCAGGTCAGGCGTAAACTGAATCCGGTTGAAATCGACCGAAATCGTTTTTGCCAGTATCTTTGCCGTCAGCGTTTTCGCTACGCCGGGTACGCCTTCGATGAGTACGTGACCGTCCGCGAAAAGGGCCGTCAAAAGCAGATCAATCATGGATTGCTGCCCAACAATTATCTTACCTACTTCGGTCCGAATGTCGGCCACGGTCTGGTAAAGTTCACTTAAATCAATACGAGATTCAAAGGCGTCCATGCACGAGGTTGCGTTGTAAAAGGTGGCAAAATACAGAATCCCCTTCGGATTTCCCGAGGAATTTCAGCCATCCTTTCAATACCGAAGGGAATTAGAACGTTTACCACCGAACGTTGACTAATACGAGCAATACAGATGATTCGAAATGTACCACTCTATCTACTAACCCTGGGGTTGTTCTTCAGTGCCTGCCAGAAGAAACCTAGTCCTGAACCCAACCCAACGGTCACGCCCTCCAGTACCTTTTCTCAGATCCAACGCCGAATCTTAACGCCAACCTGTGCTACGGCGGGTTGCCACGCTTCTTCTCAGGATCCGGGTTATGCTTCGCATCAACTAATATTAGCGGCGGGGCAGGCGTATCAAAATCTCTTTAATGTAACTCCAGTCAATACCTTAGCTATTGCTGATGGCTTACTGCGAGTAAAGGCTTATAAATCGCTGGAAAGTCTGTTTTATCACAAACTCAATTTTGATTCTTCTCACCACGGAGGTAAGCAATACGGGAGTCCGATGCCGCTGGGAGGCTCGCCTTTATCAGTGGGGCAGATTGATTTTGTTCGCCGCTGGATTGAAGCCGGAGCTCCCGAAACGGGAGTTGTCGCTGATTCCACTTTGCTGGATGACAAAACACCCAGTCCCGGCGGTTAAATTTTACGGCTTACCATCAAGGAAAGATTAAAGCCGGTAAAACAGATAACGATTGAAAACCGTACCTTTGCGGCATGAAGCCACTGAATTTTAAGGATTTAATCATTTTCGAGAACGAAGATTACATCGTAATTAATAAACCCCCTTACATTGCCTCGCTTGATGAGCGTCAGGCGGATAACTCCCTGAGTATTTTACGGATGGCTAAAGCGTATAGTGATGACGCCCAGCTATGCCACCGTTTGGATAAGGAAACGTCAGGAGCTCTGGCGATTGCTAAAAACCCCGAAGCGTATCGGCATTTATCCATGCAGTTTGAGCACCGTGAGACGGTGAAACGCTACCACGCGGTGGTGAATGGCGTTCATAATTTTCAGGGAGAATCGGTATATCTCCCTATTCTGGCCCTGCCCCGCGATGGCGTAGTGAAGATTGACCGGGCCAAAGGGAAAGAAGCCGAAACGCTGTTTTTTACGCTGAAAGCCTACCGCCAGTATACCATTGTGGAATGCTTACCTATTACGGGCCGTATGCACCAGATTCGCGTGCACCTGATGTGTATGAAAGCTCCCATCGTTTCGGATGAAACATATGGCGGTAAGCCCGTATATCTTTCCCAACTTAAGAAGAAATTCAACCTCAAAAAAGATACCGACGAGCAACCTTTAATGAAACGCGTTGCTCTGCACGCGTATTCGTTAACGTTCAGTTTGCTGAATGGAGAAGAGGTGAAAATCGAAGCTCCCTATCCAAAAGATTTCGAGGTTCTGGTGAAGCAGTTAGAGAAGAATGGTTAAGAGGTAGATGTTGAATGAAAAGGCCCCTGATTAAGAAACTAATCAGGGGCCTTTTCTTTGTATGCTAAAAGGAAGATTATACCAGCGTAGCCGCTTTTTCAATTACTTTCGGTAAACCTGATACGTCAGAACCACCAGCCGTAGCAAAGAAAGGCTGACCGCCACCGCCGCCTTTAACTTCCTTCGCCAGTTCACGAACGAGTTGGCCAGCGTTGAGGCCGCGTTCTTTTACCAGATTTTCAGAAATCATCAGAGCCAATGAAGGTTTACCGCCTACTTCAGCTACTAGCAAAGCGAAGAGGTTATCTACTTTATCTTTCAACTGATACGCCAGTTGTTTCAGAGCGTCGGCGTTCGGTACTTCTACCTGTTCTGCGATAAAGTTAATACCGTTTTTCTCACTGATTTTAGAAACGAGAGCTTCCCGAACGGAGCTCAATTTTTCGATTTCCAGCGAGTCTACGCGTTTTTGCAAGGCTGCCTTTTCTTCGATTAACCCCTGAACGGATTTCAGTACATCCTGTGTTTTCAGCAATTCTTTCAACTGATTCAGTAACGATGACTGCTCTTCGAGTAATTCAAAGGCTTTCTCTGAAGTAATGGCTTCAATCCGACGAACGCCCGTCGAAGAAGAGCTTTCGGAAGTAATCTTGAATAAGCCGATTTCTCCCGTAGCAGGTACGTGCGTACCGCCGCAAAGCTCTACCGAATAGGTGGGATCGAAGGTAATGACGCGAACGAAATCACCGTATTTCTCCCCAAACAACGCCGTAGCTCCCCGCTCACGAGCTTCGTCAATGGGCACATTACGATCTTCCTGAAGAGCGATGTTCTCCCGGATTTTTTCATTTACCCGTTGTTCCACGCGAGCAATTTCCTCATCCGTCATTTTCGCAAAGTGAGAGAAATCAAAACGCAGGATATCAGGACTCACCAGTGAACCCTTTTGAGCCACGTGTGAACCTAATACTTCCTGCAAAGCACTGTGCATTAAGTGCGTAGCCGTGTGGTTGGAGGCAATCAGTTTCCGGCGGGAAGCGTCCACTTTTGCCGTTACCTGGGTCCCGTGAGCCTGAAGTTTTTCTTCGAATTCCTCGTCTTCAATGACGTGAATACTTAGGTCATTTTCTTTCTTGGTATCGACAACGATTAGTTCGGCATTGGGCCAAGCTAGTACGCCCGTATCACCCACCTGTCCACCAGATTCGGCGTAAAAAGGCGTTTGATCCAGCACTACGTGGTATTGGGTTTTGCCTTTGGCTTCTACTTTGCGATACTTCGTAATGGTTGATTCGGCTTCCGTCTGGTCATATCCCAGGAATACGGTTTTGCCACCTTCCCGTAATTCCACCCAATCCGATTTCTCCGTAGCGGCATCTTTCCGCGAACGGTTTTTCTGTTCGGCGAGAGCTTTCTGGTAACCGGCTTCGTCGATAGCAAAGCCTTGTTCCCGAGCAATCAGGGCCGTTAAGTCCACGGGGAAACCGAAGGTATCGTTCAGTTCGAAAACGGTTGCTCCTTCAATAACCTTACTTTCCGATTCCTGAGCCAGAATCTTATCTAACAAGGTTAGCCCTTTTTCCAGCGTACGCAGGAATGCCGCTTCTTCTTCCTGAATAACTTTCGCTACGAAATCCTTCTGAGCAATCAGTTCGGGGAAAACACCATCGAATTGATCTGATAATAAAGGAATCAGGCTGTATAAGAAAGGTTCGCGGAAATCCAGATAAGTATAACCGTAACGAACGGCCCGGCGTAAAATCCGACGAATGACGTAACCGGCCCGAACATTGGAAGGTAACTGTCCATCGGCAATAGCGAAGGCAATGGCCCGGATGTGATCCGAGATAACCCGCATGGCGATGTCGGCCCATTTATCTTCTCCGTACGTCTTACCGGCTGCTTTGGCAATGAAGTCAATCGTTCCGGTGAAAACGTCAGTATCGTAATTTGATTTCTTCTTTTGAATCGCCATGCAAAGACGCTCAAAACCCATCCCCGTATCCACATGACGAGCGGGCAAAGGCACGAGTGAGCCATCGGCTTTCCGCTCGAATTGCATGAAGACGTTATTCCAGATTTCAACCACCTGTGGGTGATCAGCGTTGACGAGGGATTTGCCAGGAATAGCATCTACTTCGTCCTGATCGCGTAAATCCACGTGAATTTCTGAACAAGGGCCGCAGGGACCTACTTCGCCCATTTCCCAGAAATTGTCTTTTTTATTGCCTAAGATGATACGGTCTTCACTACCCAGAATTTCCTTCCAGAGGTCAAACGCTTCCTGATCGAAAGGTACGCCGTCTTTTTCGTCACCCCCAAAAACCGATACATACAGACGATCTTTGGGAAGTTTATATACTTCCGTTAGTAACTCCCAGGACCAGTGTAATGCTTCTTTCTTAAAGTAATCACCAAACGACCAGTTGCCCAGCATTTCGAACATGGTGTGATGATAAGTATCAAATCCTACGTCTTCCAGATCATTATGCTTACCCGATACCCGAAGACACTTCTGCGTATCTGCAATCCGACGGGAGGGAGGCGTACCATTACCCAGGAAATAATCTTTAAACTGAGCCATTCCTGAGTTATTAAACATCAGGGTAGGGTCATTTTTAGCCACCAGTGGGGCCGAAGGAACAATTAAATGGCCTTTTGAAACAAAAAAATCAAGGAAAGCCTGCCGTATCTCTCTGGAAGTCATGGGATATTCGTCAATTAGCAAGTTTCAGTAATCAAAAAGAGAAACCGCTGGGAATTAGCCTGCAAAGGTAATTTAAATTTCCTTGCGGGCGAAAGGCCAATGAAAGAGCCGTAATTTTATGAGGAAGAAATTTTTTCTATTGAAAACCAATCGTTTATAGGAAAAAGTTAAAATTATATGTTGAATCATATGATTTATTAAAAGAAAATAAGGCATTTTTAAGGCTCTAATGCGGTCAATCGATCGTTTTTTAATTCCCTAACCTTGCAACCATATTTCTTCTGCCGTAGTTTACGTTAGAAAGAATAGGGGCAAGGCTGTGGACTTTTGGGGCTAGCAACACCTTCACCGGAACTTATTACTATGCGGCGGTTATGACGGACGAGAAGCGGTACTATACCATACGAGAAGTAGCAGATATGTTTTCGTTTGATATCTCTAAGGTGAGATATTGGACGGACAATTTCCCCACGCTCAAAAATAAAGTGAAGCGGAATCGGGGCGGCGACCGCATGTACACCAAGGAAGATATTCGTCAACTGGAAATTATATATCAACTGGTTGAGGAACGTGGTTATACTTTGAAAGGAGCCCGTAAATACCTCGAAAACAAAGAATTTAAGCAGGAAAACAATACGGAACTGGTAGATTCCCTGTTGGAGTTACGTAAGTTTTTGCTGGATTTGAAAGCTACGCTCGATGAGAAAGCCGGACGAAGCCGCAAACTTGAAAGTCCCGAACCATCCGAGGCGGTAGAAGAGCAAACCCTCAGACTAGCCCGACAGATTAAATAGAAAAAGATACTTCGTTTAAAGCCCATGTTCAACATGGGCTTTTTTATTTCTGACTGAACTAAACTTTTCGGCCAGCGTATGAGTTTTCAAAGAAAATATAGAAAAGGATGACTTGTTTTCATCCTTTTGTTCGTTAATATCGACTAGACTCTGATTCTATTATCTTAAAACGAATGGCTGACTCCAAAAACCTGTTAGAACGTATTTTACATTCTATTTTTTTTAAAAGTGCTCAGAAAAAAGCCAGCCGTTCGGCTCGCAACCCTGCTTTTTTATTGCAATTGATTACGCGGGTTTTTCAGGCATCCAACAAAGCCGGCATTATTAGTGACGTACAGGAAAAAATTGGTCTGCTAAGTCGACTGATTCGGGCGTATGCGAAAGGCGAGTACCGTACCTTGCCCTGGAAAAGTCTGGTATTAACGGTCACGGTGCTGATCTATTTTGTTAGCCCGATTGATGTTATTCCTGACCTGTTACCCATTGTGGGTTTTACGGATGACATTGCTCTGTTACTTTGGTTATTTCGCACGATTTCTACCGATCTGGAAGCATTTAGTGAATGGGAAAAACAGGGATCGGTATCTATTGACGAGGTAAAATAAGACTGAACTCTTGACGAAAGAAAAAGAAAAGCTGACGTTAAATACCGAATTTTTCACCTGAAATTCTTAACTTTACATTCATATTATTAAAGACATTCATTATGGAAATGGCAACAATTTTGGCGTTTGGCCTTGGTGGTCCTGAAATCGCCCTGATTATTTTTGCCCTTGTTCTTCTGTTCGGAGCCAAGAAAATCCCTGAACTCGCAAGAGGATTAGGAAAAGGCATTCGTGAGTTCAAGGATGCTAGTAAAGATGTCCGTAGCGAAATTGAAAAATCAAGCGACGAAGTCAATAAATAGTCGTTATTACTAATACTTCAGGGCATAGTCACACGGCTAGGCCCTTTTGTTGTTTTTTACCGAATCATCAGATTATCCAGTCTATTTTGAAGTATTATTCCTCCTTCCGTTCGCTTCAGCAGGATTTACACAAAGGCACTACTTCCTGTCTTGCCATGGTTGACTATTACCTGAACCGTATTGAAAAACAGACTCACCTGAACGCCTTTCTGGACGTTTATGCGGATGACGCGAAAGCTCAGGCCAGTCAGGTTGATGCTAAGATCGCTGCCGGAACGGCGGGGAAACTGGCGGGTATGGTCATTGGTATCAAAGACTTACTTTGCTATGCCGACCACGGAGTCCACGGGGGGAGTAAAATTCTGAATGGCTTCGTTTCTCAGTTTACGGCTACGGCCATTCAACGACTGATTGATGAGGATGCAATCATTATTGGCCGTCAGAATTGCGATGAATTTGGCATGGGTTCTTCCAATGAAAATTCTGCCTATGGTCCGGTTCGAAACGCCTTTGATGAAAACCGTGTTCCCGGGGGATCTTCGGGAGGCTCAGCGGTAGCGGTTCAGGCCGATTTATGCTTTGCTTCTATTGGCACAGACACGGGTGGATCCGTTCGCCAGCCGGCTGCTTTTTGTGGAGTAGTAGGCTTGAAACCCACTTATTCACGCGTCTCCCGCTGGGGATTACTAGCGTATGCTTCTTCTTTTGACACCATCGGACCCATTACGCGTTGCGTGGAAGATGCCGCTCTGCTTTTGGAGGTAATGGCAGGTGCTGATGAGCAGGATAGCACGGTCTCCCAAGATCCAGTGCCAGCCTATTCGGAGAAATTAACTTCGGGTGGTCTCAAAAAAATCGGCTATTTTCGCGAAAGCATTGATTCAGAAGGGGTAGACGAATCAGTAAAGGCGGTCTTGCGTCAGACAATTAAACGTTTGGAAGCAGAAGGCCACACGTTGGTTCCGGTTGATTTCCCGTTGGCTCACTATTACTTGCCAACCTATTATATTCTGACTACTGCTGAAGTAAGCTCTAACCTTTCCCGATATGACGGGGTAAGGTATGGCTACCGCAGCCCGCAGGCTGTGGACCTTGATTCTCTGTATCGGCTCAGTCGTACGGAAGGTTTGGGCAGCGAAGCTCGCAAGCGAATTCTGCTGGGTACTTTTGTATTAAGTGCAAATTATTACGATGCTTATTACACGAAAGCACAGCGAGTTCGGCGTTTAATTAAGGAAGAAATCGAAGGGCATTTTCAGGAAGTAGATTTTATTCTGTATCCCACCACGCCTTCAGTTGCCTTTCCTTTAGGAGAAAAGTCTTCGGACCCCCTAAAAGAGTTTCTGGCTGACATCTTCACGGTGCAGGCCAATCTCACGGGCACTCCCGCTATTTCACTTCCGTTGGGAAAAGATAGTCAGGGATTATCCGTAGGCATTCAGATCATAGCCCCTGCCTTTGGTGAGCAGCAATTACTTGCGTTTGCCAAATCTCTGGAGCTGGCTAATGAACCCCAATTAACGATTTAACAATCAACCGAATGAATAGTAAAGTTATTGCTTTTTGAAAGAAGGGCAATAATGAACATCCTTCTGCCCCACTGATCGAATAAAGTATGTCCTGTGAGTTTCGCGAGGAAACTCCGGTATCACCTAACAACAAACTCTCAATGATGAGACCAATTCGAATCCTGACCGTTGCGGCAGCGATTGCCTCATTTTCGATTTGTTCCGTAGGAGCACAGACCGATTCGACGCAAATGAGTACTGCTTCTGTTACGGTTACTAAAGATTCCGTGCCACGAGTTGACTATCAGCTCGTTCACGAACGAATGACCAAATTACAGAAAGAAATTCCTCTGAATCACAACGATGTAACTCACCAGTACGTGGAGTTCTTCACGTTTCGGAAGCCTTCTTTCGTGAAGGAAATGCTGGAACGAAAAGCCTTGTTTTTCCCCATTTTTGAAAAATACCTGGCTCAATACGGGTTACCCGATGAGCTGAAGTACCTTTCCCTGATTGAATCACGGCTGGACCCTAAGATTATCTCACACGCGGGAGCCGGTGGCTTATGGCAGTTTATGCCCAGCACGGGTCGTATTGACTTTAAATTACGCATTGACAAATACGTAGACGAACGCTTTGACCCTTACAAGGCTACCGAAGCGGCCTGTAAGTATTTCTTGCAACTCGGTCGGATTTTTAATAACGACTGGGAAATGATGCTGGCGTCTTATAACAGCGGTCCGGGCAATGTTTCGCGGGCGGTTCGTCGTTCGGGTAAGAGTAGCTATTGGGATGTGTATCCTTATCTGCATAAAGAAACGCGGGGGTATGTGCCTCAATACGCGGCGATTGTTTACATGATGCATTATGCCGCAGATCATGGCATCAAGCCTGATACGGTTCGCTCAATTGCTGCTTTTGATACGATTCACGTCAATTCTTACATTAATCTGAAAATGCTGGCTACTGCGGGTCAGTTTTCTTACGATAAATTCAGACAACTGAATCCGCAGATTCTGACTGATGTTTTACCAGAAGATACCCGTCGGTATCCCATCCGCCTGCCTAAAGAGGAGCTGAAGCATTTCTATGCTCACCGTCAGGAAGTAATGTCTTCAGCAACGTTATCTCCTTGGGCCGAGCGTACCATGCTGGCTTCCAATGCGAATAACGAAGGTGACGAAGAGCAGGAAGGAGATGCGAAAGTAAGCATTCAGTCCAAGCGGGTTTCGCATAAAGTTCGCCGGGGAGAGTCACTGTTTTCCATTGCTCGTAAGTATCACGTTGCCGATTCACAACTGAAGGCCTGGAATCGTTTGGGTCGTCACAGTAAAATTCACCCCGGACAGGCACTGGTAATTTACAAGCAAGTCGAAGTAAGCACACAGCCGACCGTTACTTTAGCAAAAAATACGACGAAGCCTTCGCGTGAAGAACGTCTGAATAAAGTTCGTAAATATCACACCGTTCAGCCCGGAGATTCACTCTGGAAGATCTCACAACGGTACGGTGGTATTTCCATTGACAAATTGAAAAAACTGAATGGTATTAAAGGGAATGATGTAAAACCCGGCCAGAAGTTAATTGTGATTTAAAACCAGCGAAAGGTGAGTCAGAAAGGCTCACCTTTCGTTCCCTATACACGCCCTGCCATGATTGCTTACCTAGATGGAAAACTAACTTTTAAAGAACCCGCTTACGTTATTATTGATGTACAGGGAGTAGGTTATGAAGTTCGCATTTCCCTGCAAACGTTCTCGACCTTACCCGAGGTAAATGAAAAATGTCGTCTGTTTACTTTTCTGAACATTCGGGAAGATGCCCATATTTTGTTTGGGTTTCGGGAAATCACGGAGAAGCAGTTATTTCTGGATCTGGTCAGTGTTTCCGGCATTGGCCCTAATACGGCCTTGGTAATGCTGTCCTCACTTTCTTCAGTAGAAATTCGGCAGGCTATTATTACAGAAGATTTACGCGTGATTCAAGGCATTAAAGGCATCGGAGCCAAAACGGCTCAGCGGGTTATTCTGGAGTTGAAAGACAAGCTTAAGAAAGATCACCTGGCTTCAGGAAGTATGACCACAAATCTTTTTCTGGGACCCAATTCTGCGGCTCGTACGGATGCTATTTCAGCCCTGATTGTAATGGGAATTCCCCGGCCCGTTGCGGAAAAATCAGTGGATACAATTCTGAAAAAACAGCCAGACATTTCCGTGGAAGAATTAATCAAATTATCACTGCGATAACATTTCTGGTGATTACCATTTCTTAATTATGAACAAGTGGGAGACGATCCCACTTTTTTTTGCAATTTTACTTTTACTTTCGCCGTTTAGGATGCGGTAACAACCATTTGTTTCTTAGAAGTTAACACGTACTGACCCCGATTTTATATAGGACCTTATACCTAACAATGCGAATTTTCCAACCCGTTCGAAAGTCAGGAGATTATTCCCGGCGGAGGCGATGGATTACGGTTCCCGGACTTTTAAGGGCTTTCTTTTTGATTGGAACAACATTTCTAACCGCAAAAGGTCAGGTTGTTCGCCCCGATTCTGTCCAGCAGGATACACTATACCGTACCAAAACCGGCCGACGACCTTATCTAAAAGTACCCGACCGATTAGGCAGCCGATTTAGTTATCGTTTGCCGCAATCACCGTTAGTACCCCAAGATCCTAAAACCTTACAGACGCAGTTCAGATACGATCCCAACAGCCAGAGAATCGTTGTCGATGATCAGTTCAAAGTAGGCGATCTGAATTTACCCTACCGACCCGGCGAAGCCATTTCGCTGGAAGAATACCTGCGAATTCAGAATGATGCCTCTTATCGGGATCTGATTCGGGAATACGCTGCCCGTTCGGACGGGAAGAGTGAAATTTCCGGGCGTGGGCTTTTCCCAAAAATCAAAATGACGGATCCTTCACTGGATAAGATTTTTGGTTCGAACATCATTGATTTCCTCCCCAATGGCTCTGTAATGTTGGATTTTGGTTATTTACACCAAAACACCGACAATCCCGCTATTCCTGTGCGACAGCGTCGAACGGGTAACTTCATTTTCAATGAACAGATTGCGGTAAACTTTGCCGGAAAAATTGGCGATAAGCTTAACCTAAATACCAATTTCGATACCAAAGCCGCTTTCAATTTTGAAAATAAACTAAAGCTGGGTTTCCGGAATCAGGAAGAAGATATTATCCAGCGGGTAGAAGCGGGGAATACCAGTTTTCGAACCAATAGCCAGCTAATTCCCAGCGTTGAAAACCTCTTTGGTGCCAACGTAGCTTTGCGGTTTGGTAAGCTGGATGTAAACATTGTGGCCGCTCAGCAACGATCCAAGCGGCAGAGTATCACGCTGAAAAATGGGGCTCAGAACCGTGCGTTTAGCATCCGACAGGATTTATACGACGAAAACCGACACTTTTTCCTGAATCATTTTTTCCGGAATAACTACGAACGGTCGCTCCAGCAGTTACCCATGATAACGTCGGGAGTAACTGTTACTCGGGTAGAGGTATACGTAACCAACCGTTCTCAAAGCACGGAGACGCTCCGCAATCTAGTTGGTCTGACGGATATTGGCGAAGGAAATCCCTATAATAGAACTTCTCCGCTAGTGCAGCCCATTTCGGGTTCTGTCAGCTCTCCGGCCAACAATGACGTTAACGGTCTGTTCCAGAATGTATCTCAGAATACGGTTGTTCGTCAGATTGATAATGTAGTTTCCGAATTAAGTGGCAGTGCGTATACACGGGGCGTAGATTTTGACATTTTACGCGGAGCCCGGAAACTCGGAGAACGTGAGTTTAAGTTTCACCCGCAACTGGGATATATCTCCTTATTGACTCCCGTGCGGAATGATGAAGTCATTGCCGTTGCTTACGAATACACCTATCAGGGTCGGAATTACAAAGTCGGCGAGTTAACCGAAGATTACCAGAACCGGCAGCAGGATGAGGTCATCGTGCTGAAATTGTTAAAGTCGTCGACCATTCGTAACAACACGAATATACCGATGTGGGATCTGATGATGAAAAACATCTACTCCCTCAGTACGCAAACGCAGTCGAGCAATACCAGTACAACTACATATACCGGAACAACGGTTAGCGTTCAGAAACAGGGTTTTCAGCTTCGGGTTATTTATAAAGACGACATTACGGGGATAGATAACCCCGCCCTTCAGGAAAGTAATATTGCCGGAATTCCACTGGTGCAGGTAATGAATCTGGATAAACTGAACCAGATGAGCGACATGCAGCCCGATGGAAATTTTGATTACGTGGAAGATGTAACCATAGATTCTAAAAATGGGCGGATCATCTTTCCCGTGCTGGAGCCTTTCGGTTCGACCTTACGTAATCGGTTGAGTGCGGATAATCCAGCACTGGTAGAAAAATACGTACAGACCACCCTATACAGAGGCACCCAGATTGACGCTACTCAGGAGACGGATAAAAACAAATTTTACATTTCTGGAAGCTATCAGGGAGCCAACGGAGCTCAGATTCAGCTGGGTTTTGGCGTGGACGAAAATACGGTACAGGTATCAGCCGGAGGCGTAGCTTTAAATCCCGGAACGGACTTTGTAGTGGAGGCCGGCAGTGTTCGGATTCTGAACGAATCGTTGATGAATTCAGGTAAAGATGTTACCATTAGCTGGGAAACGCCGGACCTGTTTAATAATCAGGTACGAACGCTCTTGGCGGGTCGTTTTGATTACCGCATCGACCGCAACTTTAACATCGGAGCGACGGTCATGCGTTTGCGGGAAAGTACGCCCGGAAATATCACCCGGGTCGCCTTGGGTAACGAACCTGTGAATAACTTTCTGTTTGGTTTTGATGCCAATTTAAAGAAAGACGTTCCCCTGCTGACCAAAGCTCTGGATGCACTGCCTTTCTTGCAAACCAAAGAAATGTCCAGTATTACTTTCTCGGGAGAGTATGCACAGCTGTTGCCGGGGGTAACACCGCGTTCCCGGAATCGGAGTTACCTTGACGATTTTGAAGGCAGCCGAACGATCTACGATTTTACCCGCCAGTCCATCAAGTGGCGTCTGGGAGCTACTCCCGACGGATTTCCCAAGGGAACTGCCGCAAATCCGCTGGAATATGCATACCGCCGGGCGATGATTTCGGTCTATAACATCGATCAGACCATTTACGGAACGGGAGGCTTAGCTAACAATACGGTACCTGGTAATCTGGATTTGAGTAACGTATACGAACGCCAGTTTATGCCTCAAGAGGTGTTCAAAGGGAAAGCTACGTTAAACTATAACCTTCCGCTTAATATTCTGGATGTGGCCTATTTCCCGGCTGAACGTGGGATGTATAACTACAACCCTGACCTGACTTCGGAAGGATTGTTACGTAACCCGAAACAAAATTTTGGAGCCATTACCCGGGCTATTACTTCGGATAATGACTTTGATAATTCAAACATCGAATTGCTGGAATTCTGGGTAATGGATCCTTTTCTGTCAGGAACCAACGCCGTCGTAAAAGATGGGGTAGTTAATCAGAATAACACCACGGGGGGTAAACTGCTCTTGCACCTGGGAGATATCTCGGAAGACGTCGTGCCGGATGGTCGCTTCACTTTTGAAAATGGCTTACCCGTTGGAGAAGTGCGTAGCCAGCCCGTAAACGGACAGGCCGCCAATGTAGACTCAACAGCATGGGGACGAGCTCCCAAACAGCAGTTTGTTATTAATGCCTTCGATAACGAAAATATTGCCGCTCAGGACGTGGGTCTGGACGGGTTAAGTAACAACGCCGAGCAGACTTTCTTCGGGAACTACCTGAATCAGGTACGGACGCGGGTAACCGGTACCGCCCTGGATCAGATTCTGTCAGATCCCTCGAACGATGATTTTCGCTATTACCTCAGCACCGAAGCCGATCAGAATAACTGGTCGATTGTGCAGCGGTACAAACGTTTCATGGGGATGGAGAATAATTCTCCAGCCAACACAGCGTCCGGATCACAGATTACGCCCTCTTCTTCCAGTCTTCCCGACTCAGAAGATTTGAACGTGGATAATACCATCAACGAAACGGAAAGTTATTACGAATACGAAATTCCTCTGAAACCCGGTGAATTGAAGATTGGAAGTAATAACATCGTCGATGAAGTTTCGGTAACCCAACAGGACGGCACCACCACGAAATGGTATCTTTTCCGGGTGGAGGTGCGTAAACCGACCCGCTCGGTAGGAGGGATTAATGGTTTTAAGTCCGTTCGTTTCATGCGGATGGTAATGACTGATTTCGAGCAGCCCGTCGTACTTCGGTTCGCTCAGTTTCAGTTAACGGGCTTCCAGTATCGGAAATACGATTACGATCTGAATGCCAAAGGTTTGGATGAAGTTCCTGAACCTTATGACGCGGATTTTCGGGTATCGACGGTAAGTATTGAAGAAAACGGTCCTGGAACGAAGGAAGCTGGACGAATTCCCTACGTGGTTCCTCCCGGCTATGAGCGTGATCGTGACATTATGACGCTGAACAACGCCGAATTAAATGAGCAGGGTTTAAGCCTTTGTGTGACCGATTTAAGAGACGGGGATTCGCGGGCGGCGTACAAGCTGGTGAACTATAACCTGAATCAATACCGTCGACTGACGATGTCGGTTCACATGGAAAATGCCATGAATGAAAGCTCTAAAACGTCTACATTCATTCGTTTAGGAACTGATTTCAAAGATAACTATTACGAAATCGAAGTTCGGGATTTGAAAGCAACCGATCCCGGGGCGATTAACGTGGGGGCCCCAGATCCTACATTAGTATGGCCCGTAGATAATAAATTCGACTTTCCCATTGATGAGTTAAGGCGAGTCAAATCCGAACGAAATCGCTTGGGGGCCGCTAATGCTACGCCATTTACGCTGACTTCGGAAGATGGTAAGTATAATATTACCGTTGTCGGTACACCCGATATTTCGTCAGTGCAGGTATTGATGCTGGGGGTACGGAATCCTACCTCCGACGATGGCCAGGCGAAATCCTTCTGCGTATGGGTGAACGAGTTCCACGCGACGGATTTTGACCAGAAATCGGGTTATGCCGCTATTGGCCGGGCCGACATAAAACTGGCCGATTTTGCCACGGTTACTTTAACCGGAGCCGTAAAAACCTATGGATTTGGAGGCGTTGAAACCCGCATATCCGAACGTTCTCAAAGTAACTCGCTGGCTCTGGGTATGGCATCAAACGTAAATCTGGATAAATTTTTCCCGCAAAAATGGGGATTACAGATTCCGTTTTATTTCAGTGTAGATCGCCAGAATATCCGTCCGCATTTTAACCCGCTGGACCCGGATATGCCATTGGAGTTATCGCTGAGTACCATGGAGGCCAGTCAACGGGAAGCGTACCGAAAAATGGTGGAAGAGAACTATTCCCGTAAGGCCATTAACTTCTCGAACGTGCGTAAAATTCGGATGAATCCTAACGGAAGAGCCCATTTCTACGACATTGAGAACTTCTCGTTTACGTATGCCTATTCAGATGCAGTGCGTTCGAATATTACCATGGCTGAGTACCGGCAGTTATCGCGGCGGGGTGGCATTACCTATGCATTCACAACCGTCCCCAAACCCTGGGAGCCGTTTAAGAAATGGAAGAATGAGCGTCATATTGTTCAGTTAATCAAAGACTTCAATTTTACGCCTATCCCCAACAGTATTACGCTCCGGGCGGATATGGATCGTAGTTTGATTCGGACGCAATACCGCAGTGCGGTGGCCGGATCAACGGCGGGTAACCCTATGTTAACCACTGACGGGGTAACGCCTCTATTTGAAAAGTACTGGTTATTCAATCGCTTGTACGGATTGAACTGGAACTTCTCGAAAAACTGGAATGCTCAGTATAATGCCACGGCTCAGGCAATCATTGACGAACCTTATGGAGACATTAATACCCAGGAAAAGCGGGATTCAGTAATGAATAGCCTTCGACGTCTGGGGCGGATGAAGAACTTCGAACAGCGGATTACGAATACTTGGCAGATTCCTCTGAATAAAACGCCGGTAACGGACTGGATGACGGCTCAGTTGCAATATAACGTAGCTTATAAATTCCAGGCCAACAGTTATGGAATCGTCGATTCAACGGGTACGCCTTTTGGTAATACCATTCAAAATCAGCGGGAGCGGGTATTAACGGGTCGGGTTGATTTCGTCGCTTTATACAACCGCGTAAAAGCTTTACGCTGGGTGAATTCGCCGCGTGCTCCCCGTCGGGACATTGCCCGGAGCCCTGGCGATTTTGATGAGGTTGAACAGGATAATAACCGATTTCTGAAAAGTGTATCACGATTATTACTAACCGTTCGGGGGATTCGATATACGTATGCTGTGCAGGAATCAACGATTCTCCCGGGCTTTATGTCGACACCTTACTTACTGGGTGATCGGAGCGGCGTTCCGGGCCTGCCTTTTATTGTGGGTAGCCAGAATGCAAATATTCGGTATCGCGGAGCAGAAGAAGGCTGGCTTTCGAAAAGTACGGTCCAGAATCAGCCTTTCGTTCAATCAGTAACCAAACGTTTCGAAGCCACGACGGATCTGGAACCCTGGAAGGATTTTAAAGTTTTCATGGATCTACGGTATAACCGCTCAGATAACTATCAGGAGTTTTTCCGTCCGGCCACCGTGAATGGAGCTTTTGAAAGCCAGTCGCCCGTGCGTTCAGGTAGTTATTCCATGAGTTACCTTTCGTTCATGACGGCTTTTGAACGGACCAGTCGGGAAAGTTTCTCGGCGAACTTCGAACGCTTCAAAGACTATCGGAATTTATTACTGGAACGTTTGAGACTAGCTAACCCTGCGGGCGATTCGTACAATCTGAATTCACAGGATGTACTGATTCCGGCTTTCTTTGCGGCGTATTCCGGTAAGAGCCCGGAGAAGGTAAAGTTCTCGCCTTTCTATAAAATTCCATTGCCCAACTGGCGGGTGAATTACAACGGTCTGACGAATGTTCCCTGGTTCAAACGACGGTTTTCACAGGTGCAGATTACGCATTCCTATTCGAGTACCTATAACGTCGGAAGCTTTGTGTCTTCTCTGGAATACGATGCCGCGTTTGTTGCTTTGAATGCTCCTTTATATCCCTTCGCCGACCGGGTAAATGCCGAAGGTCAGTTCGTGCCGGTTTACGTAATGAGCGTGATTTCATTTGTGGAACGCTTTGCTCCATTTGTCGGCGTGCAATTCCGTACTAAAGATGGTATTTCCGGTGGTCTGGAGTATAATCAGGATCGCAACGTCGGTCTGAACCTTTCAAACGTTTCCGTCAATGAAGTAAGCAATAAAGACCTGACGGGTCGGATCGGATTTACGAAACAGAACATTCGCTTCAATTTCGGCGGTCGCCAGATTAAATTGAAGAATGACGTAACTTTTGACTGCCGACTAACCTTCCGCGATCAGCGGGTAGTTATTCGGAAGCTGGAAGGTGAAACTACGCCCACGGCAGGTAACGTATTCTTCCAGTTTAACCCCAGCGTTACTTACAATGCCAGCCGTCAGCTGAACGTTCGGGTCTATCTGGATCGGACGGTGAACGATCCGCTGGTATCGAACTCCTACCGAAGAGCGTTAACGCAGGGCGGTATTCAGCTGCGGTTGAGCTTGAATTAACAGGTTCTCCATAAAAAGACAAAGCTCGGACTTTCCGGGCTTTGTCTTTTTATAACTTCACTACCGATACCCTTCAGCCTGTAATTCAAATAGCTCAGCATACCGACCCTTTTGAAGCAGTAACTCTTGATGCGTGCCGATTTCCAGAACTTTGCCCCCTTCCAGCACCAGAATGCGGTCAGCCATGCGGACAGTGCTAAAGCGGTGTGAAATCAGAACGGCCGTTTTTCCTTTCGTCAATTCTGCAAACCGCTGGAATACCTCGTATTCAGCCCGGGCATCAAGAGCCGACGTAGGCTCGTCCAGGATTAGTAAATCGGCTTCCCGCAGATACGCCCGGGCTAGGGCCACTTTTTGCCACTGCCCGCCCGATAACTCAACACCGCCGGAGAAGCGTCGCCCGAGCGGTTGGTCGTATTGCTGGGGTAATCCAGCGATTACTTGATCGGCTAGACTGTGTTCGGCAGCTTTTTCGAGAGCAGATCGGTTTTCCCGTTCCAGAATATCACCTACGGCAATGTTATCCCCCGCCGAAAACTGGAAGCGTAAGTAATCCTGAAAAATAACGCCGATGTGCTGACGTAACTCCTCCAGATTATAATCTTTTAAAGGATACCCATCGAGTAAAATTTGTCCTTCATCCGGATCGTATAAACGGCCCAGGAGTTTAACTAATGTCGTTTTTCCGGCTCCATTTTCCCCCACCAACGCCAGTTTTTCTCCGGCTTTCAAAATGAAGCTGAGGTTACGGACCGCCCACTTTTCGGAGTTCGGATATTTGAATCCTACGTTTTCAAAAACAAAACCCTGCTGAATAGGACTTGGAAACGAACGCGGTTGCAGGGGTGAAACGATCTGAGGCTGGATTTCGAAGAATTCAAATAAGTCTTTCAAGTATAAAGCCCCTTGTGAAATGCTGTTGAATCGGCCCAGAATACCTTCCAGCAAACTCCGAACCTGACGGAACGAACCAGCCAGGAAAGTCAAATCGCCAAGCGTAACCCGGCCCTGAACGGTCTGAAAAATCATATAGCCATACGCGGAGTAATAACCCACCGTACCGATGGCAAGTAATAAACTGCCCCAACCAGCTCGTTCGACGGCAAGTTTGCGGTTTTCCTGAAAGTATTGCTCAGAGAGTGTTCGGTATCGGTTGATTAGAAAATCGGATAGACCGAATAACTTGATTTCCTTCGCCGTATCATCGCTGGCTCCTAGGTAACGGTAATAATCCAGCTCGCGGCGTTGGGGCGTCCAGCCGTAGAGAAGGGAATAACTTTTAGCATTAAAGTGTAACTCGCCCAGAAAGGAAGGGATGACGGCCACGAGTAATAACAGCAGTAGCCAGGGAGCAAAACTGATGAGCCCTACTGCCAGCGAAGCAATCGTCAGAAAATCCTGAATCTGTGAAAAGGTTTGAGTTAGTAACTGCGTGCGACCTGCCGTTTGCTGCCGGGCTCGCTCCAGTTTATCGTAGAAAGTCGGGTTTTCGAACTGAGCCAGATCAAGGGTGGCGGCGTGCTGCATCAACCGAACGGACGTTTGGTGGGCGTACCAGTCGCCGAGCAGACTCTCGCTCAGTGAAATGCCCCGACTCAGGAGATCGCTTCCAATGGCCAGCCCAAACTCAATGGCTATTAAAATCCAGAGATGGGTAAGGTCCGAAGAATGGATATTCGCTAGTCGGATGACTTCATCCACGATCAGTTTTCCTACGTAAAGACTCGCCGTAGGAACCGCCGACCGAAGCAGACGAAGGAATAAATTAAGCAGGGTTAGGGAAGGACTGGTCTGCCAGATTTGCCTGAAAAAAGCCGGTAAATTCCGCAGGGCGGCAAAGCGTTCGCGGAAGGTTAGGGAAGTATCAGAAGATTCAGTATTACGTTTTCTTGCCATTGTATAAAGTCAACATAAGTATTGACTAAAAAAATCCCGCCTGGAACTTCTTTAAATGCAACATAGTTGCAAGTTTAAAACCTGGCTCCATTGTAGAAATGGAACGTACTTTTTATCCTTGAGATCATACGAATAATCTTTATGAAATTTGACACAATTATTGTAGGCGGCAGTTATGCGGGTCTTTCAGCAGCTATGGCTTTGGGGCGTTCCCTGCGAAACGTGTTAGTTATTGATGGAGGTGAACCCTGCAATCAGAACACGCCGCATTCGCACAATTTCATTACCCAGGACGGTCAGACTCCAGCGGCTATTGCTGCTTTAGCTAAAGAGCAGGTTTTGAAGTACCCAACGGTTACGTTTGTAACGGATAAGGCAATCAACGCCGAACAAAAAGATGATTGCTTTGAAATTCGGACGGAATCGGGCAAATGCTTTTCGGGAAAGAAAGTGGTTCTGGCTACGGGGATTGTCGATCAGATGCGACCCATTCCGGGGTTTGCAGAATGTTGGGGAAACACCATTATTCACTGTCCGTACTGCCACGGATACGAAGTGCGGAATGAAAAAATAGGTATCCTCACCAATAGTGACGCGAGTTATGAATTTGCCCGGCTGATTAATAACTGGTCCAAAGACATTCGGATCCTAACGGATGGAGACTGTGAGATTCCGGAGGAAAATTTGGAGAAATTGCGGTATAAGAAATTCCCCGTCATTGAAGGAGAAATCGAAGCATTTATTCATGAAGAAGGAAAATTGCAGAAAGTACTTTTCAAAGATGGACGAGAACTGGAGTTGACGGCTATTTTCGTTCGGGTTCCCTTTAAGTTTGCTACGGATTTACACGAACAGCTGGGCTGTGAACTCAACGATCACGGGCATATCAAAGTCAACGATTTACAGCAGACTTCCGTATCAGGTGTGTACGCCGCTGGTGACGCTACTACGGGATTCCGGTCAGTAGCTTCGGCCACAGCAACGGGAAACAAGGCCGGAGCTCTGATTAATCATGAGCTCATTCACGAAGAAGATATTTAGCGAAAGAAGAGCAAATGCTCTTCTTTTTTTTTATTAGATCCAGAAAGTATACACTCAATTTTTTAGAGCTATTAAACCTTCCTACCTTCGAATGATCATGTATATATGGCAATGAGGGGTAAATATCATTTAAGTTTATGGGAGATACGCTTACGGAGGTATCTCAGGCGAATCAGCCGAAGTGCGGGTTTTCAACAAATAAATCGCTGGTTCATCGACCATAATCTATCGACGGCACCCCTGCGGGCAGCTCCTCTATGGATCGCTTCAGCTCTGGTAGGCTTAATGGCCGTTGGCTATGAAAAAGTATTTGCCTGGGTTGAACACGCTGGCATGCACTGGTATCAGAGTCATCCTTACCTGATTTTCATCACGACCCCATTGTGTTTTTGCGGGGCCTGGTTGCTGACCCACTACGGAGCTCCCTCGGCTTCGGGTAGCGGCATTCCCCAATTGATGGCTGCCGTTGATCTGGCCGAAACGAAAGCTCACTGGAAAGTTGACAAATTATTGAGTATCCGAATTGCCCTGGTGAAAGTGGCCAGTAACCTGGTGTTACTTCTGGGAGGAGGAGCGACAGGACGCGAAGGACCAACGCTTCAGATTGCCGGATCTATTTTTGAGTCCATTTATCGGCTCATTCCCGCCACCTGGACTAAAGTTTCCCAGCGGGTCATGATCGTTACGGGTGGTGCGGCCGGTTTGGCTGCAGCGTTTAATACACCCTTGGGCGGTATTGTGTATGTCGTGGAAGAATTAACCAAAGCTCACCTGGCTGTTTTCCGAACGGCGGTGCTTAGTTCGGTCATTATTGCGGGCATGACCAGTCAGTTTCTGCTTGGCCCTTACCTGTTTCTGGGCTTTCCTAAAATCACCCGATTACCTCTGGATTATATCTGGCTGGTTATCGGTATTGCCTTTATTACCGGGCTGGCCGGTTCTGCTTTTACAAAAGTATTGCTACTGATTTCGGCATTCCGAAAGCGTTTTCAGGGGCTTACCAGGCAGTTGGTTTTCGTTACCGGACTGGGGCTTTTGTTTGCAGGAATTATCTATTTTTCAGGTATTCAGGCCATGGGTTCGGGCAAAGAGTTAATCAATCAGGCTTTGTTCGAAGGTACGGAGCACATTGCCTGGTATGCTTTTCCGGTTCGGTTTATGGGTAACGCTTTATCCTTTTCCGCTGGCGGGGCTGCCGGGATTTTTGCTACGTCATTATCTTCCGGAGCCATGTTAAGTTCCTTTTTGCTGGAATATGCCATTACCATTCCTACCCAGCACCATAACCTGCTGATTCTGGTAGGTATGATTGGTTTTCTTACGGGAGTAACCCGAACCCCATTTACCTCTGCCATTCTCGTCTTGGAAATGACGGATCGACACTCCGCTATCTTTTATTTTTTATTAGCCGGTATCATTGCCAACGTAGCGGCGAGCCTTATTCTTCGGCATTCCTTTTACGAAATTCGAAAAGAAGAATTCCTTAAGCAGCCGGCTTAGTTTGAAGCTTATTCGCTACTGGTTGCTAAGCAAAGTCAGGCCGATTTTTTCATAAAATCAGTCTGACTTTATTGTTAGGAAAGGGAATAGATCAATCTTAAACTTAAAACCCTAAATCCTAAACACCTGAACTCAAATACATTTTGTATTTTCCCTTTTCAAAACTTTGATTCCCGATGAAATACCTATACCTGCTAGCGATTCCGATACTATTAGTCTCCGCCGTTTCCTGTCGGAAAAACCCTCAGAAACTTAGTAAAGGAGCTTACGAGTTCATCACGGATGACCCGAACGCGAAGCCTTTTATTTCCGATAAAAAAGGCGTATTCGAAAAACACGTCATGGTGGCTTCGGCTCACCCGGAAGCCTCAAAGGTAGGAGCAGCGGTTATGAAAAAGGGAGGCAATGCGGTTGATGCAGCCGTTGCTACCTTCTTTGCTTTAGCCGTGGTTCATCCTTCGGCGGGCAACCTGGGTGGTGGTGGATATATGGTCTTTCGGGATAAAACCGGACAAAGTTTTGCCCTGGATTTCCGTGAAAAAGCTCCTGCCGCCGCTTTCCGGGACATGTATCTGGACTCCTTAGGGAACGTCGTACCTAATATGGCCTGGCTGGGGCATTCGGCCAGCGGCGTACCGGGTTCGGTGGATGGCATGGTCATCGCTCATCAGAAATTTGGAAAAATGAGCTGGAAGGAAGTTCTCCAACCCGCTATTGATCTGGCCGAAAAAGGCGTTTCGCTTACTGAAAATGAAGCCAAAGGATTAAATCGCGTACGTTCAGATATTAAGAAATTCAATCCCGGAGAGCCTTACTTTTTGAAAATGGAAACAGATACCGTCTGGAAAACGGGCGAAAACTTCGTTCAGACTGATCTGGGAAAGACACTTCGGAGGATTCAGGAAAAAGGCCGGGCGGGTTTTTATGAAGGTGAAACGGCCGCTTTGCTGATACAGGAAATGTCCATTGCCAAAGCTCCAATTGTGCAGAAAGATCTGGATGAGTATCATTCGGCCTGGCGGACACCCATTTCGGATACGTATCGTGGTCATAAAATTATATCCATGTCGCCGACTTCTTCGGGCGGAATTGCCCTGGTTCAATTAATGAAAATGGTGGAGCCATTTCCGCTGAAACGTTGGGGCTGGCATTCTGACTCGACAACGCAGGTCATTATTGAAGCGGAACGTCGGGTATATGCCGATCGGGCCAAATGGTTGGGTGATCCCGATTTCTTCAAAGTTCCCGCCAAGGAGTTACTCGAACCAGAGTATCTGAAAAGACGCTGGAGCGATTTCAGCTGGAACCAAGCCAGTGATTCCAAAGCCATTTCGGGCGGAGCCGTAGCGGGTTATGAAAGTAACGAAACCACGCACTTTTCGGTTGTGGATGAAGAGGGAAATGCCGTGTCGATTACCACGACGATTAATAATGGATATGGCAGTCGGGTCGTAGTGAACGGAGCCGGGTTTTTGATGAACGATGAAATGGAAGATTTTGCCGTAAAGCCCGGCGTGCTCAATATCTACGGACTGGTAGGAGCGGAAGCTAATTCGGTGCAACCCGGCAAACGGATGCTTTCCAGCATGACACCTACGATTGTTGAAAAAGACGGGAAGCTATTCATGGTCGTTGGAACGCCCGGAGGCTCAACGATTATTACCAGCGTGTTCCAGACCATTAGTAACGTTATTGATCACGGGATGGGCATGCAGGAAGCCGTTAATGCTCTGAAATTTCACCACCAATGGTTACCGGATCGGACGACTTACGAACGTGGCGGTTTTTCGGATAAAGTACTGAATAACCTGAAAAATAAAGGATACGTTATCGAGCCTCAGGCTGGTACATTAGGTCGCATGGATTGTATCCTGGTATTGCCCAACGGAACGCTCGAAGGCGGCTCCGACCCTCGGGCAGACGATACCAGCGTAGGTTGGTAAGGAATGAAATAAAAAAGCCTGACTTATGCAGTCAGGCTTTTTTATTAGAGACCAGGAACTACATTTTGATTTTGCTATCCTTATCCAGATACGTTTTATTACCGCTGGAATTAATATAATACTGACCGCCTTTAGCCCCTGCGTAAATATTGCGACCCTTGGCATCTTTGCCAACCATTTTGTCGGCTCCGGCTACTTTCTTCTGAACGGTAGTACTGGCTTCAGCTTCATCTTTTGTTACTTTCTGGGCGACTTTTTTCGTTTCATCCTTCACGTCTTTTGCTCCCTGCTTGACGTCGGCCTTTACTTCTTTCGCTTCTTTTTTTGCGTCAGCTTTGGCCTCTTTTACGTCCTTATCTACTTTGGCTTTGGTTTCCTTTGCTTTTACGTCAGCCTTTGCTTTAGTTTCCTTGGCATCAGCCTTGGTCTTTTTCAGTTTTTCTTCTGCAGACTGTGCCTGTGAAGTAAATACAACTCCTAAAAATAAGAGGGTTACGGCCAGTAATTTGTTCATGGACTTGGTTGTTAAGATTGAAACTAAAAATTGAGAGCGGTAATATTGTTGATAAAAGGTAATCGAACAACTGCTTTGAAGATATACTTGTAGTAATTTTATTAAAAGGTAAGTAAATGCTTCATTCGTAGGTTGTTAAGATGAATTAAATCTTCCTTAATCCTTTTTGTATCCCTGCACATGAGCCTGATCTGCTACTTTTTCCTACCTTACCTTTTCAAATCAGATCTAATTGCTCCTTGAAACTTCATACGATTGACGCCGGTCATTTTAAACTCGATGGCGGTTCCATGTTTGGTGTAGTACCTAAAGTGCTTTGGCAGAAGCTTACTGAGTCGGATGTGAATAATCACGTACCATTAGCCATGCGATGTCTGTTAATAGAAACCAGTAATCGGCTGATTCTGGTGGATTGCGGCATGGGAGACAAGCAGGATGCCCGGTGGCAGAGTTTTTACTACCGTTATGGAGAGGGGGATTTAATACAGTCCATCAAAAAAGCTGGATTTAGTTCTGACGAGGTAACGGACGTATTACTCAGTCACCTGCATTTTGACCATTGTGGAGGTGCCGTGCAATGGAACAGCCGACGGGATGGTTATGAGTTAACGTTTCCCAATGCCTATTACTGGACGCACACCGATCACTGGGCCTGGGCTATCGATCCCAACCCCCGGGAAAAAGCTACTTTCCTGAAAGAAAATATACTTCCCATGCAGGAATCAGGTCAGCTCAAATTTGTTGATCAGGAGGCCTTTGGCACGGAAATAGAGCTATTACTTATGAACGGGCATACCGAAAAAATGCTCCTGCCTAAACTGAAAGTAGGCGAACAGACCGTAGTGTTTACGGCTGATTTGTTACCTACGTCAGCTCATGTACCAGTGAATTATATCATGAGTTATGACATCCGTCCGATGGATGCGATGAAGGAAAAAGAAGAATTTTATAGGCAGGCGATTGCCGAAAACTGGATTCTTTTTTCGGATCATGATCCTATTCATGAAGCTCTGACCATTCAGCAAACGGAAAAAGGGTATCGTTTGAAAGACGCAGGACAACTATCAGATTTCCTTTAAACTAATACAAAGCCATGAACGATTCCAATCAACCCGAAGAAGATAACTTCATCCAAAGAAACACAACAGAAGGAGAAGAGCGACAGAAGAGTAAACCGGAGGATATTCCGGAAGAAAACGTATTACCTCTGAATCCGACTACGGAAGAACCCGATGATAAGAAAAAGGGGAATGATGATTTTACTGAGCGAAATGATGAGGATTAACGAATAAAAAACGCTCCCGTGATGCACAGGAGCGTTTCAAAATCTTAACCTCTAAACCTATTTATGATTCAAAATTATACGTCAGATCAAAGTCAGATTTTGTTATTCTATGAACAGTAATGTTTATACGTTAAACTGCGGATTTTGCCCCCAGAACGGTACCTTATACGTCATGAAAAATTAGGACAAAACACTTGCTAAAGCTCTGACGATCTAGTATATTTGAATATCCCCTCCTATCGCTCTCTGTTTGCAAAACTTGATAGGAAAATGAAAGCCTGGCATAGTGCTGGGCTTCTTTTTTTGTCTATCTATTGCAGGTAGACGATGTTATGAAAGCACTTTTGATATTTCTGTTAGCGGGAATTTGTGAAATAGGAGGTGGGTATCTGGTTTGGCTATGACTGAAAGAAGATAAATCGTTTTGGTTGGGAATTGCCGAAGGATGGAGTACAGAGCATCATCGCAACTTTGCAGCTAGCGGGATTTGGAAGGGTATGGAGCCATTTTTATCGTCCTCTCGTTACTGTGGGCGTGGAAAGTAGATCGCTACAAGTCTGACCGCTATGATCTGATTGGAGCTACAATTGCATTGATAGGTTTTGCATCATTTATTATGCCCCAGATCACTGATAAGTGATCGTAAGGGTGATAAAAGTTACCTTTCATACCCTGAAATAAACCCTTAAACGAGGAATTAAAACATGTAGCTATCACCCCATGTAAATTTGTATAACTAAATCAATCAGATAAGTGGCGGCTTAGACGAACGATTTATGAAAAAGGCCTACTCATGATTAAGAGAAGGCCTTTTTGTTTTGAAATATAGCAAAGAAACTTCATCTGGAAATTTTAAAGCGGGCTGATTTTTCCTCAAAAGAATTCTTAAACTTACAGAAATTCAGGTGAGTTTGCTGGTTAGATCAACAAAAAGGCACCTAGCAAATGACTGCTAAGTGCCTGATTATGAGGGTGGGCCCTGTAGGTTTCGAACCTACGACCAATTGATTATGAGTCAACTGCTCTAACCCCTGAGCTAAGGGCCCGATTTGACGCTTAATCGCCAAATGAACCGCAAGTTTACACTTTTTTATAGCCTTTTGCAATGGGTGATTAAACCTTTGCTTGCTTTTTTGTTTCAAAGCCGCTGAATGCCAACAAAAACAGTCATGAAAAAACTTATTGCTTTCTTCGTAGTGGGCTTATTGTCCACTACGTTGACCTTCGCTCAAAACGATCAGAGACGCTCGCCGGAAGAACGGGCTCAGCGTCAAACGGAGCAGTTAACTAAGGAACTGAATCTTTCAACGGAACAGGCTGAAAAAGTAAAAGCCCTGAGCGATGAGCGGATGAAGCAGATGCAGGAAATGCGAGCTAACGGTGCCCGACCTGATCGCCAGAAAATGCAGGAATTACAGGAAAATTACGAAGCGAAACTGAAACCCGTTCTCACTACGGAACAGTGGACAAAGTACGAAAAAATTCGGGAAGAACAGCGAAATCGTATGCGGGATCGACGCCCCGATGGAGGCAATTAGTTCAGAAGCGTCTTTAGAATCAAAGGTAGGAACGTATTTTTATGCGTTCCTATTTTCGTTTTATCGAGGCGGCAGCCCCTCATTATGAATAAGAAAAAAGTACTTAACGACCCCGTTTACGGCTTTATTACCATTCCCGGTCACCTGATCTTCGACCTGATTGAGCACCCATACTTTCAACGCCTTCGTCGTATTAAACAGCTGGGTATGGCCGAATTGGTGTATCCCGGAGCTTTGCATACCCGCTTTCACCACGCTTTGGGAGCCATGCACCTGATGGGTGAAGCCATTAGTACGCTTAAAAGTAAAGGTCATCTGATTTCCGATCAGGAATGTGAAGCGGTTCAGATCGCCATTCTGTTACATGACATTGGTCATGGGCCTTTTTCACACGTACTGGAACATACGCTGCTGCATCACGTTTCGCATGAACGGATTTCATTGCTACTAATGAACGAGCTGAATCAGGAATTTGACGGAGCTCTTGATCTGGCCATTCGAATGTTTTCGGGACAGTATGAACGTCGCTTTTTTTATGATCTGATTTCGAGTCAGCTGGACATTGATCGGTTGGATTACCTCAATCGAGACTGCTTTTTTACGGGGGTAACGGAGGGAAGTATTGGCTCAGAACGCATTGTGAAGCTACTTGATGTAGTCGATAATCAGTTGGTAGTGGAGCAGAAAGGGGTGTATTCCATTGAGAATTTCCTGACGGCTCGTCGGTTAATGTACTGGCAAGTTTATCTGCACAAAACCTCCATTTGTGCAGAAACGATGTTGATTCAGCTCATTCGCCGGGCCAGAGAATTAGTTCATGACGGTCAAACGGTATACGCAACGCCTGCGTTAGAAACGTTCCTGCATAATGAACCCAGCTTGCAGGATTTTCAGACGCATCCCCAATATATCAAGGCCTTTACGCGATTGGATGATTACGACATCTGGGCCTGCATTAAACAGTGGACGGTTCATTCCGACCGCTTGTTGGCTCATTTGTCAACGATGTTACTGGATCGTAAGCTGTATAAAATCCGTTTTTTTGACTCAGCTCCTTCAGAAGAAGTGCTGGAAGATCTTAGAAAACGGGTGTTAGCTCTGCCCGGAGTTACTGAAGAGGAATTGCCTTACTTGGTGGTACAGGGAGAAACGACGAATTCAGCTTATTTAGCCAGCCGTCAACCCATTCGGATCTTGACCAAGGATCGGGGCGTGGTTGATGTTTCGGAAGCTTCCGACTTACCGACGATTAAGGCTTTAAGTCAGATCGTCAGGAAATTCTACGTGGCGTATGCCGTCCGCGGGATATCCTGACAATCTGAGACGCCATTATTGGGTAATAGAACTGGGGCGGCTATCCGCCGAACTTCCCCAGTTTTTATTGGGTGAAGCTCCCATGACTAACTCTAATGTGCCGCCAGCGAGTAACTGATCGTGCATTAAAAAGGTCTTGTTAAAAGGCTTGCCGTTCAGTTTTGCTGACTGGATGTAGATGTTTTTCGTGGAGTTACCCGTTGCTTTAATTGTGAAGTATTTGCCTTTACCAACGTTAATCGCAGCTTCTGTAAAGCTAGGACTACCAATTACGTATTCCGGACGTCCGGGGCTGGCGGGATAAAATCCCAGCATACTGAAAGCCAGCCAGGCCGACATTTGCCCGCCGTCTTCGTTACCCGATAATCCGCCGGGACCGAGGCTGTATTCTTCACTTACCAATTGGCGGACCCATTTTTGTGTTTTATAAGGCTCTCCAGCCCAGGCGTATAAGTAGGCCGTGTGGTTACCCGGCTCGTTGCCGTGCCAGTAGTAGCCCTTTTCAAACATGGTATCCAGTTTTGCCACAAATCGCTCGCGACCGCCAATTTGTTTAAGTAATCCGTTGACATCCTGCGGCACAAACCAGGTATACTGAGCCGGTGATCCCTCCGTAATGAAACTCACCCGAATGGCAAAAGGATCGAAATGCTCGCTCCAGCGGCCATCGGCGTAACGACCGCGAGCCCAGCCCGTTTGGGGATCAATGACGTTCTGATAGTTTAACGCTCGCTTCATTAAGGTCTGATACTCGCCAGCTTTGTTTAACGATTTTGCTATTTGAGCTAAACAAAAATCGTCGTAGGCGTATTCCAGCGTGCGGGAGGTTTGTTCACGCTTGTGAAAAGCCTGCCAGACTGAATCTTCCAGCGGGATATAATTATACTTAAGGTAGCTTTCCATGCCGCGACGGCCTTTACCTGATTCATAACTTTTAACATTCCGGTTGGCTTCAAAAGCATTTTTTCGGAGATAAGTATAAGCCTTTTGAACGTCGAAATTGCGAATACCTTTTACGTATGCATCCGCAATAGCGGAGGTAACGTGGTCGCCCGTCATGGCGGCGGTATAGTGATTCCAGCAGGGAAAAATGGGCATCCAACCGCCCTGTTCCGCCATATTAGTAAATGATTGCATCAGATCAGCCGAACGTTTCGGTTCGAGTAATACGTGCAAAGGCAAGCCCGCCCGAAAGGTATCCCACATGCTGAAATCGCAGTAATAATCGAAGCCTTTGGCTACGTGAATAGCCGAGTCGTCCGCAAAGCCGGGGTAACGTCCGTCTACATCCGAATAGAGGCGGGGCGTGATTTTCGTATGATATAAGGCGGTATAGAAAAGACTTTTATTATCCTCAGTTCCTTTCAACTGTACTTTGCCTAATTCCTGATTCCAGGCCTTCTCGGAAGATTCCTGCACTTTTTTAAAATTCCAGTCGGGAATTTCGGCTTTCAGGTTTCGATAGGCTCCATCCAGATCGGTAAAGGACGTTCCAACGCGAGCAGTTATCTGCGTTTGGGAACTAGAAGCAAACTGAATCAGGGCACCCACGGCTTCTTCCTTAGTGCGGGCCTTAATTTTCGTCTGCTTCATCTGAATGGCCGAATTCTGCCAGGTACCGAAGGCTTCGAAATTGGCATCGAACTGAATAACGAAGTATCCACTGAATCCTGCCGATTCGCCCCAGCCCTGATAAATGCGATGGACTGGGTTATAACCTACAATTTCCCGACGTTCGGGGTGAATTTCAATAAATCCTTCACCTTCATCACTGTTGGGTTCAATCAAAACAAAGTGATTCCCTTCATTCTGAAATTTGAACCGAAGAATACCCGCCCGTGGAGTTGCGGTAAACTCCGTCTGAATTTGATAATCGGGGAGATTGACAGAGTAATACGAAGGAGTCACTACTTCTGTATCGTGTGAATATTTGGATTCGGGTCGCGTCGTCGCATGTCCCGAAAAAGGCATGAGGGTTACAGTACCATAATCCTGCACGCAGGAACCATTAAGCCAGTGTGAACCGCGAAATCCATTGATTTTAGGGTCGTTGTAGTAATAGGGGGGAATACACTTGGTTTCAGTCCGGCGGGTTTGTGGTGTCCAGCTGGTCATGCCGTGCGGATGGCCGATGGCGGGAGAAATCTGACCTTTGAGTTCACTGCCCGCTTCACTATGTCGCTGAGCGGAAAGGGTAGTACTGGGGGCCGAGCCAATGAGCGGATTGACGTACTGAACGGGAGTTTTTTGCTGAGCCCAGGCTGAAAGGCAGCTTAGACTTAGCCACACATAAAGAAATTTCATGGGAAATTGAAATGTATCAGGTTACAGAAGAATGACGGTGAATGAGCGATGAATCCCTGGAATAATGATTTACAAAGTTTTGATGTTTAGGAAATATGCCAAATTGAATTTTACTAACGTGTTACAAACAAAGGGTTTTATCTCATATATGAGCCATAGTGTAGCGGAATGTCTATATTTACTTCACCATTTCTCAGTGATTTCAAAATCTCATCGATAAACTCAACTTATGATGAAAAAGACGGTAATGATGGCCCTTTTGTGTCTGCCAGCTCTGAGCTGGGCTCAAAGTGGAGCTTATACGTTAAAAGGCAAAATGGGGCAGCTCAACGCTCCTGCTAAAGCATATTTACGATACATGAAAGATTCCAAATCGCAGCTGGATACAGCCGTGATTAAAAATGGAGTTTTTGAATTCAAAGGTTCGGTTACAAATCCTCAGAAGGCGATGCTCTTTGTGGATGCCAAGAATAAAGGCTTACGGCAACTAGGGCGGGATCACGTGGTGTATTTATACCTGGAACCCGGAACGATCAACGTGCAAAGCCCGGATTCGGCGGTGCATGCAAGCGTGAAAGGCCCGGTAGTAAATACTGAAAACGAGAAATTAAAAGCGTCGCTGAAGACTTCTAGTGATAAAATGGCCGCCTTGATGTCTGAATATCAGAAAGCAACGCCGGAACAACGTCAATCGAAGGAGTTTGAAGAAGCCATAGATAAGCGTTACGAGTTGATTCAGGAAGAGCAGAAAGCAATCAATGCCCAATTTATCAAAGCAAATCCTAAAAGTATCATCAGTCTGGACGCTTTACAGGATATAGGTGGTTCCATGCCGGAGTATGCTGACGTAGAACCTTTATTCAAGACCCTGGCCCCCGAAGTAAAAAATACGGAAGCAGGTAAAGCCTATGCTAAAAAGCTGGAAACTATGAAAGCAACGGCGATTGGTGCCGTGGCTCCCGGATTTACCCAGGCTGATACGACTGGTCGCCTGATTTCGCTGGCCGATTTTAAAGGTAAGTATGTACTACTGGATTTCTGGGCGAGCTGGTGCGGTCCTTGCCGTCGCGAAAATCCGAATGTAGTAGAGAACTTCCAGAAGTATAAGGATAAAAACTTTACCGTTCTGGGTGTTTCTCTGGATCAGCCCGGAGCTAAAGAAGCCTGGCTGAAAGCCATTCACAAGGATAATCTGACCTGGACGCACGTATCGGATCTTCAGTTCTGGAATAACGAAGCGGCGAAGTTATACGGCATTCAGGCCATTCCTCAAAATTATCTGTTAGATCCTCAGGGTAAGATTGTTGCTAAGAATATTCGCGGTAAAGCTCTGGGCGAGAAACTGGCTGAAGTATTATCGGCGAGTAACTAAACGTTAAGTATAATCTTCAAAAACGAGGCTGACCAAATCAATTGGTCAGCCTCGTTTTTGAATAAAGGGAGTTATGGTCTGTCTATGCCAGCTTTTTTGCTGACAGCACAACCCAATGAGCAAGCTATTGCTGCCAGCGGCAGGGCTTAGGTTTTTCGTTTGAGAAACGGTTTTTTGCTATAAATCAATGTAATAAAGCATATGTATGGAGTAACGCTACCAGCGTGGCCCAGCTAGCTTTTTTTGATAATAATAGGTTTTTCATTGGGGTGTTGTTGCCAATAGAAAAACGGACTCTTAATACTTCCGTAAAATCCGTTCAACGGCGGTTAAGTAACCTCCGGCAAAGAGATTCACGTGAACGAGTAGGGGATATAAATTATACAGTGGAATGCGTTCGTTAAAGCCGGGTTCTACCGGAAACGCTTCGTAATAACTCGTGTAGAAACTAGTATCAAAGCCGCCAAACATGGTGGTAAAGGCAATTTCAGCTTCCCGTAATCCAAAGTAGGTAGCCGGATCCACCAAGGCTACGGCTCCGTCGGCACCCGTCATGACGTTACCACTCCAGAGATCGCCGTGTAGTAAGGCTGGTTGCTCGTTGGGAATCAGATTGGGTAACTTCTCGCAAAACTTCAGAAACTGATCGTATAACTTATTCGAAAGCTTACCTTCATATAAAGCCCGTCCGGCTTGCACTTTCAACCGATTTTCCACAAAGAAGTCAATCCCCGAGTCCATCCACTCATTCTGTTGCGGTAAGGCTCCAATGTAATTATTGAATTCCAGTCCATGCTTATCAGTAGTAACCCGATGAAGCTGAGACAGCTTCTGGCCGAAATCCGTCCAGTAGTTCGGAATTTGGGGACTTGATTCCAGAAAATCCATCATCAGGTAAGACCCATCGCTTCGCTGGCCGTAACCGTGTACGGCAGGAATGGTAATTACGCCCGTTTCCCGCAGGCGATTCAGGCTGCGGGCTTCGCTTTCAAACATCCCCTCATGATCGCCCTGATTCCATTTAATAAAAAAAGAACCTTCAGCCGTTATGACTTTGGCCGCGAGGTTGAAATTACCGCCATAGATGAACTGGAATTCCCGAACTTCGGGTTGAAAACCCAGCGTTTCGAATAATACACTTTCCAGAAATTGGTATTGATCTGCACTTTGAAACATAAACAGCGGTTGGCTTTATACGGAATATTGCAAAATAGAGGTGCCAGCGGCGAACGACCAAATTCAACCCCTATTTAACCCATCCATTTTCAATTTTGTAGGAAACTACACCTTTGGACGACTTTAGAACAAAATCGGCTTTACCGCCCATTTTTACGTCCGTTTCCAGGCGTAAGCCCGTCGCGTCAATTTCCTGGGTACCAAAAAAAACGGAGCAGTCACCGAGTTCTTCCACCGTTCCGCGAACGTACCATTTTTCAGGCCGATTAAAAACCGCTAGTTCCCGACGGTTAATAGCAATATCCATTAGAATGGGTTTATTGTTTTTAATAACCGTCACGTTTCGAATGATCAGGTCAAACAGCGAACGTCCGTTTTCAGGAATGGTTTCGTAGTCTTCAATGGCTTCTTTGGCATAACTTTCAGAAGCGATGGTGTGCAAACCACTTAATAACGCTACATAGTTCAGTCGGCGAATTTTCTGTTTTTCAGGATCATTCGCATAACCACCCGATTCGATTAAAACGAGCGAACTACCCCATTTCTGAATATTATCCCCGAAAGCACGTGGTTCAAATTCATCCGAAAAACGTCCCACCTGATTAGGAATGAACTGCTGTAAATTTCGGTTCAGCGAAACGATTAACTGCATGGAACGTTTCCGTACGTCATTGACTTCCCGAGCTTCGTTATAGGCCGTAGCCAGAAAAGAAATCGTAGCCAGATTTTTCGTCTTACCCGCCGAATACCGGGGTTCCTGATCGTGCAGATTAAAAGCAAATTGCGGCTGAATGCTTTGCTGAAGCGACTTGAGTAGCTGCCCTTCTGGGGTCTGTAGTCGCAGAGCATCGCGATTCATGTCGATACCTAAAGCGGTTCTACGAGTCCAGGCTTCGGCTCCATCGGGATTCAGCATAGGCACGAAGTATAAGGTAGTTTTCTCCAGAATTTCGTTGCGTAACCCATCAAAAATGTCGTCCGAAGCGGCGAAAAAGCGAAATAAATCGAAAATAGCCATGGTAGCCGTAGCTTCATCTCCATGCATTTGCGACCAAAGTAACACTTTCGTTGGACCCGTTCCGATCTTCACCAGATTCAGACTGCGGCCTTCAGTGGACGTGCCGACCTGAGTTACTTCAAATGTAGTTTTCGCTGTATTTAATAAAGGAAGGATGTCTTTATGTTTAAATCGACGTTCGGTTAAGGCTTTTTCCTTAAAGGTATCGTGAGAATCGAAAAGTTGCTGAAGCATATTCTGAGCGTTCGTAGAGGCCGCGTGACCTAATAAAAGCAGCAGCAAAAGGTATTTGCAATTCATTAGCATCAAGCGGTTTGGGTAATAAAGCAAAAGTAATGCGTTTTCAGGGTGAGATATCTACCCAAAGGCAGTCTGTCTCAGTCTAGAACTTCCCGCTACCAATCCCCTGCGAGCGATAAATCCCGGCGTTGCCCGAAAAAAGATAGGCAATGAAACAGGCCAGAGCCAGATAAGGAGCACTTTCCGCTCCGAATAGTTCGATGCCCATAACCGTACTGGCCAGCGGCGTATTGGATGCACCGGCGAAGACGGCTACAAAACCAATTCCGGCCATTAACCCTAACGGTAACTGAAGAAGCTGGGCGGCAGCGTTCCCAAAGGTTGCTCCAATAAAAAACAGCGGGGTTACTTCGCCGCCTTTGAACCCAACGCCAAGGGTGAACGTCGTAGAAAGCATTTTCATCATCCAGCTATACCAGGGTAATGGATCGTGAAAGGATGAAACAATAGTCGGAATGCCCAGCCCAATGTATTCGGTTGTGCCCGAAAGCCAGACGGCCAGAGCAATAAAAATACCTCCAACCATGGGGCGGAAAGGGGGGAAGCTAATATAGGTTTTTACTTGTCGGGCCCAGAAATGGGTTAACTCCGCGAAAAGTTTACTCACCAGGCCAAAGGCAACACTGGCTAAGGTTATGTTTATGAATAAGCTGATGGTAAAAGCAGGCACCAAATCGATGACATAATGCGTGTGCCCAACGCCCCAAAGATGACACGTTTGATCGGCGACTAAAGCTGCTAACAAACTGGGAACGAGAGCTTCGTAACCTATTCGGCCAATAATGAATACTTCGAGAGCGAAGATGGTTCCCGCCAGAGGTGTCCCAAAAACTGAAGCGAAACCTGCACTAATTCCGGTAACTAATAAGGTTTTTCGATCAAGGTTAGACAACTTAAAAAGCCTGGTAAACTGATCGGCGATAGCTCCTCCCATCTGCACAGCTGTTCCTTCCCGTCCCGCCGAGCCGCCGAATAGATGGGTTAATAAAGTAGTTACTAACACTAAGGGGGCCATTTGAAAGGGAATCAGTTTCGTGGGATTCTGCCACTCTTCAATGAGCTGATTATTACCCTTCACAACGCTTTCGCCCCAGTAATGATAAATCGCTCCGACCAGAAATCCACCCAGGGGTAATAAAGCAATGATCCATAGGTGATTTTCCCGATACCGAGTGACAGCGTCGAGCGAAACAAGAAAAAAGGCGGAAGCTGAACCTGCCAATACTCCAACCAGGGCACTTAACCCGAGCCAGCGGAGTAAGTAAATGAAAGGATGATGTAGTGGGGGGCTACTAGGTATATCCCGCTTATGCATGTGTAAGTTCCTGAATAAGTGATTGGTAATCAGGGTTATTTGAAATAACGGTTTGACTATTGGATAACTCAAAATCAGCAAAGTCAAATCCGGGGGCAACCGTACAACCTACAAGCGAATATTCCGTTGCTGTTGCCGGACGAGAAGCAAACCAGTAACCAGCCGGAACAACAGCCTGGAACACTTCGCCTTGATCAGGATCGGGGCCAAGGCGAATAATTTTCAGATTACCCTTCGTATCAAAGACAAAAACTTCCAGCGGACCGCCCGCGTAAAAGTGCCATACTTCATCGGATTGAATGCGGTGCAGAGCCGAGAAATGATGGCTTTCCAGTAAAAAATAAATGGCTGTACTCAGGCTACGATTGCCCGTGAATCGGTCTGGTAAGGCATTCTGAGCAATCGTTTCTGAAGAACGATAGGTTTCTGCAAAATAACCGCCCTCAGGATGACTCTGCATGTTGTACTTTTCAATCCAATAGCTTGCTGCTTTCATGGTAAAATTTTCAGGGTCAATTTCTTATAACTAAATTTTTCTTGAAAATATCATTTTTGATTAAAGGTACTAAACGTGTAAAAACATTGGTTACCAGTTTGTTAAGTTAGATATTGATAAGTCCTGAATGCTTAGTAATCCTTAAAAGTACGATTCTCGGTCGCTGAAAATGGGAAATTATAAAAGTTACGTGCAACATTTCAGAAGAAGAGCTTGTCTTTCCCTTGAAATTGATTCAATCAGGTGGAGCAAATCATTTGTGTAAAGGACTGAAGAGTAGGAGAAATGATAGGGAGAGGGGTTATTGAATCAATTTCTATAAAACCCGGAACCTACCTGTCTTTTTGAAATCATTTGGAGCAGACCTTGTACATAGATCGGCATTATTCACTCGTTGAAGCCTGCAAGCGAGGCGACCGTAAAGCTCAATATGAGCTGTATCGGCTGTACTCGAAGTCGATGTTCAACGTGTGCATGCGAATATTAAATCACATGGGCGAGGCTGAAGATGTCTTGCAGGAAGCCTTTCTGGATGCGTTTCAGAAAATTCATGATTTCCGGCAAACCAGCACTTTCGGAGCCTGGCTGAAACAGATCGTCATTAATCGGGCTATCAATCAGTTACGCCAACGCAAGCTGGAATGGGTGGATGTGGAAGAAGCCGATTCAGTGGGTGAAGAAGTAAGTATTCCGCAGGAGGAAACCGATTGGGAGATGGAACGCGTACGTTTGGGCATTCAGCAGTTACCCGATGGTTTCAGAACGGTACTGAGTTTATACCTGCTGGAGGGCTATGATCACGAAGAGATTGCGAGTATATTAAATATTTCGGAATCCACCTCGCGAACCCAGTACATGCGGGCCAAACGAAAATTAGTAGAGTTATTAACAGAATAAGCTGGATGTTTATCCAGACCTATTACAAGATGAGTCGTTAGTAATCAAGGCATTATCAAGAGCCAGTAATACCCATGAAAAAAGATCGTATTGAACGTTTTATTCGGGATAATCGGGAAGAATTTGATTCTTTCGAGCCACCACTGGGCCTTTGGGCCGAGATTGAACGGCGATTACCCGAAGTCGTAATTCCGCAGGAAGAAGAAACAAAAATTATTCCTTTAGGAAAACAGAAGTCGGTTTGGAGTAAGGTATTTACCAGTAAGAGCTGGGGTGTAGCAGCGGGCGTAGTATTTCTGCTGGGACTGGGCTTTTTTGCGGGCCATTACGCGATTAAACCCAGCCATACGGATCCCATTATTGCAGAAGTAAGCCCGGAAGAAGGTAAAATGGCGTTCCGCTATGCTTCGCTGATTGAGACCAAACGGTCTGAAATCAAAGCCATTGAAGGTTCGAATCCTCAATTATACAAAGAATTTGCAGGCGAAATTGAGCAGTTGGATGTTGATTATCAGAATTTACGTTCTGAGTTACCTCAAACACCTAATCAGGAAGAAATCGTAGAAGCTATGATTCAAAATTTACAGATGCAGCTTGATATTCTGAATCGCCAATTACAAATCATTCAAAAAATATCCAAACCTAGCCATGAGAAGACTATTTAGCGGAGTGGGCCTGGCCTTGTTTTGGGTGTTACCCCTGCTGGCTTTTGACCAGACCGGAACGCTTTCAGAACGTAAACGCAGTATTGTTAAATCTTTCAGTGTATCGCAGCGAGATCGCCTTTTTATCTCTAATCAACACGGCGAAACGAAGGTAAACGTGTGGGATAAAAATGAAGTCCGGGCTGAGATTGTCATCATGGGATATGGCAAAGATGAAGAGGAGGCTCAGCGGTTTATTGAAGCTATCGGCATTGACGAAGCTCGGGCGGGTAATCAGATTCGACTGGAAACCCGATATAACGAACCTAAAAGTGGAAATTGGAACTGGCGAAGCTGGGGGCGTTCAGGGGATAGTGACGGCAAGAGCCGAGGTGTAAAAATCAGTTATACGATTTACATGCCCAAGTATATGCCACTGGATCTGCAAAGTCGGTTTGCGAACGCTACTTTAGCGGATTTCTCAGCTCCTTTACGGGCCAATACGCAGTACGGCGACTTTGTAGCCGACCGTCTGATGAATGCGGATAATGATATTCGAGTAGAATATGGGAGAGCTGTCATTCGTCAGCTGAATGAAGGAAACCTGAAAATTCAGTATTCAAAATTGGAACTGGATAAAGCAGATCGTCTGCGATTGATTATTAATTACGGTTCGTTAATGCTGGAAGAAGTAGCCGATTTGGATGCAACAGTTCAGTATTCAAAAGGCAAAATTGGTAAACTCAAAGAACAGGGACGCTTGAATATTAATTACTCGGATAATCTTCAGTTACCCGTTTTAGCAAGCTCAGTGAAAAATCTGGATGTTCGATGTAATTATACCACGGTCCGTCTACCCGTTCGGGATAATCAGGACATTGACTTCGACATAACAGTAACTTACGCTAATTTCGGTTACCCGAATGCTTTACCGATTAACTTCGAGATTAAAGACGATGGAACCGATGATACCCGGCAGCGATACGTACCCAAAACTACCAAAGTCTATAAAGGTAAGGTAGGTAAAGGAGGAAGTACCGTGCGAATTACTTCTAATTATGGTGCTGTGAAATTTGTTAACTAAAGAAAAGAGCGACGAGATTTCGTCGCTCTTTTCTTTGTTAGATATTAAAGTGCGTTTTCAACCAGTCTTTGGTTAACTGCAAATCTTTTTGCGTTAGGTTATGGCTGCTCGGGATTAACTCATGCTGCACCTGAAAGCCAGCCGTTTCCAGCAGATGTTCATAGTCTTTCATGGCCTTGGGCTGGTAATAAGGATCTGAACTACCCGAAGTTAACAACACTGGAGCTTTATTGGAGTCCAGCGGTTTTTCTTCAGGCAAGGGTAACATGGGTCGCCAAAAAGCCGCACCGCTTAATAAACTGGGATATTTCTGAAGAATGGCTCCACCAATATTGGCACCATTAGAGTAACCCAGAGCGATTAGCTTGCTTTGATCGAAACCTAGCTTGGTAGCGACTTCCTGAAGGCTGGTCACTAACTCTTCCGTCCGGAAATGTAAATCGGCATGGTCGAAAATTCCCGTTCCCATGCGGCGAAAAAAGCGAGTCGTATGACCGTTTTCCAGAACGTTTCCTCGCAAGCCTAATAAGTTCGTTTGGCCTTCCGTTAATTCTTCGGCCAGACTGACCAAATCATTCTCATCGCCGCCCGTACCATGCAGGAGGACAAGGGTATAACGCTGAGCTGCTTGCTCATTGGCGGCTACAAAGCGATATTTCAAGGGGGTGAAATTCATGGCTGTGGTAACTAAGATGAAGGGTATAGTGAGGAGACAAAATTTAATTCAAAAAGGTTTATCTAGAACATAAGGAGTAAAAATTTAGGGCCGGGAACTTTATCTAATAAATTATTATTCAGGAAGATAGTGATTACAAGCCGGAAAATTTCTAATTTTGCGGGCATTTTCACTGACGGTTATCCGTAAACTAAAGATCTGTGATTCATAGAATGGAATGGCAGGTGGTGCATGGCACCGATGGTACACGCTGCGGATAATTGAAACAACGACATCAGAAAACTTTCTTCTCCGATGCAAAGCATCCGTAACATTGCCATTATTGCCCACGTTGACCACGGCAAAACCACATTGGTGGATAAAATCATCCACTACAGCAAACTCTTCCGGGAAAACCAGGAATTCAACGACCTGATTCTCGACAACAATGATCTGGAACGCGAACGCGGAATTACGATTCTTTCAAAGAACGTATCGGTTCGTTACAAAGACGTTAAAATCAACATCATCGATACTCCAGGTCACGCCGACTTCGGGGGTGAGGTAGAACGCGTACTGAAAATGGCCGACGGCGTATGTTTGCTCGTCGATGCCTTTGAAGGTCCTATGCCTCAGACCCGTTTCGTATTATCGAAGGCGATCTCTTTAGGCCTGAAAGTAATCGTGGTGGTGAACAAGGTAGATAAAGAAAACTGCCGTCCTGAAGAAGTTCAGGAAAACGTATTTGACCTGATGTTCAACCTGGGGGCAACGGAAGATCAGTTAGACTTCCCAACCCTGTTTGGTTCAGGTAAAGGTGGCTGGATGAGCACTGATTACCGTAACAAAACGGAAGACATCAGTCCTCTGTTAGACGCGATCATAGAAAGCGTTCCTCCCGCTCCTCAGCCCGAAGGTATCCCTCAAATGCAGGTTACTTCTTTAGATTTCTCTCAATTCACAGGTCGTATCGCGATCGGTCGTGTATTCCAGGGAACACTGAAAGAAGGCGGTTCTATGGGCCTTTGTAAAGCAGATGGAACGGTTAAACGCGTTCGTATCAAAGAGGTTCAGGTATTTGAAGGTTTAGGCCGGGTGAAAGTTTCAGAAGTAGGTGCCGGTGATATCTGTGCCCTTACTGGTCTGGAAGACTTCGAAATTGGTGATACCGTTACTGATTTCGACAATCCTCAGCCTTTAGAGCGTATTGCCGTAGATGAGCCAACGATGAGTATGCTCTTTACGATCAATAACTCACCTTTCTTTGGTAAAGAAGGTAAATTCGTAACGTCTCGTCACTTACGCGATCGTCTGTACAAAGAGATCGAGAAAAACCTGGCTTTACGCGTACAGCCAACGGACAGCGAAGACCGCTTCCTGGTATTTGGTCGTGGTATCCTTCACTTGTCAGTTCTGATCGAAACGATGCGTCGGGAAGGGTACGAATTACAAGTAGGTCAGCCTCAGGTATTATACAAAGACATCGACGGCGTTCGTCACGAACCTATCGAGTTAATGGTAGTAGACGTTCCTGAAGAAACGGCTGGTAAAGTAATCGAATTAGCTACGCAACGTAAGGGCGAGCTGATGATTATGGAACCTAAAGGTGACGTACAACACCTGGAATTCAACATTCCTTCACGGGGTCTGATTGGTCTGCGTTCAGACGTATTGACTGCTACTTTCGGTGAAGCTGTAATGACACACCGTTTCAAAGCATATGAGCCTTTCAAAGGCCCAATCCCTGGACGGATCAACGGTTCAATCATTTCTAAGGGAACCGGTACGGCAACGGCTTATACTATTGATAAACTTCAGGATCGCGGTCGCTTCTTCATCGATGCGGGCGAAGATATCTACGAAGGAATGGTAGTAGGTGCTCACAACCGTAACAACGACATTGTTGTAAACTTACAGGAAGCCAAGAAATTAACGAACATGCGTGCGTCAGGTACTGACGATAGCGTTCGGATCATTCCTAAGGTTAACTTCTCACTGGAAGATTCTATGGAATACATCCAGAAAGATGAATACCTGGAGATTACTCCAAAATCGATGCGTATGCGTAAGATTTACCTCGACGAAAACGAGCGTAAACGTGCTGAAAGCAAAGGTGCTTTTGCTGATTTATAGTAGAAGTAATTAGATATATAAAAAAGGGTCTGGATGTCATGTTCAGACCCTTTTTCTTTTGCTGACTTTTGAACTAATAAAATACCCGACTTGAATGGATTTTAGTTCTACAAACAAATAAAGTAAATAGGAAATACTGAAAATGATTGAGAAAGGTAATAGGAGAGAAAGCAATGTCCTAAAGTAATAATTAACGTTTAAGGTATTAATCATATCAATTAAAGTACCCAGAATAGGCTGATGTATTAAATAAACACTGTAACTACATAAACCAATATAAACAATGAATTTTTCAATCCGTTGATACTTTTTATGATACAGGAAAGAAGAAAATAGTAATCGATCAATAATAATGGTAAATAAAATAGCGGCTAATAAAAAGGATAGATAAGCAAAAAGATTTAGAAAAACCTTACTTACAATGAAAAGTAAAATACATAACAGAATTGCAGGGTCTGAAATTTTCAAGGTACGCTTTTGGTGATAATAATTCTCCGCAACGAGTGCTCCTAATGCCCAGATAATCCAGGAGTGAGCGACAAATGCAATCTCACTCAGTTTATGACTTTGCGTATAGTATAAGTAAGAAATACTGACAATATGCCAGATAAACAAAACCCAGCATAGGTTATAAATATTCCATTTCTTTCTCAAATATAGGAAAAGAGGATAAAGTAAATAGAGCTGCACTTCCAGAGCAATGCTCCAGAAAGAAGAGTTAATACCAAAAATAATGCGACTATCACCCGATAAGTTATGAATCATGAAGAGATGGCTGAAAAGCGACTCTCTGCCAACCGGGTCCGTCAAATAGTATTTGCTTTGATAGTAATTGATACTAACAAAAAATAATAGGACTAAAATGTACGGAGGATAAATCCGCCAGAATCGTCGGGAAAAAAATTCCCTTCCATCAAATATTTCTCCTTTTCTTAAGTAAGAATAATGAATCAGAAAGCCACTAATGACTAAAAATAGCTGAACTCCCACGTGCCCAAATGCAAGTGGTGAAAAGGTATTGTAGAGTTTCGTAAAGTTGATAGGTTCATTAAAAATAAACTGACTGGTAACTGGAAAAGAGTCAGTTAACGTGTGGATATGCCAGTGATATCCAAAAACTAATAAAATAGCTACACCGCGAAGGAGATCAAAGAGTTCAAGCTGGTGAGCGGATGAACTTGATTTCATTCAATTATAAAGTTTATGAATTACTAATGAGGGTTTGGTATTATCAAAAAAGAAAAATAAAAAGCTAATAAGTATTGAATAAATGTGGTTAAATAAATACCCTGAAATAAGATCTGGGTACAATCATCAAATAGAGAGAGGTAAAAGATAATTCTATTTCAGTTGATACATTACTGGATAATCCGGATGTACATGACCTTAAAAAAGACACATTAACAGTAGTAGTTGATGGTTACTTTCAATGAAATGTAAATTCATTTAATGCTGTACTAGGTATGAAAAGGATAGAGGAATTTTAAATCAATGAATGAAATAATGGTTTCCGGTGATTAGGTGAAGAATAGTTACAGCTTGATTAATAACTAAAAAGGGCTACTGAATGTTTTGATCTGTTTAGAGAAACTTTATTTTCAGGCCTAGAAGGGATTTCTCTCCGCATGACAGAATTAATCCGGCGAGCATTGAGTATGGGGAGGCGATCGGTTGTACTTTTGCTAATTCGAGTATTACCCCTATGCAAGAATCAGGTCAGCTTTTGAATCAGGACAAATTCACCCATCTGGATTATTTTGAACGGATCGCCTCAAGTCAGGTTTCCTATCGTCGTAAGAAGAAATACTATTGGGATGAGATTACGAATTACTGTAATTACTTCTCGCACGAAGACCTATCCATCTTAGAGGTGGGTTGTGGTACGGGAGAACTCCTCGGTGAGATCAGAGGATCAAGAAAAACCGGAATCGATTTCAGTGAGGGAATGATTCGGGCGGCTCGTCAGCAATACCCAAACGTACGTTTTGAAGTAATGACGGCTCAGGATATGCAGTTGAACGAAACGTATGATCTCATTATCCTATCTAACCTGATTGGCTACATTGATGATGTGCAGGCTCTTTTCGAGCAATTACGGCCGCTTTGTCACGAGCGAACGAAAGTCATCGTCAATTACTATAATTTCCTTTGGGAGCCCTTTCTCAAGTTTGCGGAATGGCTGGGAATCAAACGTAAAACTCCCCGGCAGAACTGGCTTTCCCGAATGGACGTGGACAACCTGCTGGAATTAGCCGGATTTGATGTCTATCGGAATAGCCTTCGGATGCTATGTCCCGTTTACATCCCGCTACTTTCTACGTTCCTGAATAAATATATGGCCAAGATGCCGATCATTCGTCATTTGTCCATTAATCAATACAGCTTTGCTAAACCACATCAGGAGGTAGAACATTGGGAAAATCGTTTTTCCACAAGCATTGTGATTCCGGCCCGGAATGAAAGCGGCAACATTGAAAATGCATTGCTCCGGATGCCCGCATTTGGCAAACATCAGGAAATCATCTTTGTAGAAGGTAACTCAACGGATGATACCTGGGCTACCATTCAACGCATTGCCGAAGAATACAAAGATCGCTTCGATATCAAAATTCTTCAGCAGGATGGGAAAGGCAAGGGTAATGCCGTTCGAAACGGCTTTGCTGTAGCTACAGGTGATATTTTAATGATTCTGGATGCCGATTTAACGGTTCCCCCCGAAGACTTACCCAAATTTTATAACGCCATTGCTTCTGGCAAGGGTGATTTCGTGAATGGTTCGCGACTGGTATATCCGATGGAAAAGAAAGCGATGCGTTTTCTTAATCTTTTAGGTAACAAATTTTTCAGTTTGCTGTTTTCATGGTTATTGGAAAGGCCATTCAAGGATACCTTGTGCGGAACAAAAGTTATTTTCCGAACGGATTATTACCGATTGATTGCCAATCGTAAGTTTTTTGGTGATTTTGATCCCTTTGGTGATTTTGACCTGATTTTTGGAGCCTTCAAGCTCAATCTCAAAATTGTGGAAGTGCCGATCCGTTACCGCGAGCGAACCTACGGTGATACCAATATTTCCCGCTTCAAACACGGTTTCATTTTATTACAAATGTGTGCCTTCGCGGCTCGAAAACTTAAGTTTATTTAAGCCGGGTCAACTGCTTGACTGGCGAATGATATCTGAAATATGTCGGATCTGCCTAAGATTTCTATTATAACGGTTGTTTACAACGGAGCAGCTACAATTGAGGATACGGTTCGTTCAGTTTTATCCCAGGACTATCCTTCTATTGAATATATTATTATTGACGGAGCCTCGAAGGATGATACGCTTGCTAAACTAGAACCTTATAAAGATCGGATCGCTCAGCTGGTCAGTGAACCTGACAAGGGCATCTGGGATGCCATGAATAAGGGATTGAAGCGAGCCACGGGAGACGTAATAGGCATTTTGAATTCCGATGACGTATATGCCCATAGTCAGGTATTGAGCAAGGTAATGGCGGCATTTGAAGTAAATCCTTCGACTGAAGCCGTGTATGGAAATTTAAAGTATATGGATGTATCGCTCACGAAAGTAATTCGTGACTGGAAATCCAGGGCTTACGACCATACGTTTTTTGAATACGGCGAAATGCCCCCCCATCCCACCTTCTTTGCAAAGCGATCTCTTTATGAGAAGATTGGTTATATTGACATGAATTTTCGCTTAGGAGCTGACTATGAGCTTACTTTTAGAGCCATGCGAGTACATCAGCTGCCTACGTACTGGATTGATGATTGCCTGGTTCATATGAGAATCGGCGGTGAGTCAAACCGAAGTGTTAAAAACATTATAGATCAACATCGGTTGAATATGAAGGCTTGGACAATTCATGGTTTACGAGTTCCTTTGTCCTTCCATTACCGAAAGTTTCTGCATAGACTTAAGCAGTTTTTGTAGTGCTTTCATGTAATATGTTAACTTTGTGAGCGTTTATTACATGTTTTACCAATCCTGATATCAAATTATGAATGTTTTTACTTTTATTTTTACTGACTCATTTACGGGGTAATATTCAGTAAATCAGAATTTTAACTTTATTTTTTTTAAGGCTATTTAAGCTACCCGGAAAAAGATAAGCTACTAGAATTCTGATCCTATTGAATCCCGGTTTATGAAGAGAACTAATGGAGTCAGTACTTTCCTTCCTTACCTCTTCATTTCATATGTTTTCTTGGCTAAAGCAATTGAAGGCGTCATTGCTCCTTTTGAGAAAACTCTTACGAAGATAATTTTCTAGGTATACCTTGCTTGATCAGGATAATATCTGGGCCTACTAAATTAAGTACATACTTAACTGAATCATTGTAAAATGAAGTTGAAATTACTCGTTCATTCAGTAGTATTAGCTCTGATATTAATACTTGCCAATGGACAGAATTCTAGTGCACAGATCGTTAATCAGGAGAATTTATCTTCCATCAAAGTAGATGCTCTGACGGATGAACAAGTCGAAGCTATTCTTGCCCAGATCAGAGCGGAAGGCATTGCTGATGATCAGTTAGAAAAAGTTGTTTTATCAAGGGGATTGCCTCCTGAGGAAGTAGCAAAATTAAAAACCAGGATTAGTGCCTTAAAAGAAAAAGAAGGCCAGCTCGACGTTGATAACAAAGATATCGTCAATACCGTAAAGGGTAGAAAAGAATTCAAGTTTGAACAGCCTAAAGCCATCGAGAACGCAGGGTTACCTCTGTACGGTTCTCAAATTTTTTCGATGGCCAATTTGTTTGATGTCAACGCCAATAGACCCATGCCTGTCAACTACATTGTAGGGCCTGGAGACCAATTAGAAATCAGCGTTTATGGAAAATCCCTAGTAGACTGGAAAGTAACAGTTAATCCTGAAGGGTATGTCATGATTCCCGGGATGGGGAAAGTCTATATTGGGGGCAAGCGAATACAACAAGCTACGGAGTTAATTAAAGATCGCCTGCGAGCTAATAATTATGCCATTGGGGCAGGTACTTATGTTGACGTAAGCTTACTTAATATCAGAACTATCCAGGTTACCATTATTGGGGAAGTAGAAAAACCTGGCACTTACTCCATGACGTCTGTTCAGACGGTTTTAAATGCTTTATACGCTTCAGGAGGTCCCACCAAGAATGGTTCATTTCGGGAAATCGAAGTGATTCGTAATGCTCGCGTATTTAAAGTACTCGATATCTATGATATTCTTCAAAAGGGGGATGTGAAAAATAATATCTACTTACAGGACGATGACATTATCCGTATCCCGGTATATCAGGTTCGGGTGGCCATTGAGGGAGAGGTTAAACGTCCGGGGATTTATGAAGTAAAGGAAGGAGAAACGCTTCAGGATGTAATTAATTACAGCGGAGGGCTTACCGATTCTGCTTACACCACCCGTATAAAAACCGTACAACTCACTGATACTGAAAAGAAAGTAAAAGATATTGTCAATGAAGATATCAAAACGTATATCCCTAAAAAAGGTGATAAATTCATTGTAGATCAGATTCTGGATCGCTTCACAAACCGGATCACCATCAATGGGGCTGTTTACAGACCGGGTCAGTTTGAATTAATCGAGGGCTTAAAGTTATCAGAATTGATAAAACAGGCCGATGGATTAAAACAGGATGCGTTTACCGAAAGGGGATACGTAACTCGCCTCAATGATAACAATGAAACGCAGATCATTCAGTTTCAGGTCAAAGATGCCGCTCAGGGAGTATACGATACCTTGCAACTAAAAAGGGAAGACGTCATTACCATTCCTTCTATTTTTGATTTAAGAGAAACGTACAATGTAACGGTCAATGGTAGTGTTCGTAAAGCGGGCAACTTTCCTTTCTCTGAAGGCATGACCGTGGAAGACCTTATTCTGATGGCAGGTGGACTTGCGGAGGGTGCTAATACCCAACGCGTTGAAATTGCCCGTCGGGTGAAAGATAGTGACCGGATGGCTAAAGATGCGAAATTAGCCAATATCATAACCTTGTCCATAGATAAAGATCTCAATTTAGCTTCGTCAAAGTATAAACTTGAGCCTTTTGATATCGTATCCGTCTTTACGGTTTCAGGCTATGAAATACAACGTTCGGTTCAAATTCAGGGTGAGGTGATGAGTCCAGGTTACTTTACTCTGAGTCGGAAGGATGAACGAATTTCTGATATTGTAGAAAGAGCAGGAGGCTTCAGTGCCTATGCTTATGCAAGAGCAGCAACGTTACAAAGAGGCTCTGAGAATATTGGTATCGATTTGCCAGCCATTATGAAGTCTCCCAGAAGCAAATGGGATTTGTTGATGCAAAGCGGAGATATTATCGTCGTGCCCATGATTAGCCAGTTAGTAAAAATCAACGGCGAGGTACTCAAACCTAAAAACGTAGTATTTGATAAGAAAAATTTCAAGTCATACATCATCAACAGTGGGGGCTTTACTCAAAATGCCATACGAAGAAAATCGTACGTCATTCATGCCAATGGCGAAGTAAAGGCGACGCGACGATTCCTGGTTTGGAAGGTTTACCCGGAAATAGAGCCTGGAACTCAGATCTACGTACCTCGCAAACGGGAAAAGAAAGAAACGATGAATGCTCAGAGCTGGATTGGCTTAAGTACTAGTATGGCTTCTCTGGCCGCTATCATTTTTGCTATTTTAAGAAAATAACCGAACCCTAAGAATGTCTGAGAATTCTCAATACATAATGGATTCCAAAACGGTTCAATCTAGTGAACTGACAAAGAATTTGGTTCATTGGATACAGTACATCATAAGTAAATGGAAGGTATTAGCCTTATTTGCTATGATCGGTGTAGGATTGGGTATATACTATTTTAATACGCACAAAGGCAGTTACACGGCAGAATATTCTTTTATAGTGGCGGGTCCAGGAGTAGCGGCCGGGGGATATTCAGGAATCGCTTCTCAGCTAGGTCTAGATGTAGGTGGAGGGTCAGGATCTTTATTTGATGAAAATAATATTATCACCTTTTTTAAATCGAGATCCATATTAGAAAAGGTTCTATACTCAAATTTTAGGAATACCAATGAGTTAATCATTGACGAATATGTCAGATTAAATGGCTTAAGAGATAAATGGAAAAAGAGTGAACATGGCGATATAAAATTCAATGTTGATAAATCTAAAAGGAGTATTAAAGAAGATAGTGTAGTAAATGGTATTTGCAGAAATATTGTAAAAGGCAATCTCATTATTGAAAAACCGGATAGAAAAAGTGATGTTATTTACGCTAGTTTTATCGGCGATAATCAAGTGTTCTGTAAGGTTTTCATAGATGAATTAGTGAGTCAGGTATCCCTCTTTTATAAAGAAAATAAAAATGCTAATGATTTAAGAAATGTAGAAATTTTACAAAGACAGGTTGATTCAGTAAAAAGTAGCTTAAATGCTTCCATAAAGGGAGTAGCCGTAGCAATAGATAATACTCCTAATGCTAATCCGAGCCAACAAGTGGTTCGGGTAGAATCGCAGCGGAAAGTTATAGATGCCGAAACCAATAAGGCCCTATTAGCTGAATTAACAAAGAACTTACAATTAACAAGGCTAGCTATGCAAAGGCAGCCCATGCTTTTACAAATTGTAGATTACCCCGTATTACCATTAGAATTAAAACGGACCGGCCTACTTAAAACCATTGTATTAGGAGGGGGAATCTTTTTTGTAATAGGAATAGTATTGGTTGTACTTAGTAAAGCATTCTTTTATGTTAAATATATATTTATAGAGAATAAACAGTAAGCTGTATAGCTATTTAATAAGTTGATTTGATTTAACTGATCTGATTTTTAGCAGTTCCCTTTAGACGCAAGTAGGTCTGTTGATTGGAAACAATAGCAGTAATATAACTAAGGTATTTAACATGCCTTGTACAAGTAATTAAGGTAAACCTTTAAATAGTTAATTATTCAAGAATGATTAACTTAATTGATAGATCTGAACCACTATAAACCTATAGGACCAATGAAAGAAAAGAGAAAAGTTACTTAATACTTGTATGATACAACTGGAAACTCCGGTTTTGTTTTTGATGTTCAACAGGCCTGATTTATCTGTTCAGGTATTCTCAAAAATAAGAGAAGCACGTCCCAAAGAACTGTACGTAGCCTTGGACGGTCCCCGGGAGAGCCATCCTACGGATCAGGA
>CAJYHS010000203.1 GCA_913774715.1 uncultured Siphonobacter sp. | reverse complement strand
GCCGTTCCTCACCTGACCCGCTCCTTGCTCGGCACATCCAACCACCGGATTCTGATTCCGGCCAGTGGGCTTATCGGTAGTATCCTTATGCTCATCTGTGATAGCATTGCTCAACTTCCCGGTACTCAATCTGTACTACCAATTAATATCGTTACATCCCTGCTGGGAGCTCCGGTCGTCATCTGGATGATTGTGAGTCGGCATAACCTTCGGGCTTCTTTCTCATGAGTGCGGACCTGTTATTACATACGAGTCAGTTACGCATCGGTTATGATGCACATCAGGTGGCGGGTCCTTTGTCGGTGCAGCTGAAAGCAGGGCAACTGGTGTGTTTACTAGGTCCGAACGGGGCCGGAAAATCCACGCTCATGCGAACGCTTTCGGGTTTGCAAAGGGCCTTAGGCGGAGATGTATTTATTACCAATCAATTATTACCCGAAATTCCACCGACTGAGCTGGCTAAAAAATTAAGTCTGGTTTTAACGGAACGGATCGAGGTAGGCCATTTAACGGTTGGTGAACTGGTGGCTTTGGGTCGAACGCCGTACACCAACTGGCTCGGAAAGCTAACTTCGGAAGATCAGACGAAGGTAACCCGGGCCCTGGAATTAACGGGCACCACCTCATTCATTCATCGGCGACTACCTCAGTTGAGCGACGGCGAACGGCAGAAGGTAATGCTGGCCAGGGCTTTGGCTCAGGACACCGATTTGATTGTACTCGACGAACCGACGGCTCACCTTGACTTACCCAGTCGGGTAGAACTGATGCGGCTATTACACGAGCTGGCCCGACACACGCGTAAAGCGATTTTATTATCTACGCACGAACTGGACCTGGCTCTTCAGGCGGCGGATGAGTTATGGCTCATGGGAGCAAAGGGAACATTTGAGCACGGCGTTCCTGAAGATCTGGTACTAAATGGATCGTTCGAACGAACGTTTGCTGCTTCGGGCTTTGCCTTTGACCGCACTACGGGCACCTTTCAAATGTATCCTACACCAACCGGGCCAGCCTTACAGGTACGCGGTAACTCCGCTGCTTCCTTCTGGACGCGACGAGCCTTGTCTCGCGAAGGCTACCAGATTCAGGAATTTGCCGAACATGCCGTTCGGGTTACTGACGAAGGCTGGTGTATTGACGAACAAACCTTCGTTACTTCTATTCAGGATTTACTACAGGAACTTTCCACTCGGTATTAACACCGTTACTATTATGAAGATTTACACTAAAAAAGGCGATAAAGGCACAACGGGATTATTTGGCGGCAGCCGGGTTGATAAAGATAATGTTCGCGTCGAGTGCATCGGAACGCTGGACGAAGTGAACTCCACCATTGGTTTGTTACGGGTGAAACTCGGGAATGAGCATCCCTGGCAGACCAACCTTCACAAAATTCAGAAGGATATGATGGACATGATGTCTCACCTGGCCCGCCCTTCGGATGCCAAAAAAGAGAACAAGAACCCCATGCCCGTTGACGGAGCCGAGTTCTGCGAAACCTGGATTGACGAACTGGAAGCCGCCATGACTTCGCCTTCCGATTATTTCCTCTTACCCGGCGGCAACGAAGTATCGGCCCTGTGTCACATGATCCGTACCCAAATGCGTCGCGGTGAACGCCGATTGGTATCACTCATCAAAACGGATGAAGTACACGAGGCCATTCCGGCGTACATTAACCGTTTGTCGGATCTGTTCTTTACTCTAGCCCGAGCCGAAATGGATCAGGCGGGCGTAGCCGAAGAAAAATGGCAACTCTTTCTCTACAAACGCTTTAAGTCCGCCGAATGATCATCTATATCTCCGGCGGAGCCCGCAGCGGAAAGAGTCGTTACGCTCAGCTGCGGGCTTTGGCTTTAGCCGAAAATCCCGTTTACGTAGCCACGGCTAAAATCTGGGACGACGACTTTGCCGAGCGGGTGAAACGGCACCAGCAGGAACGCGGCCCGGAATGGACGAGTCTGGAAGCGGAGCAAAACCTGGCGGCCCTTCCACTGGCCCATCGCGTCGTGGTGATTGACTGCGTAACCTTATGGTTAACCAACCTCTTCATGGCCCATGATAGCAACATTGAATCCACACTAGTAGCTTTCAAAGCTGAAATTGATGCCTTACTGGAAATTCCTGCCACCTTTCTCATCATTTCCAATGAAATCGGCATGGGTTTACACGCCGAGACTACGTTAGGACGAAAATTCACGGATTTACAGGGCTGGGCGAATCAATACGTCGCTGAAAAAGCGTCTGAAGCCGTTTTTATGGTTTCGGGATTGCCGCTGCTGTTGAAGTAATGTTAGGTAAGCTAGCGGTTCATGCATTACTTCGTCGATATTGTTCATACAACTTCTTAGGCCATTACTGGTAGGGGTTAGCTAAAGCTCTGCACCAGTATAAAAGGGTACCTACCTCCTACCTGTCATCTCGATCGCAGGGAGAGACCTTCTCTGGGTTTGGGGTATACTTCCCTGCTGGAGAATTGCTTGAACAATAGGTAGGGTTCTTCGCTTCGCTCTGGATGACAGGTAAGAGGGATGTATTTTTTCAAGTGAAGCTCCTTTCAACAGCAGGAACAGCATAAAAAATTATTAATGATATTATAAAACTTTAAGGACATGAGACTTGCTGAAATTAGACCAGACTTAATTAGAGAAATTTCTGAAAGTGATTATATATATAATCGAATAAAATTATTAATGTTACATATTGGTTCACTATATGTAGGAAGACTTTCTACTCTTGAAATTACTAGTACGAAAGTGTTAATAATGGTTATTACTAGGGACACTCTATTGAATTATATACCTTATGAACCAAGAGTAGCTGATAAATCCTCTAATTATATGGGAAGGTCTCATTGTTTCATTCACTATGACTATAATGAGTTAAAAGGAGATCTTTTATTAAAACCATTCACTATATCATTAGGAGAAGGAATAAAAAAATATGTGTCAAAGTTAGGTATGAATGAAAATATTATCGATGATGCAACTAATAGTATTCTTAACTCAGACTATTATTTACCCTATTTTAATAAAATAATAATGCCTAAAAAACATAAAGATAAGAAACTAATTATATCAAGGAAACTTATTTATGATCAACAATTATTTAGAATAGAGTATTCAGACAGCGATTCATCTTCTTTTAGCTATTTCCCTGAATTACCTATTTCATCAGGCATCGAATTTGATCCAGATGTGAGTATTAATACAATTTTAGCACAACGTTATTTTTTAGATATAGGAAAGTGGATAAATAATGGCAATTTATTACCATTTACTTTCTTCGATAAGGTATTTCATTATGATATTAATGAGAATACTTTAAAGGAAGTATAGTTTTACAACTATGGGTGTTTAGCGAGTCGTCACTAACAACTAAGCCATATATAATTTACTTCGTAAATGTTCATCATTAATCTGTCCTTAACGTTTTCTGAATTTACCTATTTGATACACTTATACGCAATAGTTCTTTTAAATAGATTCCTGCCGTTGTTGGTGTTTCCTGCCGTTGTTGGTGTTTAGCGAAGCGTCACCAACAACTATTCCGCATAATGAGTGATAAAGCCAAAATCATCCTTGTTCAGCTCATAAAATCGGGCAGTAGAATAATAATAATCTTCGGGTATAGCAGCTAAATTCCAGTGTGATTGAACAGGATTCGTATGAATGTACTGAAGCTTTTCCTGCATCACCTTTAATGAATAACAGTAAATTGATAAAGCATTTCTTTCCCAAATCTGATACTTGCGATCCGCCTGCGTACTTACTAACTTTTCCAGAACAGCCGGATGGTTTTTCTTTATATCATTTTTAATTTGCTGACCTGTGAATTTTAAAAAATCTCGCTGCACTTCAGATTTAGCAAAGGGTGGGTTTATTTTCCAAAGTAGATGAATATGATTAGGCATAATCACGAAGCCATATACAATCACTCGGTTTTGGACCACTAAAAATCTTAAGCTATCGATGATTAGTTGTTTATATTTATCGGGTTTAAGTACATGTTTCCATGAAAGAATCGTAGCTGTGAAGAAGGCTGGATATTGATGTTCGTGCATAACTTGATTGATTAATAATGACAAATATCAATTACACCCACGTTTCAATATGCCCCGGTTAGTAAATAGTTGTTGGTGACGCTTCGCTAAACACCAACAACGGCTGGAACATCAGTCCTTAAAAATTCGCTTTAACTCCTCATGAAGCTCTTCGCCGCGAAGGTCTTTGGCGATGATTTTTCCTGAAGGATCCAACAGGAAATTGGCTGGAATGCCTCGAATCCCGTACATTTTGGTGGCTTCGTTTTCCCAGCCTTTCAAGTCAGAAACCTGCGTCCAGACCAGTCCATCTTTTTCAATGGCTTTTAGCCAGGCGTTTTTCTGTCCTGGGTTATCAAGCGAAACTCCTAATACGGTAAATCCTTTATCCTTGTATTGCTCATAAGCCTTCGTCAAATTCGGGTTTTCCTCCCTACAGGGACCGCACCAGCTGGCCCAAAAGTCTACCAGCACGTATTTTTTCTGATTGTAACTGGAAAGTTTGATAAGCTTGCCTTCGGGCGTGCGTTGTTCAAAATCGGGAGCGATAGCTCCTATTGCCGTCCGTTCCAGAGCTACGAGTTTAACCGGAATCCCTTTCCCCAGAGGCGTATTTTTTAATGCTGGACTCACCCGTTCATACACCTTCCCTGCTCTTTCACTCATTCCTTTCTGGGCCGCAACGTGGTCTAAGCTAATCAGGGCAACGTAGGCGTCAGGGTGCTTTTCGGCAAAGGCCAGATGAATTTCATACGATTGCTGTAATAACTCATTTTCAATGGTTGCAAGGCTATCATACACCGCCTTGTCTTTTTTACGATCTGGCGAAAGCTTGTGAGCTGCTTTCACAAAATCCGAGTATTCCCGATCATTTTCTTTCAGCATTCCCTGTAATTCCTTATGTAACTGATTGCTGGGCGAGTTCGTAATCTGAAGGTGTTTGAGTGAATCAGCTGCCTGCATTTTTATGGGCAAAGGCTCCAGATAAAAGCGTAAATAATCCCAATTACGGGCCGACGTATTTTTCGTTACATAAGGATTATCATGAAGAAACAAGCTCGCCAAAACCGGAACTTCCAGCTTGCCTTTGAACTCAAAACGAGCATTTTTTACCAGGGTAGAATCTACCTTTTGCTGATCTCCTGAATTGTAAATCAGAAAGATCTTATCTCCCTCTTTCAACGCATCTACTTTTCCGGTTACCTGATAAGTATGCTGCGAAAATGCAATTCCAGTACTAAAGAACAACAGATGAAAAAGCAGGTAACGGATCATAAACTTAGCGGTTTAGAGTAACTATCTACCCAAATTAACTACCAAAAAGCTGGTATGTTATTAACTTTTCCAGGAAGATTTAAACCCTGTAAGGGTAAACCCATTCGTTTTCGTCTTTTACCCAAGCGGCTTTTCTGTTCCGGTTTTTCGGCTGTTCATCTTTGGCAGCCTTTCTTTATAGCTAATTTGAAATATCATTTATTTGATTATTTATTGCATTAAAAGCCTGATTCAGAAGGTATGAATTATCAGACCATTAACGATGCTATTCTGCTTTCATGGATGAAAGGCGGTGATGAAGCGGCTTTTCAGGAAATCTATAAGCGTTACTGGAAGAAATTATACCTCATTGCCCGCAGTAAACTTCAGCCCGAAGAATCACCCGAAGATCTCATTCAGGATTTGTTCATTAAGCTATGGGAAAATCGGCAGATACTGGAGATTGAAAACCTGTCGGCCTATCTCTCTACTTCGCTTCGGTACGCGGTTATTAACCTCTACAAATCCAGACTGACGAAAGAAAAATACCTGGTTCACCAGCAATACACAACTGGGTCGGATACGGGCACGGAAGAAGAAATTGCCTGTAATGAACTCATGCTTTCGCTGAATCGGCAGGTGCAGGGCTTACCCGAAAAAACGCGGACGATCTTTCACCTCAATCGCTTCGAATACAAGACGGTAAAAGAGATTGCCCAGCAATTAGGCATTCCCGAGCGAACCATCGAATACCACATCCATCAGGCCCAGAAATTGCTCAAAGCCGCCCTTCAGGAGTATCTTCCCTTTACCTACCTAATTATTCCCTTCCAATATTTTATTGAATTATTTAAATATTAATTCTCTCTTCAGCAACTATTTGTTGCAATTTTCAAATAATTAATAAAATCATTTGCGGTTATCCTGGACTTCCCTGTCTTGTTAATTGAGCGTAGGTGGGAGCGTAACGTAACGCTTTCCAAAAGCCTCAAACCTAACAAAAAGAAGCTGACCATGTTCGCAGCATGACCAGCTTCCCATCTCCTTCTTTTAGTCCGGTTATGAATCGAAACATTCAGAGTTACCCTCTGAGAGAGGAGAAGTTTTGCCAAATCGTTCACACTTAACAAAACTTGGTACAAGGTATGAAAAATTATGATACCTGTTTACGTCCCCGGACGCCTCACCCTCCTTTCGTGATTTTATTGAGGATTATGAAACTTTCGCTCCTCCCCTTTTTACTGGTTTGCCTGGGTCTCAACCTGGGGTTCGGATCGGACGGCCGGGCTCAGGATGTGCTCAACAAATTCGTTACCATTGACACTGAAAATCAGCCTTTACGGGTGGTTTTAGATCAGATTGAAAATCAGACAGCGGCCAAGTTTGTCTATAGCTCCAAGGCGATCAAGGCGGATCGTTCTCTTTCTTTTCACGTTACCCAGATCAAAGTTGCCGATGCTCTGGAACGCTTATTCGGACCATTGAACCTAAGTTATCAGATCATTAATAATCTGATTGTCATTGACAGTAAGGATGAGGCAACGGCTGTTGTTCCGTTGGACCGGAAAATTACGGGTATTACTACCGACGAAAAAGGCGAACCGCTCCCCGGTGTAAGTATTCTGATCAAAGGAACTCAACAAGGCACCACCTCCGACGGAAATGGCAAGTTTACCTTAACGATTCCGTCTTCGGGCGAAGTCCGCCTGCTTTGCTCGTATGTGGGTTATGCCACGCAGGAAGTGGACATCCAGAATCAGACCGAACTCAGCATTTCGCTCAAACCTAACCCCGGATCTTTGGAAGAAGTAGTCGTGGTGGGGTATGGTCAGGTGCAGAAAAAAGACCTTACGGGCTCGGTGGTTTCCATCCGTGAAGCTCAGATTACTTCAACTCCCGTAACCAATGCCCTGGAAACATTGCAGGGAAAGGTAGCCGGAATGGACCTGACCCGCAGCAGCGGTGAAAGCGGAGCTCCGATGAATTTTACCATTCGCGGCAACCGCTCGCTGAATGCCTCGAATCAGCCTTTAATTCTAGTGGATGGAATCCAGTACGGTTCTTACATTGATATTAACCCCAATGACATTGCCTCGATGGAGGTGCTGAAAGATGCTTCGTCAACGGCTATTTACGGAAGTCGCGGAGCCAACGGGGTTATTCTGATTACCACCAAAAGCGGTAAGGCGGGCAAGACCAAAGTAGAGTTTAATAATTACTATGGCTTAAACGTTCCCACTGATTATCAGCGAGTAACCAATACCGACCAGTACGTAGCTCTGACCCGAGAAGCTAACCGGGCCGCCGGACAATGGGCCAGTCCCGCAGATGATCAGAAGATTTTCAACGTCGCTTATCCGAACATTCAGCAAGGGATTAATACCGATTGGGCGGGATTAATGCTGCATAATGGAAGTGTGCAGAGTAACCACATTGCCTTATCGGGCGGCGGGGAAAAGACTAAATTCCGGCTATCCTCGGAGTATTTCAATGAAAAAGGATTACTCAAGCACGATCAGCTTCGTCGATTTGTGCAACACCTTAACCTCGATCACCAGGTAGCGGACCATCTCAAGATTGGAATGGTGCTGAACTTCAACTCCTCTAAACAGCAACGCCGTAATACCAGCTTCTGGAATCTGATTAAAAACTCGACGCTGGGCATTCCTTATAATGAAGATGGGTCGATTAACCCGATGCCCTTCCCAGGCTCCATTACCTTTAATCCTTTACTCGACGAAAGTCCAGCGAATTATTCCAATGAAACGACAAGTAGCCGGATCTTCATGCTGGGTTTTGGGGAATGGTCCATCCTGAAAAACCTTCATTTCCGCACCAGTTTTGGTTTCGATCAGGCCAATAGTCAGCAGGGGATTTACGAAGGAAAAAACACGACGCTGGCGGGAGCTAATAATGGCTATTCCCGCTCGGCATTAATTGATATTAGGAATCGAAACTGGACCTGGGAAAACGTATTAACCTATACGAAAGATTTCAAAAACCATTCGATCAACGCCATGGCGGGAACGAGTATGATCAGTTACCGCACCATGAATTTCTCGGGTGAAGGAAAAGATCAGCCTTTTTCAACGGCTCTGTTCTATAACCTCGGCACTAATACCAAAGATATTATTACCTCAAGTAGTCTGAATGAGAGTGCGTTAAGCTCCGTTTTCGGACGCCTGAATTACAAATTCAAGGATCGTTACCTGTTAACGGCCTCTCTCCGGGCCGATGGAGCTTCGGTATTAGCCGCGGGCCATAAATGGGCTTACTTTCCCTCAGTCGCTGCCGCCTGGCGAGTCCTGGATGAGTCCTTTATGAGTTCGGTCAATGCTCTCTCGGAATTCAAGCTTCGGGCGAGTTACGGTATCTCCGGTAACAGTGCCATTGCGGCCTACCAGACGCAGGGAGGTTTGAGCCGGGTAGCCTATTCGTTTGACGAAACAGCCGCCTTTGGTTACTGGCCTAAGTTATTAGCCAACAAAGAGTTAGGCTGGGAGAAAACGGCAACGGTAAACTTCGGTCTGGATTTCGGATTTCTGCGTAACCGCATTACGGGTACTTTAGACGTATATAACACTCATACCAGCGACCTGTTAATGGACCGGATTCTGCCCTCCCTGACGGGTTATAGCACCACGGTGGCAAACGTAGGTAAAACCAAAACCCGCGGCGTTGACCTTTTGATTTCTACGCATAACGTTTCTACCCAGAAGTTCTCCTGGTCGACCGACCTCAACTTTGCTACCTTCCGGGAAGAAATCGTGGCCCTGAGTGTGGGTGGGGATGACGTCTCCAAAGCCTGGTTCCGAGGCAAGCCCCTCCGCGTTTTTTATGATTACGAAAAAGTTGGCATCTGGCAAACCGAGGAAAAAGAGCAGGCCGCTCTTTACAATAAAATCCCCGGCGAGATCAAAGTAAAAGACCAGAATAACGACGGTAAAATCACCGCCAGCGATGACCGCGTGGTCCTGGGACAGGCTTCTCCGAAATGGTCGGGTGGGGTTACGAATAACTTTTCCTTCAAAAATATCTCGCTTTCGGTGTTGGTGTATGCTCGCGTAGGTCAAACCATTGCCAGCGATTATCTGGGTTATTTCTATCCCGGAGGAACGACGGCGGTTGGTAATTACTGGACTCCCGAAAATCCTTCTAATGATTATCCTCGTCCGTACCTGAACCGCACCGATCAATTTATTTCGACGCTCAAGTACATCGACGGTTCGTTCTGGAAAATCAAGGATATCCGACTGAGTTATCAGATTCCGGCTACGGTTCTGAAGAAAACGCCACTTCAGGCGGTGACGCTTTACTCGACAGCAAAAAACTTCTTCACCTTTAGTAAAATCAAGGATTATGATCCTGAACGGGGCGGTTCGGTGGATTTCCCCCTGACTAAGCAACTGGTTTTTGGACTTAACGTCAGCTTCTAAACGACACCTCGATCATGAAAAAATATACATTTGCTCGCTATATTCTGCTGGTACTTTGCACGCTGAGCGTATTTTCCTGCTCCGATTTTCTCACCGAAAACAACAAAAATACCGTTACCGCTGATACCTTCTACAAAACCAGCGAAGGCATGGAAAGCCTGGTGAACTCCTGTTACGCCCCTACCCGAATCTGGTACGGCAAAGTAATTGGACATTTATTAACCGAAGCCGGAACGGACGAAATGCTATACGCCAACACGGCGGCGGGCACCTACCCTTTCTACGATTATAACTCCACGCTTCAGGGCACAAACGATGGGTTGCTGTTTGTCTGGAAGAGTTTCTATAAGGGTATCAACGTCTGCAACATGGCCATTGAACGAATGAAAGATTCGCCCTTACCCGATAACCTTAAGAAGACTCGTGAAGGCGAAGCCCGATTCCTGAGAGCTTTTTATTACTGGCATTTGGTAGAAACCTTCGGAGCCGTTCCCTTACGGACGAAGGAAACAGTTTCGGCAGAAATGACTGCCATCCGGAATTCAGTTGATGAAATTTATCAGCTCATTTTCAGTGATTTGGAAACTTCTTTAACCCAGTTACAAGGGGTTGTCACGCCGCAGGGCGGTCGTATTACTGAACCCGCCGTGGCTTCTTTACTGGCTCGCCTGTACCTCACCCGCGGTAAAAATGCGGAAGCTCTGGCCATGGCCGACCGGGTGATCAGCAAATACAGCTTCAAACTCATGAGCGACTATAAAGCCCTGTGGGACATGAGTAACAGCAACGGCAATACCAATTCGGAGGTCGTCTGGTTTGTAAATTATTCCGAGAATAACACGCTCAATGATTACGGTCGCTACGATGACCTGGGTTATTTCTGGTTGTGGGAAGGGGGTAACCATGCACACACCTTATACAGTCCCTTTTTTGTGGGCTTAAATGGCTGGCAGTACGATCTGGAAACGGGGCGGCCTTTGCAGCAGTATATGCCTTCAAAATACCTTTTGGAGTTATTTGATGAAACCAGCGATGCCCGTTATCAGGGTTCGTTCCGTACGGCCTGGTTGGCCAATGATGCGAAAACCCTGCCTGCCGGTATGGCTTTGGGAGATACGGTAATTGCGGTTAGTAAAAGACCTTTATCCGCAGAGTATCGCCGCACGAAACCCTACACCATTTTCGATATTAATGACATTTACCAGACCAACGGTGCCCCCAAATTACCGCGTCAGCGTTTTCCTGGTTTGCGTAAGTTCCTGGATAATACCCGTTCCGGTAAAGACGTGATTGTCAGCAAACGCGATGCCTTCGTGTTCCGCTTACCTGAGCTTTACCTCATTGCCGCCGAAGCGAGTCTGAAGTTGAATAATACCAGCAAAGCCGCTGACTACGTGAATGTTATTCGCCAACGGGCGGCCCTTCCCGGCAAAACCCAGCAGATGCAGGTGCAGGCTTCAGCGATTACCCTCGACTTTCTGCTCGACGAGCGGGCCCGGGAGCTTTCCGGTGAACAGTTACGCTGGTTTGACCTCAAACGGACGGGTAAATTACTCGAACTCGTGAAGAAAAATAATCCCGACGCGGCTCCAAACATTCAGGCCTTTCACCTGCTTCGACCCATTCCACGGGTAGAACTGGATGTACTTCAAAATAAAGACGAGTTTACCCAAAATCCGGGCTATAACTAATAATTTAGTTTTCCCACTATAGACTATTCAATACTGATTTATGCCTCTTTATTTCAAGATGATTCAACCTTTTTTTCGAAGTACGACACTGGCTATTCTTTTGGCAGGTACGACGTTTGGAACCCAGGCTCAGGTAACTCAACAGAAACCTTTGGAATGGGCCAACCAAATGGCGAATTCGGATATTCACCGCAACCCTAAAGGCTGGATGCTCGATTTTTCGAAAGAGCCGCGTTGGGGTTACTGTCAGGGTTTGGTGTGTACGTCACTGGAAAAACTCTGGAAACGCAGCGGTCAGGATTCGTATTATGCCTATATCAAGGAATACGCCGATGAGATGATTCAGCCCGATGGAACCATCAAAACCTACACTGCCGAGGATTATAACATCGACAATGTAAATGCGGGAAAATTTGTATTTGCCTTGTATGAAAAAACGGGCGAGGAGAAGTATAAAAAAGCCTTGCAAAGCCTGAGAGATCAGATGAAAACGCACCCTAAAACTTCGGAAGGTGGTTTCTGGCATAAAAAGCGGTATCCGCATCAGATGTGGCTGGACGGGCTGTATATGGCCTCCCCATTTCTGGCTCAGTATGCTCAGGTGTTCAAAGAGCCTGCTCTTTACGATGAAGTAGCCCGGCAGATTATCCTGATTGACCGGCATAACAAGCAACCCGAAACCGGATTGTACGCCCACGGCTGGGACGAAAGTCGCCAGCAGAAATGGTCGGATCCGGAGACGGGTCGCTCGCCACACGTGTGGGGACGCGGGCTGGGCTGGTACGCCATGACGCTGGTGGATGTATTAGAATTTTTCCCGAAAAAACACCCCAAGCGGGACTCGATTGTAGCTATTGCCACTCACGTGGCGGATATGCTGATGAAGTATCAGGATCCGAAAACCGGACTCTGGTATCAGGTCATGGATGTGGGGCCGAAAGAAGGGAATTATGGGGAAGCTTCGGCTTCCACCATGTTAGCTTATTTTCTGGTTAAAGGCGTGCGTGAAGGGATTCTCCCGGCATCTTATCTGGCGACGGGGCGTAAAGGGTACGAAGGGGTTTTACAAAACCTGATTCGAAAGGATGACAACGGCGACATTTCCATTATGAATACCTGTGCCGGAGCGGGCTTAGGTGGTAACCCCTACCGCTCGGGCACTTACGAGTATTACATTAAGGAAGCTAAGCGTGACAATGATCCTAAAGCAGTAGGCCCTTTCATTCTCCTGGCCCTGGAAATGGATCAGACCCGTCGCAAGTAAGGTTAAAAGTTTTAAAACGGGTCTTCCTACTACTGAATCCAATACTCTGAACTTATGCGTCATTTCCTTATAGTATCACTGATTTCAATTACCCCTTTAACGGCTCAGGTCATTCAGAAACCTACGCCGCCCTCTAAAGTATGGGTGGCGGATCTGGGCAATGGCACTTATAAAAATCCGGTTTTACACGCCGATTACTCCGACCCGGACGTATGCCGGGTCGGGTCAGATTTTTACATGACGGCTTCCAGTTTTGATGCCGTTCCGGGCTTACCCATTCTTCATTCCAAAGATCTGGTTAACTGGACACTGATTGGTCACGCTCTGCACCGGCAGCCTCCTTTCGATCATTTTTCGAAAACGCAGCACGGCAATGGCGTTTGGGCCCCGGCCATTCGGTATCATAACAACGAGTTTTACCTCTATTACCCCGATCCCGATTTTGGTATTTACCTCACCAAAGCCAAAAACGCGGCTGGCCCCTGGTCGGAGCCCGTGCTGGTGGAAGGCGGTCAGGGCTTAATTGATCCCTGCCCTTTGTGGGATGATAACGGCGAGGTTTATCTGGTTCACGGCTGGGCCGGAAGTCGGGCAGGAATCAAGAGTGTACTAACCATTAAGAAGCTGAATAAAGAAGGCACGAAAGTGCTGGATGAAGGAGTTCTGGTCTATGACGGTCACGAAAAAGACCCGACCGTTGAAGGCCCTAAGTTTTACAAGCGAAACGGCTATTACTACATCTTCGCTCCGGCGGGCGGTGTTTCTACGGGCTGGCAGTTGGTCCTTCGTTCAAAAAATGTGTACGGTCCTTATGAACGTAAAGTCGTTATGGATCAGGGTAACTCCCCCATCAACGGTCCCCACCAGGGAGCCTGGGTGACGACGGCTCCGGTGAATGGTAAATCGGAAGATTGGTTCCTGCATTTTCAGGATAAAGAAGCCTACGGGCGAATCGTGCACTTACAACCCATGAAATGGGTGAACGACTGGCCGGTGATTGGCGAGGATAAAGACGGCGACGGTAAAGGTGAACCCGTGTTGGTTTACAAAAAACCGAACGTAGGCCGGCGTTATCCCCTTGCCACGCCACCCGACAGCGACGAATTCAACGACCTTTTTCTGGGTAAACAATGGCAGTGGCAGGCAAACCCCAAAGGCATCTGGCATATGATGCACCCCGAAGGTTTTCTGCGACTCTATTCCCAGCAAACGCCCGCCGAAGCTCAGAACCTCTGGAGCGTTCCGAACGTACTCATGCAGAAGTTTCCAGCCGAAACGTTTCGGGTCACGACTTCGCTGGTATTTACCCCTAATCCCAAACTTGAAGGTGAACAGGCCGGACTGGTCGTGATGGGTTTAAGTTATGCTTCGATCTTTTTAAAAAGTAACAAGCAGGGACTGGATCTAATCTCAGCCGTAGCTCAGAAAGCTCCGGATAACAAGCCTGAAAAACAAAACAAACTCACCAGTATCAAGCCCGGCGAGCGGATTTATTTGCGGGTGGATGTTAATAAAGGTGGTCTTTGTCAATTCAGTTACAGTAAAAACGGTACCCAATTTGAAAAGGCAGGCGAACCCTTCACGGCAGAAGTAGGTCGCTGGATTGGAGCCAAAATGGGTCTTTTCTGTACGCGTAATACCCAGATCAATGATTCCGGTTACGCTGACCTAGACTGGTTCCGGGTCGAAGCTCTTCCTTAATTCTGCTTTTATGAACTACTATGCTCTTACTCTCGGATTGTTGATGGCTCTGGCAAGTCAGGCTCAAATCCAGCCGAGCGGCAAGCCGGATACTACTTTTACGATTCTGGGTTCTTTTCAAAAGGAACTCAAACATCATCCAGAAATCAAACTGGCGGAGGCGAGCTTGCCTGAAGGCGTAAAAAAAGAGCTTTCAAAAACGTATCTGAAGCCTGGGAAAAGCCGGGAACTGAAACTTGATGTTTTTTATAAAGAATCGAGAAACAGTCGCCCGGCAGTTCTGATGGTTCACGGAGGGGGCTGGCGTTCGGGCGATCGGACGCATAACTACCCGTTGGCCCAGCAATTAGCCGCCCGTGGTTATGTGGCCATTCCGGTTGAGTACCGACTTTCAACAGAAGCCTTATACCCCGCCGCCGTGCAGGATCTGAAAGCAGCCGTAAGCTGGGTTCGGACGCATGCCAAGGATTACCACATTGATCCGCAGCGAATCGCTATTCTGGGTTTTTCTGCGGGTGGTCAGCTGGCGGCTCTGGTCGGAACGACCAATGGAAAACCCACTTTTGAAGGGACGAGTAAGGGTAAAAACAGCACGGTTCAGGGAGTTATCGACATTGATGGAACATTAGCCTTTATTCATCCTGAATCAGGCGAAGGCGATGATTCCAGGTCCATTTCAGCCGGAACGTACTGGTTTGGGTATAGCAAAAAGGAAAAGCCTGAACTCTGGAAAGAAGCAGGGCCCCTAACTCATGTTGGGCCGAATACCCCTCCTACCCTGTTTATCAATAGCTCCGTAGCCCGTATGCACGCCGGACGGGAAGATTTCATTCAGGTTTTGACTAAGCATGGCATCTATTCCGAAGTGCATGCCTTCGAAAATTCCCCTCATACGTTTCTTTTTTTTGAGCCCTGGTTTACACCGATGCTTCAATACATTGACGATTTTCTTCAGCACATTTTTCCTACCAAGTAATGATGAAAAGAATTCTCCTCTTTAGTTTTTTCAGCTTACTGACGTTAAGTCTGAAAGCTCAGCAGAAAAGTCCTACCGAAGCCGTCATCTATACCGTCGCTCAGGATGGTAGTGGCGATTTTAAAACCATTCAGGAAGGGGTCAATGCCTTCCGCGATCACATGCAGGTGCGGGTTACGCTGATGGTGAAAAGGGGAACTTACCCCGAAAAACTGGTCATTCCTTCCTGGAAGCCCAATATTCACATCAAAGGCGAAAGTAAAGAAGGCGTTATCATTACGGGTAATGATTTCTCAGGAAAAGAGTATCCAACGGGCAAAGATGCGACGGGTAATTCTAAATTCAGTACCTATACTTCCTTCACGGTTCTGGTGGATGCTCCGGATATTATCCTCGAAAACCTGACGATTCAGAATACGGCTGGACGCGTGGGGCAAGCCGTGGCTCTGCACGTGGAAGGAGATCGTTTTGTTTGCAGAAACTGTGTGTTACTGGGTAATCAGGATACGCTTTATGCCGCCCGTGAAGGCAGTCGTCAGTATTATCAGAATTGCCAAATCGAAGGCACTACTGATTTCATTTTTGGTAAATCCGTTGCTGTGTTTCAATCCTGCCGCATTAAAAGTCTGTCGGATTCCTACATCACCGCCGCCGCAACGCCCGCCTATCAAACCTACGGATTTGTATTTCTGGACTGTGAGTTAATCAGCGATCCGGCGGCGAAAAAAGTCTATTTGGGCCGGCCCTGGCGACCCTGGGCTAAAACGATTTTCATCCGCACCCAAATGGGTTCGCACATTGTACCGGAAGGCTGGAATAACTGGGGTAATGCCGAAAATGAAAAAACGGTAGTGTACGCTGAGTATGAAAGCCGGGGAACGGATGTAAGTAAACGCACCAAATGGGCAAAAACGCTGACGCCAAAAGAGGCGAAGACGTATATACCTGAGCGTATTCTGGCGGGTTATGATCAGTGGAAGCCGTCAACTTTGTAATCCTGCCATTTTCCATCTGTCATCCCGAGCGGAGCGAAGGACCTTACTAGTTTTCTGGCTAACTCTCAGGCAGGGAAGGTTGTCTCCAACTCAAAGTAAGGTCTCTCACGTTGTTCGAGATGACAGGTAAAGAACGAACCTGTTATCCCGAGTAAAGAAACTTATCTGACAATGCGAATATGTTAGAGCTAAACAAAATCTCCTTTCTTAGTCGTTAAACCAGACCCCGCCCTGTTTTCTGGTGCATGCCTTTGATGATCCGGCCGTTCATCCAGTTAACAGTCTGGTATTTTATCAGGCCTTACTCGATAAAAATATACCTTCCAGTCTGCATATTTTTCCACAGGGAAAACACTCCATCGCTCTGCGTAGTAACCCCGGTTCTACGCAATTATGGACGGAGTTATGCGAACGATGGTTAGTTGAAATGAAGATGATTGAAGCTGAAATGGCTAGTAAATAATACCTCTATCATCTCGAATGAAATGAGAAACCTTACCCAGGATTGCATCCTATTGCCTGGCTGAGAGTCAATGGGGCGGCCAGTATGATCTTTCGCTTCGCTCTGAATAATTCTTCAGTAATGACTTATTACTCACCACTTCAGTTACCTATTATCTTAAACTCCTGCCGCCAGATTTTCTGATGGTAGCGAACTCTTTACCTCTAACCAAAATAAAACCTCCCGAAAGCATTAAATTTTCGGGAGGTTACAGAGGCTTAAACGCCTGACACTAATTCAATTGCAGTTGCTTCTGATCCGCTCCTTTGGTAAAGGACATCTGGTTGCTTTTTACGGGCGTGCCTTTTACCTGTATGGCCTGGCTTCTTTCCCCCTGTACATCGAATAAAACGGGGACGTTCCCTGCATGCACAATCGAATCGAAGGTTAAATTCTGGCTGTTATCAATGAATACCAATGGTTCGGAGGCTTTCGTTACCAATTGTACTTTTTCCAGCTTAATACCGCTCGCATCAATCAGTTCTACGCCGCGATCCGTTTCCAGTACCAGATTTTTCATGGTAACCTGCTGGATGGGCATTTCGGGTAAGCCTCGAACAAAAACGCCTTTTTTTGCTCCTCGACACACAATGTTTTCAAAAACCATATTTCGGAAAATCGGCGTACCTTCATTGACAATCGGACGTTCATCCCGTGGACTGTCGGTAGCAAATTTCACAAAGTAGTACATATCAAAGAAAATGGCTTCCTGATCAATGTCCTTCATATAGACGTTTCTGGCGTAAATATGTTCAACCACGCCCCCACGCCCACGCACAGACTTGAAGCGTAAACCTTTGTCAGTACCCATGAAGGTGCAATTCTCAACGAAAATATTACGGGCTCCGCCGCTCATTTCACTTCCAATCACAAAACCCCCGTGACCATTATATACGACATTGTTACGAATAATGCCATTTTCGGTAGGAACCCCGCGTTTGCGACCTTCTTCGTCCTTACCAGATTTGATACAAATGGCATCATCTCCCACGTCCAGTGAACAGCCTTCGATAAGAAAGTTTTTGCAGGACTCAATGTCCATACCGTCGCCGTTATGAGCGTATTCGGGATTCTTGATCGTTAAATTCCGTAAGGTCAGATTCTCGCATAACAGAGGATGCAAACACCAGGCCGGTGAATTCTGAAGGGTTAATCCTTCCAGTAATACTTTTTTACAACGTGTGAAAACCACCAGATTAGGCCGCAGAAAATCTTTCATTTCCGTAAAATCCGAAAGGGCTTTTCCCGGCACTAATAACATACTGGTATTTTCCACACTGGCCTTTCTGAAGGCCTCACTGGGATACCAGGTTTTCCCATCTTTATTGAGCACTCCGCCTGAAGCGACCTTAGCCTTCCACTCTCCTTCGGTTAGCTGTCGCTGATGAACCGCCCGCCAGGCATCGCCATTTCCATCAACGATTCCCTGACCGGTTAAAGCAACGTTTTCCAGATCTGTTCCTGAAATTGGCGACTGATTACGAGCGGCAGCTTTTCCTTCGTAAAAACCTTCCACCAGAGCGTACTGTGACTTATCGGTGCTGAACAGTAGCGTAGCTGCTTTTTTCAGGTGAAGATTCACATTGCTTTTCAAAACAACCGGCCCGGTTAACCACAGTCCAGCCGGAATTACGACGACTCCCCCACCCTTTTTATTGCATTCAGTAATGGCCTGATTAATGGCCTTGGTGTTCAGGGTTAACCCATCACCTTTGGCTCCGAACGACTGAATATTGATCGTATCCTTACGGAAGCGGGCTTGTTCAACGACGGGTAAATGAGTCCAGCTGTAGGCTTTCTGAGCCTGGGATGGAAGAGCCGCCAGCGACAGGCAGGCGAGCAAGACCGAGTGAGTAATGAAACCTAATCTCATATGAATCAGGACTTAGAGGCGAAAAATAAAGTTTATAGTGGAAAGACGCTTATTGACAACCCTTACCCGTTAAAAAAATTGAAGTTCCCTGAACGGTATATCTGGATTTTAGGGCCGCACAAATAATATCGAGTTGAGTGTAAAGATTTTGTGACGAAAGATCAGCGGTGAAAGGACACTCTTTCATGTGCTCATTCCCTAATTCAATCTTCACACCATAGGCCCGTTCAAGTTCGGTAACCACTTCCGATAAAGGTGTATCATTATAGCGGAAGGAGGGCGTAAATTGCTGAACTGCCGGTAGTAGTTTTGGATTTTCTACCAAACCCGTAACCAATTGTTCTTTTGACTCATCAAACGTTACCAGCTGATTGGGTGTCAACACCACTTCCTGGGTTTTTGCCTGGGCCTGTTCGGAATATACCATTACCCGGCCCGTTACCACTTCCACTTTAATCTGATGCAGGGATTCCTTAGCTCGAATAAAGAAACTAGTTCCCAATACTTTGGTTGTCAGGTTATTGGTATGTACGAAGAAGGGTTTTGAAGGCATTTTTTCAATCGAGAAGAAAGCTTCACCTTTCAAATAAACGGTTCGATGAGCGGTATCAAAATGCTTGGGGTAACGCAGGGAACTATGAGCCAGCAGTCGGACCGTACTCCCATCTTCCAGCTTTACCACTACAGATTGTGCTTTGTCATTGCTTTGGATAACCCAGTCCGATTCGCTGCTTGCCAACGACGGGTTGTTAGTTGATTGCTGTAGCGAAGGCATCCGTTGCCATAAACCCCATCCCAGACCCAGGACGCAAATCAGAACGGCAACGCCTTTCCAGAAAGGAGCATTTTCCTGATAAGCTGTTCGAATGCGAGCGAGGAAAGTAGGGCGACTTGGCGTTTCTATTTGCTCATGAATTTGTCCCCATAACTGAGATTCCAACTCCTTCCAATCAACGTCTTCCTCCTTTACTGACGACTGATTGTCCAGCAAACTATACCAATGCTCCACCAACTCTCGCTCTTGAGGAGTGCATTCATTGCGAAGGTATTTTTGAAGCAGTTTCCCGAAGGTTTCTCGTCTCATAACTATGGATCATTTTTCACTCGACTCTTAAGTCAAGTAAAGCCCTTCTTTCCGCAAGTCCAATTCTAAAATCCACTTAATATCATAT
>CAJYHS010000202.1 GCA_913774715.1 uncultured Siphonobacter sp. | reverse complement strand
TTTTGGTGGACTTTTTCATACATTTTTAGTTAGGTGAATTGTAATCTCTTAATCTCGGGCAAGCTTAAAACTGGAAATAAATGAACTGTTTAGCCGTATCAAACAGGGCAAAAAGAAGAAAGAAGATTACCATTACGGAATACAATACCGGACGCATCATTTTTAAACCGGCAGTCGGCAAGTAGTTTTTCCGATATTCAATCAATAGATCTCCTACCCCTAAAAACAACAGTACCAACAAGCTGATCACCATACGTAAAGGAGGCTTAAAATCGCCCGTGCGAAGTACCCAGTACTTAAATCCTTCCCATTCTACGGCCCAGCCACGCCAGGTAAACATTTTGTCAATGAGGGCAATAGCATCCCCAACTGACGTAGCCCGAAAGAAAACCCAGGCCAGGGAAACCAGACTGAATGTGGTTAGAATACACAGTCCATTAACCCACCAGCGATTGGGCAGATTAATAAGTTTGAAGTCCCGGGCAATCATGGTACCCAGATTAAAAACCGAGTGCAGGGCTCCCCAGATCAGGTAAGTCCAATTGGCTCCGTGCCATAAGCCACTTATTAAAAAAACGACACTTACGTTGAAATATTTTCGAAGAAGTCCTTTCCGGTTACCACCCAGAGGTATGTATACGTAATCTCTAAACCAGGTAGAAAGGGAGATGTGCCAGCGTGACCAGAACATTTGAATATTGGTAGCTATGTAAGGACGTCTGAAATTTTCCATCAGCTTGAAGCCCATTACTTTCGCCGTTCCGATGGCTACATCTGAGTAACCCGAAAAATCACAGTAGATCTGAATAGAGAAAAAAGCGGTAGCACCTACGGTCGCTAAAGCTCCATATTGACTGGAACCTGGATTGTCAAAAACCGGATCTACGTACATACTCAGCCGATCTGCGACTACCATTTTTTTAAATAAGCCCCAGTATATCCAGCGTAACCCATCTACAACTGCCCGGTAATTAAATGTATGCTTTTCGTGAAACTGGTGTATAACATTCTGAGGTCGCTCAATGGGACCAGCCACCAACTGCGGGAAAAACATAACATACAACGCATAAATGCCGAAATGACGCTCCGCTTTCTGATTCCCCCGGTACACTTCAATGGTGTAGCTCATGGCCTGAAAGGTATGAAACGATAAACCCACGGGTAACAGAATCTGTAATAAGGGTAAGTTTCGGTGATCAGGTCCTATCAGGAAATTTATGTTATCAACGAAAAAATTATAGTATTTAAAAACGGCTAGAACGCCAAGGTTAGCGATGAGACTCAGAATGAGGAAAAGCCTTCGTTTTCGTCCTGAACTTTGTTCAATCCAAATACCGGCGAAATAGTCAACAATAATCGTAGCCCCTAAAATAACGATGTAAATGGGAATGAATGCCATGTAGAAATAACAACTGGCAATCAGCAACATAAGCCATCTAAACCGGTGGGGTAAAGTGTAATATAATAGTACGACTATTGGAAAGAAAATGAGAAACTCAAGTGAATTAAAAATCATACCACGAGGGTGCTTTTCAAGAGACTAGGTTAGGGACTAGTACAAAGATACCTAACTATAAATACTTAAAATACCTATCAATATATTTTCCCCGGATAACAGGACGTAACCTTTTCAATAAAAAGCAGTTACCTCTGCAAAAAATTTTATCGTACATTATTCTACTTAATCAGTAGATTTAATATAAAATAGTATCTTTGCTGCATATAGTCGGAAGAATTCTTCTCACCAAAACGCAGTAAATCATGACCTATCGATCTATTTTGGTTGCTTTAACCGCTCTGTCGCTGGCTTCTTTTACATCCGCTTCGGAAGACCCTGCTTATAAAGCTAAACTTGAATCCTGGCATCAGAAGCGGGTTAACTCGCTGAAAGAAGAAAACGGTTGGCTAAATCTGGCCGGACTTTTCTGGCTGAAGGAAGGCGACAATACCGTAGGTAGCATTTCGGATAATAAGGTGGTTTTTCCAGCTGGAGATAAACATATCGGTACCTTTCAACTGAAAAATGGTGAGGTCACGTTTACGCCTGACGCTAATGCGGAGGTATTAGCCAATGGTGAAAAAATTACATCTCCTCAAACGATTTTCTCTGAAGGCTCCAAGAAAGTACCTACGCTTCAGCACAAATCGTTACGCTGGGTAGTAATCAAACGCGGCGACAAATACGGCATTCGCCTGCGTGATCTGGAAAGTGAACAATTGAAGAGTTTTCACGGCATTGAACGTTACCCTGTAAACGAAAAATATCGGGTAAAAGCTCACCTCGAAAAACCAGCCACGCCAACGACAGTTTCTATCGTAAACATTATTGGTCAGGCTTCCGATCAGCCTTTGGCTGGAACGCTGGTTTTTAAACTGGATGGGAAAACGTATCGCCTAGATGCTACGGGAGAAGATAAGCTTTTCATTGTTTTCGGTGACGGTACGAATAAAACGGAAACGTACGGGTCAGGCCGCTTCATTTACGCCGACGAACCCGATGCTGAAGGTAACACTATTCTGGATTTCAATCAGGCGATTAACCCTCCCTGTGCGTTCACTCCTTATGCAACCTGCCCATTACCGCTCAAGCAAAACAAACTGGCCGTGCGAATTCCCGCCGGTGAAAAACGTTTTGGAAATCATTAATAACAGAGGTATTACTACAAAAAGACCGGCTCGTATTGAATACGAGCCGGTCTTTTTTCTGGGCTATTCAAACAGGATTAATCGACGTGCGAAGGAAGTTTCTCCGCTCCTACGCTGTTCAGACGATAATTCAGCGAAATGAAAATATTGTTCTTACCAGAATGGGCGATAGGCTTGAAAATGCCCTGATCGAAAGTAGCCGGACTATAATTGGTCTGGTTTACCCAGCCTAACTGAACGGTTACGTGTTTATCAACCTGGTAACCCACTCCGGCAAACAAACGATTTCGCTCAAACGTCGGCCCTACCGGGTTCAGGAAAATCTCATCAAAAATGGAGATGAAATAGGTCTTTTCTTTCAAACTGCTATTATTCAGCGGAATGAACATATTCAGACGATACCGAATCCGGTTTCGATACGGGTGAGTTCCGTCCCGGTAACTAAACCAGCGTTGTTCGACGCGATACCGATGTTCAAAACGCAGTCGGGACAAATATTGATTAATCGTGAATTGCTCCCACAAACGCCCTTCGATGTTAAGCGGGCCGTCGGATAGTTCTTTATAATCGTAGGTAGCATAACGTCCCCCGGCAATGGCAGCGGTAAAATTCTTATTGATATCATAAGTAACTCCTCCTTTTAATTCATTGTAAAATACCTGCCGAAAGAAGGCATTACTCCGAAACTGTATTTCTGCAAAACCGCCCCATTTTTTCTCCCCGCCGGGCAGAACAACCGTTCCGATAAACCAGGAACCCACAGGAGCCGGAGAGGTGAGTGACGTTTGGGCATGCGAAGTCGTTTGCATACCAATTAACAGACTGATCATCAGTCCAATACTTACTAGTATCTTGTTCACTTATTGGGAATGTTGAAAACGCTGCAAAAGTACAGCACGTTATCAAATTGTTTTCCCACCCCCATCAATCTTAACAATTAGATAATATTCAGTCATTAGAGCTCATAAGCCGTCGTTACCTTAATTTCGGCCATTACAAAGACACTTTGCGGCCCGCCAATGTGAGCCAGAGCGGCCAGCTGTTCCACTACAAATCGACGGTAATCATCCATGTCTTTTACTACGACTTTTAGTAAGTAGTCATAAGGTCCGGCAATGTTATAACACTCCATAACCTCGGGCAGGCTACCTATTTTAGCTTCAAACTCCCGGATAAATTCCTGCGTATGTTCCTTTAATGATACCTGACAAAAAGCGACTAGCTCCCGGCCAATTTTCTTCCGATCCACCAGAGCTACGTAGTTTTTCAGGTACCCTTCCCGCTCCAGTCGTTTTACCCGCTCATGCACGGGCGTTAAGGATAAGCCTACTTGCATTGAAAGCTCTTTATTCGATACAAAAGCATCTCTCTGAAGGATAGCCAGAAGTTGCCGATCGATATCATCCAGATTTTCCATAGATTTTTTTTCTAGCAATGGTTCGAAAAATAGTTTATTGCCGAACATATTCACTGCAAATCATTAATTAGGTAGATTTGTTTTCCAAAATAAAAGACAATAACCCATTTTATACACTAAATCGCGAACTTTGCGAAAAGAAATTGAATCCAACGAATTCCTGATTATATATGGCATCTAAAGAAACTCTGGCGATTCGGGCTCAGGCCGAACGCTCTCAAAACCGCGAACACTCCGTTCCTTTATATTTAACCTCCAGCTTTACCTTCGAAGACGCTGAAATGGGTCGGGCGATGTTTGCCGACGAAATTTCGGGTAACGTCTATTCCCGTTATTCAAATCCTAACGTTGACGAATTCATTCATAAGGTTTGTCTGCTTGAAGGTGGTGAAGATGGGATTGCCTTTGCTTCTGGAATGGCCGCCATTTTCGCAACGTTTGCCGGAAGTCTACAGGCGGGTGATCACGTAGTAGCTTCAAAAGCTCTGTTTGGTTCGGCTATTCAGATTTTGAACAAGATTATGCCCAAATGGGGTGTAACAACCACTTTTGTGGACGGGCATGACCTCGAGCAATGGGAAACAGCCACGAAGGAAAATACGAAATTCTACTTCTGCGAGAGTCCTTCCAACCCCGGTTTGGAGCTAACGGATTTGCGGGCCCTTTCAGCCATTGCCAAAAAACGCCAGGTAGCTCTGGCGGTAGATAACTGCTTTGCAACGCCCGTGATTCAGAATCCCATTGAATTAGGAGCAGACTTAGTTATGCACTCCGCTACCAAATATATGGATGGTCAGGGCCGTGTTCTGGGTGGTATTCTGGTAGGTCGCAAAGACCTGATCGAACCCATTCGCTTTTTCGCCCGTCATACGGGTCCGGCCATGTCGCCGTTCAATGCCTGGGTCTTATCGAAAAGTCTGGAAACGCTGTTCGTACGGATGCGTGCTCATAGCGAAAACGCACTGACCTTAGCTCGTGCTCTGGAAGGAAACGCAGCTCTGGCGGCCGTACATTATCCATTCCTGGAAAGCCATCCGCAGTTTGAATTAGCGAAACAGCAAATGAAATACGGTGGAGCTATTCTGACGTTAGAAGTAAAAGGCGGATTTGCGGCAGTAAACGCACTAACGCAACACCTGGAAATTGCTTCCATTTCACCCAACCTAGGCGATACACGTACCATTCTAACGCATCCTGCCAGTACAACGCACTCCAAGTTAAGTAAGGAAGAGCGGGCCGAAGTAGGTATTACTGACGGACTGGTTCGCGTAGCAGTTGGTCTGGAAGCTATTGATGATCTGGTTGCCGATTTTAAACAGGCTCTGGAAAAAGTGGCCGCTCTCTAGTGTGCACATTTAGTATTAAAACTAAAGCGGCAGGAATCAGATTCCTGCCGCTTTAGTTTTATCTCGGCCCTCTTGATCTGGGGCCGCCTCCCCTATTTCCCCGGAACGAGTCATTTCTTCGTCCACCATTCGGAGCGGGGCGATAGCTATTATGTCGATTCCAGTTTTTACGATACACCCGTGGAGCAGGTGCTCTGTACACGCGTGGTCGGTAATAAGGACGATATCCGTAAGATGGACCGTAGTAAGGACCATAATAACCTCCCCGATATCCGTATCCATCAGAGTAGACCCGGGCGGAACAGCCGGTCAGTAAACTGCCCAAAGCTATTATTCCTATAATCAATAGTTTTTTCATGGCTTTAGCTATTTTATTCCTATGACTTAAATTTCATGCCTAAAGTTTAAAGTCTTAATTATCCGCCTGTTAAAAAGAGTTAAGGCCCTTTCTCATAAAATAGGTACGAGTTTTTTACGGCTACAGTTTTAAAAAGAAAGCTATGGCTACCACAAGTGCAAGACTTCCCAAAGTAACCCAGTCGCTGAAGAAGTTACTGGATTACGCCGAAGAGATTCGCCAGAATCATCCGAAAATCTGGAAAAAAGGCGGCAACATTCAGGGTAATGATAGTTATGATACGCTGAAAAAAATTGTCCATCGCGGAAAGTTTGAAGAAGAAGATCGGGACTTCGTTCAGACCTGGAATGCCTGGAAAGCTCGTCACCTGAATCATACGAATATTGAAGGGATGGTAGCCAGTTTGAAATGGCTCGCCGTGCCCGAAGCAGGCCTTCGGGAAATGAAAAAAGTCATTAACGAAGAAATCAAAAAAGAAAAATAACCATCAACCCAGATCAATTTATTTGGTATGAAAAAATTGGAAAATCAAGTAGCCATCATTACTGGAGGAACCGGAAGCGTGGCAACAACGGTAGCTGAGATTCTTCGTGAGCAGGGAGCAAAAATTCTTTTAGTCGATGAAGATAAAGAAGCTCTTCAAAATGCGTTGCATCGACTTGGCGTCGGCAGTGGGGATGATCTGGCTTACGAGGTAGGTTCCAACTCTGCCGATCCTTCACATTATAAGCAGAAAGCTATTGAGCGGTTCGGAAATGCCAATCTCTACATTACGCTTCACGATACGATTTAATAGTAATAAAAAACGCCTTCTGTTGAAGGCGTTTTTTCATTTAAACGTTTGCATACTGATTTGTATTCTTGGCAGGCCTGAATTCCCTGCAGGTAATTCCTTTTTTCTGCATGGCCTGAATGATTTCCTGTGATTGTAGACTTTCCGTGTAAATGGTAAGTAAGTGATTAGCTTCCAATAAATCTACGCTGTACCGGCAGTAACGCCCCCGTAGAACATCCAGACCGTAAGATGCCTGAGCCAATCGTGATGGACAATCGATATTTGTCCGAAAATGTAATGTTTTCATAAGGCTTATTAGGTTGTGTCTGAAATGTGGGATTATTTCCCCGACAGCAAAGGTAATAGAGTTATTTTATTTGTAATCATTCTAAATAAAATAATTTACATTCCTTATTCATCATCTTCATTTCATAGAACATCTCCCTATTACTATAGTTACTCTATTGATAACTAGTTATTTAGTAAAATTGATGAATCTGCTAGCGTTTGCACTAACACTTTTTCTAAAGTTTTAATGAAAAGAGCTTGCCAGTGAAAAAAGTATCCTGCACATTTGCACTAATTATATTTAGTCTAAATAAAATATGTGATTTTGAAAGTGTAGTACCTGTTTAACTGAAACCGTATCTATTCAACTCTACTACAATGAAACAAATCAGCTTTCAAACTAATCTGAATTCGCCTCTGGGCATTCAACAACTAAAACAAACGCTCGAACAACTGGGCATTACCCGCTTCAGTGTGGATTTTATTAATCATTCGCTCGAAGTATTCAGCGAATGGATCGCTCCTGAACGCATCGCTGAGGCATTGAAGAAACTGGATATTCACTGTCAGCTACTCACCGTGAAATAAGTTCATCCGATAGTTAATCGTCACGCTCAAAACCGGCCTTCCTTTATGCATCAAGATCACTGCTTCCGAACGCTCACGCAGCACCCCAACGGATACGTTGGCTATTGTGAAGGCTGTTTTACTTATAATATCGCCTACAATAACATCCTATTGATTTTCAACGGTGATGATTATCAGTATTTTCTGGAAATGCTACACGAGCGGTCAAATCTGGTGTATTTTCCTACCAGTCACGGTAAAGAGTTACTGATGCGTTCACCGGTTTTGAACTTAAGTATTATCCTATCAGAAACAGAGCTGGAAGAACTCATCAGCATGATGGAAGAAGTTAGCCTGATTGTAGAAGCTCAACGCATTTTAAACACCTATCCTCAATGATCGCGATTACCCGTTTACGCATTTTATTTTTCTGGGTCCTGACGACCATATGCATGATCTTGCATTTCAATTTTCACGTCGGTGACCTGTTTTACGGAATCAATATCGTTCGGGAAGGGGCTAACGGCCAGAAACCTGGTTCGCTGGTAATCATTCGCTTTATCTTCGAAATTTTTCCGCTCGTCTGGGCGGTAAGCCTGCTTTATCTTCAATCGATCGCGTGGCGAAGGGTAAACTTCTTTCTGAGCATTCCATTTACTTTGGCTCATATTAGCCACGTGTTGGGAGAGCTTAAGGAAGGAGACCCTTCGCAACTGTTATTACTCACGTTTGTAATGATTATGAGTGCTTTATTAACCCTCGAATCCCGGAAATGGATGAAATCACCCGAGTCAGTACCAGCGTCTGAGCAACCATCAAAAATTGTCTATTAACATGAAAAGAATCTTACTTACCCTAACCTTAGGCGGATTATTTACCTCAGCTTTTGCTCAGAAATCGGCCGACATTCAGGCGATCAAGGGCCAGTGCGGCTGTCACGCCATTACGTTTAAATACGCAGAAACGTTCTCTCCCAACCCAGAGTATAAATTCAAGGAACGGAAAGAGATGGGAGCTCTCGAATACGTATTTGTAGACGAAGAAACTCCTAATAAGCTCGTGTTAATGCACTTGCTGGTTATCAACGACAGCACCATTATCAAGCACTGGCGGGAAGACTGGAAATTCCAGAATACCGACCTGCTCGCTTATGATCAGGAAGCTAGTTGGAAATACAAATCATTATCGACTTCTGACGCCAAAGGCCAGTGGTCGCAGCAGGTTTTTGAAGTAGACGACAGCCCACGTTATGAAGGCTCGGCAACTTGGTTCCATGCCGACGGTCGTCACGTGTGGGAAAACACTACGGATGCTCCCCTGCCCCGCCGCGAATACACCACGCGTAATGATTACAACGTCATGCGTCGCGGCAACCAGATCGTCGTTACCGATTATGGTTACCTTCACGATCAGGACAATGGCAAGGTATTACGCACGCCTGAAGGCGAAAAAGTGATTGCCTACGAAAAAGGCATCAACGATTACCACCGGGTAAAAGAAGCAGCCTGCAACTCAGCTAAAGAATGGTGGAAAACCAATCGTGCTTTCTGGGTGGACGTTCGTAACGTCTGGGGCGACCTGATTGCTCAGAAAAAAGGCATTGAACTGGAGAAAAAAGTAGATGGCAAAAGCCTCAATCAATCCTTGGATGCTCTGGCCAGTGCCTATCTGAAAGCTCCTAAAGCCACCGCAGCCAATAAAGCCGAAATCAAAGCCACGATTCAGAAATATCTGAAAAACAAGGAATTGATTGGCATGAAATAATACTTTGTGTTTGGATAAGTCAAGCGGCTTTCAGCATTGCTGAAGGTCGCTTTTTTGTTGGGAGGTGAGCTATCCGTCCACTTTCCAGCTATCATCTCGACCAAGGGGAGAGACCTTGCCTGGGGATGGGGACCCCTTCCTGGCTTTGAACGTACTTTCATCTTCCGGTAAGGTCCTTCGCTTCGCTCGGGATGACAGGGTTAGGCTAGCCGTCAACTCCCCCCTGTCATCTCGGTTAACAGAAGATACCTGCCTGGATTTTGGTTGGTAAAGCGTTTGTAACACTTAGAGTAGCAGCCGCAGCTGATTCCCCTTCCTGTTTACTGAATTCCTCTGCTTCCTGAATTACCTAAACAATGCCCCAATCAGAGGGTTAATGCATTGATTTTAGGAAACTCTGATTTTCATCTAACATGACCCTACAAGGAAAGAATATACTGGTCGCCGGCGGAAGCTCGGGCATTGGTCTTTCGACCGTTCGCTTACTCCATGAACAGGGAGCCAACGTATATGTTGTTTCCAGAACTGCTCATGAGCAGTGGCCCGCTGAGGTACATCATCTATCAATGGACATAACGGATCCTGCGACATCCCTAAATGGATTTTTGCCCGAAGTATTACATGGATTAGTGTATTCAGTAGGAAGTATCAACCTTAAGCCTTTTCACCGACTCACTACCGATGACTTCTTGCAAGATTATCAGTTGAATGTGCTGGGAGCCGTATCCCTAATTCAGCAAAGTCTGAAGTCTCTGAAAGAAGCGAAAGGAGCTTCCATTGTATTGATTAGCTCGGTGGCGGCTAAAGTTGGGTTACCTTTTCATGCCAGCATCGCCTCGGCAAAGGCGGCCGTTGAAGGATTAGGCGTATCTCTGGCCGCAGAATGGGTTGCTCAGAAAATCAGGGTTAATACCATTGCTCCTTCGTTGACGGATACCCGGCTGGCCCAATCTTTACTTAATACTACTGAAAAACAGGAAGCATCGGCCAAACGTCATCCGATGGGCAGAGTTGGCCAACCCGAAGATATTGGTAATCTCATTACTTTTCTGCTTTCCGACCAGAGTTCGTGGATAACCGGGCAGGTTATTGGCGTAGACGGAGGTCTGGGCCATTTAAAAAACTAACAGACATGATCATTTTTAGAAACAGCGATATTGCATCCCTGGAAAAGTATTTCCGGATTAATCTGATCAATAGCCTACCAGGTTATAAGTCGCTCAATATGCTAGGTAGTATAAGTACTGAAGGAGTAACCAATCTGGCTCTGGTCAGTTCTGCTTTCCATCTGGGCTCTAACCCACCGCTGATCGGGTTAATCATGCGACCCCAGCGACCCGAAAACGATACTCTTGATAACATCAGAGCCACCGGTCACTACACGCTTAATAATGTCCTACCCGACTGGTACGACAAAGCCCACCAGACCAGTGCAACGTATCCCAGTGGCGTATCCGAATTTGAAAAATGTGGGTTTGATCCCTATTACCTGGATGAGGTCAAGGCTCCCTTTGTGAAACAATCATCCATAAAAATGGGACTTCACCTGCGGGAAATGATTGACATTGAACTGAATGGAACAACGCTGG
>CAJYHS010000201.1 GCA_913774715.1 uncultured Siphonobacter sp. | reverse complement strand
CCGGGTTCCGTTTTTCGCAAACGAAAGAGGGTTAACATGCTTACTACGTAAACCACTACGGCTCCAATCGTTGAAAGAATCACTAATTTGCTGGTATCCAGCAACAGGAGTGCTAGTATTCCCAATCCCGCTCCCACCACTAAGGCTACATAAGGTACCTGCCGTTTGGAACTTACTTTAGCTAAAGAAGCCGGTAAATACCCTTGCCGGGCAAGAGCGAACATTTGCCGGGAGTAGCTGATGATAATCCCGTGAAACGAAGCTATGAGCCCGAATAAACCCACGCTCGCAAATAGTTTGGTTAATGGATTATCCTGCCCTAAAATTAAACCGATGGATTCAGGTAAGGGGTAATCAATAGTGGAAAGTTGCTCCCAATTCGTAATACCGCCCACCGTTATCATCACGGCAAGTGCGAGTAGGGCCAGGGTTAGTAAAGCCGAAATATATCCCTTGGCCAGAGCCCATTTCTCGTCCTTTACTTCTTCGGCCACCATCGCAATGCCTTCCAGGCAAACGAATAACCAAATGGCGAAGGGTAAGGCGGCAAACACCCCCGCCCAGCCAAATGGGAAAGGATTATGCAGGAAGTTGCTTAGTTGAAAATGAGGAGCTGCCACACCAATGAATAACAATAGTTCGGCAATGGCAAGAATGGTCATAATTAATGAAAACCAGGCTGCTTCCTGAATACCTAACAGATTGATAAGCGTAAAGAGAATAAAACCCGTAATAGCCGCCTGGATAACTTCAATTGAGGGATATAAAAAATGAATGTAACTGCCTAAGGCTAAAGCAATGGCGGGTGTAGCGAAAAGAAATTCGATAAGTGTAGCATACCCTGCAATAATAGCTCCCCAGCTTCCGAAAGCTTTCAGGGCGTAGGCAAAAGGCCCACCCGCATTCGGAATGGCTGTGGTTAATTCCGTGAAACTGAAAATGAAGGTAAAGTAAAGAACCGTGATGAGTAGAGTAGCGATTAACAAACCAATGGTTCCGGCGACGCCCCAGCCTAAATTCCAACCGAAGTATTCGCCCGAGATCACTAGTCCAACCCCGATGGCCCAGACGTGCACGGGACTTAATGCTTTCTTTAATTCTGTCATAGTTTCAAATGGTTAAGGGAAGGTATAAAATAAAGGAGAAGTATTTATGGTTAATACCTAACTTTTATTAGGCATAACTAATAAATACTTCTCCTTTGTATTAGTGAGTCAACTATATACTTAACTCATAGCTGGATCGCTGCTGCTGGATTCACCGGTTTCGATGTGTCCTGCGTACCGATAGGAAAGGCCCTGAACTTCTACGCTGAAATCATACCAGTGATGACTCTTATGCTGGTTCAAAAGTAGTTTTAGTGGCTTAGCACTTATCTTTTTAGTTTGCTTGGCCTGACCGTACGAATGATCGGTAATGGTTGCTGTGAGGCCGTCTTTACCTGAAATTGTTACTAGTAAATTACCCGTAAATCCTTTCGCTGCTGATGGCTCATAAGTACATTGAATGTCAAGATGAGGAGCTTGAGTTGCACCTTTAAATTCCCGGTAGAAACCATTAGGCCCGTATACGCGAAAGTGATAGTCACCCGAAATCGGCCAGCGATCCGTTAGTTCATCTCCCGCCGCAACGGTATAATGGCGAGTAGTGAAATCGTTTTCCTGAATTTCATATACGGTAAAGGGAGCCCCTGATTTACCTACCTTACTTTTTTTAGCCGCCAGGGTTATCCTTAATTCATGATCTTCTATTCTGGCATCCGCATAAAGTTCGTAAGGGAGAGCAGTTGCCGGACGAGTACCCTTTTCCTGACGTGGGTAATGCGTCGAGGACTTTGGATCTTTCAGAACCTGTTGAAGGTCGGCTTCAGAGAAAGCATGAAAATTTGAAGGTAATCCTTTAAATTGAGCAGAGTGAATTTGTTCAATAAATGCGTTTTTTTCTACCGATTGCGGTAAGTCCATTTTTTCGCCATTGAACGGACGGAAGGCTGAAGTTAAGTCACCACAAATCGTTCTTCGCCAATCGCTGATGTTTGTTTCCTGAATGCTCTTCCCTTTTTTGTGAGTCAGGAAGTTCTCCATGAATTGCAGAATAGAAGTATGATCGAACACTTCTGAACACACAAATCCGCCGCGGCTCCAGGGCGACGCAATCACGAGTGGAACGCGATAACCCAAACCAATCGGGCCCGAACGTGGCTTTTTCTCTTTGGATTCCTGCTCAGGCGTAACAAACTCCAACGTGGTGTCAATGCCCTTACTGGTCATACCCGTTTCAGGGCGGGCGGGATGAGCCGGAACGAACGGTGGCACGTGATCAAAGTAACCGTCATTTTCATCATAAGCCAGAATGAAAATCGTCTTCTTCCAAACTTCGGGATTTTTCGTCAGAATATCCATTACCTCCGAAATATACCAGGCACCATACCAGGGAGCCGTAGGGTGATCGGAGAAGTTTTCGGGAGCAACTACCCAGGAAACCGTTGGTAAAGTTTTGTTTTCTACGTCCGAACGGAACTGATGCAGGATATCTCCTTTCGGGAGCATCGTTTCACGTTTAGTACCTTGATCGTCATAGGTAAGTTTCGTTACCTTGTGGTAATCAGGGTCGTTAACGTTCGTGGTGAACGCTTTTTTATGAAGATTTTTTTCCTGTTCCGAGAGTTTTTCAAAGGCCTCGGGTGTCCACTTGGCGTGATCTTCTCTGGCAATGACGAGCCATTCTTTGGTACGGGTTAACTCACGTTCTGTTTTTTTATAAGCTTCAGAACCAGTAGTTTCCTGCTGAAGTTTTTTTTCTAAATCCTTTATATTTTGCGGAGCTTCTTGAATGAACTTCGTTAGATAAGCATAGTACGCCGGGTGAAATCGTACATGAAACTGGCTAAACCATTCAATAGGGTTATCGGTAAAGTTAGCTAACCAGCTTTCCGCTTCGCCTTCGAGTCCGGTAGGCAGACTAATTTCGTTCTGATAAATTTTCCAGGAAATATTCTCGTCCTCTAAACGCTCAGGAAAGGTTTTCCAACTGGCTTCCTTCCCATAATCAACATCACTATTCCAGACATTAGCCCGACTTTCAGGGTGACGAGGGTCCCGAATCGTGCCTGACCACAAGTACAGCCGATTGGGTGTCGTACCAGTTTGAGAAGAACAAAAATTCTGATCACAAACAGTAAAGGCATCCGCTAATGCGTAATAAAAGGGTAAATCTTCTCGCGTATAATAGCCCAGGGTAAGGGGCATGGAAGCAAAATTCCTGTTTCCCGAAGCTTTAGCCTGAAGCCACTTATTATATTTTCCTCCATTGAAAGCATCCACCTGATCTCCCCAGGAGTGCGGAAGGGAATTCATCCAGGTGGCTTTGGTATCTTTTAAGTTTAAACGGAAAGGAGCGTACGTTTCGCCTTTATCATTGGTTTGTAACCAGACGGGGCGTTTATTAGGAAGGTCAATCGCACGAGGATCGTTAAACCCACGAACGCCTCGCAAACTTCCGTAGGCGTGATCGAATGAACGATTTTCCTGCATTAAAATGACAATATGCTCGGCATCGAGATAAGTTGTTCCGGCTTCGGGATCAATGGCAAGAGCTTTTTGAATGGAAGCAGGAATAAGCCCGGCAGCAGCAAGTAAAGAAGCTTTTTTTAAGAAATCTCTTCTGGAATCCATCATCAGTC
>CAJYHS010000200.1 GCA_913774715.1 uncultured Siphonobacter sp. | reverse complement strand
ATAAATGCGGTGATTAGGGGTTTTGATAGGAATCGGCTGAAGGAAGTATCATATTTACAAAATATTAATAGAATAAAAGATGAGTCAAGAGCCCGTTTTTATTGTTGTTGAAAATAACGAGGAGTACCAGGATATTTTAAAAATGGCTTTTAAAAAGAGCCAAACCAACGGGCAGTTACTTTTTAGCAGTGATTCCAAGCAATTATTTGAATGGTTAGAAAAGTTAGAGGTCAATCCTAACCTGATCATATTGGACTATGAATTAACTGCCTCTAATGGTCTGGAACTGGCTAAACGCATTTTTCTTTCGAATGAATGGAATACGATTCCGGTAATCATGTTTTCATTTCTAGAAAATGAAACGGTCAAAGAATCAGCTTTGAAGCTAGGCATTAAGGCTTTTATCCAAAAGCCTGATAGCTACTCTGGCACTATTGCTTTCTGGAATGAAATCAATACGTATAGTTTTAACCGGTAAAACGCTGGTAAATGCCACGAAAGTAGCGGATTATTCGAAAAGATACGTATTAATAAATAGTACAGATTTTCAGGCTATTACTTACAAAAAGGTAAAAAGCCAGTAATATTCAAGTAATACTCTTTGCGGTATTTTGCTCTCCAACTGCAATCTATACCATGCAACGAGCTTTATCTGCAACGATCTTATTAGGTGCTGCCTTATGGGCCTGTACCGATCACACCGACCCTGATACCAGTGGGGTTGTTCTTCAGAATCATTCGGCAACGCCCGTATTATTGAAGAAACAAGCGGGTTTTGAAAACCTGGAATTGTTTTCGTTAATTGGCTCGGATGACGTACTTCCTCAATCGCCTGATTTTGTATTTGGGGGTTCGGCCGATGGTTCTGGCCTTTTAAACAATGCCGATGGTACGTTCTCCATGTTGATTAATCATGAAGACAACTTCGCCGTTTCCCGGATTACGCTGGACAAAACGTTCAAACCCGTAAAAGGTGAGTACATTCTGAATTCAGATGGGGGCCAATACCGGTTGTGCTCAGCAACCATGGCTACGCCTAAAGAACACGGTTTCGGTCCCGTGTATCTGACTTGCGGTGAGTCGAGTGAAGAATCCCAGATTCACGCTCTCGATCCCTATTCCATGCCCGGGGCAGCCAGCACTTCCCGCACGAAGTCTTCGCTGGGCCGTCAGAATGCTGAGCAGGCTTTACCCCTTCCCAAGACGGCTTATGCGGGTAAAACCATTATCGTCGTGGGCGATGATGACAGTGGAACCAACGGTGGTCAGTTGTTCTTGTACATGTCTGATCAGGTAGGTGACCTTGATAATGGGTCTTACTATACCATGCGTCGTAAAGATCTCAATCAGCGGGAGATGGACATGAAAGAAGGTCAGAAATACGCCGTGGAATTCGTGAAAATTGATGGTCAGAAAACCTTAACGGGCCGTCAGATGAATCAGAAAGTAGATGCTGATCTGAAATCCATCAAATTCGGACGCGTTGAAGACGTTGACTATCGCAAAGACGGCATTGGTCGCGAACTCTACTTTAACGTTACTGGTCAGAACAATACGGGTGTGAACGCCGATTATTCCCGCACGAAATACGGACGCACGTATCGTCTGGTGCTGGACGCTGCCAATCCATTGAACGGTCAATTGGAAGTCATTCTGGACGGCGATGATCGCAATGGTAAAGCCAAAACGTTCCAGGATGTTGATAACATTTGCGTGACCAAAAATTACGTATACGTGCAGGAAGATCCAAACGGATACGGTGACGAAACGCACGACAGCTACATTTATCAGTATAACATTGCTACGGGCGAGTTGAAAGTAGTGTTTGAGCTTGATCATCAGCGTACTGCAGCTAATAAAGAAAAATACAATCAGAATGAGACCGCTACTCAATACGTAGAGTCTCGCTTTGGTAGCTGGGAATACGGTTCAATGGTAGACATCTCGAATGAAACCGGACAAGATGCTACGTTTATGTTGATGGTTCAGCCTCATTCCTGGCGTTCATCCAAATACGCTGGCGTAGATGGTGGTAGCATTCGAAAGAATGAAAATCAGGCCAGTCAGGTAGTAATCATTCGCGGCTTACCTCGTTAATGTTAATGAAGTGTCATCTAATTCCTGCCGGACTTCCGGCAGGAATTTCTGCTTTTTATTCATGAAAAAAAGCCTATTCTTTTTTCTGAGTTTTTTGGTTTTGGCCGGGGGCATCTGGTGGGGTTGTCGGGTTGAACCCACCCGGGCGGAGTTGGTGCAAAAACAATTCCGGGCGGATATTATGCACCTGGACTCGTCGATAAGTTTACTGTTAGAAAACGTTAAAAAAAAGGCAAAACCTTCTGATATACAGCAATCTTTTTATAAGGCTCGTCTTGCCTACAAGCGTGTGGAATGGCTTACGGATTACTATTTTCCCGAGACGGCCAAGAATCTTAACGGCCCGCCATTGGATGAATTTGAAGAAGCTGATCAGGTGGTAATTTCGCCGGAGGGTTTTCAGGTAATAGAAGAATATCTTTTTCCGGAAGTGGATACCAGTCAGTATGAAAACCTGCTTCAGCGTGTGAACGTATTGAAGGCAAATGTGACGCGGCTTAGCTTCATGGATGGTTCGAATCAGCTGACGGATCAACACATTTTTGACGCGGCCAGATTAGAAATGTTCCGAATTTTTACGCTAGGTATCACAGGATTTGATTCTCCGGTTGCTTTATACTCTTTGCCCGAAGCGAAATCGGCACTTACATCCGTTGAAGAAAATATAAGCGTTTACGCCGAAGCGTTACAACAGGATCACCCTGAGTTAGCTCAGAAACTATCCCGACAGTTTGAGTTGTGTCGCCAAGCCCTGAAGGGTTCATTTGAGGATCTGAATCGTCTTGAGTTTTTAACAGACTATTTAAATCCCTTAAGTTCTCTGCTTTACGAAGCTCAGATAGCTTTGGGTATTCAGCCTTTTGCAGAATCCAGAACTTTGTCTTCTTCCGCTCGTACCTTGCAGGATTCAAACAGTTTCAACCCTCAACACTTTATTTCCGTTTCCAGTCATGGCACAACGGTTCAGAAAGTGGATCTGGGGAAACGATTGTTTTATGATCCGATCCTTTCCGGAAATCATCAACGGAGTTGTGCTTCCTGCCATCAGCCCGACAAGGCTTTCACCGATGGTATCACTCGTAGTACCTCCTTATCGGGTGGAACCATTCAACGTAATACGCCCAGTCTGTTAAATGCGGCGTTACAGGCCCGACTTTTCACGGATTCCCGGGTCGTTTATCTGGAAGATCAGGCACAGGATGTCATTACCAGTGTAGACGAGATGCACGGTTCGCTGGATCGGGCGATTGATGATCTCAAAAAAGATGAAGCCTATATCAAGGCTTTTCAGGGAGCTTATCCCAAAGAAGGCATCACGGCCCAGTCCATCCGAAATGCCATAGCTGCCTATGAGCGTACCCTTATATCCCTGAACAGTCCGTTTGATGCCTACGTACGCGGCAATTATAAAGCTCTTAACGAAAATGAGAAACGGGGATTTAACCTCTTTGCCGGAAAAGCCAAGTGTGCCACCTGCCATTTCTTACCGCTAACGAACGGAACAGTACCTCCCTTTTACGAAAAAGCGGAAAGTGAAGTACTTGGTGTGCCGGCCCAGGCGGGCTGGAAAAACCTGACGCTCGATTCGGATCCAGGTAAGTACAACCATACGAAAGCAGATATGCATCGCCATGCGTTCAAAACGCCTACGATACGGAATGTGGCATTAAC
>CAJYHS010000199.1 GCA_913774715.1 uncultured Siphonobacter sp. | reverse complement strand
TATGATCATAACCTTCGAAAGGACGCTTTCTATTTCTACAAAGCCAATTGGAATACAGCTCCCATGCTTTATCTGGCCGAACGCCGAAATGTTATTCGCCAGCAGTCGGTAACAACGGTTAAAGTATTTACCACCCTTAAGGAAGCGGAGTTATGGGTCAATGGAATATCGCAGGGCCGGCAGATAGCAGATGGCTTACACCGGATGAATTGGTCAGGCGTGCAACTCAAGCCCGGAAAAAATACGGTTTTGGTAAAGTCAGGAGTTTTAGAGGATACCTGTGAGTGGCACGTAATGTCACCCCTTCCCTTACGCTAACTTTTGATGCCGCAGCTTATGAAAATAGTAACCTTTATTCTTTTACTCCTTTCGCTTGGGGTGCATAGTCAGCCTCCCATTATTCCGCTGCCCGCTTCTTATAAGCGGGTAAAAGGAACGTTTACGCTTAACGAGAATACTAAGCTAGTCGTAGAAGATTCTGCATTCCAGCCCGCCGCTCATTACCTTGAAAAAGAAATGCAAAAGCGGTGGGGACTTAAAGGGTCTCAAAAGTCCGCCCGAAAAGGCTCAACCCTAATTATCAAAGCGGGCTTACCAGCCAGCGAAGGTGCTTATGCCTTAGTAATGAACGAAAGTTCCGTGGTCCTGACGGCATCGAGCCCAGCGGGGGCTTTTTACGGAGTAGTTTCTTTGTTGCAATTAGCAGCTGAAAGCCGGAAAGTCCCTTGCTGGAATCTGAAGGATTCGCCCCTGTATGGTTATCGAGGCTTTATGCTGGATGAATCCCGCCACTTTTTTGGGGTGACTAAAGTAAAAGCGTTACTCGATGAGATGGCTTACTATAAGCTGAACCGTTTTCACTGGCATTTAACCGACGAACCCGGTTGGCGAATAGAAATTAAAGCCTATCCCCGGCTGACTTTGGTAGGGGGCGTAGGTACGGCAACCGATTCATTAAGACCAGCTCAGTATTACACCCAACAGCAAATCAAAGAGATCGTAAATTATGCTGCTGAGCGTTACATTACAGTCATTCCTGAGATAGATATGCCGGGCCATGCGACGGCCGCTAACAAAGCTTACCCAGCTTACAGTGGGGGAGGTTCCCCGGCTCACCCGGAGTTTACGTTTAATCCTGGAAAAGAAGAAACGTACGCGTATCTGTCTACTATTCTTGCAGAAGTGAGTTCTCTGTTCCCTTCGCGCATGATTCACATCGGAGGCGATGAAGTGAGTTTTGGTAATGAAAAATGGATGAAAGATGCGGACATTACCCGGCTCATGAAGCAGGAAAAGCTGTCGACTGCCTTAGACGTAGAGCATTATTTTCTTCGCCGCATGGCCGATACGCTTCGCAGGCGTCAGATTGAAGTCCTGGGCTGGGATGAAGTAATTGAAGCCGGACTACCCGTTGATCATACGCTGGTCTACTGGTGGCGGCACGATCATCCCGAGCAGTTAGAAGCGGCTTTACAGAAAAAGTACCCTGTAGTGCTTTGTCCCCGGCTTCCTTTCTATTTCGATTTTGTTCAGGACAGTACGCACCGGGTAGGGCGGCGGTGGGGTGGGTCCTTTAATCCTTTAAAAGCAGTTTATGAGTTCAAGGCAGAAAATTATCCGGGAGTAAAGGAGCACCAAAGTCAGGTCCTGGGTTTGCAGGCTAACGTATGGACGGAAACCATTGCTACACCGGAACGGCTGGATTTCATGGTTTTTCCCCGTTTACTGGCTCTGGCTGAATCCTGTTGGAGTTCCAAGAAAGATTTCAAGGACTTTCAACGTAGACTAACAGCGCATTTGAAACACTTAGAAAAACAAGATATTCATTATTTCCATCCGTTTAACCTTCAGACAAGCCCTGAATTAGCGCGTTAAAATTATCCATGGTAAATACATCAGCCTGCATTTCGCTCTACACGAGTTGAATGCAGGCTTTTTTATGATTTTCTCCCCTTTTACTTTGGATTCTCCTCCCTCAAGAAAAGATCTGCTTAATAGTTTTGGTTGAGTGATAAACAACTGATTTCTAAACTAAAACGAACTATGAAATACCTGTACGTATTCGGATTCTTACTGCTGGGGTTTCCGCTCAGGGGCCAGGCTACTGGGGATTTTAAGATCATTATGGACCGCATCTTTGCGGGACTTCAGGCGGGAACGAATGTAACCACGCTGGATGCCTCTACTGCTACCTTGCTGTCCTCGATCAATGCCAATGGCTCCTGGTCAGACGTTGATTATACCAATGCAAGCACTCCTTCGGGCTGGGATCCCGGAGCGCACTTTACGCGGATGAATACCCTGGCCAAAGCGTACTCGAATACCAGTAGTAGTTATTATGGAAATCTCCAGGTTCGCCAGGCCGTCATAAACACAATGAATTATTGGCTGAGCCTGGATCCAGCTCCGGTAAGTTCCAACTGGTTTTATTATGCCATCACCTTACCCAAAGACATTGGTAATGCATTGATTTATATGAGATACGGT
>CAJYHS010000198.1 GCA_913774715.1 uncultured Siphonobacter sp. | reverse complement strand
TATTATAAATTTATAATTTATTTTTGGATTCCCTGTTTTACCCACTATAATTTCCCCTTCATCCATATGGCTAATTTTTACCCTAGTCATGCTCCTAATAATTTTCATTTTATGAGATTTTTAGCAGCTTCATCCGTTATTCTTGGACATGCATATAATTTAAATGGACTTCCTGACATTATTGAAACTACTAGCCTTGGCCTTTTCCCTACTGGACAAATTGCCGTTTACATTTTCTTTATAATAAGCGGCTATTGCATTCTTCAGAGTAAGATCAATAGTAAGACAGAATGGTCTTATTTATTCAAACGAGTGATAAGAATATTCCCAGGCTTAGCTGTAGCCCTACTTTTTGTTGTTTTCATCGTTGGCACAATTTGTACGGAAGAATCTATTTATCAGTACCTTACGAATAAAGATACCTATCGATACTTTAAAAACATTAAGCTATTCCCTATTGCTCCTACTACTCTACCAAGCGTTTTTAATCACAATACTCATGTAGAAGTTAACGGTTCTTTATGGACTCTAGCTTATGAATTTATTATGTATATTTTTGTCATTGTAGCGGCTTTCCTATTCCGTAGCCGATGGCATTTATTTACTATCACCTTTGGAGCATTCTTTATTTCCTATTGCATTTATAATGATTTTTTCTCAGAAAGCCGTACGATACCTTTTATTAATTTATCCTTATACCATAGCGTAAATTTTGGCATCTATTTCATTCTCGGGATGCTTTTTTATATTTATAGAGATATAATCGTATTAAATAGATGGGGAGCTTTTCTTGCTATAGTTATTTGGCTAGGCATGTATCCACTGGCATCAATAAAAGGTTATTTTCCATTAATCACCATTAACTGGGTTCGTTACTTTAGTCTTTCTTATCTGGTAATGTATCTTTCATCCCTTAAAGGTGTCTTTAACAACTTTGGAAAACATGGTGATTTTTCGTACGGTATTTATATTTACTCCTTTCCCGTACAGCAAATGATTGTTTTATTTTGGGGGCAATATTTAGAAATTTATCAACAAATTTTACTAGCTTATTTAATGGTACTTCCTCTTTCTTGGCTATCTTGGCATTATGTAGAGAAACCTGTGCTTAAGTATAAATATTATTCAAAAAAGCAACCACTTCCAGTTATGCTGCATCAGGTACATAGCTAACTCTGGTAGACAATCAAACTCCATTAAAATATTTTGTTTCATTTGTTTATAATTATTCATTTTAAGCTTATAGATCTTTGCTAACGATAACCATCAATTATAATATAAACGAAAAGCGGAGCTTCCCCTAGGAAGCTCCGCTTTTCGTTTATATATTTTCTCTTATTTCAATACCTCAATTAATGCTTCTGCCGTTACCTTTTGCTGTTCTCCCGTAGTCATGTTTTTCAGGGTTAACTCCCCTGTTTCCATTTCTGAAGAACCAATTAATACTACAAAAGGAATCTTCTTACGGTCAGCATAGTCAAGCTGTTTTTTAAGCTTGGCTGAATCAGGATATAACTCGGCGTTGATTCCCGCCTGACGAGCTTTCTGCAACAAGGGTAATGAGTACATTTCAGCCTGAGCATCGAAATTCGTAAAGAGTACCTTTGTCGTTACACTCTGATTTTCGGGAAAAAGCTTAAGTTCTTCCATCACGTCATAAATCCGATCCACGCCCAGCGAAATTCCTACACCCGATAGGTTAGGTACCCCGAAAGCAGCGGTCAGATTATCGTAACGGCCACCGCCAGAAATACTTCCGATCTGAACGCCGTTGGCTTTTACCTCAAAAATGGCTCCGGTGTAATAACTCAAGCCACGAGCCAGGGTAATGTCCAGCTGAATCTGCTTTTCGGAAAGACCCATGGTCTGCACCATTCGCCAGAGCGTCTCTAACTCTTGTACGCCTTTCATGCCTACCTCAGAGGTTTGCAGCCAGTTTTTCAGGCTTCCAAAAGTGTCCTGGTTGGAGGTTAAATCAGCGAATAAAGGTTGGAGTTTTTCGATGGATTCCTCTGAGATACCTTTTTCCCGAAGCTCTTCCTCTACCTTTTCTTTTCCTACTTTATCCAGTTTATCAATGGCTACGAATAAAGTTGACTCCTTACCCGCTACGCCAATTACTTCAGCAATACCACTCAGAATCTTTCGGTTATTGATCTTAATAGTGAAGTTCTCAATAGATAATCCCTGGAAAATCTCGTGTAACATCGCTACAATTTCCGCTTCGCAAAGCAAAGAATCCGTTCCTACGATGTCGGCATCGCACTGGTAAAACTCGCGGTAACGCCCTTTCTGCGGCCGATCAGCACGCCATACTGGTTGCAACTGATAGCGTTTAAAGGGAAAAGTTAATTCGCCGCGGTTCATTACAACGTAACGGGCAAAAGGGACCGTTAAATCGTACCGCAATCCTTTTTCAGCAATCCTGGGAGTTAACTTCTTATATCCCTCTTCCAGATCCGAAGCCTGGATTTTTTCCGAAAAATTCCCGGAATTTAATACCTTGAATAGTAATTGATCACCTTCTTCGCCGTATTTACCCATCAGCACAGACAGGTTTTCCAGCGTAGGCGTTTCTAAAGGCTGAAAACCATATTTCTGAAACGTACGACGAATGGTATCAAAAATAAAATTCCGCTTGACCATTTGCTCAGGGCCAAAATCGCGGGTACCTCGGGGGAGACTGGGTTTCTGTATACTCATGGTTTTATACGCACAGGAAGCTGGGGAAAACTTCCCAATCAAATCAATAATTACAGGATAATGCCACAAAAATAGCAGGTAAAGGCTGACGAGCTGGTTTTTATATAAATTTCCTTCATTTTTCCCGACCTCTAGATTTGACATTTGCTGAAAAACCAGTATTTTTGCGGTTCATTTTAGGTTCTGAGTATGAGAATCAGGTATCCCTGGATTGCTCGAACCGGTAACCAGTAATACCAAACTTCCAAAATCATGGGTGTATCACAACTGAAACGTAAGGATCGCAGAAATAAAGCTATCGCGAATAACAAGGTAACTACCATCAAACGCCTTACGCTGAAACCTACTATCAAGAAAGTAGACGTAGAAGCAATCAAAGCTTCTTTCGAAAAGAAATAAGTAGTCCTCAGGCCTGAAACCTGATTTCTTACTTTTCTGATTTCCTGGAACCCTGCTACGAATGTTTAGCAGGGTTTTCTTTTGGACTTTCCTTCGCTTGTTTGTCTTTCAGGGCACTCTGCTGCTTGAGACGATGAGCCTTTTTCTTCTCAAGCAGGGATTTGGGTTTGGCAAATAATCGGCGGTTTTTACGAATAAACCGACGCATTTCTCGACGGGTATCCATTCGCGTACGGATACGTAAGGCATTCCCATACATGATGAACCCGGTTATCATCAGGATCAAGGCATACACTCCTAATAAAAACCAACGGGTAAAGATTTCTCCCGAAGCCTGTAACCAGGCTGCCCGAACCAGCACAATAATGCCGTAACTGGAGAGCATCATACTGAAAATGGATAATAAAATCCATTTTGTGCGAAGGCTCATCTGCTTGACCAGTTGCCTTCCAGGTGCCTTCTTATTTTCAACAATTTTTATAGACATAGGGGTCGGATTTAAAGTTTTATGGGGATTTTAATTTCGCCTCAGAGTTTAATTACAGCTTTTTCATCTATTTAAAAAAACATGAGAAATACCGTTACCTCGTGAAGCAACCTCTCTACTATGTAACCAAATTTTCATATTTTTATAACAGAAATGTGCCAAAAAATCCTTTTTTTTTCAAAAAGTAGCCATTTACCAATCTCTTCGCGTAATTTTCAGTCGCAATCTTACTTTCAAATTTTGTATTGACCAATGCAGATCGCTCAAAAGCTAACACTCTCGCTGTGTTTATCATTAACTGCCCTGGGTTTTGCCTCTGCCCAGGATCAACGAGCTGTCAAGAAAAACTACCTCGTTAAACCTGAAGAATCTGAATTCTGGGACCCTGAAATTCCAACGGTAACCCCCGGAAAAGCCTACGGTAATGCTCCCTCCGATGCTGTCATTCTCTTTGATGGCAAAAATCTGGATAACTGGGTGTCCGTAAAAGACGGCAGTCCTGCCAAATGGGAAGTAAAAGACGGAGCCTTTACCGTTGTAAAAGGTGCCGGTAACATTTCTACGAAACAGGATTTCCAGGATTACCAGCTCCACATCGAATGGCGTTCGCCTAACGAGCCCGAAACGCTGAAAAGCCAGGGTAAAGGCAATAGCGGTATTTTCATGCAGGGTATGTATGAAGTACAGGTGCTGAACAGTTACCAGAACCGCTCATACCGAAATGGTCAGGCAGGATCGATTTACAAGCAAACGCCTCCCATGATCAACCCTATCCGTCCGATGGGTGAATGGAATACGTACGATATCATCTATACGGCTCCCCGCTTTAACCAAAATGGCGGCGTAGAAACGCCTCCGTATGTAACGGTCATTTTTAACGGAATTATCGTTCAGAATCACACTAAAATTCAGGGATCTACCGAATACATTGGTGCTCCTAAAAACGTTCCTCACGGCAAAGGCCCGATCAGTTTACAGGATCACGGCAATGCGGTGAGTTTCCGTAACGTCTGGATTCGTGAGTTGTAATCCATTTATTTCGTTAGGAAAAGGGTAGAGCTGGTCTCTACCCTTTTTTATTTGGCTTTCATTCAAACATCGGGAGATAGCTCAGATGTCTTATCTTTGCCGACTATCACTCTTAGCATTACTTAAGTGAAGCGATTAATCTCCCTTATACTTCGTACGGTACCCCGGCCCGTTTTGCAGCGGGTTAGTTATATTCCCCTGAAAATCACTGCTTTTTTCTTACGTGGTAACGAGAAGGAATGCCCGGTTTGCGGCAAAACCTTTCGTCGTTTTTTACCTTACGGACGGTTACAGTCAAGAGCTAACGCTTTGTGTCCCAACTGTCTGGCATTGGAACGCCACCGCCTTATGTATCTGTTCCTGAAAGAACGAACTGATTTTTTTCAGGGAAAAAAGCAAGTACTTCACGTGGCACCGGAACACTGCTTCATGGAACGCTTTGAGAAAGTCCATGGCGATGGCTACATCACGGCAGATATTGAAAGTCCGCTGGCAAAGGTAAAAATGGATATTCACCAGATTCCATTTCCTGATAATACCTTCGATGTGGCTTTTTGTAACCACGTCCTGGAACACGTAGACGATTATTACCAGGCTACCCGGGAATTGCACCGCGTGCTAAAACCCGGCGGCTGGGCTATAATTCAATCGCCTCAGGATTGGTCCAAACCGCACACGTTCGAAGATCCAACCATTACCGATCCCAAAGAACGCGAGCGTATTTTCTGGCAAAATGATCACCTCCGCCTTTTCGGACAGGACTATGGTCAGGAATTAGAAAAGGGAGGATTTAAGGTGCGTGAAGATCGCTTTGTGCTGGAAATGCCCCGTGAAAAAGTGGAACGCTACGCCCTGCCTAGTAAAGAAATTATTTACTACTGCCAAAAATAGTGTCTAATTCATCAGCTGGTCCTGACCGACCTTCGCTGAAGAAGCCGTGACGTTATCCTTTTTACTGCTTCTTCATTTGGTCATGTTTGGTTAGAACGCGAAAACAATTGAACGTATGAAATATCACCCTATTCCGAATACTCTTTTTACCCGGAACCGTCATCGCCTGAGTAACCTGCTTAAACCTAAGTCCATCGCGATTCTTCATTCGAACGATGTTCTGCCGACTAATGCCGATGGTACTTTGCGTTTTCGTCAGAATAACGACCTGTTTTATTTGTCAGGCATTGATCAGGAAGAAAGTATTGTCGTATTATTTCCCGATGCTCCCGATGAAAAGCACCGCGAAATTCTTTTTTTGAGAGAAACTAACGAGCACATTGCCGTTTGGGAAGGATATAAATACACCAAAGAACACGCCCGTGAAGTATCGGGGATTCAGACGATTTACTGGACTCGCCAATTTGATACGATTATTCGCACGCTGATTTTCGAAGCCGAACATATCTACCTAAATACCAACGAGCATACTCGTGCGGACATCATTACCGAAACCCGCGATGCCCGTTTTATCAAAACGTATCAATCCCTCTACCCGCTTCACAAATTTGAGCGTCTCGCTCCGCTGATGCACAACCTGCGGGCCATTAAGCAGGAAGAAGAAGTTCCATTACTTCAGGAAGCGATGCGAATTACGGAAGACGGATTCCGTCGTTTACTTTCGTTCGTAAAGCCCGGCGTATGGGAATTTGAAATTGAGGCCGAGTTATTGCACGAATTTGTTCGCCAGCGTTCGAAAGGGTTTGCTTACGAACCCATTATTGCCTCGGGAGCCAATGCCTGCGTTCTTCATTACCTGGCTAATGATCAGCAATGTAAAGCAGGGGATGTCATCTTGCTGGATGTGGCCGCTGAATATGCCAATTATAATGCTGACTTAACTCGTTCGATTCCGGTTTCGGGTCGGTATACGCCCCGTCAGCGTCAGGTATATGAGGCCGTTCATCGCGTTATGAAAGAGGCCACTGCGATGCTCGTTCCAGGGAATCTCTGGGATGAATACCATCGTGAAGTAGGTAAAATTATGGAAAGTGAGCTGAAAGGCCTGGGGCTTATCAGTCAGCATGATATTGATAATCAGGACCCTGACTGGCCTGCCTATAAGAAATACTTCATGCACGGCACGTCACACTTCCTCGGCCTTGACGTACACGATGTAGGTAACAAATACCGTCGCTTCGAACCCGGCATGGTCTTTACCTGCGAGCCAGGCATTTACATTCCCGAAGAAGGCTTAGGCATCCGTCTGGAAAATAATATTCTGATTACCGAGGGTGGCAATATTGACATGATGGCTTCTATTCCAGTAGATGCCGATGAGATTGAAACCCTAATGAACTCATAAGTTTTCGGTTTTCAATTCTTGTTACCGCAAAAAAGCCTTGATTTAATCAATCAAGGCTTTTTTGCGGTAAACTGTCGGCCTCAGTTCGTCGTGAATGTTTGAAAGGTGCATTTCCCTAGAAGCTTTTATTGGGAATCGTGCTGGAAAAAGCAGACTGATTTATGGTAACAAATGCGATAACTTACACTTATTGATTACTATTATAGATCGGAAGAGCACACGTCTGAACTCC
>CAJYHS010000197.1 GCA_913774715.1 uncultured Siphonobacter sp. | reverse complement strand
TGACCATTACTGGTTTTTATACAACCCGCATGGGCTTCGACGATCTGGGTTACGTTGGTAACACTCCTAATAACTGGGAGGGCGTTCCGGAAGACGTGCTTAAGCAATACGGACTGAGTTACTAGTTTGAGAAATTTTGAAGAGTAAAGAAGCATCTCTTACTCTAAGTTTTCTGAATTTAACTCGATCATCCTAATACGTTACTTAATGCTGATTCGGTATAATATCGGGTCAGCATTATTATTTTCTCTACTTTTGTTCACGTTTTAGGTTTCGACAGAATCTGCTGTCGAATGAAAAGGGAACACCGGTGTAAATCCGGGGCTATCCCCGTAGCTGTAAGTTTTAAATGAGTTCAGAGTTAATTGGTTTTGAGTTTAGAGTTAATGCTCAACAGATAATAACTCAAAACCCTAAACTCTCAACTTAAAATCGGTCTCCAAAAGCCACTGTACGCACGTATGGGAAGGCGGAGGTTGAGATGAAACGAGCCAGAAGACCTGCCTGAGACATTATACTTTTCGAGCTTTCGGGTGAAAGGCCGTGAATGAATTCAAGCAACTGGATGGCAACATCCAATGGGATTTCTATTCACTTTTCTACGAAAGACTCCTCATCTAATCATTAGTGGAGTCATGAACACGTTTACCAGAATTACCTTTCTTTTTTTGCTTACCACTCTTACTACCTGGGCTCAGAAAACGGATACCCAACTGGAGGAGGTTACGATTACTGCCAACCGTACCGGGCAAAAAATCTCACAAACCGGTAAGGTTGTCACGGTCCTTACTGATTCAACGTTACAGAAATACGCTACCCAATCGCTAGGTGAATTGCTGACTCGTCAGGCTGGAGTAATGATCGTCGGGGCTCAGGGACCTTTGGGGACTAATCAGACTATTTCTTTACGCGGAGCAAGTGCAGGCAATACGCTGGTCTTGCTGGATGGTTTACCCATTTACGATCCTTCAGGCATCAATAATACCTTCGACCTGAATTTGATTTCGGTTGGGGAGTGCGAAAGAATTGAGATCATTCGCGGAGCTCAGTCTACTTTATACGGCTCAGATGCAGTGGCAGGGGTGATTAACATTTTTACGAAAAAAGATGGGTATCGTCCCATTGGAGCTAGTGCTACCGTTCAGGCAGGAAGTTATGGGACTTTTCGCGGGACGGCAGGCATTAATGGTTCTTCACAAGTAGGGTACTTCAATGCACAATATACCCGCCTGCGTTCCGATGGTTTTTCGGCGGCTTATGACGAGAAGGGAAATCAGAACTTTGATAAAGACGGGTTCTGGCAGGATCAAGTGTTGATAAATGGGGGCATTCATCTCTCGCCCAACTTGCTCTGGAAGTTACGTGGTTTGTATTCAGGGTATAAAAATGAAATCGACGCGGGAGCCTTAACGGATGACCCTACCTACACGTATAGTAATCATATGAAGCTGTCCGGGACGGGTATTGAGTACAATTATGCTGCTGGAAAGCTGACGGCTAATTACGCGTTTTCGGCTTTTAAACGCAGTTCTGTGCAAGATCAGTCGACGTTTGAAGGAAATAGCCATTTTGCAGAAGTATACAATACCTGGCGGACATCTCGCTGGCTAACCCTCATTACTGGAGCGGACTTACGTTCTCAAAATACTGCTCAAACCAATCCGTACTCTCCGCCGCTGGAAAAAGACATAGCGAAAACAACTTTATGGAGTGCCTATGCTACAGCATTAGTTCGCACGGATTCCAGCTTTACTCTGGAATTAGGAGGACGGTACAATCATCATTCTCTCTATGGAAGTAATGCAACGTATTCCATTAACCCGTCTTACCGAGTTGATGAGCAAATAAAGCTCTTTGCCAATCTTTCCACTGGTTTCCGTGTACCAACGCTTTATCAGTTGTATTCGCCTTATGGAAATAAAGATTTAAAGCCTGAAACAAGTCGTTCGCTGGAAGCAGGAGTGCAGGTATTCTCAGACAACAAGAAATCGTTCATCCGGGGATTGTACTTTAATCGGGCTATTAAGGATGTGATTGCTTTCCAATCATTAAACGTAGACCCTTACGGATTATACGTTAACTATAGCCGCCAGAACGATCATGGACTGGAAGCGGAAGCACAGATTAGTTATCAGAAACTGATTTTCTCGGGTAATGTGACTTATGTAAGAGGTCAGGTTACTCAAATGGTTAACGGAAAGGATAGCAGCTCATTTAATCTTTTCCGAATTCCGAAGTGGATGGGAAATGCAACCATCGGGTATCAATTTACAAAGTCCTTCTTTAGTTCTTTGGCAATGCGAAGCGTCGGTAAACGTCAGGAACAGGTATACGGCTTAGGAATAGTTAACCTGGCCGGATATACCACTCTGGATGTATACGCTGAATATCAGTTTAATGCATTTATCAAGTTGTACGGTGACGTGCGAAACATTACCGACAAGCAATATTTTGATGTCTATGGGTATAACACCCGTAGACGCAATTATACTATTGGTTTAAAGCTTGATTTTTAATACTTTACATGACAATACAACCTGCCTGATCATGTCCATTGAAGAAAGAATACATTACAAGATCGATAACAAGACCAAGCCGGTCGGTTCTTTGGGGCAATTAGAACAACTGGCCTTTCGAATCGCTCGCATCCAGCAAACGGAAAGCCCAGAATTGCGAAAAGCGGCCATGGTAGTCTTCGCCGCCGATCACGGCGTTGCACAGGAAGGCGTAAGTGCTTACCCTTCCGAAGTAACCTATCAGATGGTACTGAATTTCTTGGCAGGCGGTGCCGCCATCAACGTATTCTGTCGGCAAAATGGCCTGGAACTATACGTAGTTGACGCGGGAGTTAATGCCGAATTTTCAGAAGAGAGTCCGCTGATTCATGCCAAAGCGGGTTACGGAACGGATAGTTACCTGAGAGGCCCTGCGATGAGTGCAGAGCAACTGCGTTTTTGTCTGGAAAAGGGAGCCATGGTCGTCAATAAGCTGCATGCAAATGGCTCAAATGTGATTGGCTTCGGGGAAATGGGAATTGGAAACACGTCTTCTTCGAGTATTCTGATGAGCCTGGCCACGGGCCTTCCCCTTGAGAATTGCGTTGGCAAAGGTACGGGTGTTAACCCTGAACAGTTGCAACGGAAAATTGCTATTCTGACGCAGGCTCTGAAAGTAAACGGCGTACAGACGGATCCGTACGATATGCTTCAAACGTATGGCGGGTTTGAAATTGCTCAGATGGTGGGAGCCATTCGGGCGGCTCGTTCGAGAGAAATGGTAATATTAATTGACGGGTTTATTTCAACAGCTGCTCTGCTGATTGCCAGTCGAATGCAGCCTAATGTACTGGAAAATGTCATTTATTGCCATCAATCTGCTGAGCAAGGGCATGGCTTGTTGCTTGACTTTTTGGGTGCTGATCCGCTTCTTCGCATGAACTTACGATTGGGAGAGGGAACGGGTTGTGCGTTGGCATATCCTTTGTTAAAAAGTGCAGTAACTTTCCTGAATCAGATGTCCACTTTTAACGAAGCAGGTATTTCTCCGCAAAAGAATGATACATGAGTTGCGTATTCTGTTAACAGCTGTACTTTTTTATACCCGGATTCCGTGCCCCGCCTGGGTGGGGCACGGACCCGAACAAATGAGGGAGTCTCGTAAATATTTCCCGGTAGTAGGAGCCATTGTTGGTGTACTGACCCTCGCTGTTTACTTCAGTAGTTCGCTCATTTTTCCCAAAAACATAAGTCTTATTCTGAGCATGGTGGCGGGAATCCTGACGACTGGAGCCTTTCATGAAGACGGTTTCGCTGATGTTTGCGATGGATTCGGCGGCGGCTGGACGAAAGAGCAGATTCTTCTGATCATGAAAGACAGCCGGGTAGGAACTTTTGGTGTTGTAGGAATTGGACTATTATTAAGTTTAAAATACCTGATCTTAGTAGAAATTGCCACCCTTTCAGATCCTTTAATCTGGAGTACGCTTTTGTGTGGGCAGGTGCTGAGCCGGTTAATAGCCTCTATTGCTGCTGAAACGCACGAATACGTTCGTGATGAGGCCAGCAGCAAATCCGGGTCAGCTACTGCGAGCCGCATCGGGTGGAAAGGGTTATTACCAGGATTTCTATGTACAGGGCTTACTTTTTTCTTCTTACCCAGTTACTGGCTTGCTCTGGCGGCACTGGGAGCTTATGCGTCGAAGATCGTCATGAGCTGGTTTTTCAAAAAATGGATCGGTGGTTATACGGGCGATTGTCTCGGAGCCATCCAACAGGTCAGTGAGGTCGTTTTTTATCTGGGAATTTACGCAACATGGATTTGTTTATAATTCGGCATACATCCGTGCAAAGCACGAAAGGCATGTGTTATGGTCAGTCAGAAGTAGCCTTAGCTGAAAATTATGCACAGGAAATTCAGCAAATAAATACTCTGCTCCCTAAGTCATTTGATGCCGTTTATACTAGTCCGTTAAAGCGGTGTACAATACTTGCCGAACAGATTTCCAATTCTTTAGTAATTGAAGATGAACGGTTAATGGAAATTTATTTTGGAGACTGGGAGGGGAAATTGTGGAATGACCTGAAAGGAGAAGACGTAACCAACTGGATGAATGATTTTGTGCGGGTTCAGCCGCCGGGTGGGGAGAGCCTGGAAAGATTATATGATCGGGTTCGTTCTTTTCTGGATGATTTGCGGCAACAGCCATACGAGCAGGTAGTCATTGTAACCCATGCCGGGGTATTGCGTTGCATCTGGTCCCATCTCATCGGAGTTCCACTGAGTAATATCTTCAAGATTAAAGTTGATTACGGGCAGGTTGACCAGTTCATCCTTCACGAAAACCCAGCCCTGGATCAATGGGTAGCTCGACTTTTATAGTACTTATATCATAACAAATTGGGTTTATTAGTGTTAATTCGAAGGAAATGACCATCCTTTGAAACTATGAATAAACCATTTTATCTGATTCTGCTGGCTAGTCTTTCATGGGTTTCCTGTCGAAATACCGATAAAAAAGCAGAGACAACGTCTACTGACTCATTGAGTATTTCGGATTGGGCTCTTCAGCCTTTCGATAAAGTAGATAGTTTGAATCCCATTTTAGTACCCTCTCCTAATGAAATCTTTATTGATCCAATCTGGAAGAAACCGGTAAAGTGGGAAGAAAAAGACGTATTTAATCCTGCTGCCGTGGTACGGGATGGTAAGGTACATTTAATCTACAGAGCCGAGGATAAACTAGGTAAATACGCAGGCGTGTCTCGGCTGGGGTTGGCTATTAGTGAAGATGGATTACACTTCAAGAAAGAAAAAAGCCCGATCTTTTATCCCAATAACGATGCTCAGAAAAAATATGAGTGGGAAGGAGGGACCGAAGACCCCCGGATTGTCGAGAGTCCACAGGGAGGATATATCATGACGTATACGGCCTATGACGGCAAAACTGCCCGAATGATGCTGGCCACTTCAGATGATTTACGTACCTGGGTCAAACATGGGCCGGTGCTAGGCGAAAGTAAGCATTTAAATACCTGGTCTAAATCCGGGGCTATCGTAGCCCGGCAAAAAGGAGATCAGGTGGTAGCTGAAAAGGTAAATGGAAAATTCTGGATGTACTTTGGTGATACCAGCTTATTTCTGGCTCAGTCCGATGACCTTATTCACTGGGAACCCTTAACGGAAGCCGACGGTACTTTAAAACCCATCGTGCGGCCCCGCCCGAATAAATTTGATGGGCAATTGGTGGAACCTGGACCTTATGCCTTATTGACTGAAAAAGGTATTTTGCTGATCTATAATTCTGCTCGTCCGATGCCGGAAAAGAAGAATGCTCTGATCTACTCGGCGGGACAGGTGTTAATGAATGGCCAGGATCCAACCCATATAGTAGCTCGTTCGGATGAACCTTTTTTCGTTCCCGACAAGCCTTACGAATTGACTGGGCAGGTTAATAATGTGGTATTTCTGGAAGGCTTGGTATATTTTAAAAAGAAGTGGTTCCTGTATTACGGCACGGCTGATTCCAAAATTGCTGTCGCCGTTCACGACTGATTACTCAACGGCAAACGCCTGCAATCCGCCTTCCAGGTTATGGATATCACTGAAACCTTGTTTGGCTAATACGCGTACGGCAATGGCACTTTGTAAGCCGGTCCCGCAAACCACTATAATCTCCTGATTTTTCCATTCTTCGGGGATGTCGTGAACCCGGAGAAGTAATTCATCTAATGGAATGTGAAGACCACCAATGGAGAAATCTTCCCATTCGTAAGGCGTGCGGATATCCAGAATCTGGATGTTTTCTCCGGCCTGTAAACGACGTTTTAGGGTTGCAGCACTGATTGGTTCCATGATCGGTTTAGGGAAAGAAAACCCCTCTTTAGAAACGTTAAAGAGGGGTTTTAAGTATTAATTTACAGATGGCTAGGATTCAAGCTCGTTATAAGCGAGAATGCCACCCAACACGTTACGCACGTTAGTGAAGCCCTGACTTTCGAGGAATTGCTGAGCCCGTCCTGAGCGTGCTCCTGAACGGCAATGAATGATGATTTCTTCGTTTTTCAAAGGCTCCAACTCATCCAGATGATCGGGTAAATCTCCCAGCGGAATAAGTTTTCCACCTAGGTTTTGTTCCTCGTATTCATCGGGGTTACGAACGTCGATTAAATTGATTTTTTCTCCTTTGTCGAGGCGTTCCTTGAGCTCTTTCACTGAAATATCCATGTGTTCGTCAGTTAATTGTTGAATGAGAATAGGTTTTAAAACCTGCTCAGATTCAAAACAGCTGTGAGAGGTATAAAGTGCAAAGCAAGCAAAATGTTTCAGAAACCAGAAATAAGATAAAGAAAGGTTTTCCTGTATCGATGAAGATATTTTGAACCGTCAGGATTTAAGAAGTCGCTGGTACTATGTTCAGCATTAACCTTTAGTTTTCCCTGTATTTAGAGATAAGGATAATAGCTAACGAGTTTCGTTAATAGGCAGGGGCGTAAGTAGATTTAATTCTCAATCACCAGTTTTTTTACAAAGATTTGACGGCCATTGGATAAACGAATGAGGTAAAGCCCTTTTCGTAAACCAGAAAGGTCAGCTGACGAATCCGTCGCATTGGGATTAGACCATATTTTACGTCCGGAAACATCGAAAACTTCAACAGAACGGAACGAGCTCAGATTCCACCGGATCGGTCCTGCTGAAGGATTGGGGTGGATCATTAACTGATCTTCCCGGATATCTTCTACACCCGTTACTAACTCGCTAGCCGCACCACCCATCACCGGACGAATCAATAAGGTTCCTTCCAGATTGGTATTCATTACCCATTCGTTACCTAAGTTGTAATAAATCTGATGGGCAAACTGAGGGGTATTTTTGTCCAATCCGATAGCCAGCACGTCATCCGATAGCTGCTGATAAGCCACCCAAAAGGTATCTTTCACCGCCGGGGGATAAGTGAATTTCATTTCTACAAAGCCTCGTGGATCGGAAGGGTATTGAACAGAAAATGACTGGCGACTTAGCGTACGACCAGGCCGGTTGCCCTGATTCTGTAAAATATATACGGCTACGGATTGACTGGAAATATCCGTTTTGTAACGAATGGGCTGAAAACGGATTCCGGAAACTACATCCTCCTTTCGCAGAATAAACCGAACCGCGACATAACCGTATTTTTGATTGATACCGGCGGCGTATTCAGCAGTACCATCATCATAAGCAAAGTAATTGGAAAGTTCCGTTGTGGAAGATAGCGTATCATTTCGGCGTAAATCTACGCCGGAGATACTGGGGTTCTGATCATCGGTGGTTAGAATGTCAAACGTAGTTCTTACCACTGCCCGGTTACCAGAAAAGGCAGGTAATGGATTAGGACGAACGAACTTTTCCTGTGAACGTAGCTGCGGAATGTTCTCTGAGATGGTTTGCGTAAAATTCTGAATCTGCTGATTCGTCGTCATTTCCTGAGCCCGGAAACGTAAGGTCGTGAAGTTATTATTATTGAAAAGATTCGTAATGTCCGTCGAAATAGTATCTGCCGTTTCTGCCGCTGGGTTAAGAAGGTAATGCGTTAGCGGCATGGAGCGGTAATATTTCAGATAAGAACTGATGGAGCGGCGGATGGAAACATCTTTGATGTAACGATCATTAGTCGTTCTGCCGCGATTCAGGTAGACATAATCCACATGCCATGCATCAAATGAGCCTGATTTCCGGCCAAAAGCTTCAATACGAAACTGAAAGCCGGCATGTAGGTAAAGAGCGGCTTTGATCGGAATCATAGCCATGGCAAATTCAGTCATGACCTGCCCGCCCGTTACTACCCAAACCGTCTGCCAGAGGTTACCATTCGTTAAAAACTGAACCCGAAGGGAATCGTTTGAATCGGGTTGATCACCCAGGCCCTTACTCAGCCACTGAAAGCTCAGATAAAGGGAATCCCGGATATTAAAAGCGGCAAGATTGATAGGCTGGGAAGTCAGCGAATCGCTGGATCCCTGAGCATATTGATTGCTGAAATCATAAGGAATACCATCGCGTTTCAATCCGTCGAAAGTAACCATATTTAAGGACGGATGAGTCGTAGCCATCGTATTATTCACCACTGTTCCTCCGCCCGATACCCATAGAGCTGGATCTGGTATGCCCGTGCGGGTAATGGAGAAATCATCAAAAAAAGGCAGGGTAATGGCTTGTGTGCGTGCTCTGGAGGAGGTTTTGCTCTCGTTTGTCTGTGTTAACGGAAATACCTGGAAAGGAGCCTGGGCAAGACTCCTGATTCCGGGAAAAAGCAATACAACAAGCAGTAAAAAACGGCCTAGTTTTAATAATAGATGCATATCTTGAGATTAATGCCGGGTTGGTGGCACTAACAAAACTTAAGGATTTTCGGGTGCAGTTGAACCTTCTCCGGTTTCCAGATCAGGTTTGCCCGCAATCCAGAGATCAATGATTTCCCCGACGTGAATTTTTCCACCAATACCAGGGGCGGGGCGTTGTTCTACGACAGTTCCACGAGCGGCTCCGGGTACGTCTTTGTAGAGAACGGTTCCTACTCGTAAATCAGAACCCTTAATGATTAGCTCTGCTTCATCGCGGGAAACACCAATGAGGTTAGGCACGTCGAGTTCCGTATTACCAATGCCATTTCCTACGACCAGCTCAATCTTAGAACCTTTAGGAATAAGCGTGCCCGGTTCTATTTTCTGCCCATTATACCGCTGCTCCAGAACGGCATTTTCGGCAATATCGGGGATGTAGCGAATGTTACCTTCCTGTAACCCCTCACTTCTGAGGAGTGATAAAGCACTTCGCAAACTCGTATTCGTTGAAACTAAATCAGGCATCCGTATCATGGGAGCCGTGGCCATAGTAACCGTCAGGTAAATATTACGTCCTTCCTTTACCAGTGAGTTAGGGAAAGGATACTGGGAAAGAACCGTAAAAGGAGGAACTCCCGGAACGAATGTGCAGTCCGAAACGATGTATTCCAGCTTCCGCTCACTAAGCGTGTTTTTGACATCTTCCAGATTCGTTTTTCGTAGATCAGGTACGGTAATACTCTGTCCGTGATTAGTCGACCAGGGGAGATAGACAAAAAAGAACCCGAGAAACAAAATCATGATTATACCAATCACCAGCAAGATGTGCGTAATCAGGTCTTTTCGGGATCGGGTATTAATATAAATGGCCATAGAAAATAAAAGCGTGTTGAAGCATGAATTGGACAGCCGAACGGGCTATTAACGAAAAACAGGGCTTCTATTGGGATACAAGTTTACGGAAAATCACAGGATTTTTTGATTAATCTCATCAGGAGCCGGACTCTCTGTTATGAAAATCAGATTTTAACCCAAAAGGTTTACGTACTTTAGTTTGATAAAATAGTAATTCAGGCTTCTAGGTTTGTTGAAGGGTGAGTTAAAAATTAGCTCTTTTCAAACCATCAAACCTGAAAGACTCAAACTTGTAATAGTGAAATGAAAGTACGACCTGCGATTGTAATCGTTGAAAATGAACACGTGTTAGTAACCCGCTACCGCTACGGAGAGGAAGATGTTTTTCAGTTACCCGGTGGAAATCCCGATCCTGGTGAGACAATGCCGGAAACGCTTATTCGGGAACTACGTGAGGAATTAGGAATAGAGATAGAAGTGCAGGGATTGCTGGTCATGGGAGAAGTATTGTTACCACAACTAAAGCAGGGAGTCTTACACTGCGTTTTTGCCGGAACCCTGGTAGGTGGCATCCCCATCATTAACCCTGCTGAAACGACGGCTCAGGAAGTCGTTTGGAAACCTATAAGAGAAATTGCTGCGTTAAATCTCTATCCAAATGTAGGAACTGAACTGTTGGAGCTGGTCAGTGGCCTCAGAACGTCACCGTATCTGGGCAAAATCAACCAGCAATGGTTTGGATAGATTAGACGTAAAAGAGGCTTTAAAGGGCTTTTGGCACATTAATTTTAGGGAGGTAATGCCTTAGGCAATGCCTTCAATTATGGTGTCACCCTTTAAAACGAGTGTTATGAAAATCTTACCCGTAACCGCAGGAGTTGTAGTAGCCCTTTCTGGAGCCCTGATTTATACCTGGAATAAATATCTGAGACAACGTCCTGGCCAACGCTTGCAACCAGTCTCAAGAGAGACGGCACTGAGCACCGAAAGACGATAGAACGATTTAGGTACACCCTGAAGCCAATCAATGAAAAACCCCTCAGAACTTAATCTGAGGGGTTTTCTGGTGTTGACCGACAAGGATTCGAACCCTGAATAAGAGAACCAAAATCTCCTGTGTTACCATTACACCATCGGTCAATTCCGTTTTGGTGGTGCAAAGATAAGGCGATTTTTTTGCCCTTGTCAAGTCTGTGCAAAAAATAATTTCCTATTCAAATGATCATTTTTGGTAACTCATTGAATACGAATGTTTTTAAACTTAAATTTTTTTACACACCAGCAGTTTCAGCAGAGGCATCAATTTTTTTGACTAAACCTTGTAAAACTTTGCCTGGGCCACATTCTACGAATAAGGTTGCTCCGTCAGCACGCATGGCCTGAACGGATTGCGTCCAGCGTACCGGGGCTGTTAACTGAGCAATCAGGTTCGCTTTGATGGCATCAATTTGAGTAGCAGGCAAGGCATTTACATTCTGGTAAATGGGGAATTTTGCGGTGTGGAATGGAGTTACTTCAATAGCGGCCGCTAATTCCTCACGAGCAGGCTCCATGATAGGCGAGTGAAAGGCTCCGCCAACGGGTAAGGGTAACACGCGTTTAGCTCCGGCCTCTTTCAATTTTTCGCCAGCGATGCGTACACCTTCCTGAGAACCGGAAATGACTAGCTGGCCTGGGCAGTTGTAGTTAGCGGCTACTACGATTTCGCCTGTTTCCTGCATTACCTGCTCGCAAATGCCAGCTACCTGCTCATCCGGAAGGGAGCTTAATACCGCTGCCATTGTCGAGGAATTGGTCATTTCGCAGGCTTTCTGCATGGCCAGGGCTCGTTTTGAAACCAGCGAAACGCCATCTTCAAAGGATAAAACGCCTGCCGTTACTAAAGCAGAAAATTCACCTAAAGAGTGACCCGCTACCATGTCTGGCTTCAAATCGGGCGTAATAGCCGCCAGGATAACGGAATGCAGGAAGATAGCAGGCTGGGTTACTTTGGTTTGCTTGAGTTCCTCATCGGTTCCACTGAACATAATGTCCGTAATGCGGAAACCTAAAATATCGTTGGCTTTTTCAAAAAGAATACGGGCTTCTTCTGAAGATTCATAGAGGTCTTTCCCCATTCCCGAAAATTGCGATCCCTGACCCGGGAAAACATAAGCTTTCATACTGACAAGTTTGTTCTGACCGCAAAAATAGGACGAACTGAGCTTATTCAACAAAACGGGCTCGTTCTTCAGGGCTGGGCAACCGGCAACTTTCGCGTTTACCGAACCAGGAATAGCGATTGCGAGCAATTAAATTATAAATACCATTTCGAAGAAAAAGCGGTAAAAACCGAAAATGCCAGAGCCATTTCCAGCCTTTCACCTGGCGGGCAATTCGCAAAGCAGCTTCGGATTTTTCGTATAAAAGCCCGTCTTCCCACAGCATAACACTATCGAAATTAGAAACAGAGCGTTTATTTTCTCGTAACAGTTTTTGCCCAAACTCCGACTGCAGGGAAGCAAAGTGATGCTTACCTCCGTCGTGATCGATGATGTAATTAATAGTAGAGTTACAAAAATTACAAACGCCGTCAAACAAAATTATGGGCATAACGGAATCATGGTTTTCAAAGGGACAAATCCTGTGAATGAATCGTTCATTTCACAAAAAAAGGAACCACGTTGCGGTTCCTTTTTTTGTGAAATCTAATAATAACTAAAGCATTAACGAATAATCTGTACCCAGCTTTTTAATACAACGGAGCGATCTTCATCGGCTTTATTTAAGCGTTCGTACATTACCTGAGCCTCATAGTAATACGTTCCGGCGGCTAGTTCTTTGCCCGTGTCGGTACGACCATCCCATTGAATCAGGGGATTATCATTGCCTTCATAAACTTTTACGCCCCAGCGGTTGAATACCCGGAATCGAACGCTTTTTACGAATTTTGGACAACGAATAGGCTCAAATGTATCGTTTTTGCCGTCGTTATTAGGCGTGATCACGTTGGGTAACGAAAAGTCAGGGCAATTGTCTTTACAAACGATATTGCTTGCTGATGATTCTATTCCAAATCGGTTAACAGCAGTTACGTAATAACAACCTGCATAACTGCTCAGATTTTCATGAAGATACGTACGACTTGGGAACGGAACTTCACCAATTTTCTCGAAATCTCCCGTATCTCCATAACGCTTGTAATAGATATTGTAATGCACAAGGTTAGGATCGCAGGCGGCTCCGTTCGATCCCGTAGTGGGGTCATTCCAGGTTAGCGTATTTTTGAAAGGAGCCTCTTCGCAAGTTCCCTGAACATACGTAGAACAATCCAGCTGATCTAAAGAAAGAACAGGTGGACAGGGACGAGTAGTGTCCGTAGGTGTCAGACACAGGCGTTGCGAGAAGTTATAGAGTAATCCCGGATGAATCGTATTGTCATTGTACGATCCTACCGTTTCGACACGATAACAATAGGTCGAATCGGGTGAGAGGGTGGTACTAACATCTCCATCTGAGGTAACGTTATCCCGGCCATTATCGGTGTACGTGTAAGTGCCGGATCCCGTTACAGCTACTTGCTGGATAAGGTTATAAACGCCGGGCCTTACCTGGCGGTAAACGCGATGCGTCTGATTATCGTTACTCCAGGGAACATTAGCCTGCCAGCTTAACTGAACAGCCCGCGATTGAGGAGTGCCACTTAAACGAACGCTACTGGCGGACTGTGAGGAATCCGAACGTACGCCTGCGTTTGTATAAAGATCTATTCTATAGCGATAAGCATTTGCTTCTGTATTCAGATTTCGGTCTACGAAAATAGTATCACCAGTTTTAGGGGCTGACAAGTTTGTCACAATTGAGCCTACGGCCACAAACCCGGTTCCATTTAAACCTGTAGCCCGGAAAATACGATACTCACGAGTACCCGTTACTTCTGGCCGGGTCCACTTAACTGTGATCTGACCGGCTGTGGTACTGGTTTCATCAACCGTAACATTGGTTATGTAAATCGCTTGTTTAGGCAGAGACTGGCAAGACTCATTGGAATACGTACTACTGAAACGAGTCAAGTTATTCGGGCCAGGGAATGAAACACCGATCCGATAGCTATATACTGTGTTGGGGCGTAGCGTAGTTGAATTATCCGTGTACGAAGTCTGAGTCGCAGGAACGCGTGCCACTTCCGTATATCCCGGAGGTGCTCCCGGGCTACAGATATTAGGCGTCAGAGGCGTACATCCCACCTTACGATAAATAACGATTTCGGCACCGGCTAACTGGCAGGGGTAGGCATCCCAGGTTAAATTATAAGTATTGGCATTAACTACGGCCTGTAAATTGGTAGGGGCGGGGGCTACAACCCGAATCCGTACCGTTTTACTGTCAACCAGATAAGGCTGTGTCGAGCCGGGCTGATCGGCTACTTTGAACAATACTTCATAGGGTAAAGCCCGGATATGGTCACAGCTGGTTTGCCAGCTGAAGGTGCCAGTGCCAGGTGAATTTTGAATAGCAGAAGGTACGGTAAACGTAGCGAAGGGAGCAGTGATGATCGCTGGCGTTTGGGAATAAACGGGTCCTGTCGAGGAAATGATGATGCGGTTATTATCCGGATCACTACCGCGTACATTGAAGTTAACTACCTTACCCGCCTCAATACAAATGTCTTCGGGTACTTCGATGAGTGGACGTTTATTCTGACAGTCCCGAACGGTGATTTGCATATCCCGGGTGACTTCACCGATCTTAATCCCATTTCTCCATTCCTCGATGACAAAGGCCAAGTTATATTGACCTACGCAACGAGGAGCATCCCAGATTAAATCGCCCGTTACGGGATTGATGCTGTAGGTAGCAGCTCCCGTTCCTGCTTCAGTGGTGGCATTACAACCCGGTACCTGATGCGGATAAACAATACTAGGAATCAAAAAACCACGGCAGGATTCCCCAACGTTAGTCGATTTGTTCTGGGTAACCCGATAAGCCAAGCTGTCGCCGTCAGCGTCAACAGCGTTGGGATTGTGAATATAACGTTGACCTACGCAGGCATTGAAATCCACGGGAGGATTCAACATAACAGGCGTGCTATTTAATCCTAAAAATGAGTTAATAGCGAGCGTAGATTCTACGTAAAAAGGGTATAACGAAGAGTTCCCATTTGTGATATTGATCGTACCTGCATTTCGGTTATCAATTCCCACAGAAATGGTATAGGTGTTGGGAGCATTGAACGTATGCGTGGTTTTGAAAATAAGGCGGCGGGTTCCGTTACCTACGTCTACAATACCACCAGTGGGTAAGCCCTGAGTAAAAAGAGGCGTACTTTGTACGGGAGTTCCATCACCAAAACAGAAATTGACTCCGGAGTTGGCCGTGCCAATGGTTGCATCCTGGCCTCTATCCCAATCGCAGTAAATGGTCAGAGTGAGCTCATACGTGAGAGAAGTGCTGGAAGTACGGCGGGAGGTAATTTCACCGGCCCGTACGTGCGTTGCCCAGGCCGATTGAGCCACTCCACACAGAATAAAGGCTAGTAATAGAAAATAACGGTAAAGGGTTCTCATGCTACGCAGGTATAATCAAGATCGATACGGATACTTAGGATAAAGGGGTACAAACAATAAAATGAAATACAACGGGCAAACAAAGGTAAAGCTTCAGACGAGGTTGTAAAGGTCTATTTTGACAAGTGTATTTTTTATAAAATACTTCTCGTTCTAACAACTTTTTCGAGGGCTTATAGGTTTAACTTAAGAGCAAATAGTTCCCGGTGTTAGTCCTTATAAACTGAGTCCGCCTCAAGCCAGATTCGACGCCAATTTCATCATCTGAACGCTTTTCGCGAACAAAAGGTATTTTTAATTAGCAAAAAATCAATAATCCACTTTGGCTGCCCACTGTTTGTGGCGTAGTTTTGAGGGCTAATTAGGGATAGTTCCCTCTATTTTTAACTGTTCTTCGAGTCAAAAAACGATGTCCTGGGTCACACAAACTTTTTCTAGTACGCTGGGCCGCAAGCTTATCATGTCTTTGACGGGGCTTTTCTTAAGCGTCTTCCTCATTGTACACGTGAGCGGTAACTTTCAATTGTTCCATAGCGATGAAGGATTAGGCTTTAACAAGTATGCCGTTTTCATGACGACATTTCCTCCGATTAAAGTCGTATCCTACGGTCTGTATGCGTTTATTCTGCTCCACGCCATTGATGGTCTGATGCTGGCGGCTAAGAACCGCAAAGCTCGTGGTCCTCAACGTTACGTGGTCGTACGCAATCAGAGCTCCTGGGCTAGCCGTAATATGGCTATTCTTGGTACAATTCTTCTGCTGTATATCGTTGTTCACATGCACGATTTCTGGTGGCAGTACAAATTTGGCGAGGTTCCTTACCGTCAGTACGAACAAAGTATGGTAACGGGTGAGGTGACTTCTTCCGCTTACGAAGGTCCTGCCATTAAAGGTAAAATGGAAGAGTTTGTACGTGAAGAAACGCAAACACGTGTAACGATTGTCAAAGATTTGTATGCGGAAACCAAAGCCGCTTTTGCGAATCCTTTACTGGTTGCTTTCTATTTATTAGGGATGTGGGCGTTGGCGTATCACCTGGTACATGGTTTCCAGAGTGCATTCCAAACCCTCGGCTGGAATCACCCCAAATACAATCCTCTCATCCGTTTTGTGGGTGTATGGGTGTTTGGTATCGGGATTCCTCTGGCTTTTGCCTCGATGCCTCTCTATTTCTACATCAAGAGTTTAGGAGCTTAATTACCTATAAATTCCTGAACCCCGATTCCTTTAGAACTCAGACCGGATGAAAGTCCGGATTATATAAACTGAACTAATTCCATGGCAACATCACCTAAATTGGATGCCAAGATACCCGACGGGCCGTTGGAATCGAAGTGGACGAAATACCGCTCGACTGTACCGCTCGTTAACCCTGCTAACAAACGTAACATTGAAGTAATTATCATTGGTACGGGCTTAGCGGGTGCTTCGGCTGCTTCAACATTAGCCGAACTAGGTTATAAAGTAAAAGCTTTTTGCTTCCAGGATTCTGCTCGCCGAGCTCACTCGATTGCAGCTCAGGGGGGAATCAACGCGGCAAAAAACTATCAAAATGACGGTGATTCAGTGTACCGTTTATTCTACGATACCATTAAGGGTGGTGATTACCGGGCTCGTGAGGCAAACGTATATCGTTTAGCTGAAGTTTCTGGTAACATCATTGACCAATGCGTAGCGGCTGGTGTGCCTTTCGCTCGTGAATACGGCGGGTTGTTATCCAACCGTTCGTTCGGTGGTACTCAGGTACAGCGGACGTTTTACGCCGCAGGGCAGACGGGGCAGCAGTTGTTACTTGGTGCTTACTCTGGCTTACAACGTCAGGTAGGAGCGGGTACAGTTGAAATGTATACCCGTCATGAAATGCTGGACATCGTCATGATCGATGGGAAATGCCGTGGTATCATCGCTCGTAACCTGGTAACCGGTGAATTAGAGCGTCACTTCGGACACGCGGTATTACTTTGTACGGGTGGATACGGTAACGTATTTTATCTGTCAACGAATGCCATGGGCTCGAACGTAACGGCTGCCTGGAAAGCTCACCGTAAAGGTGCATTCTTCGGTAACCCTTGCTTTACCCAAATTCACCCTACTTGTATCCCCGTTTCAGGAGACCACCAGTCGAAACTGACGCTGATGTCAGAGTCGTTACGTAACGATGGTCGGATCTGGGTTCCTAAAAAACAGAATGATAATCGCCCCGCCGATCAGATTCCTGAAGACGAGCGTGATTATTACCTGGAGCGTCGTTACCCTGCGTTTGGTAACCTGGTACCTCGTGATATTGCGAGCCGGGCTGCTAAAGAACGTTGCGATGCAGGTTATGGCGTAGGTACTTCTAAGATGGCCGTTTACCTGGATTACTATGCCGCTTACGAGCGTTATGGTAAAGGTGAAGTTAATAAGAGAGGTATTCACAATGCTTCCCACGACCAGATTCTGGAATTGGGTAAAGCCGTTGTCAAAGAAAAATACGGTAACCTTTTTGATATGTACAAGCAGATTACGGGTGAAGATCCCTACGTCGTGCCTATGCGTATCTACCCTGCCGTTCACTATACTATGGGTGGTTTATGGGTTGATTATAACCTCATGACTACCGTTCCTGGTCTTTATGCCTTAGGTGAAGCCAACTTCTCAGATCACGGTGCCAACCGCTTAGGTGCATCGGCTCTGATGCAAGGACTTGCGGATGGATATTTCGTAATTCCTTACACTATTGGTGCTTATCTGGCCAACGAAATCCGCACAAAGTCGATCTCGGTAGATCACCCTGCTTTCGTAGAGGCTGAGAAAGAAGTGAGAGATCGTATCACGAAACTGCTGACTATCAAAGGAACCAAATCTCCAGAAGCTTACCACAAAGAGTTAGGTAAGATCATGTGGGATAAGTGTGGTATGGCTCGTAACGAGCAGGGACTGAAGGAAGCTATTCAGGAAATCAGAGCTTTGAAAAAAGAATTCTGGTCGAATGTGAAAGTAATGGGTGATGCGGATGAGTTTAACCCCGAGCTGGATAAGGCAAACCGCGTTGCTGACTTTATTGAGTTAGGAGAGCTGATGTGTATGGATGCTTTGGATCGTAATGAATCTTGTGGAGGTCACTTCCGCGAAGAATATCAGACGGAAGAGGGCGAAGCCAAACGTGATGACGAAGGATACATGTACGTATCAGCCTGGGAATACCAGGGAGATTCGGCTTGGGAGCTTCACAAAGAAGAACTCAACTACGAGAACATTAAGATTGCTCAGCGTTCCTACAAATAATCTGGTTAACAGGATAAGTTAACGAAACAATGGAAGGTAACATGAATCTGACGCTCCAGGTGTGGCGTCAAAAAAATAGCAGAACAGAAGGCCGTATGGAATCATACAAGCTTTCTGGCATTTCCGAAGATATGTCGTTCCTGGAAATGTTCGACGTATTAAATGAACAACTGATCGTTGAGGGAAAAGAGCCTGTAGCTTTTGATCACGATTGTCGCGAAGGTATTTGCGGAGCTTGTTCTATGTATATCAATGGTCGTCCACACGGTCCATTACAAGGAGTGACGACCTGTCAGTTGCACATGCGTAGCTTTAAGGATGGCGATACTATTGTAGTGGAACCTTGGCGTGCCCAAGCCTTTCCCGTTATCAAAGATTTAGTAACGGATCGTAGTTCTTTTGATCGCATTATCTCTGCGGGCGGGTTTATTTCGGTAAATACGGGTAACGCTCAGGATGCTAACTCTATCCCCGTTCCCAAAGAAGACGCTGATGCCTCTTTCATGGCGGCGGCTTGTATCGGATGTGGAGCCTGCGTAGCTGCTTGTAAAAATGCTTCAGCTATGTTATTTACCTCGGCAAAGATCTCCCAATTGGCTCTATTGCCACAGGGACAAGCTGAAAATGCAACCCGTGCGATAAAGATGATTGCTCAGATGGACGAAGAAGGTTTTGGTGCCTGTACCAACACTGGAGCTTGTGCTGCGGAGTGCCCCAAAGGAATCAGTATGGAAAATATTGCCCGCATGAACCGGGAATATTTCGCTGCTGAGATTGGTACAAAAGAATAATTTTTAAAATATTCAACCAGTACTTGAGCAGTAATGTGCTTAGGTACTGGTTTTTAATTAAATATCTTATTTAACGGTATAATTAAAAAAAGTAGCTCATCCTGAATTACTTATATTACTGGCACACTTATTATAGAAAATAGTCTGAAGATTTTTCTCGAAGAAATATTACGATTCATTAAACATTGTCCACTTTACTTAGTTTACTTTGTGAAGCTTTACTTGGTTTACAGTGCCAAACTGAACGTGAAATTTCTCCGTATATTTTGAGAAAGTACTTCATTGCTGTTGTTTAGCGACTTATCAAACAAAAACACACAAACTATGAGAAGTATCTACCGCTCGTTGTGCATGGGGTGGGGAATTTTAGCAATCTTATTTTGTTCAACCCAATTCAAAGCCACAGCTCAGTCTAATCCTACTACTACCAAGAATGATCGTATCAGCTTGCGTGAGTGGAGAAAACAGGCTTTAAAAAATCAATCATCTATCACGATGGTAAATGCAGACACGTTAAGTGCCTGTGATACCGTAACTTACTTCCCAGTTCTGAGTAAATCTCCCTGGCGTATATCTCTTCCGTTCGGACCTGGTATTGCCTATTGCGGAACTTGGGATGGAACGTTTGTTGATCCACGTGATAAGTCACTCTTTAACGGTTTTGGTTTAAACGTGGCTGTTGGAGCTGATTACTTCTTCAAGCCAGAAAATCGTTTCAAATTCGGTTTAGGAGCTGAACTGGGATGGCAGACATTCTTCGTTCGTGGTTCTTATAAGGATTTTCTCTACAATGCTCATCCAGACGTTCCTCGTGACGCAATGGATTTGAGAAAACGTCGTTCAGAAGATTATTTCTTAGTAGTAGGTCCAGTTATCTCTTATGATCTGACTAAGAAACCACAAAGTAGCTTCATTGAGGCTGCTGCTCGTGTAGGTGTTTTCCGTACGGAATCTGCTGTGATTGGTGCCATCGATACGAGATCTAACACTCTATTAACGATGTTCCACCCAACTGATAATCTGGTTCACCCAGGTATCAGAGGTCACATTGGTGCATACTTCCCCTTAGGTAATAACTGGTATGGCGGGGGTCAAATCAGCGGTTTCTATACGAAAGTAGATTACTTCACTCGTGGTGATTACAGCGGAAACGTAGCTCGTATTTATGAATTTCAACGTAAGCACGGTGGTTGGGCACTTCAGTTATCTCTGAAGAAATCATTCAACCGTACTGAACTGGTTAAAGTTGCTCCTGCAGAGTGCCCTACTTGCGTAGCTCCAACGACTCCTAGCGTTATGTTAGGCGACCAGAAAATCAACGGTTTGACTATCGTAGATTCCAACAGAACTGCTGGTGTTTATCCTAAAGTTTCTTGGGAAAGCGGAAGCTCACAACCTGGCGAAACTTACACAGTAAATGTTCATAAGAAGTCAGCGGTTTCTGATGAAATCGTTTACTCTCTGAAAAATACTTCAGAAAGAAGCTTCGAATGGCCTGAAGAACTGAAATGGGCTGGAGATACTTTAGCGGAAACTACTTTATATTACGTAACTGTACACTCAGAGCGTGATAACAAGTGTGGACGTTGTATTTCTGAAGTAGCTACGGCTAGCTTCGGTTTCGAGAAACCAGTTGTTATTCCTGTCGCTGAGAAAACTCGTTTCCGTCACCGTTTAGTTGAGGTTTCTGCTTATTACTCTACAGTGGTTGGTAGTGATTCCGTACAATGCTATTGCTACTGCGACGGAACTCGTCAGCCAAGTGGTACGTACCGCAAACGTACGCTTTACGGAACTTACACGGCTGAACTTGAGCAAGCGAAACTGAACGCTTTCGAAGAACTGAAAGATGATATCGAAATCGCAGTTCCAACTCAATTCGATGCACTGGTAGCTGAAATGAAGCGTCCTAAATACTTCAAAGCTATCTACGAAATTGACGAGGTTAATTCTAAAGGTGAAGTGGTTCGTCACTTAGGTGATTACCAAGTAAACATCACCCGTTCGAAAGGTAAATACATCATCTCTAAAACTAGTATTCGTCAGATTACTGAAGAAGAGAAACAACGTATCATCGAACAAGAAGGCCGTAAAGCCAAAAAAGGTAAGCCTAGAAGACGTTAGTAACTAGTCTTATGCGATAACTAAAAAAGGCTCCGCTAGTAGTAGCGGGGCCTTTTTTAGTTTAAAATGAATGAATAGGCCTAGAAGGTTGATATCTGTTTTAGCTATTTTCAGCTAACAAGGCTGAATGATGAGACTCGTAGCTAGTGTATTGTTTAATAATCAATCTATTACAAAAAAGTGAGGAACTAGCTTATAGCCAGTTCCTCACTTTTTTATTGACTCATTCTATCCTTCGCTCATTCAAAATTGCTTACAGTTCTCTACGAATTTTGGCAATAGGTATATTCAGTTGTTCCCGGTATTTGGCAACAGTACGCCTAGCTACAGGATATCCCTTTTCCGCCAATACTTCCTGAATTTGCTGATCGGTGTAAGGAGAATGTTTATCTTCTTTTTCGATAATTTCAACGATAGCCTGCTGAATTTCCCGGTTTGATACCTCTTCTCCCTCATCATTTTTCACTCCTTCCGTAAATAGATCTTTCAGGTGGATAATTCCAAAGGGCGTTTGGGCGTATTTACCGGAAGTTACTCTGGAAATGGTAGAAATGTCCATGCCGATGCGGTCTGCAATATCTTTGAGAATCATCGGCTTGAGCTGGCGTACATCTCCCGTCAGAAAATATTCCTTTTGAAACTCAATGATGGCCCGCATGGTATTCAACATCGTTTGTTCGCGTTGCTTCAAAGCATCGATAAACCAGCGAGCTGAGGCTAATTTACTTTTTACAAATTGAGAAGTAGCCCGATCACTTTTATTCCGGGATTCGGCCATTTCAATGACCGATTTACTCAAACGGATGCTGGGCAAATCCCGGCCGTTCAGATTAACTTCAAAATGGCCGCCATCATTAGTGACGAAGTATTCCGGAAGAATATTTTCATTCACCTGTAAAGAGCTACTTTGCCCTCCTACAACGGGTTTGGGATTTAAATGGGCAATAATAGATAATACTTCTTTCAGCTGTTCATTATCCAGATCCATTATGCGCATGATCTTCTCGTAGTTGCGTCCAGCTAACTCGTGCATATGTTTGCGAACTACATCAAGGCTGAGCTGATTCTCAGGAGTGTGCGGTTTTCGTTCCAGCTGTAGGATCAGACAGTCTTGTAAATCGCGGGCAGCAATACCAGCGGGCTCTAAAGCTCTAATAAGGGGAATTATTTCCTCAATTTCAGACTCTTCTACCCAAATATTGTTTGTAAAGCTGATGTCATCGGCCAGATTGTAGGCATCATACTTCAAAAAGCCGTCATCATCTAACGAATCAACAATGAATTCTGAAATAAGTCGCTGGCGTTCGCTTAGCTCCAGGGTACTGATTTGCTCCTTTAACTCGTCCCGCCACGTGTTTTGCTGAACAATAGGAGAGGTATAGAAATCTTCATCCGCTGCGAAATTATCGGAGCGGGTTTTATACTCGGGTATATCATCATCAGCAAACTCGTCCCAATCCCGAAAATCATCGGTGGGAAGATCGCTATTGTCCGTTTGAAATTCATCGGAATTGTCGGCTCCCTCTTCTGATGTTTCCGGAGTTTCAGTCCCTTCTTCCAATACCGGATTTTCTTCCAGTTCGTCCTTTATTCGTTGTTCCAGCTCAAGCGTATTTAACCCAAGCAAATTCAGCATTTGAATTTGCAAAGGAGAAAACTTTAGAGTCTGGCGTTGCGTTTGGGTCAGTCGCTGCATATCTCTTCCTAATCTAAAAGACTCTCAGTTGCGTCAAATGACGGATTAAATAGAGCTTTTTACAAATCTAATGCATAGTTCAAAGCAATAGAAACAATAAAACCGTAAAATTGGCTTAAAGGTTATGTCGATAGACCAGCGGTCAAGTGTTATTTTTGCATTTCATCCATGAGGTGAGCTCATTGTTAACGCCTCCAGTATTGGGGCAATTAGAGATCATGCAACTTTCTGAACAAGAATTACTCCGTCGGCAGAAACGGGAAGAATTATACCGATTAGGTATTGACCCTTATCCAGCTGAGAGTTTTGAGGTTAATGTTACGGCAGCAGATATCCATCAGAATTACGAACGGAATAAAACTGATTACAAAACAATATCAATCGCGGGCCGTCTGATGAGTTTCCGCATCATGGGTTCGGCCAGTTTTGCTGAATTACAGGATTCTACTGGACGGATTCAGTTATACTTCCGCCGGGATGATTTGTGCCCCGGGGAAGACAAGACACTTTACAATACTGTATTTAAGAAATTACTGGACATTGGTGATATCATTGGCGTTAAAGGCTTTGTTTTCACAACGCAGACGGGCGAAATCTCCGTTCACGTTCAGGAATTTACGATTCTTACCAAATCCCTTCGCCCATTGCCTATTGTGAAACGGGACGAAGAAGGTAATACCTATGATGGTTTTACAGATCCTGAGTTACGGTATCGTCAACGCTATGTTGACTTAATCGTTAACCCGGAAGTAAAGGATATCTTCATCAAACGTGCGAAAATCATTTCGACGATGCGTCGTATTTTTGATGATCGTGGATGGTTGGAAGTAGAAACGCCGGTATTGCAGCCCATCCACGGTGGTGCGGCAGCCCGTCCGTTCAAAACGCACCACAATACGCTGGATATGCCATTGTATTTACGGATTGCGAATGAATTATACCTGAAACGCCTGATCGTAGGAGGTTTTGAAGGGGTGTATGAATTTGGTAAAATGTTCCGTAATGAAGGCATGGACCGAACCCATAATCCTGAATATACGTCACTGGAGTTCTACGTAGCCTATAAAGACTACGACTGGATGATGGATATTACTGAAGAGATTCTGGAGAAAGTAGCCATCGCTACGAATGGACAAACGAAAGTTCAGATTGGGGAACATATCGTTGACTTCCAGGGACCTTATACACGGATGACTATATCCGAGGCTATTCAGAAGCAAACGGGTATTGATGTAGACGCTCTCAATGAAGCCGAATTACTGGAAGAAGCTAAGAAGCTGGGCATTGAAGTAGATGCGTCTATGGGTAAAGGCAAACTGATTGACGAAATTTTTGGTGAAACCGTTGAAAGTAATCTCATTCAGCCTACATTCATCACGGACTATCCGTTGGAAATGTCTCCTCTAACGAAAAAGCATCGTTCGAAACCCGGACTTGTGGAACGTTTTGAGATCTACGTAAACGGTAAAGAAATCGCAAATGCTTACTCGGAGCTCAATGATCCAATTGATCAACGGGAGCGTTTTGAAGATCAGTTACGTTTGGCTGAACGCGGTGATGAAGAAGCCATGGCTTTGGATGAAGACTTTATCCGTTCGCTCGAATACGGTATGCCACCCACAGCCGGTATCGGCTTCGGCATTGATCGTCTAACGATGATGATGACGAATAATGCCAGCATTCAGGAAGTATTATTCTTCCCTCAGATGCGTCCAGAGAAGAAAGTAGAAGTTTCTACTGAAGCTGATTACGTAGCTGCCGGGATTCCCGCTGAGTGGGTGCCTGCTATCCAGAAAATGGGCTTTTTCACGGTTGATGCCCTGAAAGGAGCCAATGCAAACAAAGTCTTTAATGACTTGGGTGGAATGCGTAAAAAACTAAAAATTGAGGCAAAGATGCCAACACTGGATGAAGTGAAAGCTTGGGTTTAGTACTATCAGTGAAGTATCAATACGATGGGAGCGGAGGCTTGATTTATTCAGGTCTCCGCTTTCTTGTTAATCGGTTTGACTAGCCTATATCGACCAGGGGTCATTCGAAAAAAACATTAAACTAAACATACAAGCTTCTTTGCAGTTAAAGCTTGTGAAAAGTTCAATGCATTCTAAAGAAGAAGATATTAAATAAGGGGAGAGGAAACCTTCATGATTAATTAATGATCAGAGGTCGGCTGCTATCCTTTTAAGTATAATCTTTGTTGAACTGAAACGTTGTATAGGACCACTTCAATAGGCTAAAAAAGGAAATCCCGAACTCGTAAGAGTCCGGGACCGGAGTTTAGAAATAACCTATAATTAAGCTAATTTCTGAACGTTCACTGCGTTCACGCCTTTTTTACCACTGATCGTATCATAAGAAACGCGATCATCCTGCGTAATTTGCAAACCATTTAATCCAGTGACGTGAACGAAGATGTCCTGTCCCGTGGCATCGTCAACGATGAAACCGAAGCCTTTGCTTTCGTTGTAAAACTTAACTGTACCTGTGTTCATAACAAATTAAATATTGAAACGGAAGATTTACCCGAAATAAAAAAGAAATTTTTATGGATTATACAGTTTCGATAAAAAAATTTTCATTAAATCCTGGAATGGCCTTTTAGGTGTCATTTCAGATCGTTAATTTCGAATAGAAAACAACCGTCCAACCATGAATAGATTTAGGTATATTGTTGAAAACCAAGCCTTTGGTGTTTGCTCTTTACTCGGAGAGCGTTTAGGGATCTCTGCGAGCAGTATTCGGATCTATTTTATCTATACTTCCTGCCTTACCATGGGTTCTCCACTGGTGCTATACCTGATTATGGCTTTTTGGATGAACTTCAGTAAGCACCTTCGCCGTCATCAGAACCCAACCGTTTGGGAATTATAGACTAGATATTAGTCTACAAACAAATTCTTACCCTGATAGTAGTCCAGAATTTTTACCCGAAAGAGGTAATCATAACGGGCCTGAACCTGATTCAATCGGGCCCGATCCAAATTTGTTTTAGCAATATTATATTCGACTACGTTTAAAGTTCCGGCCTGAAAGCGACTCTCCGCTGACTGCAAAGTTTCTGAAAAACTGACCACCTGACTTTCCAGGGCATCATACCGCATTTTAGCGACTTCCAGATTTGCATAAGCCTGTTCGATGCCCTGTTTGACCTGTACCTGTACATTTTGTACCTGCACTTCTGCTTTTTTCTTATCTACAATAGCATTCTGAATCCGGTTTTTGTAAATCCAGCTTCGGAAAATGGGAATATTCAAATCAAGTGAAAAATTCCGATTGAAGTTATTACCTAATTGCTCGCCATAATTAATGGAAGCCGTAGAAGAATAACGGGTACTAATGAAAGAGTTCAGAGCAAGTTGGGGAACCAGAAGACCTTTTTGAGCCCGAATCGCCTGATCAAAACTCATGACTCGGTATTTGGCTGCTTTAATCATAGCCAGGTTCTGATCGGCGGCTTCGTAAATTTTGGAAGCTGAAGTTTCGTAACCCATTTCTCCTTCAGGCGTCAGACGTTCCAGTTTGAAGTCTAATGGCGTTTGTGGACTGTTGAGCGTTTGCCAGAAAGTAAGGCGATTCAGCTTCAGTTGCCCTTGTGCCGTTACCAAACTTAACTGATCGGTAGCAACCTGAGAGGCTAGGGTATACTCATCGGCCGGAGCCAGATTTCCGGCTTTTACCAATTCCGCGGTACGTTCCAGCTGCATTTTGGAAGCGTCTAGCTGCTGGGTTGCCAGATTTACCTGATCTTCACTGCTCAGCACCTGCAAATAAGCTAAAATGGTATTAATAGTGATAACGTCTTTGGCTTGTTGAACGTCTTCTTCGCTTGCTTTCAACAGCAAATTGTTCTGACGGATGGTATTACGATAAAACAATCCGTTATACAGAACCACACCTGCCGACAGGCTGAAGTTAGAGGCATTGAGTTGCTGATTGACGTATACGTTTGTATACGGGTCAATACTACGCCCATAATTGAGTGATTGCGAAGCATTGGCCTGAGCAGAGGGTAAAAGGGCTAACTTAGACTGAGTCAGGTTATTATGACTCGTTTCCAAGCTCAATTCATTCTGACGAACGTTGAGGTTATTACGAATCGCCGTGCCAACAGCCTCTTTAAGGGTCATAGGAGTCTGAGCCTGTAGCACACCGCTAAGGAGCAGGAAACCTCCGAGAATAAGCTTTTTCATACGCTTGATTGAGAATGGGGGAAGGGTAGATTAAATTACCGGTTCAACCCGAACGTCTTCAACAATTTTACCGTCGTTCAGGTGAAGAATCCGATTTCCATACGAGGCGTTTTTTTCGGAGTGAGTCACCTGAATGATCGTAATGCCTTCCTGATTCAGTTGCTTGAAAATCTGCATGATTTCTTCAGCCTGAGCCGACTGAAGGTTACCCGTAGGTTCATCAGCGAGGATGATTTTAGGCTGACCAATCAGTGCCCGGGCAATACCTACTAGTTGCTGCTGACCGCCGGAGAGTTGATTGGGAAAAAGGTCTTTCTTGGCGACCATATTAAACCGATCCAGAATGTCAGCAATGCGGCTTTTGCGTTCAGAACTGGGGACGTTTTTGTATAGCAGAGGAGTCTCCAGGTTTTCGTAAACCGTTAACTCGTCAATTAAATGATAAGCCTGAAATACAAAACCGATATAGGCTTTATATAACTCCGACCGTTTTTTCTCATTTAGTTTCTGAACAGGCTGATCCAGAAATAAATATTCGCCGGACGTAGGCTGATCTAATAACCCAATGATATTCAGTAAGGTTGATTTTCCGGCTCCCGAGGGGCCCATGATGCTTACAAATTCACCAGCTTTAATTTCAGTTGAAACGTGGCGAAGAATGTAGGTTTTAGTAAAACCGTTCTGAAAATATCGTTCTATGTCGTTAAGTACAATCATGATAAAACTGTTTGATTACTTTAATTTCTAAAGCTGTGCCAAACTTTAGAATATCTAAAAATTGACTGAAAATCAAATGCTTATAAAATAAATATGTCCGAAAACGAACAACAGGGTGTACGCTTTCGGACATTAAATTAAATGGTATTATTATTGAATCGAAACGTTGTTAGTGGCTGTGATTGTTACAGGCACTCCGCCGCCATTCAATTTGCCATTCACATGATATTCATCGGCTTCACCCTGAAAACCAACCAGCGGGAATTTTACCCGGTTACCTCGAATGGCCAGGTCAACACCAGGTTTTTGAGGTAAACGAACCGTAACACTTCCTGCTGAGGACCGAAGTTTCAGGTATTTATTAAGTTTCTTCACTTCTACATCGACACTGCCTGCACTGCTTTCGGCATCAAGAGCAGCGGTCATTTCAGACAGGCGGATGCTACCGCCAGAGGTTCGGGTATGTAACTCGCCCGCAATGTCTTCCCCATGAATGCTTCCGCCGCTGGTAGTGGCATCAATGATACCGTTGAGGTGACTTAAACGCAGACTGCCCCCTGAGGTTTTTAGGTTGATTTTTCCGGCCAACTCTTCTGCGTGAATGCTGCCTCCGGAAGTTTGAAGATCCATTTCGTCACTGCATTTTTCCAGGTGAATGCTGCCTCCACTCGTACGGCCCTGAATTTTTCCGGTGACATCAGTCATGTGCAGACTACCACCGCTGGTTTGGAATTGCTGCGGACCTTTTAGATGAGATAAGCGAATACTTCCGCCACTGGTTTTTAGATTAGTAGTGAAATTCTGGGGAGTAAAGACTTTGAAAGAAACACTAAT
>CAJYHS010000196.1 GCA_913774715.1 uncultured Siphonobacter sp. | reverse complement strand
GAAGCAAGCCAAGACTGGTTTCAAATTACTAATAATAAATAAAATGTAATATTTCAGAATATAATTTTGAAATAGACATCATTTAAGCCATATTGGACTTAATTATAAATAATTAACCGAATATTATTCCCATTCAAGCTATGTTAAGCCGCGTTGCAAATTCAATCTACTGGTTAAATCGATACGTTGAAAGAGCTGATAATTATGCTCGATTCGTAGATGTTAATTTCAACTTGATGCTGGATTTACCGCCTGACGTGGAAGAACAATGGGAACCTTTAATTATTGCTACTGCTGATAACAAACTTTTTTATAAAGATTACGAAACATCAAGTCGCGAGAATATCATTTTCTTCATGACTTTTGACCCTAAAAATCCAAACTCTATTCTGAGTTGTTTACAAAATGCCCGTGAGAATGCCCGTACCATTCGTGAAGCTATTTCTCGGGAAATGTGGGAACAGATTAACGCGTTGTATTGGAAAGTAAAGGAGGCTGCTACCCAATCTAAGAATTGGGAAATGACCCATTTTCAGGATTTTTTCGAAGACATTAAACTGGGCTGCCAGACGTTTTATGGCATCATCGAATCCACTATTAGTCGGAATGAAGGCTGGCATTTCGCCCGGCTGGGGCGTATGCTGGAGCGGGCCGATAAAACGACTCGCTTTTTGGATGTAAAGTACTTCACCTTACTCCCCGAAGTCAGTGCGGTTGGTTCTCCACTGGATTTACTACTCTGGTCTTCCGTTCTAAAATCGGTGTCCGCTTATAATATGTACCGGCAACGCTTTAAGAATATGTCCCCTGCTCACATCGTGGAATTTTTGATTTTGGAAAAGAATTTCCCACGTTCTGTGATGCACTCGTTGAAACGAGCAGAACTTTCTCTCTATGAAATTTCCGGTGGCTATATCGGCAATAGTTATACTAACCCAGCCGAACGGCTATTAAGTAAGCTTCGAAGTGAAGTAGAGTTTATGACTATTGAAGACGTTTTTAGCACTGGATTACACGAATTTCTGGATAACTTTCAATCCAAAAATAATCAGGTAGGTAAGGCTATTTTTGAAACCTACTTTGATTTAAAACCAGTCGTTTAGTTTGGCAAAGGCGGAACAATCCGCTATCTATGCCCTTACAAATCCTTATTTTTGTTAGGATTTCAAAAGCAGGAAGAGCAGGATAGATTGCTGCATTTCCTTTGGTTATTGAAATCGGACCCTAACTCCAGAAGCACCTAATTACCTATTATGACGTATTGTCTGGGCATAAAAACCAAAACCGGATTAGTCGCACTGGCGGATACTCGCCTGACCTCTGGTTCTGAAGTAACGACTAATAAAAAAATATCTATTCATGAAGTAGAGCACCACTCTTTGTTCATCATGACTTCCGGGCTGCGTTCGGTACGAGACAAAGCCATTACCTATTTCCGGGAGGTGATTGCTGAACGGGATGCAAATTTTAATAAGCTTTATAAGGCTGTTAATGCCTTCGGTGAACAGGTCAGAAGGGTAGCTCGGGAAGACAAAGCCGCTTTGGCCGAAGCAGGTCTATCCTTTAATTTATATGCCATCGTAGGAGGTCAGTTACAGGATGACGACGAGCACAAGTTATACATGCTTTATCCTGAAGGTAACTGGATTGAAGTAGGCCCTAATACTCCTTTCTTTATTATTGGAAATACTGGCTATGGTACTCCCATCCTACGCCGGAGTTTACGTTTTGAAACCTCGTTACAGGAGGCTTTGAAAATCGGGTTTCTTTCTTTTGACTCCACACGAGTGAGTGCTAATGATGTTGATTTTCCCATTGACGTAGCCGTTTACGAGAAGGACAGTTTCCACATGAACGAACATCGGTTTGAAAAAGAAGATGTAGAGCAGATCGCTCATCAGTGGGGAGCATTGTTGGTATCATCCGTACAACGATTATCCAGCGATTGGATGGCTCCGGTTTTTGAACCTCAAAAGCAGCTAATTGACAGTCAAAATTAGTTTTGATCGTAAAGGAATTACAAAAGCGAAGCGGATAATGGAATTCATTATCCGCTTCGCTTTTAGGGGCAAATTAAAACCTATAGATGTTTCAAAAAACGGTATAAGCGTTGGATAAAAGCTCTTTTTACCATATATTGCCCATAAGCTCGACTCTTTTCTCTGCCTGTTTATGCTTGAGCCTACTAGGTTTTTCTCCTTTTGTTTCTCCTTAAAACCTCTTGTATTCAATGCATTATCGTGTCCGCCATCAGCTCATCTATAATTACTCTTCGGCCGTTACTCTAAGTCCTCACCGGATTTACCTACAACCCCGATCTACGTCTTATCAATCGCTGAGAAGCTTTAAAATTCAAATATTCCCGGAACCTGATAAGACGGTATGTATTACAGATAGTGAAGGGAATACGCGACACTTGCTTTTTTTCAGCTCCCCTACGACGGAACTCCAACTTAACGCTGAATCTGAGATTGAAACTACTTTATCAAATCCGTTTGATTTTATTCTATATCCTTTCGAATTTCAAAAATTACCGATTAAGTATTCCGACGAAGAGCGTCGATTATTAGCTACGTATCTCGAAAAAGAAGGTATTACGCCTTCCGTTGAGCAATTTACCAAACTTATTGCGACGGAATCCCGCTGGGATACGTTACAATTTCTGATTCGGTTAAACGAGTTTATTCACGAAGAATTTACCTATGAAATCCGCGAAACGGGTTTCCCTCAGGAACCTGATTTTACTTTACAGCACCGTAAAGGATCTTGCAGGGATTACGCTAACTTGTATATGGCCTGTTGCCGCAGTCTAGGTCTGGCAGCTCGTTTTGTGAGTGGTTATTACATGGGCTCCTCGGAAGGGCCACAGTACTTACACGCCTGGACTGAAGTGTATTTACCCGGAGCAGGCTGGCGTGGGTTTGATCCTACCCAAAACTGTCTGGCTGCTGATTCACACCTTATTCTAGCAGCATCGGCATCCCCGGAAATGATAAGTCCGGTACACGGAACGTATACCGGACAGGCAGAATCTAATCTGGAGACGCTTGTAGCGGTTACTCCATCAGAAATATTATACTAGCCAAATTACAGATTTACTGCAACAATACTTGTTACTTCGGGTACCTGACGACGGATGGCATCTTCAATGCCTCCGCGGAAGGTCATAGCCGACATTGTGCAGGAACCACAGGCTCCTAATAATTCCAGTTTCACCGTGTTATCATCTGTAATTTCGATGATGCGGACATTACCACCATCGGCTTCCAGATACGGACGAATACTGTTCAGTGCCTGTTCTACTTTTCCTACTAGTGGATGTTCGAGATTCGTTTCCATGTATAGTCTGGTAATGCTTTTGATCTGTCTGAATAGTTAGATATGTTCAGATACAGAGTGTTTCAATAATTTATGAATACTCCTGTTTTTTTGCTTCTTATACAGTCATTTCGACGGGCTTCGTCTTTTCCATCGTTGCGTTACGAATGGCTACCTGCTGGGCTAGTTTCTCAGCTGTTTTCTGGAAAGCTACAGCCGTTAGACTGTCGATCTGAGTAGCAGCAGGTTTTCCTTCATCCCCAGCTTCACGAATGCTCTGTACCAGAGGAATTTCACCCAGAAAAGGCATTTCATAATGCTCAGCAAGCCATTTTCCACCACCTTTACCAAAAAGGTAATACCGGTTATCAGGAAGTTCAGCAGGCGTAAAATAGGCCATATTCTCGACGATTCCCAACACTGGAACATTAATTTGCGGCTGAAGAAACATTTGAAGCCCTTTCTTTGCGTCCGCCAAAGCTACCTTCTGAGGTGTAGTTACGATGACTGCACCCGTCACCGGGGCCGATTGCACCAGCGTCAGGTGGATATCCCCCGTTCCGGGAGGTAAGTCGATGAGCAGGTAATCCAACTCACCCCAGTTTACGTCACCCATCAATTGCTTCAAAGCCTGGCTGGCCATGGGACCCCGCCAAACCATCGGACTATCAGCAGGAACCAGGAAACCCATTGAAATCATCTTGATTCCATACTGAAGAATTGGGTTAATCATGTTTTTGCCGTCCATCACCGTAACCGTAGGTTGCAAGTCTTCAGCACCAAACATAACTGGAATTGAAGGTCCGTAAATATCCGCATCGAGGATTCCTACCTTTGCTCCTGAGTTCTTCAGGGCAATGGCCAAGTTAGCCGTTACGGTAGACTTTCCTACCCCACCCTTACCAGAAGCAACGGCAATCACGTTCTTTACCGTTGATAAAATGGTTTTATTACCAAAGGCCGTCGTCGTCACATCCGCAGTCATGTTAATCACTACTCGTAATTCCGAATCAACCTGCTCATGGATCGCGTCTTCACAACGCTGACGGATTACTTCTTTCAAAGGACAGGCTGGCGTAGTTAATACCACCGTAAAACGCACTTCTCCCACACCCAGCTCCACGTCCTTGATCATATTCAAGGTAACCAAATCTTTCTTTAAGTCAGGTTCTTCAACCGTGCTCAAAGCTTTAATAATATCTTCTTTCTTGATTCGTAATTCGCCCATAAAATAAGATTCTTCAATGGAGGTTTATACTTTCAAACCCGTCCATTCGTAACCACAAAGGTAACCAGTAAGTTTCGTAGCACCTTGGATATCTTGGGGTATTTCCCTATTTAGAAGGAATTTAGAAGCGGATATTCTGCAAACGTGTTTCCACCTCTGCCAGCTCCGCCCGGACATCAACGGGCAGACGTAATAAATCCTTTTTCAGCTTTTCCAGAAAAGATTGGTAGGAAGGCGAATTCTGCTGAAATGGTCGATGATTGAGAGCTTTACTGAGCTTGTCCCAGTCTTTTACAAACTGACTCAGCTCGGGGCTAAAATAGGTCTGCTGGAATTTTTCAAAGATATATTGCTCTGCCATCTGGCTCGGGTGAACCAGATCGTCGGAGTAAAAACGATAATCCCGTAAATCATCAAGTAATAATTCGTAAGCCGGGAAATACGTTACATCCACATAATCGGTAACCAGGTAATGACAGGCCGCTCTTAGAATGGATTTACTAACAGAATTATCCATCATTCCATCCTTGGCATGACGAACAGGACTTACGGTTAACAGAATACGTATACTCGGATTAGCTTCCTTCAATAAGGAATAAACAGCTCCAAACTCCTTACAAATGGCCTTCACACTTAACAGATCTCTGGTAAACATTCGGGCGGGCTGTTTATGGCAGTTGGCCACATACACCGGCGTATCATTAAGCTGATAAGCCCAGGCAGAACCCAAGGTCAGAATTACTACCTGTGCACGGGTAAGCGTTTCCTTTAAATTGAGTAATTTAATAGTAATAAGCTCACTAAGCTCCGCTTTACTTTTTCCTGAAATGGAAGAATGCAAATCATAATGCAGCCACTGCCCTTCTCTTTCCAGAAAAAGCCGGGAGTCCATTTCCTGACTTTTTAACGCGTAGGACAACAAGTTAAATAAAGCCAGCGGACTAAATAAAGTACCAAAAGGCTGGTATGATCCCCCGATTTTATAATGCTGCAAACGCGTCCCCATGACCTCAGCAAAACAGGAACCCATTGAAACTATGCTCGAATCCAGAGCTAATTTCCAGTCTGAAACGGGGATGGTGAATTCAGTTCTAAAATTCATGAAAGAACAAGTTAACGTTTCCAGAAATCTGGAAACGTTACTTAATGACTCCTTATTCTGCGTATTCGCGGGCTCCAAAAATGGCACTTCCCACGCGAATTAACGTACTACCTTCCTGTAAAGCGGCTTCGTAGTCACCACTCATACCCATGGAAAGCTCCTTCAACTGACAACGGTCTGTTTGTGGAACTGTGGCTTTCATACGATCAAAAAATTGTTTCAGCCCCCGGAATTCCATCCGCACCTGAATATTATCATCTGTGTTGGAAGCCATACCCATTAAACCCACAATTCGCACGTTTTGCAGGCCATTCAGTGCTTCGGAATGCAAAGCGGCTTCCGCTTCCTGAAAACTAAATCCAAATTTGGTTTCTTCCGTAGCAATATGAATTTGTAATAAACAGTCAATTACACGTTTAGCTTTTCCAGCCTGCTTATTGATTTCCAGCAGTAACTTAAAGCTATCAACCGAATGGATCAGGCTTACAAAAGGAGCAATGGGTTTTACTTTATTCGTTTGCAGGTGGCCAATCATGTGCCATTCGATGTTTTCAGGAAGCTGCTTCCACTTATCTACCATCTCCTGCACTTTATTTTCTCCAAAAATCCGGCTTCCGGCTTCGTACGCTTCACGAAGAGTTTCTACGGGGTGTGTTTTGGTAACGGCAATCAAACGAGCTGGATAACCAGCCATGTTTTTCTTAATGATACTCAGATTCTCTGCTACGCTCATTCTATAAATGTTTCTGCAAAAGTAGTGCTAAACTCGCCAATGGCCTACCACTTTCAGAGGACAGTAGTAAATTTCTAATTCGGTTTTCATCGATAAGTAGTTGACTTCTTCCGTCTTAGCCTTAGTTTTGTCCGCCCGTACCTCCATTTTATTACAATCACATGGAACCATACGATTACTCACGCTCGACACCACAGAAAGACTCTGACAAGAAAAATTACTTTATTGCCGCCCTCGTTGTCATGGGTGGTTTAATAGCCGTTCTAGGGTTCCTCTACTTCAATGAACGTAGTGAACGTGAGACCCTTACCTCCCGTACGGTTGCTCAACAACGGGAAATCATCAAGACTAATACCAAACTGGATTCTATCTCGACGCAACTGGATGCCAAGATTGCTGAAATCCGCATGCTGGGTGGCAACATTGATGAGTTAATGCAGTTGAAAACCAAACTGGAGATTGATAAGCAGAATATTATCAATGCTACTGCTGCAGATATTAAGAAATACGAAGCGAAAATTAAGGAGTACAATGAAATCCTGATTCAGAAAGATCGGGACATCGTAAAGCTTCGGGAAGATAATGGCATCCTAACTTCTCAGAACCAGGAACTGGCTACCAGTAACGAAGGTCTTAAAACAGAAATCGAAACGACGAAACAATCGTATACTGATTCCCTGAGCACGCTGAAAACCAATAACAAAGAGTTAAACGAAAAGATCAACATTGCGGCAGCCCTGAAAGCTCAGAATGTAATGGTATACGCTATTAACTCAAACGGCAAGCAACGGGAAAAGATTAAGGCCGATAAAATTGATCAGATTCGAATTGCTTTCGGCTTAGGTGACAATGTCTTGACGGAGAAAAACGAAAAGGAAATCTACGTGCGGGTACTAGATCCTGCTGGAGCCATCATTTCTGACATGTCGACGGGTTCGGGTACATTTATGTATCAGAACAAAGAGATGATTTTTACTACCAGGAAGCAGGTTACCTATCAGGGAAATGGTCAGCAGGTAGATATCATCTACAAACGCGGCATGCCTTTCAAGAAAGGGAAACACCAGATTGAGCTGTATTCCGAAGGAGTTAAAATTGGCGAAGGGACTTTTGAAGTGCGTAGCGGTTTGTTCTAATACGCAATCGCCTGTTGTATTTATAAAAGCCTTAACCTGACGGGTTAAGGCTTTTCTTTATTTTGTATTCCCCAAATACAACTTCCTCTTTCACAAACAATTATAAAATCTTTTTATAGGATCATTTTATAATTATCAAGAAAGTACGTACTTTTGCGGCTCGATTTTCGATTATTATTCATTTTTTCACATTTTCCGTACTAACACATGTCACAAAAGCAGTACGAGACAGTATTCATCCTTACTCCCGTTTTGTCTGACGTCCAGACGAAGGATGCTGTCGACAAATTCAAAAAAATTCTTACGGATAACGGTTCAGAACTGATCCACGAAGAGTCTTGGGGCCTGAAAAAACTGGCTTACCCTATTCAAGGAAAAGGAACTGGCTTTTATTTCCTGGTAGAATTCAAAGCGAACCCAGACGTAATCGCTACTCTCGAAACAGAATACCGTCGTGATGAGCGAGTAATGCGTTTCCTTACTATCTCTCTGGACAAACACGCGATTGCTTACAACGAACGCAAGCGTAAAGGTCTGGTAGGTAAGAAACAAGAAGCTTCCGCTGAATAATTTATTAGTTGACCGTTTACCGTTGTCAGTTTATACTGAAAACTGTAAACCGAAAACTGAAAACTCAAACATTCACGACCATGTCATTACAAAACGAACCTCTGGATAAAAACCAGAACCGCAAAAAATATGACCGCTTCAAGAAAGCCGGCATTAAATACATTGATTACAAGGATCCTAACTTCCTTCTCAAGTTATTGAATGAGCAAGGCAAGATTCTTCCCCGTCGTATCACAGGTACTACGCTGAAGAACCAACGCAAAGTAGCTCAGGCTGTGAAGCGTGCCCGTCACATTGGTTTATTACCCTACGTTGGCGATTCTCTGAAGTAGTTTTCCGTTTTCAGTTACTAGTTTATGATTAAACTGAAAACTGAAGACCGTAAACTGAAAACTTATCAAACTCATTTAATTCAAAGAAATGGAAGTTATTCTCAAAACCGATATCGCGGGATTGGGTTATAAGAACGATTTAGTAGCGGTGAAAGCTGGCTACGGTCGTAACTACCTTATCCCTCAGGGTTTCGCAGTAATGGCTAGCGAAGCCAACAAAAAAATCCTTGCTGAAAACATTAAGCAAGCTTCTCACAAAGCCGAAAAACTGAAAAAAGATGCTGAAGATTTAGCAGCTTCTATCGGCGAACTGACGCTGGAAATCCCTGCTAAAGTAGGCGAAAGCGGACGTATCTTCGGTCGTGTAACGAACACTCAAATCTCTGACGCCTTGAAAGCTAAAGGTTTTGACGTAGATCGTAAGAAAATCACGCTTGATTCTGAAGTTAAGTCACTCGGCGATTACTCTGCTACGCTTGACCTTCACAAAGAAGTGAAGCACAAAGTAGCTTTCGTTATCGTAGGCGAATAAGCTTTAGTTTTTCATTCGGGAAAGCCCCAACTGGTTCATACTAGTTGGGGCTTTCTGCGTTAGGATTCATCTGTATCCTACTAATAGCGTGGTACCGTCTGCTTTAAGCCAAGCCCACTGTTACCGCTGCCAGCTTTATGCTGGCAGCATTCCCCACTTTCATGACAAAGTTTCTTGTCTTTCTCTAACTATTACTGCCAGCAGAAAAGCTGGCAGCGGTATTTTAAACACCCTTGCTAACACCACTTTAGAATTTCACCTCAGGATTTTGTAGTGTTTTCTTGCGTGTCGCTACCAGCAAAAAACTACTCAGGCTAGTTGCACAACGGTATTACTAAGCATTAGACACAGGCCCGACCTATTTCGTTAAAATTTACTTTCATTCTTTGAAAGCTGATAAGTCTTTCTACCTTTGCCTCGCTGAAAAGCCAAACTTTAGGGGTGCCCATTGAATTGGGCTGAGACATACCCTTTGAACCTGACCAGGTTAGGACCTGCGTAGGGAAAAGTGAGGATCTTACATTCTTTCTGGAAATACGTCTGTATACACAGGTGTTTTCGTTGCTCTCCTCGCAAATTTTCTGTCTCCCCTGGGCTTGTGCTTTCATGCGACATGAAACGCATTATGACCGTATTTGTCAACAACCAAGCCGTTCTTACGTCAGAGGCCACATCTCTGCGTTCGCTGTTGACGCAACTGGCCCTAGCCGAAAAAAAAGGCATCGCCGTTGCCGTTAACAATGCCATTGTTCCCCGTCTTGCCTGGGAGCACTTCATCGTGTCTGAAAACGAGAAAATCACCATTCTTCAAGCCACTCAGGGAGGTTAACTATGAAAAACGAAAAATTGCCAACGTCGCAAACGATTACCCGTGCTCCTCTCACTGGTTCGCGAAAAATCTATGTTCCCGGTACGCTCCACAACATTCAGGTAGCCATGCGGGAAATTACGCTTTCGGATACGGTAACGAACTTTAACGGGAAAGAAACCCGACAGGTAAATCCTTCCGTCACGGTTTACGATACCAGCGGTCCCTATACCGATCCTGACGCGGTTATTGATTTGCAAAAAGGCCTCCCCCGCCTGCGGGAGTCATGGATCAAAGGTCGGGCCGACGTCGAACAACTGGATTCTTTTTCTTCTGACTATTGTAACGAACGTTTGTCAAACCGTGCCCTTGACTCGCTACGCTTTGAGCACATTCAGTTACCTCTAAAAGCTCAGCAAGGTCGAAATGTCAGTCAGTTACATTACGCCAAACAGGGAATTATCACCCCCGAAATGGAATACATTGCCATTCGGGAAAATCAGCGAATTGAACAACAGGAAGCTTCTTTGAAGCATCAGCACCCGGGCAACAGCTTCGGAGCGAATACGCCGAAAAATCTTATTACCCCGGAATTCGTTCGTCAGGAAGTGGCTGCTGGACGGGCAGTGATCCCTTCCAACATTAACCATCCGGAAAGCGAACCAATGATTATTGGCCGCAATTTTCTGGTGAAGATTAATACCAACATCGGTAACTCCGTTGTTAGCTCCAGCATTGAAGAAGAAGTAGAAAAAGCGGTCTGGAGTTGTCGCTGGGGCGGTGATACGCTGATGGACTTATCGACGGGAAAAAACATTCACGAAACCCGCGAATGGATTATTCGCAACTGCCCTGTACCCGTGGGAACGGTTCCCATTTATCAGGCTCTGGAAAAAGTAAACGGAAAGGCTGAAGACCTTACCTGGGAGATTTTCCGGGATACACTCATCGAACAAGCCGAGCAAGGCGTGGATTACTTTACCATTCATGCGGGTGTATTACTTCGCTATATTCCCCTGACAGCCAAACGAGTAACCGGCATTGTTTCCCGTGGGGGTAGTATTCTGGCGAAATGGTGCCTGGCTCACCATAAAGAGAATTTTCTCTACACGCATTTTGAAGAAATCTGCGAGATTATGAAGGCGTATGACGTTTGCTTCTCGCTCGGCGATGGGTTACGTCCCGGTTCGATTGCCGATGCTAATGATGCGGCTCAGTTTGCTGAACTGGAAACCCTCGGGGAATTAACCAAAATTGCCTGGAAACACGACGTTCAGGTGATGATTGAAGGTCCCGGTCACGTGCCCATGCACCTCATCAAAGAGAACATGGACAAGCAATTGGAACATTGCCACGAAGCACCTTTTTATACCCTCGGCCCACTAACCACGGACATTGCTCCGGGGTATGACCACATTACCTCGGGCATCGGTGCCGCCATGATTGGCTGGTTTGGTACGGCCATGTTATGTTACGTAACTCCCAAAGAACACCTGGGATTACCCAACAAAAAGGACGTGAAAGATGGGGTAATTACCTATAAAATTGCCGCTCACGCCGCCGACTTAGCCAAGGGTCATCCGGGGGCTCAATATCGGGACAATGCCCTTAGTAAAGCCCGCTTTGAGTTCCGTTGGGAAGATCAGTTCAATCTTTCACTGGACCCCGATACTGCTCGCGAATTCCACGACGAAACGCTTCCCGCCGAAGGAGCTAAACTCGCCCACTTCTGCTCCATGTGCGGACCCCATTTCTGCTCAATGAAGATTACGCAGGAAGTACGGGCCTTCGCCGAACAGCACGAGATTGAAGGGGAAGAGGTTTTCGATAAAGCCATGAAAATTAAATCGGAAGAGTTCGTTCAGCAGGGCGGCGAAATCTATTTATGATCCAGACCGAACGACCTTACGTATTAAGCATAGCCGGGCTAGATCCCAGTGCTGGAGCCGGAATTCTGGCGGATGTCAAGGTTTTTGAAGCTCAAAAAACCTACGGTCTCGCGGTTGCTACGGCTCTGACCATTCAGCATGATGCTTCGTTTCGGAAAGTTCGTTGGGTTACCTTGGAAGAAATCGTTGCTCAGGCTGAGCCACTTTTTGAACGCTATCCCATTCAGGTCGTCAAGATTGGATTAATCGAATCGATGTCTGTTTTGTCGGGACTACTGGATTGGTTATTCCGGCAAAATCCGCAGATAACCATCATTTGGGATCCTATTCTAAAAGCTTCGGCAGGGTTTGATTTTCATCGTTTAATACTGAATGAGTCGATACCCATTCTGCAAAAACTGACGTTAATCACACCCAACATTCCAGAAATACAGCGTATTACCGGACAACGAGATCCTCAGAAAGGAGCTCAGCTATTACGAACATACTGTAATGTTTACCTAAAAGGCGGACACGCTTCTTCTGATAATGGACTGATAATCGACTATCTCTTTGATACCGCTGGAAAAGTAGTGGCATACCCAGCTCCCTGCATCCCAAACGGAGAAAAACACGGGAGTGGTTGTGTCTTATCAGCGGCGTTGTCAGCTGGTTTAGCTAAAGGATTTTCACAAAGTAAAGCTTGTGCCAATGCTCGGTTATACATGAATAGTTACCTCGCCAGCACGCCTTATTTATTAGGTTTTCACGAACCAATTGTATGACTATAAGCCGATTACATTACATCGTCACCACTCCCGAACAGGCCGAGCAAGCCTGTTCGGCGGGGGCGAACTGGATTCAGCTTCGGCTGAAAAATAAACGTTACGAAGATTGGAAAGCAATTGCTCTGGAAACCCAGGCCATTTGCCATTCCCATCAATCCCGGTTGATTATTAACGATAATGCTTATCTGGCGGGTGAAATTGGCTCTGACGGATTGCATTTGGGCAAAGAGGATATGCCCCTTACCGAAGCCCGTCAATTACTAGGTACGGAAATCATTATCGGCGGAACAGCCAATACGCTGGAAGATATTCTGATGCATGCCGAGGCGGGAGCCAACTACATTGGTCTGGGACCTTTCCGGTTTACCAAGACCAAAGAAAAACTGAGTCCCATTCTTGGATTAGCTGGGTATGAATCTCTTATGAAAGCGTTGCAGCAGCGTTCCATTACCATCCCCGTCATTGCCATCGGAGGGATTACCCTGGTAGACGTTCCTGCCTTGCTGGACACGGGCCTTTATGGAATTGCTGTTTCTTCGGCGATTGCTCAGGCTGCCAATCCTGCTGAACAAACCCGATTATTCATTCAACGTTGTCTATCCCATGAATCAACCCTTGATTATCGCTGATCGTACGTTTCAATCCCGACTTTTTACCGGAACGGGAAAATTCGGTTCGGTTCAACTCATGCAGGAAGCTCTGGCGGCCTCGGGGACAGAGCTGGTTACCGTGGCTCTGAAACGGGTAGATGCGGGTAATGCGGAAGATGAAATGTTAACGCACCTGCCCGATGCTCATGTGTTGCCCAACACTTCCGGCGTTCGCACGGCACGGGAAGCTGTTTTCGCGGCTCAAATGGCTCGTGAAGCTCTGGAAACGAATTGGTTAAAGCTGGAAATCCATCCCGATCCTAAATATTTATTACCCGACCCCATCGAAACGTTAAAGGCTGCCGAAGAACTGGTAAAGCTGGGTTTTGTCGTCTTACCTTACATCCACGCCGACCCGGTTTTATGCAAGCGGCTGGAAGAAGCAGGCGTCGCCGCAGTTATGCCTCTCGGTGCTCCCATCGGAACTAATAAAGGCTTACGCACACTCGATTTCCTGGAAATCATCATCGAACAAAGCAACGTTCCGGTGGTAGTAGATGCGGGTTTGGGAGCTCCCTCCCACGCTGCCGCCGCCATGGAATTGGGTGCCGATGCTGTACTGGTGAATACCGCCATTGCCATCTCCGAACAACCCGTGCGAATGGCTCAGGCTTTCAAAATGGCCGTAGAAGCCGGACGCATGGCTTATGAAGCCCGACTGGCCTCAACTTCTGTCTATGCTCATGCCAGCAGTCCTCTAACGGCTTTTCTGGATGAGTTGTAGACTTACGCTCTAAACGATTGAAAAATGATGTTTAAAACCTGGTTTGATCATTATCACTGGGATACGGTTACTCAGGAAATTCAGGATACGACACCGAAACGCGTGGAGCAGGCATTAGCCGCTAAGAAACGTTCGGTTGAGGATTTTAAAGCCCTGATTTCTCCGGCGGCTCTGGCCTACCTGGAACCGATGGCTCAGCTCAGTAATCAACTGACCCAGAAGCGTTTTGGCAAAACCATTCAGCTGTACGCTCCCCTGTATTTGTCCAACGAGTGTCAGAACATCTGTACCTATTGTGCCTTTAGTCTGGATAATAAAATCCGCCGCAAAACGCTGACGGACGAGGAGATTCTACGGGAAGCCGCCGCCATCAAAGAGTTCGGTTATGAGCACGTGCTTCTGGTAACGGGCGAAGCTAATCAGACGGTTGGGGTTCCTTATATTAAAAATGCCATCCGTTTATTAAAATCTCATTTCGCTAATATTTCGATGGAAGTGCAGCCACTCGATCTCGAAGAATATCAGGAGTTAATAGTCGAAGGGCTGCATACGGTTCTGGTTTACCAGGAAACCTATCACGAAGAAACGTATAAAACGCACCATCCGAAAGGCAAGAAGTCCAACTTTCATTACCGGCTGGCAACTCCCGACCGATTGGGTCAGGCAGGAATTCACAAGATTGGGCTGGGAGCATTGCTAGGCCTCGAAGATTGGCGGACGGATAGTTTTTTTACCGCTTTGCATTTACAATACCTCGAAAAAACGTATTGGCAGAGTAAGTATAGCATTTCTTTTCCCCGCCTCCGTCCCATCCAGTTGACGGATCATTTTCAGACGTTTAAATCCTGTATGAGCGACAAGGAACTGGTGCAGTTAATCTGTGCCTATCGCTTATTCAATGAAGACGTCGAGCTATCGTTATCCACCCGAGAAACGCCACGTTTTCGGGATCATCTGGTCAAGCTGGGCATTACACACATGAGTGCCGGATCGAAAACGAACCCCGGTGGATATGTGGTCGAACCGGAATCGCTGGAGCAGTTTGAAATCTCCGACGAACGTTCGCCCGCCGAGATTTCATCCGTCATTTTAAATCAGGGGTATGTACCCGTCTGGAAAGACTGGGACCCTTCATTCGTATGAATCAGGAAGAATTAGAACGATACAATCGCCACATCCGCCTGCCCGAGATTGGGTTACAAGGACAAAAACTACTCAAACAAGCTCGCATCGCGGTTATAGGGGCGGGCGGTTTAGGCTGTCCTGCTTTGCAGTATTTAGCCGCCGCTGGCGTGGGCACGATTGGGATTATTGATGGAGATACAATTTCCCTGAGTAACCTGCAACGTCAGATTCTTTTCTCACCCAAACACATCGGTCAGTCAAAAGCTGAGACGGCGGCTCATGTATTACGTCAGCAAAATCCACATATTCAGGTTATTTCCCATCCGGTATTCCTGAATGCAGCGAATGCATTAACCCTCCTTGGGAATTATGACATCATCGTCGATGGCTCGGACAATTTTGCAACGCGTTACCTGGTTAATGATGCTTGTGTAATATTAAATAAGCCACTGGTGTTTGGATCCATTTTCAAATTTGAAGGACAAGTCAGTGTGTTTAATTACCGGGGCGGCCCTACGTATCGCTGTCTCTACCCCGAACCCAGTGAACTTGAAGCCTGTAGCGTGGTGGGTGTGCTGGGGGTATTACCGGGTATCACGGGCTGCCTGATGGCGAATGAAGTCATTAAATTGATCACGAAAATAGGCGAACCTTTAAGCGGCACGTTGCTCTGTTTTAATACCCTACAGTTCAGTTTTTCAACGTTTTCATTCGAGTTAAATCCTGAAAATCTTCGGATTACTGCTTTGCAAGACGCTTCCCAAAGTTGCGAAACAGCTATTTCGGAATTAACCGTTCCAGAATTCTGGCAATGGATGAATCAGGATGATAAACCTTTTTTACTGGATGTTCGCGAAACAGAAGAATACGAACGGGACAATCTGGGAGGAGCATTAATTCCACTAGCTGAACTTCCGGTTCGTTACCAAGAACTTCCCACTTACCAAACGATTATTGTGCATTGCCAGTCTGGAATACGCAGTAAAAAAGCGGTTCAGTTATTACAGGAAAAGGGCTTTACCCAAGTGCATCATCTCAGCGGAGGGCTGAATGCCATTCGACCATTACAACTTTAATTGTTGACGTAATTCTCGCAACCCATTCGCTGGATTTTCATTGTTCCATAAACTTCCCATCAAGGCGGCTCCGTCAAATCCTGACCGTTGTACAGCGGCGATATTACCTTGATGAACGCCTCCTAAAGCAATGATCTTGGGGAGGTTTTCATGTTCGGAACGAAGCTTTTTTAGTTGGTATTTAATTTCCGCTAAGGAAAGAACTGGTCCATAACCCGGCTTACTTATGCTTTTAAAAACCGGGCTGTAAAAAACTAACTCTACTTTATTCGTCCAAAGTGGCCAGTCGGATAATTGATGAATACTGGTAGAAAAAGCCCGCTGGTGATCACTAAGCCATTTCTGATCTCTTTCTTTCAAGTGCCAGAGATAATCCGTGGGCTGTGAAGAAGCCAGCAGAATTTGGTTTTTCTTATCTAGCGGAACAGGTTGCGTGATCAAATCCGTTTTACGCCAGTATAGGAAATCCAGTCCTTCCTTCCATACTGCTTCTAATACCTTGGTTTCCAAAACATGATCAGGAGTAATAGCAACTAGCAGGAAAGTATTCATTTACCCTAATTTTAAAATAAGTACTGGATCATTCAGGGATTTTCTTACTTCCCATTGGTTGGTTTCCGTCTGACTAATTACGAAATTTTCGTTTATTAACAGAGCTGAATAGAACCGGACTGAGAAATAGGTCAAAGTTATCTGAATACTGTTCTTTTCCAGAAAAGATAAGATTAATAATCCTGGTACGATGGCTTGAGTTCCCGCATGAAGAGGATTATCGTCACCCGTTTGTTTCAAGTATTGAGTAAGCTCTTCCTCCGTAAAACGACATGCAGCTGAACTTTTTCCTTCCTGATTAAAAGAGTTACCTGATCCAATTGGTAACAAGATTACTTTCAGACGAGCTCCACCAAAAGATTCGGTAATAACGGCGGCTTTTACGTGATTAGGAAAGTTTCGCCATTGCATTCCTGGACTTACAGGTCCCTGGTCTACCGTTACGCTCGCAATGGCGTATTGCCATAATTCTGGCATCTGGTACTTTTTCAGTACCTCTGCAATCCGAATAGCCGTCGATTCCATGCTGTGATTCATACAAAAGCCCGACTTATGTCTCACATAAGTCGGGCTTCATTCTATTTTCCGAAATTATTTCGTTGCTATTAACTCCTGGAATTCTTTCCAGCTTGGCAGGATCTGATCTTTGGACGAAACAATAGGTGCTTCAATTCCATATTTTTCAAATTCCCAGTCGATCCCTAACTCGGGATCATTCCATAACAAACCTGACTCGGAAGCTTTGTTATACAGGTTGGTGCATTTGTACATGAAGGTTGCTTCTTCCAAAGCAATAAATCCATGAGCAAAGCCGCCGGGAACCCAAAGCATATTACCAATAGCAGAGTCCAGTAAAAATTTTTCATGTTGGCCAAACGTCGGAGAATCCGGACGAATATCCACCACAACATCCAGTACTTTACCCTGAGTACAACGAACTAACTTGCCCTGAGCATAAGGTTCGTGTTGGCAGTGTAACCCACGCAAAACGCCTTTTTTAGACCAGGAATGGTTATCTTGTACAAATTGACTGGCTGAAGGAAGGCCCGCCTGCTGAAAAACTGGTTCATTAAACGACTCCCAAAAAAAGCCGCGTTCATCTTCAAAAATTCGGGGAAATAACTCAACCAATCCGGTTATCTGGCCAGGACGAAATTCCATGCAAAGTATAAAAGGGTTGCGTGTTTAAGAATAGCAAGACAATTTTGCTGGACAAAAATAGGGAATTCCTCATGCCTCATCGGTTTTTCTTGATGAAAGTTTATAAATAGGCTTTCTTCATCTCCGATTTAGCTCGGTTTTCCCTGACTTTAACTGAACTTTCGATTTAAATCTCTTCCATATCCGTGACTCGTTCCGAACTTTTTGCCCAGATCAAATCCAAGTCTTCTTACTTATGCGTTGGACTGGATACTGATATTCATAAAATCCCTGCTCATTTACGATCGGAAGCCGATCCCATTTTTGCCTTCAATCGGGCCATTATTGAAGCCACGCACCCCTACGCCGTAGCTTACAAGCCCAATCTGGCATTTTATGAAGCCCTGGGACCCCGGGGATGGGAAAGTTTACAGAAAACCCTGGAAATTATTCCGAAAGAATGTTTCACCATTGCTGATGCCAAACGCGGTGATATTGGGAATACTTCTGGCCTCTACGCTCGTGCCTTTTTCGATAAAGAAGCTTCCGGACTGAATTTCGATTCAGTAACCGTCGCTCCTTACATGGGTGAAGACTCCGTTAAACCTTTTCTTGAATTCGGCGGAAAATGGGTAATCCTCCTGGCCTTAACTTCGAACGCGGGGAGTAGCGATTTTCAGCGTTTGGAAGTTAAAAACGCTGAAGCTCTTCATTCCAGAGCTTTATTTGAACAAGTGTTAATCACTTCTCAAAACTGGGGGAACCGTGATCAGCTTATGTACGTAGTAGGGGCAACTCAGGCAAGTCAGTTACAGCGAATTCGGGAGTTAGTACCGGAGCATTTCTTACTGGTTCCCGGTGTAGGAGCTCAGGGCGGAAGTCTCGAAGAAGTCTCCAAATACGGCATGAACCGTCAGTGTGGACTGCTGGTTAACTCTTCTCGAGCAATTATCTACGCATCTTCGGGCACGGATTTCGCTCAGCGAGCTGCGGCCGAGGCCCAGGCCGTACAACAGGACATGGCTAAATACTTGAACGAATACCTTAAATAACGATCTATTGGGGGCGTTACTGGAGCAATGGACTCAGCTGACGGAACGACAAAAAGGCCGTTGCTGGTTCTTCTTTGCCATTATTACCGAACTGATTACCGTTTTAGTCTGGTGGAACAAACGTCCCATTCCACCAGACTATTTTACGTATACTCAATTAGCCGATACTTTAGCCAATGGGCTAGGCTATATAGATCAGGGTAAAGCGTTTACCTTTTTTCCTCCGGGTTACCCTTTTTATCTGCTCATTATCCATGCATGGGCAGATTTCCTCTCCCTGAGCCGTCCTTTGCTTGTCGTTGGCGTTGATCTGTTCGTAGGGGCTTTCACCCTGCTTTACTTCCGTAAAATTGTCCAGCACTTCCTGTCAGGGTTACCCGCAGAACTAGCTACATTTCTTTGGGCAACTTATCCTTTTCAGCTCATTCTTTACACACAGCCGAACAGTGAAATTCCCTTTCTTTTAACCTATCTCGCAGCTATTAGCCATTTTCTGGCGTATCTAAAAAAATACCGTCTGCGAGATATGAGTATGGGTGGGCTCTGGCTGGGCATTTCCTGCTTACTCCGTCCAATCACCCTATATCTGGCAGTAGTTATAGCTATTTATGCGGGCTGGTATCTGTATCAGAACTATCGCGTTCACCGATCCTACTGGCTACCTCTTTTTGTATGGCTAGCCAGTTTTTGCCTGATTGTGTTACCCTGGGAATGGTACGTCTATGTTCACAATAAGGAATGGATCTTGGTTCAGGGTAAATCCATCTTACCCATTTATGAGGGCTTGATATTCGGTCACGATGCCTACCACGGCTTGCCTATTAAAGTACCAGCCGATGTACACGCTTTCATGGATCAGATTGCGAAAGAGCCCCCGACGCTACCCTCTATTTTTCAGCATCTCATTCATGCGGAGCCCCTGGTTCTTTTAAAAATTCTGGGCTTTAAGCTGGTAAGAAGCTGGTACGGACTCTGGGATAATCCTCACGAAAAACCTGTCATGGTTCTTCAGTTTCTCTATTTATTTCTTGCCGTTTGGGGAATCATCCGAAGCTTTACCTCACTCTTCTTTTCGCGACTGCTTCTTTTACCTTTCGTATTGATTCTCTATTACTGGGGCACCACCGTTATTCTCATTCCTTTGTTACGATACATGATTCCGGCCATGCCCTTTGTATTGCTTTACGTAGCTTTTGTCTTCGTTAAAAAATCTACAAGACCTGCCGAATGACGTTTTTGATATTGAGTTCTACGATATCTACCATGCTATTGCATTTTAAATACAGCTTATTCTTATAATGCGTCGCCAGTCCTTTCTTTAATTCAACAATATTCGCCTCCGTCGATAATGGATACCGATTTGCTACGTCTCTTAAATGAGCCAGCCGGTGCCGCTCACTACGAATCCGGTGAATTAACATGGAACGTTCTTCCTGCTGGTACTGCCAGACGGTTTTGTCCGTCAGATGTTCCATCGCCAGCTTTACGTAGGAATAGTTTTCCTTGAAAAACTGAGGCATATACACTCGTTTGTTTCCTTCGTAGAACTGCTGATCAAAATCAATGCATCGAATGCGGAACTGAAAGTCATCAAAATCGGGAGTAATCTGCCAGACAAAATTATACGAACGCATATCTCCCAGAAGCATAATCAGACAGCGTTCATTGAACTTCACAAATTCCTTCGCAATCCGAATTGGATTATACTCAATATTAAGCATGTACTTCTGAGGAAACACGTCACCCGGAATTCCAGCAATGTGTTCTTCTACCAACGTAGTCTGATCCACCAGATAATTCACATCATTGGGCGATAAGGTATGCTCCAGCTCCAGCCCGTAAATCCGCGACGCATCTGCTTTTTTGATATAGAAATAGTCATACACATCATTCAGCCGATTAACGATTCTAATTCGGAAAGGATGGGTATTTCCAAAAGTACAGTAATCAATCCGGTCAATGTATTTGTGCTCAACAATGTGAAGATTGCCAGAAGTATTGAGCATGGCATAAATTTTCTTGAGTCCCCGATGAATCCTTTCTATGTCGTACGAGGGATAGAGGGGCGTTTCCCAAAGCGTATCTTTCCCGTGCTTGTCTACCAAAGGAATAGATTCCTGAAAATTCATTAAGTCATTATAACTCAGCGGTAGCTTCGCTTCTCGCTGATAGGTATGCAGATACTTATGTAACTCCTGACTGATCGGAAATAAGGGCTTCTTTCGATGAATGGTTACGTCTTCTTTCATGACTATTTTAAGTAGCTTTTTACTAGTACACCTTTAAACTTTCTTGAAGGTAGCTTCCCCTTTTATGTACCTTATCAGGAATCCGAGCTTCACTTGCAATGAACTGATTTTCAATTCTCAAAAAAATTAACATACAGCAACAACATACACAATAATCTGATTATCAGAGACATAACACCATTTAACAAAAACTAAATACATTAATAAAAAACTTTATTAATATTTATTAAAACCAGATTAAATTTTATTAGTTTGTTTTACATTAACAGATGGTAATAATTCAATAGAATCCACTTAGATCTGTCAGCAATTAATCCTTTTTCATTTTCACTGTAAACTTATCCGTTTCATGGTACACTTGTACAGAGGCATCCGTCAGCTTGGTGCCGTAGTGACCCTTGCCGCCCTGGTTTCATTACAATCCTGTATGGACCACCGGACCGCTCCGTCACCACTTCCCAATTACAAGTTTTTTGGTTTGACTACCAACAACCAAATACTGGAACTCAGTACACAATCACCTAACTCTCCATCCCGTACAATTAATATCAATGTACCCTCGGGAGAAAGAGTACTTGCCATTGACTTCCGTCCTGCTACGGGTCAGCTTTACGCGGTAACTAATGCCAGTAAATTATATACCATCAATCTGGGTTCAGATGCAGCCCAGGGAACTGCTACGCCCGTAGGATCAGCCTTTACACCGGCCATTAACGGTAGCGAAGTAGCTTTTGACTTCAACCCGACCGTCGATCGTATTCGTTTGGTTACAAACACGGGTCAGAACCTGCGTTTGCACCCCGAAACGGGTGCCGTGGCTTTCACCGACGGTAACATTAACGGTATTCCAGGAGCAGCCATCTCAGCTGCAGCCTATACCAATAGCCGTTCAGGTGTAACTTCTACGGTACTATATGACATTGATCCTGTAACGGATCAGCTGTATAAGCAAGATCCTCCCAACAACGGTACGCTCGTTCCCGTTGGTTCCCTGGGTCTGGATATTGAAGCCGTTGGTGGGTTCGATATTGCTCCGGATAACTCTTTCACATTAGCTTCAGTTAAAGTACAAGGGAAATGGGAAATTTCCAGAGTTGATGTAGGAAATGGCCGTCTGCAGAAACTGGGTGATCTGAATCAGGAATTACTCGGGATCGCTCTGGCACCTCAACCCGTTGCATACGCTATCGACGCGACTAGTGGAGATTTAATCATTTTCGATCCCGGTAATCCATCGGCTCCCGCCATTCCAAAACCCGTCTCAGGGCTTCAGCCGGGCGAGCGTATTTTGGGTATCGATTTCCGTCCAGCAACGGGCCAGTTATATGCCTTAGGTAGCAACAGCCGGGTTTATGTAATTAATACTTCTTCGGGAGCCGCGGCCCCAGTAGGTTCTGGTGCCTTAAGTGTAGCCTTACAAGGAACGGATTTCGGTTTTGATTTCAATCCGGTAGCTGACCGCATTCGCATCATCAGTAATACGGGTCAGAACTTACGGGTAGAGCCTTCCACGCTGTCGGTAACGGAGGATGGAAGAATCAACCCGGGTACTCCTTCTGTAACGGCTTCTGCCTATACGAATAACTATGCAGGAGCTACGACAACCACGTTATATAACTTCGACACGAACACTGATATGCTCTATCGTCAGGTTCCACCTAATGATGGAACATTGGTAGCCGTAGGCCCTTCTGGTGTTGATGCCCTGGGTAATAACGGTTTCGATATTGGCGGAACTTCCGGAAACGCTTATGCAATTCTGCAATCCGGTGGCAGTACTATCCTTTTCAAAGTTGATTTGAATACGGGAAAAGCTACCCAGGTTTCTGAACCTATGAAATCCGTTCGCGGGTTCGCTCTAGGTCTTGGATTTTAATTAGTGTGTTTTGATAATAAAAAAGGTACGG
>CAJYHS010000195.1 GCA_913774715.1 uncultured Siphonobacter sp. | reverse complement strand
TACCCCGTTCAGTATATCCTACAGGCAAACCAAACCGCGTACCCGCCTGTAAAACCACATGGACATAGAATAAGGGAGAATGTGTTTTTACTTCGTTTTTAAGTCCAAAGGCTTCGCCCGCAATGAGTCGCATCCAAACGCCTTTATCGGTGAACACGGGTAACTCGTGGGGCTGATAATTAGTAAAAGACGGATCATCTTCTTCAGCTGAGGTGGGCAATGCCACCCAGGTCTGAATCATTTCCAAAGTACCCCCTGCTAAAGCTGCCGGGTCTTCAAAACGCTCGGAATGAGCAATTCCCTTACCTGCCGTCATCCAGTTAACTTCACCGGGACGAATAATCTGTTCTACGCCGAGGCTATCGCGATGGGTAACAATTCCATTGAAAAGGTAACTTACCGTTGAAAGTCCAATGTGTGGATGCGGCAGCACATCCATATTCGAAATCTGCTCAGCTGAAAAAGACACCGGCCCGGCATGATCCATGAAAATAAATGGACCTAACATTCGGCGAAGTCGGTAAGGCAAAATGCGGCGAACCGAAAAATTATTACCGAGATTTGCCTGCCGGGCGTCAATAATGATATCAAGCATATCGTCGTCTATTAGTATCTAGTAAAGATAAAAGGTTAAAATGCCTTTTTAAATGAAGCTTCAATCAAATAGGCATTTTTAGAACACCTTAAAGTTTACATATAACTATTATACAATTATAATTTTTATAATGAATTAATAATCATATATTTATACATATATTAAACATAAAAAATTATATTTTAAAAGTAATAACAATTACATAATTACGTAAAAGGTGAGTTTTAGACTAATCAAATCCTACTAAAATCACATTATGTTAAATACGACTATTTTTATTAACTGCTCCTAAAAAAAGACCGACCCAAATCAGAGGGCCGGTCTTTTTTGTTTGTTACTATAGCTGTCTTGTTAAGGTAAAGCAAAAGCTACATAACTATCTCCTTTTTTTGTTCCTAATTTAGTTCCCCCACAAGCAATAACAACATATTGTTTCCCATTGACCTGATAGGTACTAGGTGTTGCGAATCCAGCTGCAGGTAACTCTCTTTCCCATAACACAGTCCCCGTCTTCTTATCAAAAGCCCGAATTTTTCCATCTTTCGTCGCTGCGATGAATATTAAACCGCTTGCCGTTACGATTGGTCCACCATAGTTTTCTGTACCCGTGGGAGCAATTCCCTGCTGACTTAGTTCTGTAAACTCACCCAGCGTTTTTTGCCAGACGTGTTTTCCAGTGTTTAAATTGATAGCCGTCAGCGTACCCCAGGGCGGGGCAATTGCAGGATATCCTTTTGAATCCAGAAACTTATTGTAGCCATTGAAACGATAAGGTACGTAAGGCATGGCTGATTCTTTCTCTGACTTGGCTGTGGCTTCTACTTTTTCGTCGCCAAATAGAAACGCGACTAAAGCCTGTTTCTCGCTGGAACTAATACGGGCAAAACCGGGCATCATTCCCTTCCCACTCGTAATAAGTTTTGAAACAAACTCTCGATCCCTTCGCTCCTGAATGTTGATCAGCGAAGGATACCCACTCGATGGATTGCCCTGCCGATTCGGACCGTGACAGGCTACGCAATTGGTCGTATATAAACGCTGTCCGGGGCTTAGATGAGTCAGTTCGTCAGCCTTGGGCGTTGGGCTAAGGCTAAATAACCAGGCCATTTCATTGGCATTTACATACATGATACCGTCCGGATCTACAGCTGCTCCCCCCCACTCCGCACCACCATCAGCACCCGGAAACAGCAGCGTCGGTGTTTCACTCAGAGGCTGAAAAAATCCCTTTTTCGCTTTACGGTAGGTTTGCAGTAATTCTGCTTTATTGGCAGCATATGGGTTCAAATCTTTTTCTGCAATGAACTGCCGGGTAAATGGAGCGGGGTTGCGTGGAATGGGCTGCGTAGGCCAAACTACCTCACCAGGAACCGTTGACTTCGGAGCTGCTTTTTCATCAATCGGGAATAAAGGCTTACCCGTTACCCGATCAAACACGTATACGTAACCCGTCTTGGTTACCTGAGCTACAGCATCTACTTTCTTGCCGTTGATGGTGAGTGTAATTAAGTTTGGCGGAGCTGGCAAGTCCCGATCCCATACGTCGTGATGTACGATCTGATAATGCCAGAGACGTTTTCCTGTTTTTGCATCGAGGGCCAGTAAGCAGTTAGCAAATAGATTTTTGCCTTTGCGGTTTCCACCATAAAAATCAAAAGCTGGGGACCCGGTAGGCACGTACAAAATAGCCCGTTCCCGATCAATGGCCATTCCTGCCCAGTTATTTACGGCTCCTACGTCTTTGTTTTTATACGAATCCTTAGGCCAGGTTTCGTACCCATATTCGCCGGGTTGCGGGATGGTATGAAAAACCCAGGCAACTTTTCCCGTTCGTACATCGAAGGCCTGGATGTATCCCGGAGCCGCATCAGCTCCTTCGGATAACCGCAAAGGCATGATGATCAAATCACCGAAAAGTGTTCCCGGCGTATTGGAAATTACGAACTTGTTTTCAGCCATTGGACCTAATCCTGCTCGTAAGCTAACTCGCCCTCCCTCTCCAAAGTTTGGAATAGACTTACCCGTTATGGCATCCAGTGCGTACAGGTAAGAACCTGAAGCATACAGGATACGACGCTCTTTTTGATCTTGCCAGTAGGTTAATCCCCGATTTGTATTTAACCCGCCCCCTCCGGGTTGAGTAAAACGCCAGCGTTCCTTACCGGTTGCAGCATCTAATGCAAAAGCCTGATTGGTAGCGGTCACCCCATACAAAACACCCTCAATTACGATGGGATTACACTGTACCTGCCCTGTATCATTAGAATGGTATTCCCAGGCTATCTGTAACTGATTAACGTTAGCAGGGTTGATTTGGGTAAGTTTGGAATAATGATTCCGGTCGGGGCCTCCCAAGTATTCAGGCCATTCCTCTTGCGAGGTTTGACTTGTGAAACGAGTAGCTAGTAATAAAACTGTTGCGGTAATTAGAGGTAGTATGAATCGTTTCATGCGTTTTTAAAAAAGGGAAAATAATACTTTTTCTTCCCTTATACCAACCCTAATTGAAAGCAATGCGAAGTGCTTACAACTTTAACTTCATAAAACGGGTCAAATCAGAAAATCATTATTATGGGAAAGATCTTTATCTCTATTATTTTGATAGTACTGACCGGTTGTCGAAAAAATGAAGAATTAATGCCTTCCGAGAATTGGTCCCAGGAATGTTCAACCCTGTTTGTAGAAGATGGTAAATATCGGTTGAACGCCGTTTGCTGCGAGTATGTAGAGTTTCCATTTATTCGCACCATCAGAAATCATACGTTTCAGCTAAGTGGAATGCACTATGTTTTTAATGGAGCAAAGACGATACCATATCCCGTAGAAGTGAAAGGGAAGCTCGAAGGAGACAGCGTCCTGACTATACGCTTCCGGAGCTTAGGTAATGAACAGATGTATCGACTAAATCCAGGCCTTGCTCAGATGGCATGTCCTTGTGCGTGCGACTAGTAAAATTAGAAAGGTGAGGTTTAGACTAGTCTCTTAAGCTTTCTTTCTGCGGCCAACCGGGTTTTGCGTCTTGAAACCCAACACGGTAGCCATGTATTGAGTTTTCGATGTTTTTACAATAATTTTTCCGTTCTCAATTTCTGAATTTACCTGCACAAATTTTTCCAGTTTCTCTTTAGAAATCAGGATCTCTTCAATCTGTTGAGCGGAAAAGGTGTACTGGGTTTCCAGAAGATTACGGGCGACCAGATAGCGATTGGCATCCGTAGCCTGATAAAAGCTTTCCATTTCATCTTCTACCGCTTCATTTACCACATCCATAAAGGATTTGATGGTAAACTCAAGCTCCAGAATCTTTTTGCGTTCTTTCTTGCTGGGAACGTATTCAAATACAATGTTAGCTTTTGCAAATAGCTCTGCCTGGGCCACTTTCAAAGCCCAGCGTTGAATTTCCTTGAAGTTGTAGCTTTCAGGACAATTCAACATAAACTTTAACTTTTCTACCGAATAAGTAAATACCCGCTGCCCACGATTGTAGTACATCATCATCAACTCGTAAAGCCGCTGTGAGTAGACCGATTCCAGCGATAACATGACGTCAATGCTGTATTTGGTGTATCGACTTCCCAGCTCAATGAATTGAGGTACCACGTTAGCCAGCATTGTGATTTCCAGGAAACTACGGCCTTCTTCATTGACCGTACGAACGAGCGGAAAGGGGACTAAGGAGGCGAAGCTGGGATTACGAGGATTAGAAAAATCCTCGTAAAGAATCTTTTTATCTGTCAGCGATTTAGCAGCCTGATACAGTTTCCGGTAATTATTGGATTTGGCCAGTTCAGTGATGGGAATGGTAAAACGTAAGTTTTGACCTTCCTGATAATCCTTCACATTTCGGATCTGATTAATAATCATTACCACGATTCTCTTTTCCAATTCAGAAAACTGCTGCTTGGATTCGGTAATGAAATTCGGCTGAAAGTTATTAAGTCGTTTTTGAAAAATGATTGAATTATCCATGTTCTGAAGGCTATCCGTCGGAAAACTACGTAATAAAAGTGAGAATCCTTTTCATTTTCTCACTTTTATTATTTAAAGTGATTCTTCGGTATCACGCAGCTTTCGCGTGACTCATTATCACTTTTTCAGAATTGTTAAATAATGGGATATTAATGTGGTAACAATTACCACGTTTTGGAAGGAGGAGCAGAAAGTATCTCTGTTTTTGCAATAGAGACAATGTGGTAACTATTGCCACATTATTTTTGTTTGAACTGAAAGCGATTGGGGTAAGACCTTTTGTAACTTAGAAAAGAAATAGAAACGTGGTAATTGTTACCACATTTCTATTCTCCCTTGTCAAGTATCGACTGAGCAACTTCAATAATTTCTTCACACAACACCCGACTATTACTACCAGCTCGCTCTAATTGATCGACCAAATTTTTTAACTGGTTAACTTCAGAATAAGTAGAATTCTTCGCTTTTTTCGTCTGAGTTACTACTTGGTTAATTTGCTCAATGCTATCGAAGGCAGGATGATCTTCTGACGCATTGGCAAGCCCTACAATCGATTTTTTAGAAACTTTCGACTTACGGCTCAGAATTTCTTTTTTGAGAGCTGGAGAGGTCTTATCAAGGCCTTTAGCGAATTCAGCGTCGGTACGGATTGTTTTAGGACTCACATTGAACTGCTCGGCCAGCACTTCCTCCGTACGTTTTCCAGTTGCATTACCCGTAGGCCGACCAGAAGTACGTTTCATCGAAAGATACTTTTGACCCCGAAGGTAGGACGTTTGCTCTGGTGTTAGATTTCTACGGCCTAACTGGTTATCAATCATGAAGGCTCTTACATCCTCAATCGTAGAAAATTCCTTCATCAGAATTCGAAAGGGGATACCTTGCTTGGTACAAATGCTGTAACGATTATGTCCGTCAATGAGTACAAACAAAGAGGTCTCATCGTCGGTGTTACGCACGGCATGAGCTGGTGTTTCCCAGACTAACAAAGGTTCCCTACATCCCTCTTTAATGATGTTAGCTTCGAGTTGGCGATATTCGTCATCCAAAAGCGGGGGAATCAGGGTTTCAAGCTCAGGAATGACTATAATCTGATTTTTGATTAATTCCTGCTGCACCAGCGAACCATTATCTTTCTTGATAAGCTCCTTTGTACCGAACTGGTTGACAATTTTTTTCATGCAGATTCAATTAGAAATGAATGACTTATCGGTTCTGCCGGGTTAAAAGTTCCTGAGCTAACTGTTTATAATCGACAGCTCCTGGGGAAGTAGCTCCGTAACGGAAAATATCCACTTGAGCATATTGAGATTCCTTCAGAGCAGCATTTAGCCGAATTTCCGTGTTAAAAATCTGAAAATCTCTCAAATCCTGTCGGATTGTTTGAATAAGCTCTTTATGTAAAACCAATCGCCGGTCTACACGAGTGAATAACAACCCTTCAATGGTCAGGTATTCATTGAAAAACTGGCGTATTTCGTTAATTAGCTCAAAAAGGTTGTTAATCCCTTTAATTGCCGAAGTTTCAGGCTCAAGCACTACTAAGGCTGAATTCGAAGCAATCAGAGCGGAATTGGTAAATACGTTCAGTGCTGGAGGGCAATCAATAAGAATGTAATCATACTGCCCTAAAACGGTCTGTAAGGACGTACGAAGCCGTAAAGCTCCGCTAGGGGAGTGGGTGAGCTCTCGTTCATACTTCGCCAGTTCGAGGTTACTGGGGATTAAATCGAGATTGGGAATAACTGAAACGATAGGAAGGGGCTTGTTGTGAAGCAAAGCCTCATACAATTGAGATTCAGGATTGTCTAGTCCCAGACTTTGGGATAAATTACCCTGAGAGTCAATGTCAATAACCAGTACTTTGAAACCTTCCATTACCAGAGCACTACCTAAGTTGATGGTCGTGGTCGTCTTTCCAACTCCTCCTTTGTGATTAACGATGCTAATGACACGAGCCTTCCGGTTTCGAAATTCCTCCAGACCATACTGTAGTAAGATAGGTTCCAGTGCCTTGAGATGTTTCTGGTTTAGGGTTCGTTGTCCGGCAAGAGCCTTGGGCAATGTACTTAAGGGAAGACCCGCTTCTTTTTCAATGACAGACATTGAAAGAGCAGTCTTCTTTTTGAAAAAGTGCAGAACCTCTTCGTGAGTGAGCATGTACGAACTGTTTTGTCAATTTTAAAAGACAATACTAACTATATTTTCAATAGCACGTCTGCATTCTTTGACATTTTTTGAATGCACTGTTAAAGAACATAAACTATGTTTTTAGTTGAACGTAAGCTTTTTATTGGGTAATGTGAAAAAAATGAATGTATTTCTTTCAATGAAAAAAGAATCAGCCTTTGATTATTATTTATATATCAATATTTTGATTGATATTAGAGGGCTTGTATATTGCTGATATACAAATACTTACGAGCCTAAAAGTGAGGTTTGGACTAATGAAAGGTGAGCTTTGGAATAAATTATTGGCGAGAAAGGTGAGATTTGGAATAGATCAAAAGTGAGGTTCAGACTAAAGAAAACAATACAAAAGTGAGCTTTGGACTAGAGTAAAAGTGAGGGTTGGACTAAAGAAAAAGTTGTAGCTAGTGTGCTGATAATGAGTAAAAGGTGAGTTTCAGACTAAGCAAATTTATTAAAAAGCGAGGTTTAGAATAATTGAAAAGTGAGTTTTAGACTAAAGTCAAAGCAATCGTTTTATTAGACTTTTAACTTCAATTTTGTTCCTTTATGGTAAGTAAGGTGAGCTTTGGACTAAGCTAAATGTGAGGAAAATAAGATAACATGGAAGCCTGCCGGGATGCTTTTTGTAATTCTCTGCAAGTAGAAAAGGAAACCTTAGAAATCTAACAAACGACTGACTGAAAGGTGAGTTTTAGACTAAACTTTGGAAAAACGTATCTCCTCAATTCTGCATCTGAAAAAGAACGACATCATTACACCGATTAGGTTTTTCTGGCATTCGGAAAAGCTACTTAATTAGGTTTCATAAAAATCAGGCTACTGAAAAATCGTAAATTTTGAATGACAATTACTCTTTAATCTTTTGAGGATTAAGAAATTATCACTTAATTAGTAGTCATCTGAGTTAGGAGCCGCACGTACCTCGGATTATTACTACGTTTATAGTAGTACTTGCTTTTTTCTTCATCAGCCCGGGATCTTATACACGTACTCAATTTTCCCATACTTATTTTCTTACCTAGAAAATAAGGGTTCTGAACTTAACCAATTCTGGTAGTAAACGTATGCAGCTCCTAACCGAAGAAGTGCTCCTAAAGTATGTGGCTGAAGGCAATTCCAGAGCTTTCGCCGAATTGCATGACCGCTACAGACCCATACTATACCGTTTCGTTTATTCCATTTTGAAATCGGCCGACCTGACAAAAGATATTTGCCAGGAAGTGTTCATTCGTATTTGGGAAGATCGGCAACGCTTGGCTGAGATCTACTCGTTCAAACCTTATGTACTCACCGCTGGTAAAAACCATAGTTTGAATGCTTTAAAGAAAATGTTGGCTGAAGAGCGTAAAATTTCGTCCTTTATTCAATCCTATGAAGAAAGTCGGCAGGAGGTAGAAGAAGATTTACAATCCAAAGAATATCAACGGTTTATACAACAAGTATTAGCCACCTTACCACCACAGAGCCAGCGAGTATTTGTTTTATGTCGACAGCAGGGACTTTCTTACGAAGAAGTGGCCACAGAGCTTAATGTTTCCCGCAACATTATTAAGAAACACATGGTACGTTCCATGAAAGTGTTTAAAGTCGCCGTTGAAAAAGATCTGGGTATAACGTTCAGTGTATTTGCGAGCCTGATGTTTCAGTTATAGAATCAACCCTTATCAAAATATAATCCTATCTACAGGAGACCTTAACCGAACCCAGAATTGTCTTCTACTTACGAAACCAACCTCCACCGTCAAAAAAATAGAAATGGAAGACAAGCAGTTACAAAAGCAGTTAGTACAACGGTACTTGGAGTCGAAAGCCACGCCGCCAGAATTGGAAGCATTTATCCATTTGTTCCAACAGGGAGAATTAGATCAACTGATTGAAGAATACCTGAATTATGAAATCAGTGAAGAAACGGTAGTTAAATCAAAACCTAAGAACCATTGGTTAAGACCCCTCGCTGCTGCTTCAATTGCTCTGCTTACGATCAGTGGCGTGACGTATTATACGTTAAAACAGTCATCGGTTGACTATACGCAGGTTGCTAACCTAGATCGTAAAATCAAGAAAATTACATTATCCGATGGCTCCGTCATCTGGCTAAACCGAAACGCTGCTTTACAATACGCCAATAAATGGCAGGGCAAGACGAGGGAAGTGGAGTTAAAAACCGGCGAAGCTTATTTTCAAGTTGCTAAAAATCAGCACTTCCCAAAGTTTATTGTGAAAACTCCTGATCATCTGACCGTAGAAGTTCGGGGAACTGAGTTTAATGTAAGAGCAGGAAAAGAAGGTATACAGGTTTATCTGGAAGGAGGAAAAGTAGCTCTTAGAAGAGAGAAAGAAGTAACGGAACTTACGCCTGGACAACTGGCTACGTATACGCCAAACAACAAAAGACTGACAGTACAGGCAGTAAAAGGCGATGCCTGGCTAGCCTGGAAAAACGAGTTATTCATTTTTGATGATACAAGTCTTACGCAAATTGCTACAGAATTGGAGACCTATTATGGGATTGATGTAGTCATAGAAGATCATCTGGAAGCCCTCCGGTTTACTGGAAAAATATCTCAAAAAAATTTAGAGCAGGTCTTGAAAATACTTTCTCATACCCTGGATGTTAACATTATTCATCATAAAGGACGTGTCACTATTCGCCAAGGTTCCGCTACTGATGATCAGGCGGAATAAAAAAACATATAGCCAATTCTCAGGCCGGTCCTTACCTTCGAAAGACGAAATAAAACCCCTGACTTAGTAAATTTTTTTAAAAATGAGTTCAAAATAATATTTTGGGATATAGTTAAAATACAAAATAGTATAAAACAAATAATTACTATTACCTATCATATAATATTGTATATTTTGAAAATACAGGGGGCCCTAAGAAAGCTCATGAATTGTCTTACCGCTGAAGCATACACCTGAAATCATTCCTCACATTAGTAGACCAAACGACTCCTATGGGATTACTATTACGAAGAAAGGGCAGCGGATTAATTGGATTAGTTATGAGCGGGATTATTTGTTCAGCTGCGGGACAAAATCCGGCGTATATGGCTCGGGCCGATGGGTCAGGGGATAAACGCTTACTGACCTTACTGGATCAGCCTTCGAATAAAGCTCTTACCGATGCTTTTCGACAATTAGAAAAGAAGTACAGCATTCAGTTTGCCTACCAGAAACGTTTGATTCAGGATAAACGTATAGAGGCATCGTTCGCGTTTTCGAAGCCTACTTTAGAAGAAAATCTCAAGTATTTGCTGGCACCTCTGAACCTAACGTATGAGAAAATAGGAGCTACGTACATTATTTCGGAGCGGAATAAAAATGCGGTAGAGAATAAAGCAAAAACAGGGGTGATTCCAAAAGCCGACATAAAGGTGAAAGGCAAGGTGAAGGCAAAGGATGGGATGGAGTTACCCGGTGTGAATATCCAGGTAAAAGGAACAAATATAGGGACGGTGAGTAATGCTCAGGGCGATTATAGTATTTCCGTTCCCTCGCCCGAAAGTATTCTGATCTTTTCATTCATTGGTTACACGCCGCAGGAAATAGTAGTACAGGGAAAGACAAGTATTGATGTGGTGCTGGAAAATGAAACGCGTCAATTAACTGAAGTGGTGGTAACGGCGGCTGGGATTGAGCGAAAAGCAAATGCTTTGGGTTATTCGGTAAGCACGCTCAGTACAACCGATCTGGCTCAGAAAAACGAACCCGACCCCGTTCGTGCTCTGGCGGGAAAGGTAGCAGGAGTCAATATTCAGGGTGGGGGAGGGGTAGCTGGTGGGGCTACCAACATCACTATTCGGGGGAACTCTTCCCTGGGTAATAACAATCAGCCGCTTTACGTGGTCGACGGCGTACCCTTTGATAACTCCACTTTTTCACCCGTTTCCGGTAATAACCAGACCCAGAGTAATCAGAGTACGGCCAGCCGGGCCTTTGATATTGATCCCAATAATATTCAGAGCATGACGGTGCTAAAGGGTGCCGCTGCTGCCGCTTTGTATGGATCCAGAGCGGCGAACGGTGCCATTATTATTACAACCAAAGCTTCGGCCAAGAAAAGCCGGAAGGGCACTGAGATTACTTACAGCACCTCGTATTCCGCCGAAACGCTCGCCGGACTTCCTGAATATCAGAATCTTTACGGGCAGGGAACGAATGGGGATTACCGAAGTGCGGTATATGGGTCTTCGGGATCCGCTTACAGTACTCGTTCGACGATTCCGCATCCACTGGCAAGGGCCGGATTTTCTGCCGTTGACTTTCCTCAGTTTTACGAAGCTGATGGCGTAACGCCCGTGCAGGTGCCGTATCAATCGTATGCAGGAAAAAACCAGCGAGATTTTTTCCGTACGGGGTCCGTTTATGAAAACGCCCTGACGGTTAATAGTGGCAGTGAAAAAGGAAATTTCACCGTAGGGTTAAGCCGGACGACTAATAAGGGAATTGTTCCCGGAAATGAGATTGCTAGAACCTCGCTTAACGTTGGGGGCAATGCCCGTCTGGATAACAAGTTTTACGTTCGGGGAACGATTAATTACGTAATGACCGACCAGAAAGCTCCACCGATTGGAGGGAGTGGTTCGATCATGAGTACGATGTATTACCTGCCCACGAGTTACAACCTCACCGATTACCCCTACGAAAACCCCAATACGGGAGCCAATGTGTACGATTACGCCGGGGTCGATAACCCTTACTGGTCAGTTTTACACAGTCCTTCGACGAGTAATGTAGATCGGTATTACGGAAACTTCGTACTAGGTTTTGATCCGACACCCTGGCTGAATATTCAAAACACAGCTGGTTTTAATGCGTATACCGACCGTCGGGTCAGTGTGCTGGGAAAAGGTTCATCGGTATACGCCAATGGAACCATTAACACCGATAATATTTACCGCCAGGAGCTGGACAATACTTTGCTGGTAACTATCACCAAAACCATTAAGCAGGATTTTTCACTGCGGGCCATTTTTGGTAATAACGTGAATCAGCGGATGACGGATCGTGCGGCTTTTGTGGGAACCAATATCATCACAGCCGGAATTAATAACATTAATAATACCTCGACCATTACCTTAGGAAGTTTGCCCAACAACCGGGCTCTGGTAAAACAGCGGTTCTACGCCTTCTTTACGGACATTACCCTCGATTATAAAAGCTTTGCATCACTGAACATCGTGGGTCGCAATGATGTGTCTTCAACCTTACCCGCCGCCAACCGGAGTTACCTCTATGGTGGCGTAAACGGTTCCTTCATTTTTACGGAAGCATTTAATCTGAAAAGTCCTTTACTGAATTTTGGTAAGGTGCGTCTGGGATATACGCAAGTAGGTAACGAAGCTCTTCCGTATCAAACGGTTAATGTGTATAACGCCAATGCCAGTGCAGGCGATTTGGATGCTCCGTTTTCTAATGGATCTCAGTCGAACATCAGCACCATGACCTTGGGTGATATACTAACCAATACTCAGCTCAAACCCGAATTTATCACCGAATTTGAAGCTGGAACCGAACTACAGTTTTTTAATGGCAAGCTCTCCGTTGATTTAACCTACTATCATAAACGCAGTACATCGCAAATTTTTACGGTTAAGTCGGCTCCGTCCACGGGTTTTACCGACCGCATTATTAATCTCGGTCAAACCTCCAACAAAGGAATTGAGCTGGCGATTAATGCGACTCCTGTTTCTACGACAACCGGTTTTCGCTGGAATGTAAACGCCAACTTTACCCGTAACCGCAACATGGTGGATAATCTGGGCGGTTTTGCTCAATTGGTATACAACAATAACGTGCACATTGCGGGGCAGCCGTACGGTCAGATTTATGGCACCCGTTATGCCCGGGACGCAGACGGTGACATTCTAGTGAATCCCCAGACGGGTAAACCCATTTCCTCTTCAACAAGTGGCCCGATTGGGAATCCCAATCCGAATTTCATGCTGGGATTAAATAATAGTTTCACCTTCAAAAGGATTACTCTCGACGTTCTCTTTGACTGGAAGCAGGGTGGAGCTATTTATTCCACGAATATAGGTAATGCCCTTTCACGTGGAGTAACCCGAGATACCGAAAACCGGGAAACACTCTGGGTAGGTCCGGGAGTCTTGGGGGATGTTAACACGCTGCAACCTATTCTGGATGAAAACGGTAATAAAATCCCGAATAATACCGCTTTGACGGTCATTGACTACTTTTTCAGTGGTGGTTATGGTCCGGGTGGAATCGGGGAGGGGTATGTTTTCGATGCAACTGTGCTCCGCCTCCGGGAAATTTCCCTGGGTTACCAGTTGCCTTCCGCTCTCCTGCAAAAAACGCCTTTCGGCTCCGTTTCCATTTCTCTCAGTGGCCGTAACCTTTGGTACAAAGCTCCCAATACGCCAAAATACATGAACTACGATCCCGAAGTAAGCACGGGTTCGGCGAATAATGCCGGATTTGATTCACTCGGTGTGCCTACCACGCGTCGCTTTGGAGTTAACCTTCGGGCCAGTTTCTAAGACATTCAAATGAAAGGAATTATGAAAGGGAAAATTACGTACTTATTCGTTGCGTTTGTTCTGTTCTTCGCAATGAGTTCCTGCAAAACA
>CAJYHS010000194.1 GCA_913774715.1 uncultured Siphonobacter sp. | reverse complement strand
GTACTAACTACCTGCAACTTCCTATTAATGCTCCCAAAACACACATCGCTACCAATCAGCGGGATGGACAGATGGCTTATCAAGTGGATCTAGCTCAGGGGGCTAATCCACACGTAAACTATGAGCCTTCGCGGTTAAACGGGTTGCAGGAAGCACCTAAAGCAGGCAAGGATTACGAACCTTATTACGCAGCTAAACTCGTCCGTCAGAAAATTGACCGTAAAAACGATTTTGCTCAGGCCGGTGAACGTTTCCGTTTGTTTGAAGACTGGGAACGGGAAGATTTAGTTACCAATCTCGTTAATACCATTGCTTCCGCTCACGAAGAAGTGCAAAAGAAAATGGTAGAGCTGTTTTATCAGTGCGATGAAGAATATGGTCGTCGGGTAGAAGAGGGGTTAAATTCCGTAGCCGATCAAAATATACAAAAAGGGCCCATTGGGACCACTTCTACTTCCGACGCTGCTCACGAGGCGGAAGAAAAAGGGCACGAGGCCAAGCCTTACTAAGAAGTTTGATAGTTTAAAAAAGGGGATCTGAATAGTCAGATTCCCTTTTTTATTACTTCATAAACGCCTCTTTATAATCAGTAACAAAATGCCTAAATGAATAAGGTTTCTGACCCGTTACGTCTTCAACGGTAGAAGTAACCAAGGCAGCTTCATGCCGACTGTAATGAGCGTAGTCTTCGATCAGGCCTGCTGCCTGCCAGGCTGGAAAACCTACGCTTACCAGGGCCTGATTGAATTCTTCGGAGCTTATATTCACATAAGCTATATTTTGTTGCCAAGCTCGTGACATCTCGATAGCCAGGTCTGCGTGGGTCAATGCCTGGGGGCCTGTAAGTGTATAGGTTTTGCCTACATGGCCTTCTTGCGTCAGGCAATGAAAAGCGACACGGGCAATGTCTCGGCTATCAATTAGGCTAATGGGGGCTTCTCCCGCTGAAGCAAAAAACATTCCTTTTTGTTGAATTACGTCTTTGAAGCCCAGTAAACCCTGCATAAAGAGATTGGGGCGTAAAAAAGTATAGGCCATATCCGTCTGCTCGATAGCTTTTTCAACTACGGCATGGTACCTGAGAAATCGAACAGGGGAGGCTATATTCGCTGCCAGCTGCGAAAGCTTAACTAAGTGGCGAAGGCCTTTCTTTTGGGCTGCTTCTACGAAAGCCAATTGCTGTTGTTCTGCTCTTTCGGAAGAATTGGTCAGTAAAAAAGCCTTCTCTATCCCATCTAACGCTTTTTCTAAACTAAGGGGATCGTTAAAATCACCGATTACGATTTCCACATGAGGCAAAGATTTCCAGATTTCAGCTTTAGCGATAGAGCGTACCATAACCCGAAAGCAAAACCCTTTTTGCTGAAGTAATCGCGTTAATTCAAGACCAATAGTGCCCGTAGCACCCGTGATTAATAAGGATGGCGTATTCATAAATAGTAGTTGTTTGAACACCCCAAAATTCCATCATTGGTAACTTAGAAAATTGTAAGAAAACGAAGCATTGAACCTAAAGACATTAGGGAATACAAGTTAATGCTCTTCGTATGCTCCAATAAAAAGCCCCGAATGCAGATCCGGGGCTCTTCAACTAAAGAGTTAACCTGTTAAGCTTGACTTTCCTGCATAGGCGATAATATGGTGCGATCAACGTAGAACGTACCGAAAGGAATGATGCAGGCCAGCAGTACTTTCCAGGTAGTCTGGGTGAATTTCCAGCGATATTCAATCCCTACGCTAATCGTATTCATAACGAAAAGCAGAAATAGAATCCCGTGAACCGGTCCGATGGCTTTCACCAGCGTTGGATCTTCAAAGATATATTTAAAAGGCATCGCAATGCCGATAAGAACTAACAGCGAAAGACCTTCGAGTAAAGAAATCAGGCGAAGGCGACCAATATTGGTAGTGATGAATTTGAGCATGATTAAAATGAGCGTACGTAAGGACGATTGACCAAGGGGGAAAAAGGCCAGGGAATGGCTATAAAAATAATAAGTAAACCTATTGAAAACCAGATCGCCATTGTTTTAAATCTGCAGAGGTCATTGCTTTGCCGCTTAGCCATGGATGAACCAATCGTAACTACGACGATGGCAAGCGTCATGAGGGTTAGGTGGATCCAGCCGAAAAAGGAGATATCCAGCGGAACTTCCGTCCCTGCGTCAGCCGAACGAAAATACGATACGATGGGACTCTGAAAGTACAAAAGAAAGCCGATCATGAGCTTTATATGAGCAAAGGTGGCTGTCACATGACGAAGAAAATGATCTTTCGGGGTGAACAATTCGCTACGAAACCAGCCCTGATATCCCCGAAAAATGGCTAGCCCTAGACTCAGCACGACCAGCCAGCGAACAAACGAGTGTATGATTAGTAAGGTAGAATACATAAGAATCTAAGGGAGCAAGGAAGAAGGGGAGGAAGGCAGTCGTTTGGCAAGTTCATTCATGGCTCCTCCGTTGTAGACTTTCGTAAATCCCCGGTCTTTGAGAATATCGGCGGCCTTGATGCTGCGTAAGCCATGGGAGCAGTAGGTGACAACGGCTTGATTACTGGTAAAAGGAATTTCTGCGTCCCGAATCGTCCCCAGTGAAATGTTGATGGCTCCGGGCAGGTGACCTTCCGCAAATTCCCGAGGCGTACGAACATCCAGTATGAGAGCCCCTTTAGAAAGAATCTCATCCAGATTTTTTTCCAGATAATACTGGCTGTAAAGCTTGTAAAAAGCGTAGCAAAGTCCGACGATGACCAGGGCGAGTAGTGCAATTTTCATGCTAAAAAAGTTAAAGTATTCTATCAAATAAATGTAGCATACTAACTGGTATGTTTTAAGGTAAATTTTTTAAGTCAGGTTATGTAAATACGTTTTTAGCTCTTTGAGGTATACAGGATAACAACCTGGTCCTAAGAGCTTTCCCATATTGCGAACGCCACTGTAACTCATTAGTATAAAGATGGAGACATGTTTGGTATCTATGTCTTTTCGGATGAAACCTTTTTCAATACCCCGTTGCAGAGAAGCCTCAATAGCCTGCTGACATTGTTTGGAAATAGTTAGCAGAGCGTCTTTAAATAGACTATTAACCGGTGACATTTCATCAATCAGGTTTACCGCCGGGCATCCATATTCCGACTGAAAAAAAGGATCCTTTAGTAAGATGTAATGCATCATATCGTAAATGGCATCCAATGGATTTTCAGTATGACTCATGGGAGCAATGACGGCTGTGTGCATCCCCGGAGCTAAAAATTCCCGAATCATTGCAAGACCCATTTCTTCCTTACTCTTGAAATGATAAAAGAAGGCCCCTTTCGTGACGTGCGTCGTAGCAATGATTTCGTCAATGCTGGTAGCCTGAAAGCCTTTCTGATAAATCATTTCAAAGGCTTTATAAAGAATGTTCTGTCGGGTTTGTGCGGCTTTTGACATGGCTTTCATTGTAGTTACCATACAAAAATACTAACTAGTATGTTTTGGTCCAACTTATCTCGCTATGAAAATGATGAACGGCAAGTGGACTTAAAATGAAAAATAAAATCTTGTGAATCCAATAAAAGAATCTATATTGAAAGTTTTCTCCAATTACAAAATATAAAGTCATCAAAGTAATCCGAATGAATCAGCTTTGATGAATAGCGAATTACCTACAGTATGGCTGCCCTTTCGTGCGGAATTGATTTTGGTACCTCTAACTCCAGTATTGCGCTGGCAGCTGGATCGGATATTCATTTAGTGACGGTAGAAGAAGCATCGGTGACGATGCCGAGTGCCCTGTTTTTTAACCGTAAAGAACAAAAGACGTATTACGGCCGTGCGGCCATGCGAAATTTCCTTGCTAAAGAAGAAGGCCGTTTGATGCGAAGTTTGAAGCGAATTTTAGGAACGGCTATCATGAAGCAGGGAACGTTCGTGCACGGTAGCTTTATGAATTTTTCGGATATCATCGCTTCCTTCATTACCCAGCTGAAGATGAAAGCCGATGCCGAGGCCGGAGAAGCCCTGACCAAGGTGGTGATGGGTAGACCGGTTCATTTTGTGGATCAGGATCCCGCTTCGGATCGTCAGGCTCAGCTTGAACTCGAAGCCATCGCCCGGAGTATTGGCTTTGAATTTGTTGAATTTCAGTACGAACCGATTGCTGCCGCTTTTGCTCACGAAGTAAACATCTCGGGTGAAAAACTAGCCCTTGTGGTCGATTTAGGAGGGGGTACTTCGGATTTCACGGTGATTCGCCTCTCCAGTAAATACTTAAATAGAACGGATCGTTCTTCGGACATTCTGGCTAACACGGGGGTACGGGTTGGCGGTAATGATTTTGATAAGGCTCTAAGTCTGGCTGAGATTATGCCTGAAATTGGGTATCGAACTACTTTTGGACCTAATAAACTCGATGTACCTCTCAAACCCTTTCATGATCTTTCGGAGTGGAGTAAAGTAAACTTCCTTTACACGCCCAAAACGATTTTGCAGGTACGAAATACTCTGGGGCAATCGCAGGATAAAGTCCGCTATGGACGTTTACTGAAAGTGCTGGAGCAGGAATCAGGTCATACCTTACTAGCAGCGGCTGAGCAGGCTAAAATCGAACTTACCCAGGAGTTGGAACACGCCATGCCTTTCGATTTTCTGGAGTCAGGATTTGAAATTGTTACCCAACGTTCGTCTTTTGAAACGGCAATATCGGCTGATATTCAAAAAATTACGGCTTCGGCGGAAGAATGCTTAACCCAGGCAGGAATCACAGCGGATGCGATTAATCTGGTGATTCTTACGGGTGGTTCGACGGAAGTTCCTGCCGTGCAGCAAACGTTCCGAAACTTATTTCCACAGGCTGAAATTGCCGATGAAAACAAACTTTCCAGCGTGGGTTTAGGATTAGCCTTTGATAGTAAGAATAAGTTTGGTAATTAAAAAGAAACGACTCCGAAAGTAGCAGGAGTCGTTTCTTTTTACAATATGATTACTCACGGGTAGCGTCAATTTGTACCAGTGTATTATCACGTTTGATTAAATACATTCGCATTTTGCCCTGATGAATAGTGGCAACATTTTCATCTTCCATTATTAGGGTAATGCCCTGGCCTTTATTGGAAAGTGTTCCCGTCGTTTCGAAAGAAGGAATGCCGCTAACCGAATCCATTTCAGCCAGTACTCTCACATGTAAGGCGTCAATGGTCTGTAACGCAATATGAGTTTTAGCCTCATGCTGGGTAAGGGTCAGGCTTTTACCATTGGACGTAACACTAGTGGTTACATAGATACCCTCAACTTTAGCCGCTAAGTTTTCATCATCCGTCGAACAGGCGAAAAGAAAGAAAGCGAAAAGAATAAATAATGAATAAGTTTTCATGGTAAAGTAAAACGATGGGATATGCAAAGGTAACCAAGGGATGCGTAGTTAAGTGCCCTTACCCATGAACTTTTCAAGAAATAATATCGCGATTTTATTATCAAATCATTGATAGACAGTTACTTATAATTAAACAATTGATTAAAAAAATAATAGGTGAACAGAGTAAATGTTTCAGGAGTAAGTTGATTTTTCTTTTCGCAAAACCATGTAGAATTTATGAAGAAAAGATACGGTCTGGTTCAATTGTAAGAAGAACTTTTCTCCTGAAAACAGAAGCGTATTTACAAAGTTATTATTTAAAAATACGAGTAACCCCGCCACTATTAAAGAGATTTTTCATCACTGATGAGCCAAAGCCAATTAAACCCGGAAGTTCAGGAAAGGGCCGCCTATTGTATGCTCTGGATTTGGGATATACAACATAATAGTGTTCAATTTAGCCAGGACTTAGGCAGTCAGCATCATCAGGTCCAGCAATTAGCATGGGCTGCCTGGCTGGAACGCATACACCCAGACCACCGTGATCGAATTAGTGCAGAGTTGCTAACCTGTCCAGCGACTTGGCAGGACGAGTTTTCTTTTTTGGGTGCCGATCAACGTTATTACCAGGTAAAAGCTCAGGCCCAGCTTTGGGTTGAGCAGGGCCTTGCGTCACGGATGATTGGATCTTTTCAGGAAATACATTCGGAGCCTTTACTGGAAAAAGCACTTCGCGAAGAAGAGGAGTATTTTCGTTTTGCCTTACAGTCGGCTGGAGTAGGGACCTGGGATTTCGACCTAATTAATGAAACGATACGTTGGGACGAACGATGCAAAGAATTATATGGCTTCGCTAAAGGTAGTACCGTATCTTACTCACAAGTACTGGACTATGTGCATCCAGACGATCGCTCGAAGGTTCACTCAGCCCTTAGCCGAGCGATTGACCCCCGGCATCGGGAATCTTACGATATTATCTTTCGTACCATCGGAGCCGTAGATGGCCGGCTACGCTGGCTCCATTGCAAAGGAGAAGCCTATTTTAATGAAGCTAATAAGCCCTATCGTTTCTCCGGGACGGCTCAGGATGTCACTGAGCAAACCGTTAAGGAAGAAGTGTTCAGAGGCATCGAGCGAAAATATCAATCTGCTTTTATCGGAGCCGAAGTAGGCATTGCCATTTTAAGTACGGATGGTTTTTTTCAATTGGTGAATCCTGCCATGGCTGCTTTCACCGGATATGAGATTGAGGAGCTGGTTGGAAAACACTTCCGAATGATTACCCCGCCCGAGGAAAATGAAAGTGACGAGAAGCTGGCTGAGGAATTATTTCGAGGGATTCGCAGGGCAGGTACCGTCGATAAAAAATACATTCATAAAGAGGGGACCTTGATCTGGGGACGACTGAGCGTATCGCTAACCCGTTTAGAAACGAATGAACCCGTTAGTTTTGTAACCATCATTCAGAATATAGCTCAAGAAAAGGAAGCTCACCTGGCTTTGCAGGGTAGTGAGAGACGGTTTCGTAACCTCATCATTGATACGCCAACGGCAACGGTTGTATTCATTGGGCGGGCCATGAAAGTAGAAGTCATCAATAGTCCCATGCTACAGATCTGGGGCAAGAGTAGAGAACAGGTACAAGGAAAGCTTTTACATGAAGCCATGCCTGAACTGATCGGGCAGCCATTTCTGGAATTACTTCAAAACGTCTACGATACCGGAAGGCCCTATCGGAATTCGGAAGGGAAAGCGGATATTATGGTCAATGGCGTTTTAAAAACCTTCTGGTTTAATTTTTCCTATAATCCCATTTACGACATTGACGGTAGCATTTACGGCGTCATCAATACCGCTACGGATGTAACGGCACAGGTACTGGCCCGCCAGCAGATTAAAGAAGCCGAAGAGAACTTACGCTCAGCCGTTGACATGGCCCAGCTAGGTACCTGGAACTACAATCCATCAACTGGGCAGGTAAATTATTCCAGTCGCATAAAGTCCTGGTTTGGCTTTGCAGAAGATGAAGTGGAACATGCCTATGCCTACAATCCCATTCATGGTAAAGATCGGGAGCGAGTGCAGGAGTCCATCCGGCAGGCTTTATTGCCCGAATCAAATGGTATTTACGATGAAGAATATACGGTCGTCAATCAGGTAACGGGAGAAGAACGAATTCTGCACGCCCGGGCTCACGTGCTGTATAACCAACAGGGTGAGGCGTATTTATTAACGGGTACGGCTCAGGACATTACGTCTTTAAAATTAATAGCGGAAGAATTGGAGCGGCAGGTCAAAGAGCGAACCCTGGCTTTAAACCGAATGAATCTGGATTTACAGCAGACCAATGCAAATCTGGAGCAGTTTGCTTATGCCGCCAGCCATGATTTACAGGAACCCCTGCGTAAGATACAATCCTTTATTTCGTTGATTGAAATACACGAAAAAAATCGGTTAACGGATCGGGGCAAAGGTTTACTGGAGCGAATTCACTTGGCATCGCAACGCATGACGAGCTTGATTAAGGATTTACTCGCTTTTTCACAGCTAAGCAACGATCAGCTCCATTTCGGTCCTATTCCATTGAATGATTTAGTAAATGAAGTATTACAGGATTTAGAATTGACGATCCAGGAACAAAAAGCGAGTATCTTCATTGAGGCGTTACCAAGCATGTGGGGAAATGCCCAGCAGATTGCTCAGTTACTACAGAATTTGCTGACGAATGCTTTAAAATTTTCTCATCCCGACCGATCCATTCAAATCACGATCCGTGGAGGAACGCTTAAGGATGCTACGCCCTTGCCACTTTCACAGGCCAATCAGTCTTACATCTGGCTTGAAATAGAGGACAACGGTATTGGTTTTGAGCAGGAGTATAGCGAGAAGATTTTCCAGATGTTTCAGCGGTTACATAGCCGTGATCGCTACGACGGAACCGGAATTGGATTAGCTCTTTGTCGAAAAGTGGTAGAAAATCACCGGGGATACATTGAAGCACGCAGCCTACTAGGCCAGGGAGCTACCTTTACCCTCTATTTGCCCGCGAATCCGGAGGAATAGCCCAAGAGAATTTTTGACTAATTAGATAATTTATAAAAAATTCACGGGTAGGGCTGTACTATTTTTGTCTTAGTATCGTAGTATAGCTCTAAAACGTATGCGAACCCTCGTTTGTACCACTCCCGGCAAATTCGATTATCAAACGGCCGAAGAGCCGGAATTACAGCCCGGTCATGCCTTAATTAAAATCAAAAAAATTGGAATTTGTGGCACGGATCTTCATGCCTATGAAGGAACCCAGCCCTTTTTCAACTATCCCAGAATTCTGGGCCATGAACTTTCTGGCGAGTTGATCGAAGCCGATCAGGCTCCCGGTTTCGAAAAAGGCGAACGGGTAACCTTTATTCCCTATTTCTATTGTGGAACCTGCATTGCCTGTCGTTCCGGTAAACCTAACTGCTGCACGGATATCAAAGTAGCAGGCGTTCACATTGACGGAGGCATGGTAGAATACGTTAGTGTTCCTTCGTACGCTCTTGTGCACGGAGAGGGCCTGAGTTACGATGAGCTAGCGTTAGTAGAACCGCTTGCCATTGGAGCGCACGGCGTTCGCAGAGCGGCCATTCAGGCCGGTGAGTTCGTTCTCGTCGTTGGAGCAGGACCCATTGGCTTAGGAATTATGGAATTTGCCCGCATTGCGGGTGCTCAGGTAATCGCTCTGGATATTAATGAAGATCGTCTGGCCTTCTGTCGCCAAAATCTAGGCGTTAATTTTACCGTAAACGCCTTATCAGCGGATGTTCAGTCACAAATCCGGGACATTACCAATGGCGATATGCCCACGGTGGTCATTGACGCAACGGGAAGCCTGAAAGCGATTAATAATGGATTTGAGTACATGGCTCACGGAGCCCGGTACGTGCTGGTAGGCTTGCAAAAAGGTGAAATTGCATTTTCACACCCCGAATTTCACAAGCGTGAAGCTACCCTGATGAGTAGCCGCAATGCCACTCGTGAAGATTTTGAGCACGTGATCGATAGCATGAAAAAAGGACTGGTGAATCCCAAGACGTATATTACTCATCAGGTAAATTTTGATGAAGTAAAAGACGAATTTCCTAACTGGCTAAATCCCGCCAACGGAGTCATCAAAGCCATGGTCTCGCTTTAAGTAAGGGATTCTATTTCCCGTTTTTTTAAAGATAAGACCCTAAAAAAAGGTCATTACGCTTCTGTAATGACCTTTTTTTAGGGAAAAATTAGCATTAACCCTTAGTTATTCTTGCGGGTTTTCTTGATGGGTCTTCCGTATTTTTTCATCATTTCAGCCGCGTGATTTCTACGAACATTAACCTTTGAGTTCTTAGCTGATTTTTCGTGAAAAGCCGCTCCCACGGAATCGCGGGCAATGAGTTTGGGCTCGATAATTTTATGCGGATTTTCAGGACGTTCATTAGATCGAAGGAGCGTGGATACCTCTACTTCTTCAGGAAAGGGTAAGACGGGTATTTCCTGATTCATAAGCGATTCAATGGCCTGCTGGTATTCTTTCTCGGCTTCAGTGATGAAGGTGATAGCGACCCCTTTCTGATCTTTGCGACCCGTACGACCCATGCGGTGAATATAGGTTTCAGGTAATTCTGGTGTATCGATATTAATGACGTGCGAAACTTCGGCTACGTCGAGTCCCCGGGCAATTAGATCGGTGGCAATCAGAATCCTGATTTCTCCAGTTTTAAATTTCTGGACGGTCTGAAAGCGATTATTCTGAGCTTTGTTGGAATGAATAACTCCTACTTGGTCGGGAAATCTATCGTTCAGACGTTCAAAAAGCTGATCCGCTTCGGCTTTGGTTTCAATAAAAACCATAACCTTATTAAACGTCTCCCGATCCTCAAGCAGCCATTCCAGCAAGTTGAGTTTTGTGTGAAAGTTAGGCACCTGGTAGGCTTGCTGCTGAATGTTGTCCAGCGGCGTTCCTACCGGAGCGGCTTCCACCCGAATCGGATTGGTGAAGAACGTATGAATGAGATCTTCTACTGGCTCGGTAATCGTTGCCGAAAATAAAAGGTTTTGCCGCTTGGCGGGTAATGAATCCAAAATGGTAGTCAACTGAGAGCGGAAACCCAGATTGAGCATTTCATCCATTTCATCGATCACCAAACGCTTAATCGTCTTCCCTTTGATCGTACCGTTCGATAATAAATCAATGAGTCGGCCGGGCGTGGCAACCAATACATCCGCTCCCTGTTTGATTTCCGCTACGTGAGTTTTTAGATTTACGCCGCCATATACCCCAACCACCCGAAGGGTCAGGTAAGTACTCATTTTCTCAATGGTTTCTACAACCTGAGCCACCAGCTCACGCGTAGGAACGAGAATGAGTAATTGGGGTAACCGGTCCTTGGAAAACTGATATTGTCGCAGGCAGGGTAGGACGTAGGCCAGCGTTTTACCCGTTCCCGTTTGAGCAATGCCGCACACATCCTTGCCTGACATTACTACCGAAAATACTTTTTGCTGAATGGGCGTAGGAGTCGTATAACTCAAATCGCTCAGAGCATTCAGCAAGGGTTTATTTAAATTAAGCTCGTCAAAAGTCATCGTCTTAGATCTGGTATTGCTTTTTCACAGGTTTTCCAACGCTGCTACCAAGAATTCATATGAAAACACAAAATTACAAAAACCACGTCCAGTATTACCCGCCTCACCACTTTGTATTTTATCCCGTCGTCCTTTTTCTGCTGGGCATGGGTATCTACATGAGCATTGCGGAGCACTCTTTTCTCTGGGGATTCATGACAACTCAGGTGGGGCTTATTACCTGGGTAGCTTTCATGTTACGTCAACATTACGCCCTGGGCAATCAGAACCGGATCGTTAGACTGGAAATGCGTTTGCGGTATTATGTGCTAACGCACGAGCGTTTGGAGCCATTAGAGAATCAGCTTAGTTTTCAGCAGGTGGCGGCTCTGCGGTTTGCCGCCGATGAAGAGTTAATCCCTTTACTACAAAGGGTGCTGCAGGAAAACTTAACGCCTGACGAGATTAAACGTTCGATTCGTAACTGGCAGCCGGATGAGATGCGGGTATAAAAAATAGACCGACGCAATAGGTCGGTCTATTTTAAATCTATAAACAGGAAGAAAAATTATTCCTTACCAAATTCGCCGTCAGCGGTGATGTTTACTTCATCACTTACGACAGCGGCGGGGAAATTGCTTCCAATGCCGAAGTCTGAGCGTTTAATCGTGCCCGTTACCCGGAAACCTGCACCCGGCTTCTTACTCATGGGATTGGTAATGGTACCACGGTACCATAGATCCAGCGTAACTGGTTTAGTAACCCCGTGAAGCGTTAAGTCGCCCGTTAATTTATATTTATTAGCACCCGCTTTTTTCACGGAAGTACTTTTGAACGTCAACGTAGAGAATTTAGACGCATCGAAGAAATCAGGTGATTTCAGGTGCTCGTCACGCTTGTCAACTCCCGTGTTGATGGAAGCTGTTTGGCCCGTGAATTCAAATTTGGCGTCGCTGAAATCAGCTTTTTCCGCCGTTACGGTAGCATCAAAATCAGTAAATGCACCAGAAACGGTAGAAATACCCAAGTGAGTAACATCAAATTTTAATTGAGCGTGAGCCTTATCCATTTTCCAGGTGGTCTGAGCCATACCAGAATAAGACAAAGCAGCAAAAAGCAGGGCAAAGGTGAACTTTTTCATGAGAGTAATTTTCAGGTTTTAATGTATGATTTATAGTTAGTAGGGGGGAAGCCTTTCACTGAGTTGATAACTAAAAAACGAAAGACCCACAACGGCCCACTACCTAGGCTTTTGCCAACTGGATATTAGCGATTAGCTTGATATCTTCTCCTAAAGCCAGTCCACCGGTTTCAGTTAAAGCATTATAAGTTAATCCAAATTCTTTACGATTTACCACGCCGGTTACTTCAAAACCAATTTTGGTATTGCCGTAGGCATCCTTCGCAGTTCCGCCGTATTCTGCCGTTACTTCTACCGGTTTAGTGATGCCTTTCATCGTTAAGTTACCAGCTAATTTATAAACGTCACCTTTCGCTTTTTCAAAGGAAGTAGAAGCAAACGTGATTTGAGGGAATTGAGGGGCATCGAAGAAATCTCCGTTACGCAGGTGCTCGTCACGTTGAGGCTGATTGGTATCAATGCTGTTTACATCCAAAGCAAACTCAATGCTTGAACCTGAGAAATCTTCTGAATCTGCGGGAGCAGTAGCTTGGCCGCTAAATGAATTGAAAGAACCGGTTACGGTTGAAATAACCAAGTGTTTGATCTTGAACTGAACTTCAGAGTGAGTAGGATCAACGATCCATTTGGTAGATGACATATAACAATGAGTTTAACTAATAATGATTGAAGACGATAGAGTATCGCGTGTTTCAGTGGTCTTAACTAGAGGGAATATAGAATGGTTCAAAAATATATGTATATACATCAATTAATTTCAAGTATGATATATTAACGTTTTTATTTCGTTATAATATTAAATAAATTAATTTATCATAAATAAAAAACCAGTAAGCCTAAAGCCTACTGGTTCCCATAAAGCTTAATCATTACTAGCGGAATTC